>NZ_JBIAMU010000014.1:0-292496 GCF_042874215.1 Streptomyces sp. NPDC004111
GGGATCCGGCACCCCGAAGTACCACGGGCGCCCCCCGCCGTGACCGCCACGCCAAACCTGCCCCCGCGGCCGCCACCGGCGGGGGCGCCGGCCCCCCCCCCCCGGGGCCGCCCCCGCCCCCACGGCAGGTGCCGAACGGACTCTAGAAGTCGTCGTCGAAGCCCACGGTGCCCTCCACCGCGACCTGGTACGCCGACGGGCGGCGTTCGAAGAAGTTGGTCAGTTCCTGGACGCCCTGGAGCTCCATGAAGGAGAAGGGGTTGGCGGAGCCGTAGACCGGGGCCAGGCCCAGGCGGGTCAGGCGCTGGTCGGCGACGCACTCCAGGTACTGGCGCATGGACTCGGTGTTCATGCCGGGCAGGCCGTCGCCGCACAGGTCGCGGCCGAACTGGAGCTCCGCGTCGACCGCTTCCTTGATCATGTCGGTGATCTGCCGGCCGAGCTCGTCGTCGAAGAGGTCCGGCTCTTCCTTGCGGACGGTGTCGACGAACGCGAAGGCGGCGTCCATGTGGCAGGTTTCGTCCCGGAACACCCAGTTGGTGCCCGTCGCCAGCCCATGCAGCAGCCCCCGCGACCGGAACCAGTACACGTACGCGAACGCGCCGTAGAAGAACAGGCCCTCGATGCAGGCCGCGAAGCAGATCAGGTTGAGCAGGAAGCGGCGGCGGTCGGCCTTCGTCTCCAGGCGGTCGATCTTCTCGACCGAGTCCATCCACTTGAAGCAGAACTGCGCCTTCTCGCGGATGGAGGGGATCTCCTCGACGGCGTCGAACGCGGCGGCGCGGTCGTCCGGGTCGGGGAGGTAGGTGTCCAGGAGCGTCAAGTAGAACTGGACGTGCACGGCCTCCTCGAAGAGCTGGCGCGAGAGGTACAGGCGCGCCTCGGGGGAGTTGATGTGCTTGTACAGGGTGAGGACGAGGTTGTTCGAGACGATCGAGTCGCCGGTCGCGAAGAACGCGACGAGGCGGCCGATCATGTGCTGCTCGCCCGGGGTGAGCTTGGCGAGGTCGGCGACGTCCGAGTGGAGGTCGACCTCCTCGACGGTCCAGGTGTTCTTGATCGCGTCCCGGTAGCGCTCGTAGAAGTCCGGGTAGCGCATCGGGCGCAGGGTCAGCTCGAAGCCGGGGTCGAGGAGGTTCTTCTCGGAGTTGGTGGTGCTCATTACTGGCAGGCCTCGCAGGACTCGGGGTTTTCCAGGGAGCAGGCGAGCGCTTCGGCGTCGGTGGCCTGCTGGACGGGGATGGGGGCGGTGGCCGCGGCCTGGGAGCCGGCGGCGCGGGCGATCCGGGTGGCCGGGCGCGAGCGCAGGTAGTACGTCGTCTTCAGGCCCTTCTTCCAGGCGTACGCGTACATCGAGCTGAGCTTGCCGATGGTGGGCGTTTCCAGGAAGAGGTTGAGGGACTGCGACTGGTCGAGGTACGGGGTGCGGGCCGCCGCCATGTCGATCAGGCCGCGCTGCGGGATCTCCCACGCGGTGCGGTACAGGTCGCGCACCTCCTGCGGGATCCAGTTGAAGCCCTGGACCGAGCCGGACGCCTCACGCAGCGCCTCGCGGGTCTGCGCGTCCCAGACGCCCAGTTCCTTGAGGTCGCGCACCAGGTAGGAGTTCACCTGGAGGAACTCGCCGGAGAGGGTCTCGCGCTTGAAGAGGTTGGAGACCTGCGGCTCGATGCACTCGTACACGCCCGCGATGGACGCGATGGTGGCGGTCGGGGCGATGGCCAGCAGGAGCGAGTTGCGCATGCCGGTCCGGGTGATGCGGGCGCGCAGGGCGTCCCAGCGCTCGGGCCAGGCGGACTCGACACCGTAGTGGTCGGGGTGCAGGACGCCGCGGGCGGTGCGGGTCTTCTCCCAGGCGGGGAGCGGGCCGCTGCGCTCGGCGAGGTCGCAGGAGGCCTCGTACGCGGCGAGCATGATGCGCTCGGCGATCCGGGTGGAGAGCGCCGCCGCCTGCGGGGAGCCGAAGGGGAGCTTCAGCTGGAAGAAGACGTCCTGGAGGCCCATGGCGCCGAGGCCGACGGGGCGCCACTTCGCGTTGGAGTTCCCGGCCTGCTCGGTCGGGTAGAAGTTGATGTCCACCACGCGGTCGAGGAAGGTGACGGCGGTGCGGACGGTCTCGTCGAGGCGGTCCCAGTCGAGGTCGCCGGCGGCGGTGTCGACGAACGCGCCGAGGTTGACCGAGCCGAGGTTGCAGACGGCGGTCTCGCCGTCGTCGGTGACCTCCAGGATCTCGGTGCAGAGGTTCGAGGAGTGCACGGTGTGGCCCGGCTCCGCCGTCTGGTTGGCGGTGCGGTTGGAGGCGTCCTTGAACGTCATCCAGCCGTTGCCGGTCTGCGCGAGGGTGCGCATCATGCGGCCGTACAGCTCGCGGGCCGGCATCGACTTCTTGGCGAGCCCGGCGGCCTCCGCCTCGCGGTAGGCGGCGTCGAACTCCTCGCCCCACAGGTCCACCAGCTCGGGGACGTCGGCGGGGGAGAAGAGCGACCAGGTGCCGTCCTGGTCCACCCGGCGCATGAACTCGTCCGGGATCCAGTGGGCGAGGTTCAGGTTGTGGGTGCGGCGGGCGTCCTCGCCGGTGTTGTCGCGGAGTTCCAGGAACTCCTCGATGTCGGCGTGCCAGGTCTCCAGGTAGACCGCTGCGGCGCCCTTGCGCCGGCCGCCCTGGTTCACGGCGGCGACGGAGGCGTCGAGGGTCTTGAGGAACGGCACGATGCCGTTGGAGTGGCCGTTGGTGCCGCGGATCAGGGAGCCGCGGGCGCGGATGCGGGAGTACGAGAGCCCGATGCCGCCCGCGTGCTTGGAGAGCCGCGCGACCTGGTGGTAGCGGTCGTAGATCGAGTCCAGCTCGTCCTGGGGGGAGTCGAGGAGGTAGCAGGACGACATCTGGGGGTGGCGGGTGCCGGAGTTGAAGAGCGTGGGGGAGGAGGGGAGGTAGTCCAGCCGGCTCATCAGGCGGTACAGCGAGGCGACCTCGGCGAGCGCCCGCTCGCTGTCGTCCTCGGCCAGGCCGGAGGCCACGCGCAGCATGAAGTGCTGGGGGGTCTCGATCACCTTGCGGGTGATCGGGTGGCGCAGCAGGTAGCGGCTGTAGACGGTGCGCAGGCCGAAGTACTCGAACCGGTCGTCGCCGGCCAGGTCGATCAGTGCGTCGAGCGCCTGGGCGTGCCGGGCGACGAAGTCCGCCGTGCGGTCCGCGATGAGCCCTTCGCGGTGGCCGACGGCGACGGAGCCGGAGAAGGCGGTGACGCCCTGGCCGGCCGCCTCGTCGCGGATGGTGCGGGTGAGGAGGCGGGCGGCGAGGCGGGAGTACGCCGGGTCCTCGGAGATCAGTCCGGCGGCGGACTCGGTGGCGAGCTCCCGCAGTTCGGCGGCGTCCGAGCCCGCGTGGCGGCCGCGCAGGGCGGCGGCGGCGACCCGGCCGGGGTCGGTGTCGGGCAGGTCGGCGGTCAGGTCGGTCAGGGTGCGCAGGAGGGCGGTGCCGGGGGCGTCCTGACCGTCCTGCTCCTGGCCGCGGGGCTGACTCCGCTCGGCGGTGGCCGGGTCGACTGGCGCGATGGTCACGTGGGGGCTCTCCCTCGCTCGGCGCCGTGCCTGCGGGGGGAACGAGGGCGCGCGGGCGCACGGCTGCCCGGCAGGGGGCGCACGTCGCCTGGCGTCCACTGGCCCTACCGCGAGGCCCGGACGTATCGGTGTCCGGATCGGTCGAACCGGACGCGCTGTCGGCAGGTCCTCGGACTTTGGCGGTACGCAAAAGCGCACAGGGCATACCGTTGCGGGACAGTTCCGGATTCGCACCGGATTCCCCTGCGGCGACAGCGAGGACGAGCATACATGTGGGGGGTGGTTCGTGGCGCACCCACCACATGTTGTGTCGCGTGCCGCGGCCGTGAGCCGCCGGAGAGGCTCTAGAGAGCCTTCTCGTATGTGAAGAGGCCCAGTCCCGGCACCGGTTCCCAGTCCCTGCCGGGGGTCCGTACGAAGCCCAGGCGCTCGTAGATCCGGTGCGCGCCGCGCATCGCCGGCTGGGTCGACATCACCAGCCGTACGACCCCTTCCTCGGCCCTCGCGCGGGCGATGCAGGCCCGTACGAGGCTCTCGCCGGCCCCGCGTCCGCGGCCCGCGTGGGCGACCGCGAGCATCCGGAACTCGGCCTCGCCGGGGACGGCGATGTCCTGGAGGGGGCTGCCCTGGGGGGCGTAGGTGACGGTGCCCAGGAGGGTGCCGTCGGCGTCGACGGCGACCAGCAGCTCGGCCTGTGCGGCCCTGGAGGCGGCGTCGCGCAGTACGCCGAGGTACGGGTCCTGCGCGCCCCCGGAGAGGAGGCCGTCGTCGAGGTAGGCGCGGGCGGTGATGTCGCCCACTTCGGAGTGTTCGGCGGGTTCGGCGGGGCGGATGTGAATGTCCATGCCGGTGAGTGTGCAACGGCGAAGGCCCGGTGTCCCAGCCCTTTGTGAGGGGCGGGACACCGGGCCGGAGCGCCCGGGGAGGTCCGGCGCCGTCGTGGGCGGGGGACCTCCGGGCGAGGCGGCTCAGCAGCAGCGGAAGCCGTCGCGCGGGTCGCCCTCGCGGGCGTCCGTGCGGCTGCGCTCGAAGGCGCGGCGGCTCATCACGGGTGCGTCGGGGTCGTGGGCCGCGGCGTGTGCGACGTAGCGGTCGTACGCCGCCTCGCCGGTCAGCTCGCGCACGTACCAGCGCAGCCGGCCGAGGCGGTGGCGTACCGCCGAGGTGTTCACGGTCATGCGTGCTCCTCGCTCCTGCGCGGGCCGCCCTCCGGTCCGACGCCCGCCGCGGCCAGTTCCGCCTTCTCCTCCTTGGTGGCGATCAGGGAGGCGGGGGCCACGTACCGGGACTCCACGTACGGCGTCTCGCTGAGCTTGATGCCCTCGGGGTGGCGGATCGCCTTCAGGATGGCACGGCCGGCCTCGAAGAGCACGACCAGGATGAGGACGGCGAACAGGATCGAAAGGACGCCGTCCACCGTGGAGTTGGTGACGATGGTCTCCATCTGGTCGCGGTTCTTGGCGAGTCCGACCTTGTCGAGGCCCTTGTCCAGGGCGCTCTGGTAGACGTCGCGCTGGGCGAAGAAGCCCACCTTGGGGTCGGCGGAGAAGATCTTCTGCCAGCTCGCGGTGAGGGTGACGGCGACGTCCCAGAGCAGCGGAACGGCCGTCACCCAGGCCCACTTGAGGCGGCCGGACTTGACCAGGAGGGTGGTGCAGACGGCGAGTGCGACGGCGGCGAGGAGCTGGTTGGCGATGCCGAACAGCGGGAAGAGCTGGTTGATGCCGCCGAGCGGGTCGTGGACGCCGACCCACAGGAAGTAGCCCCAGGCGATGACGACGATGGCGCTGGAGATCCAGATGCCGGGCTTCCAGCTGACGTTCTTGAACGGCTTGTGGAGGTTGCCCAGCATGTCCTGGAGCATGAAGCGGCCGACCCTGGTGCCGGCGTCGAGCGTCGTCAGGATGAACAGCGCCTCGAACATGATGGCGAAGTGGTACCAGAAGGCCTTCATGGCGGTGCCGCCGAACGCGGCGGAGAAGATCTCCGAGAGGCCGAGCGCGAAGGTGGGCGCGCCGCCGGTGCGGTGCAGCAGGCTGGCTTCCTCGACGTCCTTGGCGGCCTGCGCCAGGTCGTTGGGGGAGATGGTGAAGCCGAGGTTGCCGACCGCCTGCGAGGCGGCCTGCACGGTGTCACCGACCACGCCCGCGGGCGAGTTGACCGCGAAGTAGAGGCCCGGGTCGATGATGCAGGCGGCGATCAGCGCCATGATCGCGACGAACGACTCGACGAGCATCGAGCCGTAGCCGATCATCCGGATCTGGGTCTCCTTCTGCACCATCTTGGGCGTGGTGCCCGAGGAGATCAGCGAGTGGAAGCCGGAGAGGGCTCCGCAGGCGATGGTGATGAAGACGAACGGGAAGAGCGAGCCGGCGAAGACCGGGCCGGTGCCGCTGGTCGCGAACTGGGTGATGCCGTCCATCTTGAGCGTCGGCAGGGCGATGAGCACGCCGATCGCCAGCAGCGCGATCGTGCCGATCTTCATGAAGGTGGACAGGTAGTCGCGCGGGGCGAGCAGCATCCACACCGGGAGGACGGAGGCCAGGAAGCCGTATCCGACCATCCAGATGACGAGGGTGCCGGGCTCCAGGGTGAAGGTCTCCGCCCAGGAGGACTCGGCCACCCAGCCGCCCGCGACGATCGCCAGCAGCAGCAGGGCGACCCCGATCACGGACACCTCGGTGACCCGGCCCGGTCGCAGGACGCGCAGGTAGAGGCCCATGAAGAAGGCGATCGGGATGGTCATGCCGATGGAGAAGACGCCCCAGGGGGACTCGGCGAGCGCGTTCACGATGATCAGGGCGAGCACCGCGAGCAGGATGATCATGATGGCGAAGACGGCGATCAGGGCCGCGGCTCCGCCGACCGCGCCGATCTCGTCCCGGGCGATCTGGCCGAGCGAGCGGCCGTCGCGGCGGGTGGAGAAGAACAGCGTGACCATGTCCTGGACGGCACCGGCGAAGATGACGCCCGCCACGATCCAGATGGTGCCCGGCAGGTAGCCCATCTGCGCGGCGAGCACCGGGCCGACCAGGGGGCCCGCGCCGGCCACGGCCGCGAAGTGGTGGCCGAAGAGGACGCGCCGGTCGGTGGGGTGGAAGTCGACGCCGTCGTTGAGGCGTTCGGCCGGGGTGGCGCGGGTCTTGTCGACCTTGAGGACCCGGTTGGCGATGAACTTGGAGTAGAAGCGGTAGGCGATGGCGTACGAGCCGAGGGCCGCGGCCAGCATCCAGGCCGCGGACACCTCTTCGCCGCGGGACAGGGCGAGCACGGCCCAGCCGACCGCGCCGACCACTGCCACCAGGCCCCAGATCAGCATGGACTTCGGGGTCATCCTGGCGCGCGGGATCCCGCCGCCGGGGCCAGGCCCGGCCCCTGTCTCGATGTCGGCTGTCGGTCTCGGCTCTGTCATGGCGATCCGTCCCCTCGCGCGATCTTCCCTCGTGACGTGCGCGAAATCTAGGGGCTGCGACCGCGCCGCGTAACCCCCTGTCCGCATATCGGTACGGAAACGGGGCGACCACCGCAGGTCAGAGGCGTACCAACGTCAACCGGCCGGGCCGGGCCGGGCATCGGCGGACGGCCGTGCGGCGACGCGGCGCGACGGGTGCGACGAGGGCCCCGACGATTTCAGGCATACCTGTCCACGGACGGAGGGCCGGAAGGGTTCACCGCGGGGGCGGTTTTCGGCAGACGGGCTCGCGTTTCGGCAGACGGGCTCGCGGCGGGGCGGGCGGCGGCGGGGTCGGGCGGCTGTCGGGCCGGGCGACGGCGGGGTCGGGCGACGGTGGGGCCCGGCGACGGCGGGGCCGGGCGACGGCTGGGCCCGGGGCGGGTGGCCCGGGGTCCCGGACGCGCCGCCCGCACCGTCCGGCCGGTCAGTCCTGCGGGCGCTGGAGCCTGGCGACGAACTTGTAGCGGTCGCCGCGGTAGACCGAGCGCACCCACTCCACCGGCTCGCCGCCGCGGTCCAGCGAGTGCCGCGAGAGCATCAGCATCGGCAGCCCGACGTCGGTGCCCAGCAGTCCCGCCTCGCGCGGGGTGGCCAGCGAGGTCTCGATGGTCTCCTCGGCCTCGGAGAGGTGGACGTCGTAGACCTCGGCGAGCGCGGTGTAGAGCGAGGTGTACTTCACCAGCGAGCGGCGCAGCGCCGGGAACCGCTTGGCGGACAGGTGGGTCGTCTCGATCGCCATCGGCTCGCCGCTGGCCAGCCGGAGCCGCTCGATGCGCAGCACCCGGCCGCCGGTGGTGATGTCCAGCAGGCCCGCGAGGGTGTCGTCGGCGGTGACGTACCCGATGTCCAGCAGCTGGGAGGTGGGTTCGAGGCCCTGGGCACGCATGTCCTCGGTGTACGAGGTGAGTTGGAGCGACTGTGAGACCTTCGGCTTGGCGACGAAGGTGCCCTTGCCCTGGATGCGCTCCAGCCTGCCCTCGACGACCAGTTCCTGGAGGGCCTGGCGGACCGTGGTGCGGGAGGTGTCGAACTCGGCTGCCAGAGTGCGCTCCGGCGGCACCGGGGTGCCGGGCGGCAGGGTCTCGGTCATGTCGAGCAAGTGCCGCTTGAGGCGGTAGTACTTGGGGACGCGGGCGGTGCGGGTGGGCGCGCCCGTGGTGGGCGCCGGGTCGCTCTCGGTGACCGTGCCGGTCCCGGCGGCGTGGCTGATCGGCGTGCCTTCCACGGTCCCCGTGCCTTCCGTGCTTCCCCCGTCGGTGGTCATGGTGCTCCGCCTTCCCGGTTCCTGCGCTGCTGCCGTCACCGGCTCCTCCGTCTGTCGCGGCTCAGAGCGATCGGCACACGGGGGTCGGTCTCCCGTGTGCCGGCCGGTCTCTCATGGATGGTGGCACGGTCCGCCGCGCGGAGCTCGGGCTCCGCGCGATTCCTTCTTATACACCGCGTCGCCCGGGGACGCGGTGGCCGCAGGGGCCTGTGGGGCCTTCGGCGACACCCCAGGTGTCGGTCCGATAACGGACGCATCGCGGCGTCTTACTCACCCTTGACACCCCAAAAGGTCTAGGCCAAGCTCCGGGTACTGGTCTAAACCATTAAAGACCAGGTCCCAGTCCCACAGGCCGTACTTCGTGCGTTGTCCTCGCGGTGGGCAGGGGGTTTCAGGCATCCCTGAGCAGGAGAGTGGCGTAATGAAGCGCAAGCTCATCGCGGCGATTGGCGTCGCCGGCATGTTGGTCAGCGTCGCGGCGTGTGGCGGTACGGACAGCAAGGACGACGGCAAGAAGGCCGGCGCCGACGGCTTCAAGGGCGAGACCCTCACCGTCTGGGCCATGGACGGTTCGACCCCGCCGAACTGGACCAAGGACCTCACCGCCGAGTTCGAGAAGAAGACCGGCGCCAAGCTGAAGTTCGAGGTCCAGAAGTGGGAGGGCATCCAGCAGAAGCTGACGACCGCCCTCTCCGAGGAGAACCCTCCCGACGTCTTCGAGATCGGCAACACGCAGACCGCCGCGTACGCCAAGACCGGCGGCCTGGCCGACCTGGGCGACCTCAAGAAGGAGATCGGCGCCGACTGGGCCGAGAACTTCAACAAGGCCTCGGTCGTCGACGGCAAGCAGTACGCCGCCCCGTGGTGGTTCGCCAACCGCGTCGTGGTCTACAACAAGGCCGTCTTCAAGGAGGCCGGTGTCACCGAGGTCCCCAAGACCCGTGACGAGTTCTTCAAGGCGCTCGACAAGATCAAGGCCAAGGGCAAGGCCGAGCCGCTCTACCTGCCCGGCCAGAACTGGTACTTCTTCGACGGCATCACCATCGGCAAGGGTGCTGACCTGATCAAGAAGGACGGCGACAAGTGGGTCTCCAACCTGGACGACCCGAAGATCGGCGAGGCCGCCGAGCTGTACAAGAAGTACCAGGCCTACTCCAAGGCCCCCAAGGACAAGGACGAGGCCACCCCGCAGCAGGCCGACGTCTTCGCCAAGGGCAAGACCGGCGCCTTCATCGGCATGGGCTGGGAGGCCGGCACGGCCGTCAAGGCCAACCCGGCGCTGGAGAAGGACATCGGCTACTTCACCATTCCGGGTGAGACCGCCGACAAGCCCGAGGGCGTCTTCCTCGGCGGCTCGAACTTCGCCGTGGCCGAGGGCAGCAAGAAGCAGGCGCTCGCCAAGGAGTTCCTGAAGCTGGCGCTCTCCGACAAGTTCGAGGGCGCGCTCGCCAAGGAGTCCGGGGTCATCCCGAACAAGGAGTCGCTCAACTCCAACCTGACCGGCAACCCGGTGGCCGAGGCCGCCGCGCCGTCCGCCAAGTTCGGTGGCACCACCCCGCTGATCCCCGAGTGGGCCGCGGTGGAGAACAACCCGAACCCGATCAAGACCTACCTGACGGCGGTCCTGAACGGCAAGACCCCGGCCGAGGCGGCCAAGCAGGTCGAGGGCGAGCTCAACAAGCGTCTCTCGCAGAAGCAGTAATCCTCCTGCCGGGTCCCGGTCCCGCCGTGCGCGCGGGACCGGGACCCGGCAGTCAGCCGTGCGCCTCCCCGCCCGGCTGTGTCCCGCAGTGCCCTCACTGCGTCCTGCAGTGCGCCTAGGAAGAGATGGCGAGCATGACCGTGCAGACCGAACGGCCGCCCTCCGGTCCGACGGAGATCCACAAGGAGGCCGGCGCAGCTCCGGCCGAGCCGGGGAGGCGGCGCAGAGCCGGTTCCCTGACTCCCTATCTGCTGCTGTTGCCCCCCGTGGCCGCGGTGCTGGTCTTCCTGGGCTGGCCACTGCTCAAGAACGTCCTCATCTCGTTCCAGAACCTCAACATGAGGCAGCTGATCCAGCACCTCACGGAGTGGAACGGCACCGACAACTACGGTGAGGTTCTCAGCAGCAAGGAGTTCTGGAGCGTTACCGGGCGCTCGATCGCCTTCACGGCCGCCAACGTCGTGCTGATCATGGTGATCGGCACCCTGATGGGCCTGTTGCTGGTACGTCTCGGCAAGCGCATGCGGGTCGTGTTGATGATCGGGCTGGTGCTCGCCTGGGCGATGCCCGTTGTCGCCGCGACCACCGTTTACCAGTGGCTCTTCGCCCAGCGCTTCGGCGTCGTCAACTGGGTGCTGGACGCACTCGGCTTTCACTCGATGGCCGACTACAACTGGACCGGCAGCCAGCTGTCCACCTTCTTCGTGATCATGGTCCTGATCGTCTGGCAGTCGATCCCCTTCGTGGCACTCAACCTGTACGCCGCGAGTACGACCATCCCCAAGGAGCTGTACGAGGCAGCCGCGCTGGACGGCGCAGGCTCCTGGAAGAGCTTCACCCAGGTCACCCTGCCGTTCCTGAAGCCCTTCCTTTTCGCCACGACGTTCCTCGAGATCATCTGGGTCTTCAAGGCGTTCGTCCAGGTGTACGCGATCAACGCGGGCGGCCCCGACCGCCTCACCGAGATTCTGCCCGTCTACGCCTACATCGAAGGCATGGGCAACCAGCACTTCGGCATGGGCTCGGCGATCTCCGTCCTGACCATCCTGATTCTGCTGCTGCTCACCGCGTACTACCTGCGGATCGTTCTTAAGCAAGAGGAGGACGAGCGATGAAGCGCTCTCTGCTCGGCCGCATCTGGCCCAACGCGACGGCAGCCCTGCTCGTCATCGGTCTTGTCTTCCCGGTCTACTGGATGTTCGCGACGGCGTTCAAGAAGACGCCGGACATCGTCTCCGACACCCCCGTCTGGTTCCCGACGGACATCACCTTCGAGCACTTCAAGACCGCGATCGACGCCGAGAACTTCGGTGTCATGGTGCGCAACTCGCTCACCGTCACGATCCTCGCGGTGGTCTTCTCGCTGATCCTCGCCCTGGCCGGCTCCTTCGCGCTCGCCCGGATGCGGTTCAAGGGGCGGCGCGGCTTCATCATCGGCTTCATGGTCGCGCAGATGGCGCCCTGGGAAGTCATGGTCATCGCGATCTACTTCATCGTGCGCGACGCCGACATGCTCAACAGCCTGATCCCGCTGACGGCCTTCTACATGGTCATGGTGCTGCCCTTCACCCTCCTGACGCTGCGCGGCTTCGTCGCCGCCGTGCCCAAGGAGCTGGAGGAGTCCGCGATGGTCGACGGCTGCACCCGCCGTCAGGCCTTCGTGAAGGTGATCCTGCCGCTGCTGGCCCCCGGCCTGATGTCGACCTCGCTGTTCGGATTCATCACCGCCTGGAACGAAGTCCCCATGGTGCTTGTCCTGAACAAGCAGGCCGAGTTCCAGACCCTGCCGTTGTGGCTGACGCAGTTCCAGACGCAGTTCGGCGACGACTGGGGCGCCACCATGGCAGCCTCCTCGCTGTTCGCCATCCCGATCCTCATCCTCTTCGTCTTCCTCCAGCGCAAGGCGGTCAGTGGTCTGACCGACGGCGCGGTGAAGGGATAAGCAGCCATGACGACGCTCATCAGCCGCACGGACACCCTCACCCGGGACGCCCTCGCCGTCCTCCAGCCCGGATTCACCGGCACCACCGCCCCCGACTGGCTGCTGCGCAGCGTCGCCGAAGGGCTCAGCTCGGTGGGCCTGTTCGGCCGCAACATCGCCTCCCCCGAGCAGCTGGCGGCGCTCACCGCCCGGCTGCGGGCCGAGCGGGACGACGTCCTGGTCGCCATCGACGAGGAGGGCGGCGACGTCACGCGCCTGGAGGTGCGCGGCGGCTCCTCCTTCCCCGGCAACCTCGCCCTCGGCGCCGTCGACGACACCGCGCTGACCCGCGACGTGGCCCGCGAGCTGGGCCTGCGGCTCGCCGAGTGCGGCGTCAACCTGAACTGGGCGCCGTCCGCGGACGTCAACTCCGACCCGGGCAACCCGGTCATCGGCGTACGGTCCTTCGGCGCGGACCCGCTGCTGGTGGCCCGGCACACCGCCGCGTACATCGAGGGACTCCAGTCCGCCGGTGTCGCCGCCTGCACCAAGCACTTCCCCGGCCACGGCGACACCGCCGTCGACTCGCACCACGACATGCCCCGGATCGATGTGGGCCTGGACACACTCCACGCCCGTGAACTGGTGCCTTTCCGGGCAGCCATCGCCGCGGGTTCCAAATCGGTCATGAGTGCGCATATTCTTCTCCCTGCGCTCGACCCCACCCGTCCCGCGACTCTCAGCCCGCAGATCCTCACCGGTCTGCTGCGCGAGGAGCTGGGCTACCAGGGGCTGATCATCACGGACGGCATGGAGATGCAGGCCATCTCCGCGACGTACGGAATCGAGCGCGGCTCCGTGCTGGCGATCGCCGCGGGCGCCGACGCGATCTGCGTGGGCGGCGGCCTGGCCGACGAGGGGACCGTTCTGCGGCTGCGCGACGCGCTGGTCGCCGCGGTCCGCTCCGGCGAACTGTCACAGGAGCGGCTGGCCGACGCGGCGGCCCGGGTTCGTGCCCTGGCCACGTGGACGCAGACGGCCCGGACTTCGGGGCCGGGCGCGGAAGTGCAGGAGGGGACCGCGCCCGGCAACGAGACCGGACGCGACCGTGAGGTGGGCCTCACCGCGGCCCGCCGTGCCGTGCGCGTCACCCGCGCCCCGGGCGCCCGGCCCGTCACTTCCGCCGCGTACGTGGCGGCCCTCACCCCCGTCGCGAACATCGCGGTGGGCGACGAGACCCCGTGGGGCGTCGCCGCCGATCTGGCCCGGCTGCTGCCGGGCACCGAGACGGGCGTCTTCGACGCCTCGACGGGCTCCGCGCAGGCCGTGCTGGCCGCCGCGGGCGAGCGCCGGATCGTCGCCGTCGTGCGCGACGAGCACCGGCACCCGTGGATGGCCGCCGCGCTCGACGCGCTGCTGGCCGCCCGCCCCGACACCGTCGTGGTCGAGATGGGCGTGCCCCAGTCGGCCCCGCGCGGTGCGCTGCACGTCGCGACGCACGGCGCGGCAAGGGTCTGCGGCCAGGCGGCCGCAGAGGCGATCACCGGCCGCTGAGCGGCCGGCGCACCGCGAAGGGCCGGGTAACCCGTGGGGGGTTTGCCCGGCCCTTCGTGGTGCCGCGGTGGGGGAGGGGGCGGTTACAGCCCCTGCCACACCGGCTTGTTGACGTAGGTGTGGCGGAAGTAGTCGGCCAGCTTCAGCTTGGAGGCCGCCGCCTCGTCGACGACGACCGTCGCGTGCGGGTGCAGCTGGAGCGCGGAGGCCGGTACGAGCGCGGAGAGCGGGCCCTCGACGGTCTGCGCGACGGCCTCGGCCTTGCCCTCGCCGGTGGCCAGCAGCACCAGGTGGCGGGCGTCCAGGATGGTGCCGATGCCCTGGGTGATGACGTGCCGCGGGACCTGGGCGGTGTCGCCGTCGAAGAAGCGCGCGTTGTCGTCGATGGTCTGCTGGGTCAGCGTCTTGATCCGGGTGCGCGAGGCGAGCGAGGAGCACGGCTCGTTGAAGCCGATGTGGCCGTCGGTGCCGATGCCCAGCAGCTGGAGGTCCACGCCGCCGGCCTCGCCGAGCGCCTTGTCGTACGCCTCGCAGGCCGCCTGGACGTCCTCGGCGGACCCGTCGGGGCCGAAGAACGACGCCTCGGTCAGCCCGAGCGGCTCCACGACCTCGCGCAGCACGGTGGCCCGGTAGGACTCCGGGTGCCCGGCCGGCAGGCCCACGTACTCGTCCAGCTGGCAGATGCGGGCCCGGGAGGCGTCCACCTCGCCGGCCGCCACCTTGGCGGTCAGCGCCTGGTAGATCGGCAGCGGGGACGAACCCGTGGCCACACCGAGCAGGGCGTCGGGCTTGCGGCCCAGCAGGTTCACGATGCTCTGCGCGATGAGCTCGCCGCCTGCCTTGGCGTCCGGAACGATGACAACTTCCACGCTGATGCCTGCCAATCTGGAAGAGGGGGTGCGGGTGGGGAAGGGGAGCCGAAAACGATCTGTGGTATAGACCAATCTAGCAGAGGAGACCCCTTCTCAGCTGCTCTCCCACCAGTCCCGCGGGCGACGATCCGCGGAACTCTCCGCCCCTCCATCGTCAACCGTCCCCCGCCCTCCGGCACCTCGGCACCCGGCCCGCCGGCGGCGGCCCGGCCGCACCTCAGCCCAGCGAGCCGCCCGTGGCGTCCAGCCAGTGCCCGGTGACCCAGCGGGCGTCGTCGGAGGCCAGGAAGGCCACCACGTCCGCGATGTCGGAGGGGGTGCCGACCCGCCCCAGGGCCGAGAGCGCCGCCGCGCCCGCCCAGGCCTCGTCGCTCGCCCGCAGCCAGCTCGCGTTCACGTCCGTGTCGACGACCCCGGGGGCCACCGAGTTGACCGTGATGCCGCGCGGGCCGAGCGTCTTGGCCAGGTCGCGGGTGAAGACCTCCAGGGCGCCCTTGGTCATGGAGTACGCGATCAGGTCGGGCATCACGGCGGAGTGCGCCAGCCCGGTGGAGACGTTGACGATCCGGCCCCCGTCGCGCAGCCGCCCGGCGCCCTGCTGGGCGAGGAAGAACGGCGCCCTGGTGTTCACCGCGAAGAGCCGGTCGAAGTCGCTCTCGCCGATGTCGGCGAAGGAGTCCGAGGCGCCGATGCCGGCGTTGTTGACCAGGATGTCCAGCCCGTCCGCGTGCCGGTCGAACGCGGCCCACAGCCCCGCCACGTCCCCCGGGACCCCCAGCTCCTGTCCGATCGCGAAGGCCGAGCCGCCCGCCGCCCCGATCGTCTCCACGACCTCCTTGGCCGCCGCCTCGTTCGAGCCGTAGTGCACGGCGACCCGCGCCCCGTCCCGGCCCAGCCGCTCGGCGATGCCGCGCCCGATGCCCCGGCTGCCGCCCGTGACCAGTGCCGTCCTGCCCTCAAGACGCTTGAGCGTGCTCATGGCTGCGCCCCCTCTTTCCGTAGTGGTCGTTACAGAAAGGACCGTAGCAGATAATTTAACGACCGCTATAGAATTGGGCGCATGGCGACGAAACAGCGCGGCAGGCCCCGGTCCTTCGACCGCCAGGAGGCCCTGGAGAAGGCCACGCTGGCGTTCTGGGAGCACGGCTACGAGCCGACCTCCCTGACCCAGCTCACCCGTGCGATGGGCATCAGCGCGCCCAGCCTGTACGCCGCCTTCGGCGACAAGGAGGCGCTCTTCGGGGAGGTGGTGAGCGCCTACGCCCGGACCCACGGGGCCTTCGCGTCCCGCGCCCTGGAGGAGGAGCCCACCGCCCGCGCCGCGATCGGCCGGATGCTGCACGAGGCCGCCGCCGCGTACACGGACCCCGCCCACCCGCGCGGCTGCATGGTGATCTCGGCCGCCACCAACTGCGCCACGGCCGGTGTGGAGGAGGCCCTGCGCGAGCGCCGCAACGCCAACCTCGCCGCCTTCGAGTCCCGGATCCGCGCCGACATCGCCTCCGGCGAACTCCCGGCCTCCATCGACGCCGGGGCCCTGGCCCGCTTCTCCGGCGCCGTGCTCCAGGGCATGTCCCAGCAGGCCCGGGACGGCGCGGGCCGGGAGGAACTGGAAGCGGTGGCGGCCCTGGCGATGACGGCCTGGCCGTAGCGGCGGCGCGGGGGCGCGGGGAGAGCGGCGTCGCGGCCCGCGAAGGGTCCCGAAACGCCCGCGGCCCGGGGGAGGAGCCCCCGGAAATACCCGCGGGCCACGGCGCCCGGTGGGACCCTCAGCCCACCCGGCACCGCAGCCCGGAGTTGCATCGGCCGGCGGCGTGCGGTGCCTCCGGCCGTGTGGAGGGGGCGGGCGCAGTCAGGGCAGAGAGCGCCGCGTCCCTCGGTTTCACCCTCCTGTGCGGGGAGGATGAAGTTCTTTGCCCGGCCATTGTGGACTAGACCACTAAGCCCTGTCTACGGGAAGCGCACCACCGGTTGTCAACGAGGTTACGGGTATGTTCGTGCCCGTGCCCTCCATGAACGATCTCGTACGCCAGCACACCGCCCTCAGCGAGTCCGACCTCGAATGGCTCCACCTGCTGGTTTCGGAGTGGCAGCTGCTCTCCGACCTGTCCTTCGCCGACCTCGTGCTGTGGGTCCCGACCCTCGACGGCACCCGTTACGTGTCGGTGGCACAGATGCGGCCCAACACCGGGCCCACCTCGTACCACGACGACATGGTCGGCCACCTCGTGCCGCGCGGCCGGCGCCCGCTGCTGGACGCCGCCCTGGACGAGGGGCGGATCGTGCGCGAGGGCGACCCGGAGTGGCGCGAGGAGGTCCCGGTCCGGGTGGAGTCCATCCCGGTGCGCCGCGAGGGCCGGGTGCTCGGCGTCATCGGCCGCAACACCAACCTGCTCACCGTGCGCACCCCGAGCCGCCTCGAACTCACCTATCTGCAGAGCGCCTCCGACCTGGCCCAGATGATCGCCGCGGGCTCCTTCCCCTTCCCCGGCCAGCAGGTCGACATGGACGCCTCCCCGCGCGTCGGCGACGGCCTCATCCGGCTCGACGCCGACGGGATCGTCCAGTACGCGAGCCCCAACGCGCTGTCCGCGTACCACCGCCTCGGCCTCGCCACCGACCTCGTCGGCCACCACCTCGGACAGGCCACCGCCGAACTCGCGCCGTCCCGCGGCCCGGTGGACGAGGCCCTGGTCAAGCTGGCCAGCGGCTACGCCCCGCGCGAGACGGAGGTCGAGGGCGGCGGGGGAGTGATCCAGCTGCGCGCCATCCCGCTCAAGCCCAAGGGCACCCGGATCGGCTCCCTGGTGCTCTGCCGCGACGTGACGGAACTCCGCCGTCGGGAGCGGGAGTTGATCACCAAGGACGCCACCATCCGGGAGATCCACCACCGGGTGAAGAACAACCTCCAGACGGTGGCCGCACTGTTGAGACTCCAGTCCCGGAGGATGGACTCCGAGCAGGGCCGCGAGGCGCTCAACGAGGCGGTGCGCCGGGTCGGTTCGATCGCCATCGTCCACGAGACGCTGTCCCAGAACCTGGACGAGCGGGTGGAGTTCGACGAGATCGCCGACCGGGTGCTGGCGATGGTGGCCGAGATCTCCCCGGGCAAGGTGAGCTGCCGGCGCACCGGCCGCTTCGGCATCCTGGACGCGGAGGTCGCCACCCCGCTCTCCATGGTGCTCACCGAGATCCTGCAGAACGCCCTGGAGCACGGCTTCGCCCAGGGCGAGCAGGGCAGCGTCGAGGTCTCCGCCCTGCGCGGCGGCACCTCGGCCGAGGCCCGGCTGCTGATCACGGTGCTCGACGACGGCCGCGGCCTGCCCGAGGGCTTCGACCCGAAGCGGGCCGGGAACCTCGGACTCCAGATCGTCCGGACCCTGGTGGAGGGCGAGTTGGGCGGCACCTTCGACATGCTCCCCGGCCCCGAGCGCGGCACCCGCGTGGTGCTGGACATACCGGTACGGCCGCAGAAGTAGCCGTCGCGGCGCAAAGCTATGCACGCCGCACAGCGAAGAGCCCCGGACCGAGGTGACGGTCCGGGGCTCAACTGCTCACGCTTTACTGCGCATTGGGGGGTACTGCGCGCTGCGATTCGGGGGCGGTGACTGCATACGCGCTGTATGCGCCGCCGAGCAAAGGCTCGAAGCAGGGTGGGGTCAGGCGGTCGCGTTGCGAGCCCGGTTGCGAGCGGCGCGGCGCTTCATCGCGCGGCGCTCGTCCTCGCTGAGGCCACCCCAGACGCCCGAGTCCTGGCCGGACTCAAGCGCCCACTGCAGGCACTGCTCCATGACGGGGCAGCGGCGGCAGACGGCCTTGGCTTCCTCGATCTGCAGCAGCGCAGGACCGGTGTTGCCGATGGGGAAGAACAGCTCCGGGTCTTCCTCACGACAAACGGCGTTGTGACGCCAGTCCATGGCTGCTACCTCTCCTTGTGTCAAACACGTTGCTTGTGAATGTGAACGCTTTCACGAATCCCCTCACGAGGGAAGGCCCGACTTCCAGCGAACACTGGTTGTGGTCTTGAGTGTGAGGAGGGATTCTGGTTCTCAGGGAGGCCGGTGTTGCGGGCCGTCCCGATCGCCATGAAGAGACTCGCAAACCTCGACGGCGGATACAACCCCTTCCGGCAAGTTTTTTTTGATTCCTCGGTGTCGGCTAGGTCACAGCCGTACTTCTACAGGGTGGATGGCAGTCCGTACGTTCGAGATAAAGGACTTTGGGCCCTTCCACTCACACAATCACACGCAGTGCACGGCGAACGCCTGTGAACGCAACGCTCGTACGGAGCCCCAGGTGGTCACCGTCCATTTGAAGGGGCAGTGGGACCTTCGAATGCAAGGTGAAGTCTGTGAGGTCATGCAGCGTTACCGCGTGCTTACCGTGCGGGCCGCGTTCCGGGGTCGAAGTGAGCAGCTGAGTGGCGTACCGGGTGACCGCCGGAGTGGAGAGCCGGCTCAGTCCGAGGACGTCCAGAGCGGTTTCGAAGGACGCCTCGGGGGAGGCGTACAGCGGACGATTGCCCAGGTAGGTCCAGGGAGAGGTGTTGCAGACTATCGACAGGACCAGGTCGGTCACCGGGTCGTGGCCGGGGCGCTCCAGCGTGATCACCCCGTGCCTGCGGTGCGGCTCGTCGAGGAACTGCCGTACCACCTGGCGCAGATAAAGGGCGTGCGTCGAACGCTTTCCGCGTTCCCGTTGCTGTTCGACCCGGCCGATGACTCCGGCGTCGAATCCGAGTCCGGCGCAGAAAGTGAACCAGCGTTCCGGAACTGCTTCGTCCTCCGTTCCCGGTACGCCCTTTGTGAGCCCGAGGCTCACTGTCCGTTCGCTTCCGGTACGCAATGCGTCGAGAAGGGCACCGGTCGCTTCCACGGCGTCATTGGGAAGGCCGAGCGCACGGGCGAAGACATTCGTGGAACCGCCGGGGACGACCGCGAATCCGGGCACCCGCTCGGGGTCCGGGCCGTGGTGCAGGAGGCCGTTCACGACCTCGTTGACCGTGCCGTCGCCGCCGAGGGCGACGACCAGCTCGACGTCCTTGCTCTCGGTGGCCCTGCGGCCCAGGTCGCGGGCGTGGCCGCGGTACTCGGTGGTGACCGTCTCCAGCTTCATCTCGCTCGCGAGGGCGTGGATGAGGACGTCCCGGGTGCGGGCACTGGTGGTGGTTGCTGCTGGATTGACCACGAGAAGTGCGCGCATGCGCAGCAGATTACCGGCCGCCAGTGCGCGGGTCGTCCTCCGGTACGACCGGCCGGTGTGCGGCGGCCGGCTCCGGCGCGACCGCCCGGTGGCCGCCGACCGGCGGCCGTTACCCTGCAAGGGTGAGTAAAAAGCCCGCCAAGAAGCCCGCCAAGAGGCCCGAGCCGCAGGCCGACCCCCTGCCCGAATCGCCGGCCGTGCCGCACCCGGCCGAGCCCCGTCCCGCCCGCCTCGGCGCCGCCGCCGCACTGGTCGCGCTCGAAGGGCTCGCCCTGGTCCTGGTCGGCGTCTCCATGCTCGTCATGGGACTCTTCGGCGACCCGGACCGCCCGGAGCAGGCCGAGATGGGCGGACTCACGCTGATCGCGCTGGCCGTGCTGCCGCTGCTGGCCGCCAACGGTCTGCGGCTGCGGCGCAGCTGGAGCCGGGGCCCCGCGGTGATCACCCAGCTGATGGCGCTGCCGGTCGCGTACACCCTGCTGACCACCGACGCCGGCTGGGCGATCCCCTCCGGCATCGTGCTCGCCGCGACCGCCGTCGTCTCGCTGGTGCTGCTGCTGAACCCGGCAGTCGTCGACGCCCTGGGCATCAAGCGGGGCCCGCGCGGCGCCTGAGCGGCGCGACACGGGCCCCGTACCTCCCCGGAGGGCTCGTCTACTCCTCGACCAGCAGCTTCTCGCGGAGCTGGGCCAGGGTGCGGGCCAGCAGCCGGGAGACGTGCATCTGGGAGATGCCGACCTCCTGGGCGATCTGCGACTGGGTCATGTTCCCGAAGAAGCGGAGCAGGAGGATTCGTTTCTCTCGCGGCGGCAGGTCCTCCAGCAGCGGCTTGAGCGACTCGCGGTACTCCACGCCCTCCAGCGCCACGTCCTCCGCGCCCAGGGTGTCCGCCACCGCCGGGGACTCGTCGTCCGTGTCGGGGACGTCCAGGGACAACGTGGAGTACGCGTTGGCGGACTCCAGGCCCTCCAGGACCTCCTCCTCGGAGATCGCGAGGCGCTCGGCCAGCTCGTGCACGGTCGGCGAGCGGCCGTGCTGCTGGGAGAGCTCCGCGGTCGCCGAGGTGAGCGAGAGCCGCAGCTCCTGGAGCCGGCGCGGCACCCGCACCGCCCAGCCCTTGTCCCGGAAGTGCCGCTTGATCTCGCCGACCACGGTCGGGGTCGCGTACGTCGAGAACTCGACCCCGCGCTCCGGGTCGAACCGGTCGACCGACTTGATCAGCCCGATCGTGGCGACCTGGGTCAGGTCGTCCAGCGGCTCCCCGCGGTTGCGGAAGCGCCGCGCCAGGTGCTCGACCAGCGGCAGGTGCATCCGCACCAGCCGGTTGCGCAGCTCCGCCTTCTCCGGGGACCCCTCGGGCAGCTCGCGCAGCTCGATGAACAGAGCCCGCGCACCGCTGCGGTCCCGTGGGTTGTGCGGGAGCTCGTGCTCCTCGCGCTCCGTGTGCACGTTGCTGTGCTCGTCGCTCATCTGCTTCGCCGCCCGCTCCGCCGCCCGCGCCGCCTGGGCCTTCGCCGCCGTTGTGACGCCGGCGTCGCCCGCCGCCGTGTCGGCGGTGGCTTCGCCGGCCTTTTCCGCAGCCTCGTACGCCGCGCCGCCGCCGTCCACCGGGTGCGGGCGGGCCTGCTGCTCAGGAATCCCCTCCAGCGCCTGCTTGCTGCGCTCGTCGTCCCGCACCGGCCCGTTCCCGTTCACGCCGGACCGGGTCCCGCGCCGCGCTGTTTGTACAGGCTGATGCTGACCGTCCGGTCGTCGGCCACGGTCGCGTCGACCTTGCCGGCGAGTGCGGAGAGCACCGTCCACGCGAAGGTGTCGCGCTCGGGGGCGCGGCCGTCGGTGGTGGGGGCCGTGACCGTCACCTCCAGCGAGTCGTCCACCAGGCGGAACACACAGCTGAGGACGGAGCCCGGCACGGCCTGCTGGAGCAGGATCGCGCAGGCCTCGTCGACCGCGATGCGCAAGTCCTCGATCTCGTCGAGGGTGAAGTCCAAACGCGCTGCGAGACCGGCCGTGGCCGTACGCAGCACCGACAGGTAGGCACCCGCAGCGGGCAGCCGGACCTCCACGAAGTCCTGGTTCCCGGGCTCGCCTGCGATAGGGGACACCCTCACCTCCAAGGTGGCACAAGCGGTACGTCTGATACGTCTATCGCCGGTGACGCTACCGTGATCCGCCGTTCCGTGTCGCCAGGCCCCCTGCCCGGCGGACTGTCACTCATGGTAGGCACATGGGTACGCACAGTGGCTAGAGCTGTGCGGAGCCCAATTGGACGGCGCCGACGAGGGGTTGACGTACCCCGGCCTCGTCCCGCTGAACCGCGTCCGGCGAGGTCGAACCGCCTGCGGGGCGATCTTCGCCGCACCGCTCCGGGCGATTCCACCCGTACGGACCGGCCGCCCGGTCAGACGATCGCACCGTCGGCGAAGCACCAGCGCCAGCTCTCGCCCGGCTCGTAGCTGCGCATCACCGGATGGCCGGTGTCGGTGAAGTGCCCCGTGGCGTGCCGGCCCGCCGAGGAGTCGCAGCAGCCGACGTGCCCGCACTCCAGGCAGATCCGCAGCTGCACCGGGTGCGTCCCGGCGGCCAGGCATTCGAGGCAGGTGTCGCTCAGCGGGTCCGGCTGCGGCCGGGGCAGCTTCTCGACGTGCGGGCATGGGCTCATGCTGTCCATTGTTCATGAAGCGGCGGGATGCGCCGCCGTACGGATCGCACCGGGCCCGGGGTCCGGGCAGCAGGGACAGGGGACCGCAGACCGATGGACGCAACACCGCTGCTGGCCATGATCGCGGTCAGTGCGGCCGTCGCCGGGATGGCCAGACGCACCCCTGTCCCGGCGCCGCTGCTGCTGGTCGCGGTGGGCATCGCGGCCTCGTTCGTACCGTGGGTGCCCGACTTCACCCTCGACCCGCACATCGTGCTGCCGCTGCTGCTGCCGCCCCTGCTGCACACCGCCGCGCTGGAGAGCTCGTACCTGGACCTGCGGGCCAATCTGCGGCCCGTCGCCCTGCTGTCCGTGGGGTACGTGCTGTTCGCGACCGTGGCGGTCGGCTGGCTGGTGAGCCTGCTGGTGCCGGGGCTGCCGCTGACCTCGGCCCTGGTGCTCGGCGCGGTGGTGGCGCCCCCGGACGCGGTGGCGGCCACCGCCATCGCCCGCCGGCTCGGGCTGCCGCCCCGGATCACCGCGATCCTCCAGGGCGAGTCGCTGGTCAACGACGCCACCGCCATCACCGCGTACAAGGTGGCCCTCGCGGCGGCCGTCGGGGCGGGCGCGAGCTGGGGCGAGGGGCTGCGGGAGTTCCTCGTCGCCTCGGTCGGCGGGATCGCGGTCGGCCTGCTGCTGATGGTGCCGATCCACTGGATCCGGATGCGGCTGACCGAGCCGATCCTGCAGAACACCCTGTCGCTGCTCATTCCCTTCGTTGCTTATGCGACGGCCGAGTACGTGCACGCTTCCGGGGTGCTCGCCGTCGTGGTGGTCGCCCTGCACCTCGGGCACAAGTCCTGGAAGGTCGACTTCGCGACCAGGCTCCAGGAGGACGCGGTGTGGAAGATGGTGTCCTTCATCCTCGAATCCACCGTGTTCGCACTGATCGGGCTCCAGCTGCCGGTGGTGCTCTCCGGGCTCGGACCGTACGGCGGATGGCAGGTCTGGTGGTACGCGGCCGTGGTGTTCCTGCTGGTGGTGGCGGTGCGGTTCGTCTGGGTGTTCCCGGCCACGTACCTCCCGAGGTGGTTGTCGGACCGGATCAGGGACCGGGAGCCGGACACCACCTGGAAGGCCCCGCTGATCGTCGGCTGGGCGGGCATGCGCGGGGTGGTCTCGCTGGCCATCGCCTTCTCGATCCCGCTGACGGCGGACGGCGAACCCTTCCCCGGGCGCAATCTGATCCTGTTCCTGACGTTCACGACCGTGATCGGCACGCTCGGTGTGCAGGGGCTGACCCTGACCCCGCTGATCCGCGCGCTGAAGCTGCCGGGACGCAACGAGTACGAGACGACGCTCGCCGAGGCCCAGGCGCAGAGCGAGGCGTCCGACGCGGCCGAGGCCCGGCTGGACGAACTGCTCGCGGACGAGCGCAACGCCCTGCCCGGCCCGCTGGCCGACCGGCTGCGCACGGTCCTGGAGCGGCGGCGCAACGCGGTGTGGGAGCGGCTCGGCACGGTCAACGAGGTGACCGGCGAGTCCGCCGACACCACCTACCGGCGGCTCTCGCGCGAAATGATCGACGCGGAGCGGGCGGTCTTCGTCGAACTGCGCGACGCCCGCCGCATCGACGACGAGATGATGCGGGTGCTGCTGCGCCGCCTCGACCTGGAGGAGGCGGCGGGCTGGCGGGAGACGGAGTAGCGGAGCGGCGGGCGGCCCCGGGCGGTCAGGGGCGGCCGGTGATCACCGCGGCCAGCCGGGTGCCGCGCGGGAACGTCCCCGCCGCCGTCAGCTCCGTCAGCGCGTACAGCAGCTTCGCCACGTACAGCCGCTCCACCGCCAGCCCGTGCCGCTGCCCGAAGTCGGCGGCGAAGTCGACCAGCTCCGGCGGGGTGCGTGCGTAGCCGCCGAAGTGGAACCCGTCCGCCAGCGACCAGGAACCCGCCGGGCCGCCGAACGCCGCGACTTGGAGCGCCCGCACCTCCGCCCCCAGGAAGCCGCCCTTCAGTACCGGAACGCCGATCGCGCGCTGCCCGGGGGCGAGTCCGGCCGCCAGTCCGGCGAGCGTGCCCCCGGTCCCGCAGGCCACCGCGGCCACGTCCGCCGCGCCGCGCAGCTCCCGGCCCAGCTCCGCGCAGCCCCGGGCGGCGGCGGCGTTGCTGCCGCCCTCGGGGACGACGTACGCCCCGGGAAAGGGGGTGGTGGGCAGCAGCCGGGCGAGGAAGCCGGGGTCGGCGCGGCGGCGGTAGTCCGCACGGGAGACGAAGCACAGGTGCATGCCGTCGGCCGCGCACCCGGCGAGCGAGTCGTTGAGCGGGCGTCCGGCCAGCTCGTCGCCGCGGACCACGCCCACGGTGGGGAAGCCGAACAGCCGGCCCGCGGCGGCGGTGGCCCGCAGGTGGTTGGAGTAGGCGCCGCCGAAGGTGAGCAGCGGGCGGCCCGCCGCCGCGCGGAGGTTGGGGACCAGCTTGCGGTACTTGTTGCCGGGCAGGTCCGGGTGGATCAGATCGTCGCGCTTGAGGAACAGCCGCACCCCGTGGCGGGTGAAGCGCGCGTCGTCCGCCTCGGTGAGGGGCGAGGGGAGCAGCGGGCGCGGCGGGTCGGACGGCATCCGTTCATTGTGCCGGGGGGGCCGTCCGGGCCGCGCCGCCGCTCCCACCCGCGCGACCTGCTACTTCAGCCGGTCCCTGACCCGCTCGCGCAGCCAGTCCATGGTGAAGCCGCGCGGGTCGACCTTGCCGGGCTGCCACTCCCGGTGGCCGATGACGGAGCGCTCGGTCCAGGAGTGGGAGCGGCAGATGGCCGCGGAGACCCGCTCGATGGCCCGGAGCTGGGCGTCCGGCCAGGGGTCCTGGCCGTCGCCGAGGTTCTCGCACTCGAAGCCGTAGAAGTGCCGGTTGCCGTCCGTGTTGGCCTCGTTGTCCGGCGGCAGGCGCTTCTCGGCGATGACCGCGCGCAGGACGTCGTCGTCGCCGAGCCCGGCGTGGTTGGCCCGCCCGTAGCCGACCAGGTGGACCCGCCCGTCCTTGGCGATCACTCCTTGGCAGAGCGGCCCCGGCAGGTCGGCGTGGCCGTCGCGGCAGATCCGGACGGTGGCGTCGGTGCCCTTGGTGACGGTGTGGTGGATCATCACGCCGTGCACCGGTCCCCAGGGGCCGTGTCCCGCCCGGTTGTGGTTGCGCCAGTCGCCGACTTCGACGACGGTCACCCCCTCGGCGCGCAGGCTGGTCAGGAAGGCATTGGCGGAGAGCGGGTTGGCCATGCTGTCTCCTCGTCCGGAGGCCGGGTCACGGCCGAGGCCGGTGACTGTGTGTACTGCTTGTACCGGAGACACCGCCTCCGCTACACCCCGTTCGCACACTGTGCGAGCCGATCCGGACAGTGCTCGTACGGTTGGACGACCGAGCGTGCATCCGACCCGGCCCCCGGACGGCGAGCACTCCCGCGACCGCGACCGCGCCCGGTCCGGCCCGACCCGGCCCCGGACTCAGCTCGCCAGCCAGAGGTCCGGTCCGAACACCTCGTAGTGGATGTCCGAGGCCGGCACCCCCTTGGCCAGCAGCTGCTCCCGCACCGACCGCATGAAGGGCAGTGGACCGCACAGGTAGGCGTGCGTGCCCGGGGCGACCTCGATGCGGGAGAGGTCGACCAGTCCGGTCAGCCCCGCCGGGTGTCCCTCCCGGGGGTGCTCGTAGAAGAAGTGGGCCGAGGCGTCGGCCAGCTTCTCCGCCAGTGCCCCGTGGTCGTGCCGCATCGGGTGCGCGGCGGGGGAGCGGTCCGCGTGCACGACCGTCACCGGCGCGCGGTGCCCGGTGTCGGCGAGGTGGGCGAGCATGGACAGCATCGGGGTGCAGCCGATGCCGGCCGAGGCGAGCAGTACGGGCGCCTCGCCGTCGTGCAGGACCAGGTCGCCGTACGGTGCCGAGACGCGCAGCCGGGACCCCTCGCGGACGTGTTCGTGCAGGTGGCGGGAGACCTCGCCGTCGCCGATCCGCTTCACCGCGATGGTGCTGACCGGCGCGCCGGGTGCGCAGCTGAGGCTGTACTGCCTGATCTGCCGTGCCCCGTCGGCGAGTTCGACCTGTACGGAGACGTACTGGCCGGGCCTGTGCCGCGGGGCCGGGCGGCCGTCGGCGGGCCGCAGCTGGAAGGTGGCGACGTCGGCGGTCTCCTCGATCCGGCCGGCCACCTCCCAGTCGCGCCAGGTGTCGCCCTTGAGGACGCCCTGCTCGGCGTACAGGCGCTGCTCCAGGGCGATCAGGGCGCCCGCCATCAGCCAGTAGACCTCGTCCCAGGCGGCGGCGACCTCGGGAGTGACGGCGTCGCCCAGCACTTCGGCGATGGCCTCGAAGAGATACGTGTGGACGATCCGGTACTGCGGTTCGGTGACGCCGAGCGAGGCGTGCTTGTGGGCGATCCGGCCGAGCATCACGTCGGGGCGGGTGTCCGGGTGCTCGACCAGGTGGGCGGCGAAGGCGGCGATGGAGCCCGCGAGGGCCAGGCGCTGGGTGCCGGCCGCCTGGTTGCCCCGGTTGAACAGGTCCCGCAGCAGCTCGGGATGGGCGGCGAAGAGCTTGTCGTAGAACAGCCCGGTGATGTCCTCGACGGCCGCACCGACGGCGGGGAGGGTGGCGCGGACGGTCACGACGGCGGTCTCGGAGAGCATTCCGGGGCTCCTTGGGAGTGAGTGGCGCAAGTTAATTGGAATTTAAGAGTCGCATTTTGAGGCAGCGGGCGGAGGGCGAGGGGTGGGCGCGAGGGGGAGTGCGGGCAGGGGGGAGGGGCGGGGAAGGCGGCCGGAAACAGCCGTCGTGGGTCTGCGGATACGTGGTCGAAGCGGGGCCGGTACGGGTCAGTCGTGACGGCGCGTAGCCGAGAGCCCCAGCAGCAGCGGACCCGTGGGGGCCTCGGTCAGCTCGTCCACCGTCAGCGGGTCCAGCGCGGCGAAGAACGCCTCCTGGGCCTTGCGCAGCGCCCCGCGCAGCGCGCACGCGGACCGCAGCGGGCAGGGTGTGTCGCCCTCGCACTCCACCACGTCGTCCGGGCCTTCGAGGGTGCGGACGAGTCCGCCGACCGACGCGGACCGCCCCTTCGCCGTGAGCGCGAGCCCGCCGCCCCGCCCCCGGCGCGCCTCGATCATCCCGAGGTGCTGGAGCCGGGCGACCACCTTGGCGGTGTGCGTGTACGGGATCGCCATGGCCGTCGCCACCTCGCGGGTGGTGGGTGTCTCGCCCTTCTCGACGGCAAGGCGCATCAGGACGCGCAGTGCCAGATCGGTGAACCTCGTCAGCCGCATGGCTTCACGCTATTTAAGTTGCATCTCAAATGCAACTTTGGATGGGTCAAGCCGGGCGCGCGCTCTTCCCCCTTCTCCGGTGATCTAGTCACACTCTTTTGTGTAATGGCGCGCCAACTCCCCGTGCTGCAAGGCTACTTCCGCAGGTCAGCACATGATCGAGAGCAGGATCGAAAGGGAGACAGATGTCGGTCGAGGCAGGTTCCGAAGTCCGCGATACGCAGCCGCCGCAGCAGAGTCTCGGTACGGCCGCCGCGCGGAACTTGGCGACCACCACCAAGTCCGCCCCGCAGATGCAGGAGATCAGCTCCCGCTGGCTGCTGCGGATGCTGCCCTGGGTACAGGTCCAGGGCGGTGCGTACCGGGTCAACCGCAGGCTCAGCTTCTCGGTCGGTGACGGACGCGTCACCTTCGTGCAGACCGGCAGCGAGGTGACCGTCATCCCCGCCGAGCTGGGCGAACTGCCCGCGCTGCGCACGTTCGGCGACACCGAGGTGCTCCAGGAGCTGGCGCAGCGCTGCCGGCAGCGCGAGTTCGCCGCCGGAGAGGTGATCGCCGCCCAGGGGGACGGGGCCGACACCGTCTACCTGCTGGCGCACGGCCGCGTCGAGAAGGTCGGCTCCGGCCCGTACGGCGAGGAGCAGGTGCTCGGCGTCCTCGCCGACGGCTCGTTCTTCGGCGACCAGGCGCTCGTCGAGGAGGACGCCAGCTGGGGCTACACCGCCAAGGCCGCCACCGCGTGCACCGTACTGACCCTGACCAGGGACGACGTACTCACCCTCGCCGACCGGGCGGACTCGCTGCGCGACCACCTCGCCGCGGTCCGCTCGCTGCCGCGCCAGCGCACCAACCAGTTCGGCGAAGCGCCCATCGACCTGTCCGCGGGCCATGTCGGCGAAGCCCTCGTACCGCACACGTTCGTGGACTACGACGCCTCGCCGCGCGAGTACGAACTGTCCGTCGCGCAGACCGTACTGAAGGTCCACACCCGCGTCGCGGACCTCTACAACACTCCGATGAACCAGACCGAGCAGCAGTTGCGGCTCACCGTCGAGGCGCTGCGCGAGCGCCAGGAGGACGAGCTGGTCAACAACAAGGAGTTCGGCCTCCTCGCCAACTGCGACTACGGCCAGCGCCTGCAGCCGCACGACGGCGTGCCGAGCCCGGACGACCTGGACGAACTGCTGTCGCGGCGGCGCGGCAACAAGTTCTTCCTGGCGCACCCCCGGGCGATCTCCGCGATCGGCCGCGAGTTCAACAAGCGGGGCCTCAACCCGGACACCGTCGAGATCTCCGGCAACCGCATCCCCTCCTGGCGCGGCGTGCCGATCTTCCCGTGCAACAAGATCCCGATCAGCGACGCGCGCACCACGTCGATCATCTGCATGCGCACCGGACTGGAGGAGCAGGGCGTCATCGGGCTCCAGCAGACCGGCATCCCGGACGAGATCGAGCCGAGCCTCTCGGTGCGCTTCATGGGCATCGACGAGCAGGCCCTCATCTCGTACCTGGTGACCGCGTACTACTCGGCGGCCGTGCTCGTGCCGGACGCGCTCGGCGTGCTGGAGAACGTCGAGATCGGACGGTGGAGGTAGCCGCACCGGGAAGAAGCACGGGGACAACAGGGGAACCGGCGGACGGGGAGCCGGGCGAGCAGGAGGGGACGGCCCGAGGGGGTAAGGGGTGTGCGGGGGAGTGGGGCAATGAGCAACACCCCCCAGTACGGAGGGAGTTGGCATTGACCATGACCACGACCCACGCGACGGGCGGCAGGGGGGACGGCGCGGGTGCGGCCGGCCTCCTCGCCCGCACCAGGACCGCAGTCGACCCCCGGCTCAGGGCGACGGTCGAGTCGTTGCCCGGCCAGGTCCGCAGGATCGCCCGGTACCACTTCGGCTGGGAGCAGGCGGACGGCACCCCGTCCGAGGGGACGGCGGGCAAGGCCATCCGGCCCGCCCTCGTCCTGGCCGCCGCCCAGGCCCTCGGCGGCGACCCCCAGCAGGCCGTCCGGGCCGCCGCGGCGGTGGAGCTGGCGCACAACTTCACGCTGATGCACGACGACGTGATCGACGAGGACCCCACCCGCCGCAGCCGCCCCACGGTCTGGACGGTCTTCGGCATACCGGACGCGATCATCACGGGTGACGCGCTGTGCGCGCTCGCACTGCGGCTGCTCGCCGAGGACCCGCACCCGGCCTCCGCCAAGGCCGCCTCGCGGCTCTCCGCCTGCGTCATCGAGCTGTGCGAGGGCCAGCAGTCGGACTGCGCGTTCGAGCAGCGGGCACCGCAGGACGTCACCATCGACGAGTGCCTGACCATGGCCGAGGCCAAGACGGGCGCACTGCTCGGCTGCGCCTGCGCGCTCGGCGCGCTGTACGCGGGGGCCGGGGAGGAGGAGGTGGACGCGCTCGACGCGTTCGGCCGGGAGGCGGGCCTCGCCTTCCAGCTGATCGACGACCTGATCGGCATCTGGGGCGACCCGGCGCACACCGGCAAGCCCGCCGGCGCCGATCTCGCCTCGCACAAGAAGTCGCTGCCCGTGGTGGCGGCGATGGCCTCCGGCTCGTCCGCCGCCGACGAACTCGCGGAGCTCTACCGGGGCCCCGCGATGGACGCCTCGGCGGTGCGCCGGGCCGCCGACGCCGTGGAGCGGGCCGGGGGGCGGGACTGGGCGCAGGGGCAGGCGGCCGACCGGATGGCCAGGGCGGTGCAGCACCTCTCGCGGGCGGTGCCCGACCTGACGGCGGCGGACGAACTGCTGGCGCTGGCGGAGTTCGTGACGCGGCGTACGCGCTGAGGGCGTGGCGCCGCGGGTGCCCCGTGCCGGGGTGACGGGCCCGCGACGGCTTCGCCGACGTGCGCGGGGCCGCGGGACGTGGTCCGGGCCCGGCGGGGCACTCCCGCCGGGCCCTTCCCCGTACCGCCCGAAAACCGTCCCCGACCCCCAACTCTAAGATCGCGTATGACAGTTGTGGGTCACGGAGACGGAGACGGGCATGGGCGTACATATACGGCAGGCGGGCGAGGAGGACCGGGGTGAGGCGCAGGACGTGCTGCACCGGGCGTTCCACGACGACGCGGTCAGCTCCTGGGTCTTCCCCGACCTGGAGCAGCGGTCGCGGGTGCACCCGCAGATGATGGGCGCCTTCTTCGACGTGGTGCTCGCCCACGGCCGGGTGGACCTGGCGGCCGAGGGCGGCGTCGCGCTCTGGCTGGACACCCCGGCGGGCGCGCCGGAACCCGACGACGGCGCCGCGCGACTCCGCGCGGCCCTCGACCCGGACAACGAGCGCATCGAGCTGATCGGCAGCCTCACCGCGGCCGTCCACCCGCACCACGAGGCGCACCTGTACCTGTGGATGATCGGCGTGCACCCGGACCGGCAGGGCGAGGGCCTCGGCTCCGCGCTGATGCTGCCCGTGCTGGAGCAGTGCGACCGCGACGGCAGGGCCGTCTACCTGGAGGCGAGCACCGCGCGCAGCCGCGAGCTCTACCGGCGGCTGGGCTTCGAGGACCACGGGACACCGCTGCGGCTGCCCGAGGGCGGGCCGCTGATGTACCCGATGTGGCGGGCCCCGCGGGGCTGAGCGACGCCGCTCCCTCGGGTGCCGCCGCGCCCACCGGTGGAGCTGCTCCTCCGTCGCCGCTACTTCTCCGGAATGGTGCGCTCCACCACCCGTTCCACCAGGGCGTCCAGCTCCTCGGGGGAGCCGGTCATGATGTCCGGCAGGGTGAAGTACTCCAGCAGCAGCCCGGTCATGGCCAGGAAGAGCACCTGGACGTCCTGGGCGTCGCCCGGCAGCCCGGACTCCACGTGGAACCGGATGTTGCTGTGGAAGTCCGCACCCAGCGTCCGGCTCAGCGCCTCGCGCAGGGCCGGACGCCGGGTCGCCTCCAGGCGCAGTTCCAGCACCGCGAGATAGCCGGACCGCTCTGCGGTCATCCGGCGCACCAGATCGTGCATGAATCCCTTGACCTGGTCCCGGGACGGCTTCATGGCCAGCAGGTCGCCGAACTCCGCCGCATCCGGTGTCATCCGCTCGTGCACCCGGCCCGCGATCTGCCCGAACAGGGTGTCGCGGTCCGCGAAGTAGTTGGACGCCGTACCGGTGGGCACTCCCGCGCGGGCGTCCACCGCGCGGAACGTCAGCCCGCGCGCGCCTTCGGCGGCGAGCATCTCGATGGCGGCGTCCAGCAGGGCGGTGCGGCGTTCGGGGTTCCTGGCCACGGCGGGTTCCTCTCGTTCCTCTTCCGGCTCTCCCGGAATTCTCCGGCAAAGGGTCTTGCGCAACCACTACACCTGAAGCACTATAGCTGTCGTGGTTACGGCGCCGGTCCGCCACACACCCGGATCCGCGCACCACGACTCACCGATCACCGAGAAGAAGGACTTCGCTTGCGCAAGCTCGCGTACTACGTCGGAATGTCCATCGACGGCTTCATCGCCGCCCCGGACCTCAGCATCGACGCCTACCCGGTCAGCGAGGAGTTCCTGCGGGACTTCCTGGTCGGGGAGTACCCGGAGTGCCTGCCGACCCACGTCCGCCGCCACCTCGGCGCCGACGACACGCCCAACAAGCACTTCGACACGATGCTCCAGGGCCGCACCACCTACCAGGCCGCCCTCGACATCGACATCCCCAGCCCGTACGCGCACCTGCGCCAGTACGTGGTCTCCCGCACCCTCGCCGAGGCCGGCTCGCCGTCCCCGGACGTGGAGATCCTCTCCGGCGACATCGCCGCGAAGGTACGGGAACTGAAGGCCGAGGAGGGCGGGCTCGGCATCTACCTCGGCGGCGGCGGCGAGCTGGCCGGCCAGCTCGTCGAGGAGATCGACGAGATCGTCCTCAAGCTCTACCCGGTCGTCCTGGGCGACGGAGTGCGGCTCTTCACCGCCGAGTTCGGCGTGCATTCCTTCTCGCTCGACTCGATGCGCACGTTCGCCAACGGCACCGCCGTACTGACCTACTCCCGGCTGAAGGGCTGACCGCCTTGCGCAAGCTGACCTACTACATCGCCTCCTCCCTCGACGGCTTCATCGGCGAGCCGGACACGGGCGACGGAGCGTTCTTCGAGAAGTTCGCGACCGGCGAGTTCCACCGGTTCATGTTCGACGAGTTCGCCGACACCCTGCCCACCTTCGCCCGCAAGCACCTCGGCATCGACGACCGGCCGCTGACCCGGTTCGACACCGTCGTCCAGGGCCGCCGGAGCAACCAGGTGGCCTACGACCAGGGCGTCACCAGCCCGTACGCGCACCTGCGCCAGTACGTCGCCACCCGCACCCTCACCGAGTACCCCGACCCCGCCGTCGAACTGATCCGGGACGATCTGGTCGGAAAGGTGCGGGAGCTGAAGGCGGAGGACGGTGAACTCGGCATCTACCTCTGCGGCGGCGGCGAGATCGCCGGACAGCTCGCCGACGAGATCGACGAGCTGATCATCAAGACGTACCCGGTCCTCGTGGGCTCCGGCGTCCCCATGGCGTCGGCCGGATTCGCCCTGCGCCAGTACGAGTTGGCCGAGTGCCGGACCTTCGACAACGGTGCGATCGTCGCGACGTACCGCAAGAAGCGGTGACCCCGTGCCGGGACGGCCGCCGCGAGTCCCTCCCCGCGGTGGCCGTCCTTGATCGGCGCCCCTCGCCGACGCGTTAAAGTCCCGCCCATGACAGGAGAGTCATGGGTCGGCTGGTACCGCGATCGCACCGGTACCCAAGCCCTCACCATCAGCACCGACGGGCACCACCTGCACGCCCGTATCAGGGACGTGGAGTTCACCGGCGCGAGCTTCGACGCGCTGCTGCCGTCGGAGGAACCGCCGCCGGACGGAACCGGCTTCACCCTCACAGGCGAGGGCGCGCTGTGCGGCTGCGTCCTGGAGTGGGACATACCGATGCCGGTGTACGACGACGGGACGGTGCACCGGGCCGCCCTGCGCTGCCTGCTCACCCTCGGCCGCCCCGACCCGGCCGGCGGGCCCGACCGCACACACCTCGGCCTCGCCCTGCACTTCGACGGCGCGCTGTACGAGTCCGGGCACGCGTCCGGCGACTTCGAGGGGGCGCTCGCCGACATCCAGCGGCAGCTCCCGGCGGGCTCCTACCTCAAGTCCTGCCTCTCGTGCGCCTTCTCCGACTACTTCCCGGCCGCCGGGATTCCGCTGCTCGGCGGGCTCGGCTGCTTCCGCGACGCCAAGGACGAGTACCGCGCGGCCGAGGGCAAGGACGGCGTGCTCCAGGTGTGGGACCGCAGTTCCGGCTTCGTTCAGGAGACGCACCGCTGCCCGGACTTCGAGCGCCGCCCGGACGGAGAACGGGGCACCGGCCACCGCGGCCCCTTCCCGCCGCCGCAGGTCGAACTGATCCACGTACAGGGCGACTTCAAGCCACCGCAGACGGCGGCCTCGGCCGGCTGACACCACGGGCCCGCACCGCGGGCGGCACCCGCGCGGGCACCCGTGCCGGCACAAGTACGGGCACCCCTCCACCGCTCCGGTGAGCGGCGAAGGGGTGCCCGTGGTGAGGCCGTGCGGGTGGTGCGGGTGGTGCGGGGAAGCGCGGCGGATCAGCGCGCGGCGTTCACCACGCCGGTGAGGCCGTTGGCCCACAGCTGGTTGACGCGGGCACGCTCCTGCGCGTTCGGGTTGGCGTTCTGGCAGGAGGTGCCGGGGCCGCCGCCCGACATCAGCTCGCTGCACGGGCCGGAGTAGTGGTCGGGAAGACCGAGCACGTGACCGGTCTCGTGGGCGGTGACGCGGGTGGAGTTGTACTGCTGGTTCTGCCGGTAGTCCAGGAAGATGTAGCCGCGGCCGTGGCCGTCGGTGCTGGCGTACGAACCGCGCGAGTCATTGCCCTCGCGGTACGAGAAGCTGGCGCCCGACGTGCTCTCCTGGAGCTTCACATTGGTGACCGAGCTGTTCCAGATCTGCGTGGAGCGGGCTATCTGGGTGCGGAAGGTCGGTGCGCTGGAGGCGTTGTAGCGCACGGTGACGACCTGGATTCCCGGGTTCGCGGCCCGCTGCTTGGCGACCTCCTTCCACACGGCCTGCTGGAAGGCCTTGGTCGCCGCGGCGTTCTCCTGCGACTGCTGGTACGCGGAGACGGAGGCGTACGAGGAGACCGGCGCGGAGGCGGACTGTGCGGGGGCGGCGCTGGCGACGGGCGCGGCGGCGACCGCGGCGAGGCCGAGTCCGAGAGCGGCGGCGAGGAGGGTGCGGGGGTGTCTCATGTGGGGGTGTCTCCCTAGCTGGTCCGTTGTCCGGTGGGTCCGGGCGGGGATGGGGACGTGCGAGTGGGACTGGGGAGAGTGTGGGGGAGGGCCGGGCGGCTGCGGATGATGTCAACCGGTGATAGCGCGGTCGTATCCCCCCGGTGAAGGGGCCCTGAAGGGCGCGCCAACTCCGTTCGTACGAGGCTGGGTTCGGCTATTGCGCGCCCACGTCGCGCCGGACTCCCCGCGCCCCGCCGAACACCCCCGCGGTGCCGGTCCGCACGCCCTCTCCGGGTCCGCCCCGCGCCCTGTGCGGTGTCGGTCCGCACGCGCCCTGTGGTGCCGGTCCGCGAACCCTCTACGGTGCCGCCTCGCGAACCCCCTGCGGTGCCGGTCCGCACGCCCTCTCCGGGTTCGCCCCGCGCCCTGTGCGGTGCCGGTCCGCACGCGCCCTGCGGTGCCGCCCCGCGAACCCTCTGCGGTGCCGGGCCGCACGCCGTCTCTGGTGCCGCCCCGCGTGCCCTGTGCGGTGCCGGTCTGCACGTGCCCTGCGGTGCCGCCCCGCGCACCCCCTGCGGTGCCGGGCCCTGCCCGTGGACCGTGCCGGTCCGCATCCCGGGACGGTGCCGTCGCTGTCACCGTGACCCGCGTGTCCGCTTCCGTGCTGGTCCGGGCAGGTACGGTCCCGGTGACCGCCGGACGAAATCCGGCCACTTGGCTCTCCCGCGCACCGGCGTCATCTGGTGCCTCCGGGGGGCCCGCTCTACCCTCTGCCCCATGGAGCTCGAAGTGAGACACCTTCGTGCACTGTGCGCGATAGCCGACGCGGGCAGCCTGCACAAGGCGGCGCGCGTGCTCGGCATGAGTCAGCCGTCCCTGACCACCCAGCTGCGCCGCATCGAGAACTCCCTCGGCGCCGAACTCTTCTCCCGCCGCCGCACCGGCTGCCGCCCCACCCCGCTCGGCCAGTCCCTCCTCAGCCGGGCCCGCCCGCTCGTGGACGGGATGAGCACACTGATCGCGGAGACCCGCGCCGAGGCCGCCCTGAGCGCCCAGGAGGGCCCCGCCCTGCGCATCGGCTCCACCGCGAGCCGGGTCGTGGCCGGCTGGCTGCGAAGACTCCGCCTCGGCCTCCCGGAAACCGACACCACGCTCCACGTCGACGTCTCCGCGAACGCGCTGCTGCGGATGGTGGCGGAGGGTTCCCTGGACGTGGCGTTCGTCCACGAGGTCGAGGGCTGCCCGCTGCACCTGCCGCCTGGCCTGGAGATCCGGGTGCTCCTGGACCGGGAGCCCCAGTTCGTCTCGCTGGCCGTCGACCACCCGGCGGCGTCCGCCCCCGTGGTCGACCTCGCCGACCTGGCCACCGACCGCTGGATGGTCGACCCCAGCGTCGACGGCGAACGCGACGGCCTGCGCCGGGTGTTGGCCGCAGCGGGACTCAACCCGCCGCTCCTGCACGGCGATTACCTCACCGCTTCGTCCCTCATCGTCATAGGGGAAGCGGTCGCCCCCTGCCAGCCCACCTCGGGCCCCCGCGACGACATGGCCATCCGCCCCCTGCGCGACGACCCGCTGGGCGTCCGCCTGCTGCTGGCCGCCCGCCCCGGATTGGCCGAATTCCCCCTGCTGTACGCCGACTTGGAGACCGCGTACCGGGACGCGGCACTGCGGGCGGCGGGCTACCGGGAGTGGCTGCGCCGCACGGGCAGCCCGCTGCTGGAGACGGCACCGGCCTGAAACCCCCGGCGGGCGCGCCCCGGGCGGATGGCAAACGAAAAGGGCCCCGCCGCGACGGGGGAGCGCGGCGGGACCCTCGCACACTCGCGTGCCCCGGGAGCGGACGGGTATGCGCGGTGCGGTCCAACTTCTTTTCGGCGGTCGGTGATTACCCCCGTGAACTGGGACTATCCGTCCGTCTCGGAGTCCTTGTGGCCTTCCAGGATGTCGTTGATGACATTGGCCTTGCGAACCGCGTCCGCGTACTCCTGACCGTACTGGTCCTTCGAAAGCCGGTCGCAGGAAGCCGGTTTGGCGACTTCCTGCTCGGCGTCCTTCCGCTTGCGCAGCTCCTTGCCGAGAGCGTCGGCACACGCCTGGGCGGCGGGGCTCTTCTTCTCCGGGCTGGGAGCGGGGCTGGGCGTGAAGGCACTGCCGACTTCGGCGGGCGGAGCGGGAGTTTCAGCGGAACAGGCGGTTGCCAGGGCGGCCAGAAGGAGAGCCGCGACAGCGGTACGTGGGGTGCGCATGGGGGAGATTCTGCCTGCGGGAACACCGTTTGTACTTCGGTTGATCATCCTTGACGAGGCTGTGGCCGGGTTGTGATGGAACGGGGCGCTCCGGGGGCGTCAGGGCTCGCGCAGCAGGGTGATTCCGTCCTGCGAGGTGACCTCGACGTAGCCGTGCTCGCGGTAGAGCCGGAGCATCCGCTCGGTGCGGGCCGTCGGGCAGGGGACCTTGACCGTCGGGTCGGTACTGTCCACCACCACCCACTGCGGCGGATCGGCAGGCAGGGCGGTCGGGTTCGCGGGGTCGGGGCCGGTTCCGTAACAGACCAGGCTGACCGTGGTGCGCGAAGTGAGCATCGGGGCGAGGCGGTTGGAGGAGGCCACCGTGTCGCCGTCCGGGATGCGGTCGAGGATCTCGCGGGCGACGGTGACATGGCGCGGGGTCTGCCAGGCCGACGGCAGAACCAGGTCGTGCAGCGGGTAGACCGCCGCGGTGACGGCGGTGAAAGCGGCCGAGAAGGCGAGCGCACGGCGCCTGCGCCGGCCGCCGAGGAGGTCCTTGCGGCGGCTCAGTACGTCCACGAAACCGGCGAAGAGCACCGGCATCAGCAGGGCGCTGTAGTGGAACCCGGGCTGCCAGTAGTGCTCGTTGCCCGCCACGAACCGCCAGCCCAGCGTCGGCACGCACAGCAGCACGAGCGGCGAACGCACCCCGAAGAAGGCGACCGGCGCCGCCAGCATGAGCAGCAGCAGCCATTTCATCGGCGGCCAGAAGAGCCCGAGCGCGAGCTGGAGCACATTCCCGGACCCCGAGACTTCGTCGCCCGGTATCTGGTTCCAATAGGCGAATGCGCCGCTGGGATTCATCGCCGGGAGCAGCACGAGCATTTCCACCGCGGTTCCCGCCGCACCGAGCACGACGACACCGATTCCCAGCGAAAGACGGGACCGTGTTCCGTCCGGCTCCCGTTCCCCGGCCCGTGCTGTCCTCCGCTCCTTGCGCCGCGCACGCCGGTCCAGGAGGGCCTGGAGGGCGATGTACGCGCCGACGGCGGCGAAGGTCAGCCCGAGGTCCTCCTTGACGAGCAGCAGCGGGGCCGCCCAGAGCGCACCCGCCCACCAGCGCCGCTGCGCCAGCGCGGTCGCGCTGAACGCCAGCAGCGGCACCGCGAAGGCTATTTCGTGGAAGTCCTTGGCCGCCGCCGAGACGATTCCCCAGGAGGCGCCGACCCCGCACCCCACCACCAGCGCGGCGACGGGCCCCACCGCGCGGTGCGCCCACCGGGTCAGCGGGTAGCAGGCCAGCGCCAGCAGCGCCGACTGCACGACGAGCAGGGTGACACCGCTGGGGAACAGCCGGTAGAAGGGGGCGACCAGCGCGAGGATCGGGTGGAAGTGGTCGCCGAGGAGGTTGAAGCCGGGGCCCTTCAGCTCGACGACCGGGGCCTCGCCCCGCGCGTACGCGGCGATGGCCTGCTCGAAGATGCCGAGGTCGAATCCGGCGTTGAGCATCCGGTTGTTGCGGAGAATCGCGACCGCGGAATACAGCACGAAGAAGAGAACGGTCAGGGACCAGGCGAGCGCGCGGGGGCCCGGAAGGCGCTTTCGCAGTACGGATATCCGGTCGTTCGGTGTACGGCCGACCGCCCACGAGGGTATTCGTGCGGCCCGCGCACCGCTTTCCCGTACCGCTGCTGCCACCGTTGTCTCCATCTGGTTCTCCGCCGTGTCCCGCCCGGCGGTCAACGTACGGCGGGGCCCGAAAGGTTTCCAAGTTCCCCGGGGCACGCTACGGCGGCCGGATTCCCGGCCCGGCGGCGGGCCGTCATTCCGGCGGCGGGCCCCCGAGATAGCGCCCCGGCGACGTGCCGACCACCCGCCGGAACGCGGCGAGGAACGAGCTGGCCGTCGCGTACCCGACGGCGTGCGCCACCCGGGAGACGGGCTGCCCCTCGGCGAGCGGGCCGAGCGCCGCCCGCAGCCGGGCGTGGGTGCGCCACCGGTCGAAGCTCATCCCGGTGTCCCGTACGAACAGCCTGCTCAGGGTGCGCCTGCTCACCCCGACCGCCCGCGCGTGCGCCTCCAGGCCGCGCGGGTCCGACGGGTCGGCGAGCAGGGCGTCGGCCACCGCCCGCACCCGCTCGTCGACGGGACGCGGCACCATGACCGGTGTGCTCGGCAGCGGACGCAGCACATCCAGGACGACGCCTTCGGCGCGCAGCCGCGCGGCCTCGGTGAGGTCTTCGCGGCCGAGGTACTCGACGAGCCGGGCGAGCAGCCCGTCCACCCCGACCGGCGTGGGCTCCGCCCAGTCCCGTACCGGCAGGGCGGTGCGCTCCGGCTCGAAGTACAGACTGCACAGCACCGCGTCGCGGGTCGCACCCGTCCGGTGCACGACCCCGGCCGGCAGCCACAGCGCCCGGGTCGGCGGCAGCACCCAGTAGGCGTCACCGACCACGACCCCGAGCACTCCGCGCCGCGCCCACGCCAGCTGGTGCTGCGGGTGGCTGTGCGGAACGAACCACTGGCCGGTCGCCAGCGGAAAGGTCCCGACGACGATGGCGCCGACGCCGGGAGGGACGGGGCCGTGCAGTACCGCGGTCATGCGGGCGACCCTACGCGCGGGCGCGGGCTCCCGACCGGCCCCGGCGGCGCCCGGTCGCGGACGGCCGTGTCCCCAACCCGCTATTGCCCGGCCCCGTAGCGGATCGCGGCCGGACCGGACGGGCGCCTAGCGTCGGCACATGACCATCCCCTCCTCAACCACCCCGCCCACCAGACCAGTTGGGCAGCCGTACGGCCGCCGCAACGCGGCACTCGTCGTGCTGTGCCTCGTCCAGTTCATGCTCGTGCTCGACGACAACGTCGTGAACGTCGCGCTCCCCGCCATCCGTGACGAACTCGGCTTCTCCGCGAGCGGACTGAGCTGGGTCGTCAACGCCTACTTCCTGGCCTTCGGCGGGCTGCTGCTCCTGTTCGGCCGGGCGGCCGACCTGTTCGGCCGGCGGCGGGTCTTCCTGAGCGGGGTGGCGCTGTTCGGCGCGGCGAGCCTGCTGTGCGGACTGGCGCAGGAGCCCTGGCAGTTGGTCACGGGGCGCTTCGTGCAGGGGGCGGGATCGGCCATGGCGAGCCCCGCCGCGCTCGCCCTGATCGCCCTGCTCTTCCCCGGCCCCGGCGAACGCGCCAGGGCCTTCGGCATCTGGGGCGGCATCGCGGCCCTGGGCGGCACGACGGGCCTGGTCGTCTCGGGGGCGCTGACCGGACTCGCCTCCTGGCGCTGGATCTTCCTGATCAACCTGCCGGTCGTGCTCGCCGCCGTACTCCTGCTTCCCCGGCTGGTCCCGGAGAGCCGGGCCGCCCGCCCGGTCCCGCTAGACGTGCCGGGCGCGGTGCTCGGCACCGGGGCCCTGGTGTCCCTGGTGTACGGCCTGCTGCACAGCGCGGAGTCGAGCTGGGGCGACCCGGGCACCCTCGTCCCGCTGGTCCTGTCCGCACTCCTGGCGGCCGTCTTCGTGGCCGTCGAGTCGCGCACCGCGGCCCCCCTGGTCCCGCTGTCCTTCCTCGCCCACCGGACCCGGGCGGTGGCGGGCGCGGCCACGCTGCTCTTCTCGGCCGCGATGTACGCGATGGCGTTCCTGCTGATGGTGCACCTCCAGACGGTGCTGGGATACCGCCCGCTCGCGGCGGGCCTCGCCTATCTCCCGTACGGCTGCGGAATCCTCGCGGGCATGTGGCTCTCCGCCCGCGCGGTCGCCCGGTTCGGCACCCGCCGGGCCCTGACCCTCGCGATCCTCCTCACCGCGGCGGGCCTCCTCCTGCTCGCCACCATCGACGCGGGGGACGCCTACCCGACCGGGGTCCTTCCCGGCCTGCTCGTCACGTCGCTCGGCTGCGGCCTGAGCCTGCCCGCGCTGACGGTCGCGGCCCTGACGGACACCACCCAGGAGGACGCCGGGCTGGGCTCCGCCCTCCTCAACTCGGTCCAGCAACTCGGCGGGGCGCTGGGCCTGGCCACCCTGATCACCCTCGCCGCGCACCGTGCCACCCCGACGGCGGGCTTCTCGTACGCCCTGACGGCCGCCGCGGTCCTCCTCGCGGCCTCGGCCCTGCTGCCCGCGACCCTCCTGCGCCCCACCCCCCGCCTGACGGGGCGGCACCCGCACACAAAGACCGCACCCGGTCCGCCGTGAACGCCTAATTCGGCGTCCTGCGGACTGTGTGCGGACTGGGTGAGGAGACACGTGGCCAGGCTCGCGGTGGCTGACGTCAGCTTTCAAGCGAGAGGTTCTGCAGGGTAGACCGTGCTGTGTGAAACGCGCCCCTGTTGACCCGATACCAGGCTGGTGCGATCTCGTCGCGCTCGCGCGCCGTCCCCGCTGCCGTGTCCGTGGTGAAAACGGCTACTTCCTGGTCGGAGTCCGGAGCGTCGGAAGGCGGAAGATCAGCCTGCCGGCGACCGTCAGATCCTGCTCGACCGCGACCAGCGACGACTCCTCCTTTGTCCCCGGGAGGTGAGTTGGTCCGTCAGATACCGCAGGCGCTGCTGGACAGGGCTCAGTGATGATTGCGGTTGCCCATCAAGGCCCACGGGAAAGCGAATCCCACCACTGCGGCAGCGACGGCCCCTATCGCGGCGGACAGGGCAACAGTCCAATCCACTCCAGAACCCACAAGCCTTGCTGTCCCGGCGGCCGTCGCGCCCAGAATTCCGGCCAACGCCGCTCCCCGGATGCGCAGTTGAATGGTCGGGGCACTCTTCTTGATCACTGCTGCTCCCGGGCTGATCTAGCGCTGTGGGGCGCGCGAGCCGCACGCCCCACAGCAACGATGTACTACTCTGCCGAGGCCGTAACTGACTGCGCGGTCGCCTGCGGCGCCACCCATGAAGCCGTTGACGAAGGCGTCCTTTCGGCCGCCGGCATCTCCGCCGCCGAGAGCTGATCCGGTCGCTCCTCCGGAACCAGAGCCCAAGCCGACCAGGACCGCAGCGACGACGAGGCATCCGCTGCCAGCGGGCACGGCACAGAATGCTCCGGTCGCAACAGCACCCAGCACGGCACCTATGGATGCACCCAGCGTCTCGGTGAAGTCCGAGAAGCCCCATAGCCCGCTGGGGTCGATCATGTTGGTGGGGTCGCCGGAAGCGTACAGATACGGGTTGGCCTCCAGCGGGCGCAACGTCTACGACGTACTCGTACGCCTGATGACGGCAGCCGTCGACGGCAAGGCGATCTCCGTAACACCCTGTCGTCGGACCACCCTTCCTGTACCGGCGGACGAGAAGAACACCGCGTCCACCGTCGCGCAGGTGGAGGCGATGGTCGAGGTAGAAAGCCGCTCAACGACCGACGGTGGAAGACGGAGTGGAACTGCGCCCGCAGGGCACTCCAGGCGGCGGAGAAAGAGGCGGCCGAGCGTGAGGATCGCAAGCCCGTCGAGCTGCCGCACATGGTGACCCACGACCTGCGGCACTTCTTCGCCTCCGCGCTATTCGCGGGCGGGGTGTGCGTCAAGCAGGTGCAGATGGTCCTCGGTCACGCGTCCGCCGTCATCACGCTGCGGATCTACGCACACCTGTGGCCGGGCGAAGAAGACCGCACCCGCTCCGTCATGGACGCCGTGCTCGGCGGCCTGCGGACCGGGTGCGGACAGGTAAGCGATCTGACTGGCGAAACCGCAGGTCAGACAGGCTGACCAGAGATCAAGCCTTCTTGGTCTCCCAGAAGATGCGGTCGATCTCGGCGATCAGCTCGAGGGCCTTCTCGCCGGTCTTCGGGTCCGTCGAGCCCTTGGCGGCCGACAGGGCCTTCAGGGTGTCGTTGACCAGCTGGTGCAGCTGCGGGTACTTCTCGAAGTGCGGGGGCTTGAAGTAGTCGCTCCACAGCACCGAGACGTGGTGCTTGGCGAGCTCCGCGCGCTGCTCCTTGATGACGACGGCGCGCGCCTGGAAGTGCGCGTCGTCGTTCGCGGCCATCTTCTCCTGGACGGCCTTGACCGACTCGGCCTCGATACGGGCCTGGGCCGGGTCGTACACGCCGCAGGGGAGGTCGCAGTGGGCGCTGACCTTGACCTTGGGGGCGAACAGGCGGGAGAGCATGTGCATCGCATCCTTCCTCGTGATCGTCTTCTCAAGGGGGAGATTACTCCGTGAGGAAGGGCTTTTCGCGAGTGCCCCTATGGGCTTACGTCAAAAGTCCCGGGTCACTATGGGACCAGGGGGCGGTGCGAACAGGAAGCGGGAGGTGCCGCAGATGACGGAGAGCGGGCGGGCGCGGGACGGGCTGGAGCAGCGGGAGCCGCCGCCCCCGGGGCAGGAGGCCGGGGCGCTGCTGGGGATCGCCGAGGTGATGGGCCATTCGATGGTGCCCACGCTGCTGCACCGGGACCGGGCACTGGTCCACTACGGCGCCCAGGTCCGGCCGGGTGACGTGGTGATCATGCGGCACCCGTTGCAGCAGGACCTGCTGGTCGTGAAGCGGGTCGTCGAGCGCAGGGAAGGGGGGTGGTGGGTGCTCGGGGACAATCCGGACGCCGAGGTGGTCGACTCGCGGGCGTTCGGCGCCGTACCGCCCTCGCTGGTGCTCGGGCGGGTGCGGGCGCGGTACCGGCCGGTGCAGGCGGGGCGTCAGCGGTCGGTGGCGACGGTGCTGTCCTGGCTGGTCTCGGCGGTGCGGCCGGTGCTGGCCGACCGTTCCGTCTCCAGGCGCTTGCGGGCACGGTAGGCGGCCACGTTGGCGCGGGTGGCGCAGCGGTCCGAGCAGTAGCGGCGCGAGCGGTTGGTGGAGGTGTCCAGATAGGCGTTGCGGCACGGCGGCGCCTGGCACAGGCCCAGCCGTTCGGCGCCGTGCTCGGTGAGGTGGAACGCCAGCCCCATCGAGGCGATGGCCGCGAAACCCGCGGTCGCGTTCGAGGGGTGGTCGGCGAGGTGCATGTGCCAGTCCGGGCGGCCGTCGTCCTTGCGGGTCTCGTGTCCGGAGATCTGCGGGCTCACCGGGAATTCGAGCAGGAGCGAGTTGAGCAGGTCGACGGAGAGGGTCTCGTCGCCGGTGTCCGCCGCCTCGAAGACCGCGCGCAGCCGGGCCCGTACCGAACGGAAGCGGGTCACGTCCGCGTCGGTCGCGCGCCGTGCCGCCTGCTGGTTGGCGCCGAACAGGTCGCGCACGGCCTCCACCGTGGTGAGGGCGTCCTTGTTGCGGGCGGGCTCCTCGCTGTTCACCAGTCGTACGGCATAGTCCGCGTAATAGGCCAGTTCCACTTGTAGTCCTTACTGGGGCGGTCTAGTCTCGGCGCGAGCGTCTAGTAATGGGCGGTTATCGGTCGAGGGTATTACGAGAGTGGGTGGATTCCATGGCGGAAGCGGTGGGCGCTGCGGACTGGGCCGGGTGGCAGGCCGGCTGGGACCGGCAGCAGGAGTGGTACATGCCCGACCGGGAGGAGCGGTTCCGGGTCATGCTCGACATGGTCGAGGCATTCGTGGGGACCGAGGCCCGGGTGCTGGACCTCGCGTGCGGTACGGGAAGTATCACGGGCAGGCTGCTCCGGCGGTTCCCGGCGGCCACGAGTACCGGTGTCGACCTCGACCCGGCGCTGCTGACCATCGCGCGCGGCACCTTCGAGGGCGACGGGCGGGTGGAGTTCGTGACCGCCGACCTGATGGACCCGCAGTGGCGCTCCAAGCTCCCGTACGACAGCTACGACGCGGTGCTGACCGCCACCGCCCTGCACTGGCTGAGGCTGGGACCGCTCGCCACGCTGTACGCGCAGCTCGGTGAACTGGTGCGCGAGGGCGGGGTGTTCATGAACGCGGACCGGATGAAGGACACCACGACGCCCCGTATCAACGCCGCCGAGCGGGCGTTGCGGCACGCGGGGATGGAGCGGGCGAGGACGGACGGCGCGGTGGACTGGGCCCAGTGGTGGCAACTGGCCGCCGCCGACCCGCTGCTGGCCGCGCCGACCGCCGAGCGGTTCGAGATCTTCGGCGAGCACGCGGACGGCGAGACCCCTTCGGCGGAGTGGCACACGGCGACGCTGCGGGCGGCCGGCTTCGCGGAGGCCCGCGCGGTGTGGTCGTCGCCCTCGGACTCGCTGGTGCTGGCCGTCAAGTAGGCCGACGGGAGGGCGGATACGCGTGGGGGGCGGTACGGAGATCCGTACCGCCCCCCACGCACGCACCGGCTACAGCACCTTCGAGAGGAACGACTTCGTGCGGTCGTGCTGCGGATTGGTCAGCACGTCCCGCGGGTGACCCGCCTCGACGACGACGCCCTCGTCCATGAAGACCAGGGAGTCCCCGACCTCCCGGGCGAAGCCCATCTCGTGGGTCACGACGATCATCGTCATGCCGTCCTCGGCCAGCGAGCGCATCACGTCCAGGACGTCGCCCACCAGCTCGGGGTCGAGCGCCGAGGTCGGCTCGTCGAAGAGCATCAGCTTCGGCTCCATCGCCAGCGCCCGCGCGATGGCCACGCGCTGCTGCTGGCCGCCGGAGAGCTGGGAGGGGTAGTTGGACGCCTTGTCGCCGAGGCCGACCCGGTCCAGGAGCCGGCCGGCCCGCTCCCGGGCACCGGCCTTGTTCTCGCCCTTGACCTGGACGGGCGCCTCCATGACGTTCTCCAGCGCCGTCATGTGCGGGAAGAGGTTGAAGCGCTGGAAGACCATGCCGATGTCCCGGCGCTGGAGGGCGACCTCGCTGTCCTTCAGCTCGTACAGCTTGTCGCCCCGCTGCCGGTAGCCGACCAGCTGGCCGTCGACCGAGAGGCGGCCCGCGTTGATCTTCTCCAGGTGGTTGATGCACCGCAGGAAGGTGGACTTGCCGGAGCCGGAGGGTCCGACGAGGCAGAACACCTCACCGGTGGCGACCTCCAGGTTGATGCCCTTGAGGACCTCTACGTGGCCGAACGACTTGTGGACGTTCTCGGCCTTGACCATCGTGCTCATCGGGTCCTCCCGCTGCCGCTGATGTTGAGCAGGTTCGCCTTGACCTTCTGCCAGGGGGTGGCGGGCAGCGAGCGCAGCGAACCCCGGGCGTACCGCCGCTCCAGGTAGAACTGGAAGACGGTGAACACGCTGGTCATGACCAGGTACCAGATCGCGGCGACGAAGAACATCTCCATCACGGCGTACGACGTCGAACCGATCGCCGACGTCGAGCGCAGCAGTTCGTTGTACGTCACCGCGTACACCAGCGCCGAGGTCTTCAGCATGTTGATGAACTCGTTGCCGGTCGGCGGCACGATCACCCGCATCGCCTGCGGGATCACGATCCGGCGCAGCGTCTTGGCCTGGCTCATGCCGAGCGCCTGGGAGGCCTCGGTCTGGCCCTCGTCGACGGCCAGCAGACCGGCGCGGCAGATCTCCGCCATGTACGCGGCCTCGTTCAGGCCGAGGCCCAGCAGCGCGCACAGGAACGGGGTCATCACGTCGGTCATCTCGTCCTTGTAGATCGGACCGAGATTGAGGACGGGGAAGATCAGGGCCAGGTTGAACCACAGCAGCAGCTGGAGGTAGACCGGCGTGCCGCGGAAGAACCAGATGTAGAGCCAGGCGACACCGCTGGTCACCGGGTTCTTGGAGAGCCGCATCACGGCCAGCACGATGCCGAGCAGGACGCCCATCACCATGGCCAGCACGCTGATCAGCAGGGTGCGTCCGGCGCCCGCGACGACCGTGTCGTCGAAGAGCTTGTCGGTGACGGCGCTCCACTGGATGTCGCCCTGCGAGAACGAGTACCCGAGCAGGAGCAGCAGCGCGATCACGATCACGCCGCTGATCCAGCGCCCGTAGTGGCGCACCGGGATGGCCTTGATGGTCTCGGCGGGCCCGGACGGCGGGATCACCGTCGTCGAGGCCGGGGCCGGGGAGCCGCCGGGAGTGGCGTCGGCGGGCTCCTTGCTGAACTTCTCAGTCATGACGACTGCCCTTCGGTGATGCTCGGAGGTACGGCGCGGCCGGCGCCCGCCAGGGGCGCGGGGCACAGGTGCCCCGCGCGGCGGTGCGCCGTCGTGCCGACCCGGGGGAGACCGGTCACTTGCCGCCGTTGATGGCCGAGGCGTCGATCGCGCCGGTCTGGGCGCCCCACTTCTCCAGCACCTTCTTGTAGGAGCCGTCCTTCATGATCGCGTCGAGGGCTTCCTTCACCGCGTCGCGCAGCTTGGTGTTCTTCTTGTCGACGGCGATGCCGAACGGGCCCGCCTCGAACTGCTCGCCGACGACCTCGAATGTCGAGCCGTTGCCCGCCTTGCGGGCCAGGTCGGCCGCCACCGGGTAGTCGTTGACACCGGCCGCCACACCGCCGGACCGCACCCGGGTCTGGGCCTCGGTGTCGTTCTCGAAGGACTTGATGTCGACGGCCTTCTTGCCGCCGTCGGTGCACTTCTTGGACTGCGTCTTCAGGGCGGTCTCGTAGGTGGTGCCCATCTGCACCGCGACCTGCTTGCCGCACAGGTCGTCGAAGGACTTGATGCCCTGCGGGTTGCCCTTCTTGACGTAGACGGCGGTACCGGCCACGAAGTAGTCGACGAAGTCGACGCCCTGGCCGAGCTTCTTGCCCTTGTCGTCCAGGCCCTCCTGGCGGGCCTTGGTGTCCGTGATGGAGGACATCGCCAGGTCGTAGCGGCCGGTGTTGACACCGGTGATCAGGGTGTCGAACTTGGCGTCGGTGAACTTGACCTTGACGCCCAGCTTCTTCGCCAGCTCGGTGGCGATGTCCGGGTCCACACCGATGATCTCGCTGCCCTGCTTGGACTCCATCGGGGCGTACTCGGCGTTGGTGCCGATCTCCAGCGTGCCCTTCTTCTGGATCGCCTCGGGGAGCTTGGCGAAGAGCGCGTTGCCGCTGCTCGCCTTGTCGCCGCCGCCGCTCTTGCTGTCGTCGGCGGCACCGGTCTGGTCGCCGCAGCCGGTGAGAACCAGTGCTCCGGCGACCGCGAGCGCGCCGACCGCGGCTATCCGGGAACGAGCGGCCGTGCGGCGGGGGGTGCGTGCGGTCATGGGGGTCCTCCGGCAGATGAGGGTGTGACGTACGGGGCGCCCGGGGCACTTTTTCCGGGCTTTTCGCCCGGTTCCTCCGGGCTGGGCGCGACGGTCGAGCACGCGGCTCTGGGTGGCACGACCGGGGCACGACCAGGTGTGATGACGGCATCTTGCCATTCGGACCCGTTCATTAAGGGCGCCGGTCATGTCAAAATCAGATAACGGGTGATCCCCGTTCCCTTGTAGGCCGGTACATCAAGGCCGGACCTTCTGCGGGGAGTTGGTGACACGGCAGGAAAATCTGCGGTTCGTCTCGCGATGTGGATGCGTCTCAAGTCGCGTACTAGGACAAGCCCAGGACTTGTGGGTAGTTTGTCCGACATCGCGCCATGAGTCATCCCACATCGCCCCGATGAGCTGCCCGTATTCGGTCACGGCACCGATACGGACTCGTCGCCGATGTGCTCGGTCCGGTAAGAAGGACCCTTACACCCCTCATCCGGGGCCCAGGGCGCGTGTGCGGCGCGCCCGCGCGTTCGTACCTCCCCCCGCCGGGACGGGCCAACCGTCCCGACGGGGCACGGACGCGGACCCGCCCACCCCTCCTCAACCAGGAGTGGCCACCCTCAACTGATGAAGAATTAAGGGGTAAAAAGAAAATGGCAGCGGAGATCGTCAATCCCGAGACCGGCACGGGCGCTGGGCTGGATGAGCCCTTCGACCCGGCCTTCGCGCTCCACCGGGGCGGCAAGATGGCCATCGAGGCCACCGTCCCCGTGCGCGACAAGGACGACCTGTCCCTCGCTTACACACCCGGTGTCGCCAAAGTGTGCACCGCCATCGCCGAGCAGCCCGAGCTGGTCAACGACTACACCTGGAAGTCGAACGTCGTCGCCGTCGTGACGGACGGCACGGCGGTCCTCGGCCTCGGCGACATCGGCCCGGAGGCCTCGCTCCCGGTCATGGAGGGGAAGGCCATCCTCTTCAAGCAGTTCGGCGGCGTGGACGCGGTGCCGATCGCGCTCGCCACCACCAGCACCGACGAGATCGTCGAGACCGTGGTCCGGCTCGCCCCCTCCTTCGGCGGGGTCAACCTGGAGGACATCTCGGCGCCGCGCTGCTTCGAGATCGAGCGCCGCCTCCAGGAAGCCCTGGACATCCCGGTCTTCCACGACGACCAGCACGGCACCGCCGTGGTCACCCTGGCCGCCCTGCGCAACGCCGCCCGCCTCACCAAGCGCGAGCTGGGCGACCTGCGCGCGGTCATCTCCGGCGCGGGCGCCGCGGGCGTCGCCATCGCCAAGTTCCTGCTGGAGGCGGGCCTCGGCGACGTGGCCGTCGCCGACCGCAAGGGCATCGTGAGCACCGACCGCGACGACCTGACCCCGGTCAAGCGCGAGCTGGCCGAGCTGACCAACAAGGCGGGCCTGTCGGGCTCCCTGGAGTCGGCCCTGGCCGGCGCCGACGTCTTCATCGGCGTCTCCGGCGGTACGGTCCCGGAGGCCGCCGTCGCCTCGATGGCGCCGAACGCGTTCGTGTTCGCCATGGCCAACCCGAACCCCGAGGTGCACCCGGACGTCGCCCACAAGTACGCGGCGGTCGTCGCCACGGGCCGCTCGGACTACCCGAACCAGATCAACAACGTCCTCGCCTTCCCCGGCATCTTCGCGGGCGCCCTCCAGGTGCGGGCCTCGCGCATCACCGAGGGTATGAAGATCGCCGCGGCGAACGCGCTGGCCGACGTCGTGGGCAACGAACTGGCCGCGGACTACGTGATCCCCTCGCCGTTCGACGAGCGCGTCGCCCCGGCGGTCACCGCCGCGGTCGCGACCGCCGCACGCGCGGAGGGCGTGGCGCGCAGGTAGCCGCCGCCGCACTTCGGTACGTGTACGGGCCGGGCCCGTGCCCCTGGTGTCACCGGGGCACGGGCCCGGCCCGTCGTGCGGCCCCGCTGCCGCCCGTGCGGGACGCCCCGCCCGTCCTCGTACGGCCCGGTCCCGGCGGCCGGGGCCCGGCCGACGCGGTGCGCGTCACACCCCGTCGCTGTTCCGCCGCGCCTCGCATCCGGCCTATCGTCGGCTCCATGTTCGCCGCATACGCAGCCCGTATCGACCGTGACCAGCCGCTCAGCGGTCTTGAGCTGGGGGAGCGCCCGGAGCCGGAGAACCGGCCCGGGTGGACCACCGTGACCGTCAAGGCCGCCAGCCTCAACCACCACGACCTGTGGTCGCTGCGAGGGGTGGGAATCGGCGAGGAGACGCTGCCGATGATCCTCGGCTGCGACGCGGCCGGCATCGACGCCGACGGCAACGAGGTGGTCCTGCACTCCGTGATCGGCGAGAGCGGGCACGGCGTGGGCCCCCGGGAGAAGCGCTCCATCCTCACCGAGAAGTACCAGGGCACCTTCGCCGAGCGGGTCACCGTCCCCGAGTGGAACGTGCTGCGCAAGCCCAGGGAGCTCAGCTTCGAGGAGGCGGCCTGCCTGCCCACCGCGTGGCTCACCGCGTACCGGATGCTGTTCACCAACGCGGGCGTGCGTCCCGGCGACGCGGTCCTCGTGCAGGGCGCGGGCGGCGGTGTCGCGACCGCCGCGATCGTGCTCGGCAGGGCCGCCGGGCTGCGGATGTACGCCACCAGCCGCGACGAGGCCAAGCGCAAGCGGGCCGTCGAACTCGGCGCGGTCGAGGCCTTCGAGCCGGGCGCCCGGCTGCCGCAGCGGGTGGACGCGGTGATCGAGACGGTGGGGGCGGCCACCTGGTCGCACTCCGTGAAGTCGCTGCGGCCCGGCGGGACGCTGGTCATCTCCGGGGCGACCAGCGGACCGAACCCGCCGGCCGCCGAACTGAACCGGATCTTCTTCCTGGAACTGAGGGTCGTCGGCTCGACGATGGGCTCGAAGGACGAGCTGGAGGACCTGCTGGCCTTCTGCGCCGCGACCGGGGTGCGGCCGGTGATCGACCAGGTGCTGCCGCTGGACCGTGCCCGCGAGGGCTTCGAGCGGATGGCCGGCGGCGACCTCTTCGGAAAGATTGTGCTCACCGGGTCTTGAGAGTCGGGTGGGGCGCTGTTTGGATCACGGGCACCTGACTGTCCGTCGGTTTCTCTCCGGCCGACGGCCCCGGCCCGAGGAGCGCCCCATGCGCCGCACGTCTGCAAGTGCCCGAATCGGACTCGCCGCGGTGCTGGGCGGGGTGCTGCTGACGACCGGCGTCGTCGCGGCACCGGCCGCGGGGGCGGTGCCCGCCGCGGGGCCGCCCGCCGTGTCCGCGCCGGGTCCGGCCCGTGCCGGGACCCCCGCCGCGTCCCCGGCCTCCGGCATCCCCCGGCTCACCGACGAGCACGGCCGTGCCCTCACCCTGCGCGGCTGGAACGTCGAGGACAAGGCCAACCGCGGTGACGCCGCGCTGAGCGCGATCACCGAGAAGCACTTCCGCGACATGAGCCGGCAGGGCTTCAACTTCGCCCGCCTGCTGGTGTTCTGGGACGACATCGAGCCCCGGCGCGGCCAGTACAGCAAGCCGTACCTGCGCAAGGTCGAGCGGATTCTCGGCTGGGCGCACAAGTACGGCGTACGGGTGCTGATCGACGGGCACCAGGACGTCTTCGGCCCCGCCTTCGGGCACCGCGGCGTGCCGGAGTGGGCGACCCGCACCGACGGCCTGCCCTTCACGCCCAACCCCGACGACTGGTTCTCCGAGTACTTCCAGCCCGCCGTGCAACGGGCGTTCACGCACCTGTACGAGGACGCCGATCTGCGACGCGCCCAGGCCGACCTCTGGAAGCTGCTCGCCGACCGCTTCGGCGACCACCCCGCGGTCCTCGGCTACGACTTCCTCAACGAGCCCATGGGCGAGCTGAAGGAGGGCGAGGACCTGCCGACGGCGGCCCGCCGGATCGAACGCGACCAGGTGACCCCGATGTACAACCGGCTCACGGCGGCGGTCCGTTCGCAGGACCGGCACACCTGGCTGTTCGTCGAGCCGACCCCGATCGTGGGGGAGGGCGTGCCGACCGGCCTCGGCGAGGTCAAGGACCCCCAGCGGAAGGTCGTGTACGCGCCGCACTTCTACAACACCGCGATGGAGGCGGGCGCGGACTACGACCCGGCGGCGGGCTGGATCGAGGCGTACGAGGCGGCGGTGACGGCGTACCCCAGGCAGTACAAGGTGCCGGTGGTGGTCGGCGAGTGGGGTCCGCTCAACAACGACGGCCCCAATATGGCCCGCTTCTACGAGGACGCGCTCGCCTCCTTCGCCCGCTACAGCTCGGGCTGGGCGGGCTATGTGTGGTGCTACGGCGGCGGGTACTGCGCGGTGGACGGCGCGGGGCGGCTGCGCGGGCACAAGGCGCGTACGTCGGAGCCGTACGCGGCGGCGGTCGCGGGCCGCACGGTGTCGAGCACGTACGACGCCGCCGCCGGCCGCTACACCCTCACCTACGAGGCGGGCCGGGGCGCGGCCGGCACCGTGAGCGAGGTGTCCCTCCCGCCGAGCGCGACGGGGTGGAGGGTGAGCGTGCGGGGGGCGGCGTGGAGCGGGACGCGGTGGGTGGGGCCGGGGAGGGCGGAGCGGGTCCGCGTCTGGGCCCTGCCGGGCACCACCCCCACCCTCACCGCCCACCGCTGACCCCTGTGCCCGCGTAAGGCGGGCGGGGCAGGGGTGGCCGCTGTGTCCGCGGAGGGCCGGTCGCGACGTCAATGAGGGTTGACGGGGCGGGTGTGTCAACGTACGTTGACGGTATGAGCGAAGCAACCGACCTCGCCGCCAGGGCAGGAGACCGCGACCCCCGCGTCGGCCTGCGCGCCGTTGCCGCCCTGCGGCGGCTGCTGGAGCAACTGGAAGCCGTACAGGTCCGCGGCGCGAGGAACCAGGGCTGGTCGTGGCAGGAGATCGCGGCCGAACTGGGCGTCAGCAAGCAGGCCGTGCACAAGAAGCATGGAGGGCGATGATGTTCGAACGGTTCACGACGGAAGCGCGGAGTGTGGTCGTCGAGTCGCAGGTCCACGCGGCTCGGCTCGGCTCCGACACCATCACCGAGGAGCACCTCCTGATCGCCCTGCTCGCGGGGGCCGGCGAACCGGGAGCCACCGGGCGCGCCGCCGGCGCCCTCGCGTCCCTCGGCCTGGCCGGGCGCCGGCCGGAGATCGAGGGCGCCCTCGCCGAGACGCGGCGGCGCGGCGGCGTCTCGCAGGCGGAGGCGGACGCCCTCGCCGGGATGGGCATCGACATCGACGCCATCGTCGCGAAGGTGGAGGAGGCGCACGGGGAGGGCGCGCTGAGCCAGGGCGGCCGGGTGAAGCGGCGCCTGACGAAGGGGCACCGGCCGTTCACGCCCGCCGCGAAGAAGGTCCTGGAGCGGTCGCTGCGGGTGGCCCTCGGGCACGGCGACAAGCACATAGGCGAGGAGCACCTGCTGCTGGCGCTGGTGACCGGACCGGGGGCGGTGTCCGAGGTCCTCGGCGACTTCGGGGCCGGCTACGGCGAGGTGGAACGGGCCGTCTACGGCACCGTGAAGTGACCCCGGGCACCCCGGGGTACCGCCCCGGGGGCATCCGGTCACTTCGGCGACGCGGAAGGCCGCCACGCGTTCCTCGTCGCCGGACGGCAGGGCTCCTGCGGGGCGGGCTGCGGGCCGGCGGTCGTCAGCCCGCAGCCCCGTAACACCCGAAAACCGGGCCGTCCCGGTGGCGTGAAGGTGCCACCCGGGCGGCCCGGCGAGCGCCGATCGGTGAGGGGCGAGGAGGGGCGGGCGGACGACCGCCCGCCCCTCCGTGCCGGTTACTGCTTCGGGCCGCTCAGCAGCCGGTGGATGCGCGCCGCCGTGGCGGCCAAGTGGGCTCGGGCCTCCGTCAGCTGGGCGTCCGTGACGCCGTGGTCGCGTGCCGTGTCGCGGACGCCGTCGCGGAAGCGGTCCAGCAGGCGGTCCAGTTCGCGGGCCGGGTCCGTGCCGGGGGGCGTGTCCTCGTGGGCCCAGTCCGGCAGTGACTCGGCCGGAACCGCGTCCTGCGGTCCGGTGGTCCGCTCCGCGCCCGACGGCTTCTTCAGGTCCGTGCGCTCCACCGTGATGTCGGGCGCCTCCGTGGGCGCCTCCGCCGGGCGGCCCCAGCGGCCGAAGTCCTTGCCGAAGTCCCGGCCCAGATCACGGCCGATCTCGCCGAGCACGTCCCGTACGGTCGAGGGCCAGTCGCCCTTCGACATGTGCGCGCGCACCTGCTCCTCGACCTTGCGGGCCGCCTGCTGCATGTGTTCGCGGGCCCGCTCGGAGGCCTCCTTCGCCTGGCGGCGGGCCTCCTGGGCGTCCTCGCGGGCCCGGCGGGACTCGTCCTTGGCGCGGCGCGCCTGGTCCTTCCACTCCTGGCGGGCCCTGCGCATCTCCTCCTTGGCCAGTCGCCAGGCCTCCTTGTCGCCCCACGGGCCGCCGCCCCAGTCGCCGCCGGAGGGACCGGACTCCCGGCCGGTCCCGGTGCCCGCGCCCGCCGACGCCGCCTGGGCGCGCATCTCGCGGCGCAGGTCGCCCGCGGCGCCCCGGACGTCGTCCCGGATCTCGGCGGCCAGTTCGGACACCGACTCGCGGATCTCCAGCTCCAGGTCGGCCAGTTCGCCGCCCCGGCCGGCCAGTTCCTCGCGGCCCGCCTCGGTGATCGAGTAGACCTTCCGGCCGCCCTCGGTGGCGTGCGTGACCAGGCCCTCGGCCTCCAGCTTGGCCAGCCGCGGGTACACGGTGCCGGCGGAGGGCGCGTACAGGCCCTGGAAACGCTCCTCCAGGAGCCGGATCACTTCGTAGCCGTGCCGCGGCGCCTCGTCGAGCAGCTTGAGCAGGTAGAGGCGGAGACGGCCGTGGGCGAAGACGGGAGCCATGTCAGAGGACCTTTCCGGAAGTGGGGCCGTCGGAGGGAGGGGTGTCCGAGGGCGGAGTGTCCGAGGGGGGAGTGGCGCCGGAGGAACCGGCCGGCGGGGTGTCCTGCGGCGCGGCGGCCGACGGGCCGTCCTGCGGCGGGGTGTCCTGCGGCGGCGCGGGCGGCGGCGTGTCCGTCGGGGCCTCCTCCTGCGGCGGGCGGCGCAGCAGCGCGATCGAACCGGAGACGGTGGTCGCGCGCAGTTTGCCCGCGCCGGTGCCCAGCGTGCCGGTGATCTTCTTCTGGGCCCAGCCCCACGCGCTGGGGCCGCCGTGGTCGGTGGTGAAGCCGCCGCTGGAGACCCGCAGGTCCTCGAACGCGTTGGAGACCGTGCCGCTGGTGGTGTTGGCCTCGACCTTCGCGTCCGCCGGGTGCGGCAGCCGGATCGCGATCTCGCCGGAGACCGTCGTCAGCGCGATGTCGGTCGGACCGCTCTTCGCGGTGTCCACGTCGATGACCATCGCCCCGCCGACCGACTCGGCCCGTACCGAGGGGCCCGCGCCGTCGACCACGGTGAGGTCGCCCGTCACCGACTTGAAGCGCATCTCGCCGGTGAGGGACTGGGCCTCGACGTTGCCGGAGACCGTCTCCGCGCTCACCGGGCCGGAGAGGCCGACCAGGGTGGCCTCGCCGGTGACGCTCCGCACCTCCGTGCGCTCGCGGATCCCGGAGACCACGGCGCTCGCGCCGACCACGCCGACGTCGACCTTCGCCCCGGCCGGGACGGCGAGCGTGACGGTCGCGGTGCGGTTCCAGCTGTGCCGGTCGAACAGCTTGAGGAAGCCCTTCCAGGGCACGTCCTCGTACGTGACGGTGAGCCGGCCGTTCTTGTGCGTGACGACCAGCGGAGGGCCGTCCAGCTCGGTCACTTCGAGGCGGGCGGACGGGACCCCGTCCAGAGGGCCGTCCGTGCCGACGACATTGACGGTGCCGTTGACGACACGCACGCTCAGTGCCGTCACTGGCTCGTCGAAAGTGAGTTTCCGCGGTTCGGTGACGGACCACTCGGACATGGTGATTCCTTCCCCAGCAGGTCTGCGGCGGGCCTTCGTGCGGGTCTGCCCCGTGTCTGCCCCGTGAACGCAACATATCGCGTCTTCTGTTCAACACGATATATCGCGGTTGGGTGAAGTCAACATAAGGAAAGGGGCGACAGTAGGTAATTGCTGATGAATTGGCCTAGCGTGGGCGGTATGTCACAGCCTGCTTCCCCGCCCGCGCGCACCACCGGGGCCACCGGCGCCCTGCTCCTCTGCCGCGCCCCGGTCGCCGACGTACGCCCCGCCGCCCATCTGCTGCGCGAGCGGATGCTGCTCGCCCCGGCGGGCGACGAGTGGAGCGTGCTGGTCCCGGAGGGCAAGCCGTGGCTGGCCGCGGGGAGCGAGTACGAACCCGTCGACCGCGTCCTCGCGGGCTGGGCTACCGCCCTCGCCGTCGGCAGCAACTGGCCGGTGCTCGCCCTGTGGTGGGACCCGGACCGGGCCGGCTACTCGCTGGCCGCCGGATTCCGGCGCGGCGTGGGGTACGAGTGGCTGGCCGACGGCACGCCGCTGGGCGAGGACGAGGCGATGCGGACCTTCGCGGTGCGGCTGGGGCTCGACCCCGTGCACGACATGGAGTCCCTGGAGGCGCTGGCCCGCCCGGACGAGGACGCGGACGCCCGCGCCCGGCTGCTGGGACTCATCGCCGTACTGCACCGGGCGGGAGTCGCCCTGCCGCCCGGCCTGGGCCCCGGCGAGAGCGCGGACCGGCTGCGGGAGGCGGCCAGGGTGGGCAAGGACGTGGAAACGGTGGAGTGGGCCGGCTGGCGCGACGCGCTGCGGGTCGAACTGGACCGCGTCGACCACAGCCCCCTGGGCACCTGGGTCCGCGGCCCCAAGGCCCGCACCATCGGCGCCGCCCACCTGGCCTGCGGCCTCCCCCTCCTGGTCTGGGGCCTGCGCAGGGGCGGCGCGGGCTGGTCCGCCGCCGGCGCCCTCCTGATCGCCCAGGGCGCGGCCGGCCTCACCTACGACCACCTCAGGGCCCGCGACGCCCGTCGTTGAACCGTGGAGCGGCGGCCTACTCCTCGTCCTCGTCCTCGTCGTCCAGCCGGGCCAGCCAGGTCGCCAGGCGTTCGACCGGGACCTCGAAGTCCGGGTTCAGGTCCACGAACGTACGCAGCTGCTCGGCGAGCCACTCGAAGGTGACCCCCTCCTCGCCGCGCCGCTTCTCCAGCTCTTCGATGCCACGGTCAGTGAAGTACATGGGGAAAGAATAAAGCGGACCGGGACGTCCCGTTCTGTCCGGGGCGGGGGCGCCGGCGGGCGTCGGGGTGCCGTTGATCCGCCTGCTTCCCGGGGCTGCCCTGCAACCGGACCGGCGGCTAATGTCGTGGAAGCTCAAAAGCAGTACGGGACAGGGCAGTTGGGGAGTTAACGGGGGGTCTTCATGGGCGGGGGGATTCGCGATGCCTGAGGCCGGTCACTGGCTGGGGGAGCTCGCGGCGGCGGCGACCGTGCACTTCACCGCGGACGCCCCCGGCACACCGCGCATGTGGGGCAGCGGGTTCTTCGTGGCGCCCGGCCTGATCGTGACCTGCGCACACGTGCTGCGGGTGCCGCTGCGGGTCAAGCGGGACACCGTCTTCCTGGTGCGGGGCGACGGGTTCCAGGGCGGTCTGCCCGCCCGCGCGCGGCTGGCCGCCTCGCTCTGGGACCTCGGCGACGAGGGGCCCATCCCGACGGGGCTCGACCTCGCCGTCGTACGGCTGGAGGACCCGGCCCCGGACCACGAGTGCGTCTGGCTCGCCGACTGGGCCGAGCAGCCCGCCGGGGACCGGCGCACCGTGCTCGGGTACGTCCCCCGGGGCGAGGACGGCGAGGGGGCGGGCGAGAAGTGGTCCGCCGCCACCCGGGTCGCGGTGCACGAGGGGACCTACGGGCGGCGCTTCGACGAGAGCGAGGTGCGGATCGTGCCGGGCCTCTCCGGCGGCCCCGTGCTCGACCCGGCGGCCGGCGCCGTCGTGGGCGTGACCAAGTCGCGGCGGCCCGACGACCTGTCCGGCGGACTGTCCATCGCCACCACCGCGCTGCGCCGCTTCGACCGGTTCGACGGGCTCTACCAGGAGATCGTCCGCGAGCACGACACCTGGCACGAGCGCCGCCGGTCGGGGGCGGGCGACGACTGGATCGCCCGGCAGAGCGCGCTGGCGGGCCCCGCCGCCGCGTACGACGGCAGCACCTGGACCCCCGAGGACCGGCGCACCGCGCTCGGCCTCCTCGCCGCACTGTCCGCCCCCGAAGCCCCGTACGTCGTCATCACCCTCGCCCGGATCGCACTGCCCCGGCGCCGGGTCGCCGACCCCGCGGTGGCACCGGTCTCCTGGCGGGACGGGCACGGCGAGCTGTACGACGGCTCCGCCCCGCAGCGCGCCGAGCACTTCCTGCGCTACCTCGACGACGTGCAGCGCCTCACCGCCTCCCAGGGCCGCGGCAGCCGGGAACTCGCCGAGTGGATCGAGCGGCGGCGCGGCGGTGGCGCCGAGCGGCGGCCCGAGCCGCTGCCCGAGGTCCTCGCGGCACCGCGCGAGGACGGCCAGGGGCCGCGCTGCTACCCGGGCCCCGACGACGACCGCCCGGTGGTCATCCTGGAACTGCTGAAGCTCCAGAACCAGGGCAACAGCTACGACTGGCGGCTCAGAATGGGCGACGCCGACGGCTACCCGGTGTACGAGGGACACGCCGTCCCCGCCGAGGAACTCCTCTTCCGGGTCAGCGAACCGCTCGCCGAACTCTTCAGCCGGGTCGACCTCACCGAATGGCCCGCACCCCTCGAAATCGCCCTGGACCTCGGTGAGTTCCACCGGCCCTGGCACCGCTGGCAGCCCCATCAACAAGCCAATCTGCACGAGCGGGAGCTGAAGGAGCTGATCGGGGTGCGCCGCCCCGTCGTCATGCGCCACCTCGACCGGCTCGGCACCCACGACGACAGCTGGTCCGCACGCTGGGAGGCCACCCGCACCGCCCCCGCACTGACCGCCCGCCGCACCCCGCCGCGCGGCGGCCTCCTCGCCAAGGGGCAGCTCGCCTCGTACGCCGCCGGAGAGATCCCGGTACTGTGCCGCGGTCCCCGGGAGGGGGACGGCGCCGCGGCCCTCAAGGCGGCGATCGACGCAGGCCACGGCATCGCGCTCTGGCACGTCGACGGCCACCCGGGACAGCGCTGCCGCGAGTCCTGCGACACGCTGCACGCCTTCACCGGCCGGGAGTTCGCCCGTGCCCGCCACGCCACCGAGATCCCCGACCGGCTGCGCAGGATCCGCGAGGACATCAGCAACAGCAACCAGCCGCACCCCGCCGAGGGCCTCGCCCTGCTCTACGACGACCCCCGCCGGCCGGCCCCGGAGGACCAGGGGGTGCTGGACTCGCCGTGAACGGTCCCGCCGCACGCCTCCCCGTACGGCCCGCCGCGCACCGCCCCGCGCGCCCCGGGCGACGCCCCGCGGCGCGCCCCCGCGCCGGGAGCACCGCCGCGCCCCGGGTCGCACACCGCCCCGCGCGCGCTCTCCCGGCCCTCCGCACCACTCCTGTGCACCGGCCCCGATGGCCGGAACAGGCCTGCCCGGACAGGGGAGTTGGGTACATTCTCAGGGGCCCGTTGCGGGCACCGACTGCCCCCGTCGGTCAGGCCTCGGCACGCCACGACCGACCGACGACGAGGAGCATCCCATGAACGCCCACGAGTGGCTGATCTACCAGGGCAAGGGAGACCCCGAACCGGGCCGCGTCGACCGCCTCCCCGCCCCGCCCCGCTGGCGCACCTTCGACGGCACGCCGCTCACCGGCGCGGCCGGCACCGCACCCCCGCTGGACGCCGCCTCCTCCCGCAGGCTCGGCGACCGCACCTCGCTGTCCGCCCAGGACCCCAGGTCCCTCCAGCTCATCAACGCCGCCCTCTACCTGCGCCGCCCGCTGCTCGTCACCGGCGACCCCGGCACCGGCAAGTCCACCCTCGCCCACGAGATCGCCTACGAACTCGGCCTGGGCCGGGTCCTCCAGTGGCCGGTGGTCAGCCGCACCGAGCTGAAGGACGGGCTCTACACCTACGACGCGATCGGCCGCCTCCAGGACGCCCAGCTGGCCGGCCAGGAGACCCAGACCCAGGACATCGGCCGGTACCTGCGGCTCGGCCCGCTCGGCACCGCCCTGCTGCCGACCCGCACACCCCGCGTCCTGCTCATCGACGAACTCGACAAGAGCGACATCGACCTGCCCAACGACCTCCTCAACGTCGTCGAGGAGGGCGAGTTCGGCCTCCCCGAACTGGAACGCATCGCCGACCGCCCCGGCCAGGACGTCGTCCAGGTGCTCAGCGACGACGGCCGCCGGGTCCCGGTCACCGGCGGCAAGGTGCGCTGCCACGCCTTCCCGGTGATCGTGATGACCAGCAACGGCGAGCGCGAGTTCCCCGCCCCGCTGCTGCGCCGCTGCATCCACCTGCACCTCGACCCGGCCCGCGGCGAACGCCTCGCCGCCATGGTCCAGGCCCACTTCGGCGAGCGCGCCGACGAGACCCACCGCGACCTCGTGCGCCTCTTCACCGAGAGCGGCGGCGGCGAACTGCGCCCCACCGACCAACTGCTCAACGCCATCTACCTCACCCGCAACGCCCAGCACCAGGGCCTCGGCAAACTCCTGCTGCGACCCGCGGAACAAGGGCAGCGTCCGTAGCCATGGCAGGCCGACGACACACCCTCGCCGAGGGCGACCGGATCAACTCCGGCGCGACCAACGCCCAGTTGGTGGCCCTCCTCGACGGACTGCACGACCTCGGCATCGACCCGCACCCCGACGAACTCGCCGACGCCCTGTGGCTGGCCCGCTGGGTGCCCCCGGCGCACCCCGACCCGGCGCCGGGACCCGGCACACCGCCCGCCGACGGAGCGGGAGGCCGCACCGGTACCACCGGCCAGGCACCGCCGCGCCCCGACGTCACCCCGCCGCGCGGCACCCGCGTCCCCACCCCGCCCACCGCCGAACTGGCCGTACCCGGCCCCGGCGCGGGACCCGAGGGCACCGGCGGGGCGGAGGGCGCGGGCGAGGGGGCCGTGCGCGTGCCCACCGCCGCCGCACTGCCCCAGCCCCTCGCACTGCAACGCGCGTTGCGTCCGCTGCGCGGCTACCGGGCGCCCGCCCGCAGCCTCGGCGCCGAGGGCCTCGACGAGGAGGCCACCGCCGACCGGGCCGCCGACACCGGCGTCGTCGTCCCGGTACTGCGCGGCAGGCGGCGCCGGGCCGCCCGGCTGCAGTTCGTGATGGACGTGTCCACCTCCATGGTCGTGTGGGAGGAGACCCTCCAGGAACTGCGGCAGATCTGCGAACGCTCCGGCGCCTTCCGCGAGGTCCGCGTCCACTACGTACGGGAGAACGCCGACGGCGACGCCGCCTTCGCCCTCTCCGCCGACCCCGACGCCCCGCTGCACCGCCCCCAGGAGCTCCGCGACCCCACCGGCCACCGCCTCACCCTCGTCCTGTCCGACTGCGCGGGACCCCTGTGGCGGGCCGGCAAGATGCAGGAGCTGATGCACGGCTGGGCCGCCACCGCACCCGTCGCCGTCGTCCAGCCGCTGCCGCAGCGGATGTGGCGGCGCACCCATCTGCCCGCCGTGAAGGGCGAGCTGGTACGGGGCGAGGGCCCGGCGGGGCGGCTCAGGTTCCACCCGGCCGCGGGCGGGACGGACGACCCCGACGCCCTGCCCGTACCGGTACTGGCACCCCGCCCCGGACCGCTGCGCGCCTGGGTGCGGCTGGTGTCCGGCGCCAAGGGGCAGAGCCTGCGCACCGTCGCCGGCTGGGTGCGCGCCGAACACCCCGCGTCCGCCGCGCCGCGCCGCACCGAGCGCACGGCGACCCCGGCCGACCGGGTGCGCGCCTTCCGCAGGTCCGCCTCCCCGGACGCCGCCCGGCTCGCCGTCTACCTCTCCGCCGCCCCCCTCGCCCTGCCCGTGATGCAGCTCGTCCAGCGCGCGATGCTCCCCGACAGCGGCCCCGAGGTGCTCGCCGAGGTGATGCTCGGCGGACTGCTGCGGCGCGGCACCGACACCGACCGGCTGATCGGGTACGAGTTCATCGACGGCGTGCGCCGCGAACTGCTGGACCAGATCGCCGTCAGCGACGCCCACCTCGTCCTCAAGCACTGCTCCGCCTACCTGGAGCTCCGCTACGGCCGCACCGCCCGCAACTTCCCCGCGCGGGCCGCCGCCTACCTGGCGGGCGAGGCGCACCCGGCGCAGCCGGGCCGGCCCGGCGTGAGCGAGGAGGAGGGGCTGCGCGCCTTCGCCCGGGTCTCCGCCGAGGTCCTGCGCCGGTTCGGCCAGACGGTGCCGGTGGTGTCCGTCGCCGAGGCGACCGCCGTCGGCACCGGCGCCGACGAACTGGCCCTGAGGGCACGGGAACTCATCGCCCAGTACACCGAGCGGCACGCCGCCCGGGACCTCGACGAGGCGGCGGCACTGCTGCGGGCCGCCGTCGAGGCGTCCCCGGACCCCGGCGCGCTCCACGCCGAACTGGGCGCCCTGCTCTACCTGCGCTGGGAGGTGCGGCAGACGGCGGAGGACCTGCGCGGCGCCCTGGAGCAGTTCGCGCGGACCCGGCCCGGCACGCTGAACGCCGCCCTGCTGCGGGTGTGGCACGCCGCGCTGGTCGCCGTCGCGTCCGAGGTGGAGGTGACGGGCGCGGGGACGCCCGCGCTGCCCGACTCGGTACGGGAGCAGGAGGGCGAACCGTACCGGGCGCAGCGGCTCCGGATGCGGCTGTGGCGGCAGGCGCTGGACTGCCTGAAGGAGGCGAAACCCAAACGGGACCCGGCCTCCCGCGACGACGACACCGTCTACCCGAACGCCCTGCTCACCCTGCGCGTGATGGCCTCGTGGGGCGCGGACCCCGCCTTCACCGCACTGCTGCGGGAGGAGCACGACGGGCCGGCCGAGTGGACCGCGCGGATGCTGGGCGAGGCCGTGTTCACCGCGCTGAGCTGGACCTCCAGGGACTGGCCGGCCCGGCTGGAGCACTGTGCCGGGCTGCTGCTCGACCGGGCCAGGCACCTGCTGGGCCAGGGCGAGGTCCGCTGGGAGCCGGGACCCGAGTACCGGGCGGAGGGCCGTCGGCAGGCCGGGTCCGCGGTCGAGACGTACCGCGAGCTGATCGACGCGCTGTACCGCGACCGGGGCGGGGAGCCGCTCGTCGCCGGGGGCGGGCCGTTCCGCGCGCAGGAGGGGCCGTGGCCGGTGGGGCCCGCACCGGAGGCGCCGGGGGAGCCGGCACCGGGCGCGGAGGAACCGTACGAGGAGGAGGCGGGGCCCGGCACGGCGGAGCGGTACCGGCAGGGGGCGGGCCCCCTCGACGACGCCCCGCCCGCCGCACCGTTCCCGGACGACGACCGCAATCCGTACCTGGACGAGTACACGGACCTGTACGGCACGCCCCCCTCCGGCGCACCGGAGGGCCTGAGCCGGCACCCCGGCTCGCCCCGCGCCTCCGAACCCGACCAGGACTACGGCCCGGAACGGGACGAGGACCTGGCGCAGGGCTACGGGCGCGAGCGGGACGAGGACCTGGCGCAGGGCTACGGGTCGAGTGACGGGCCGGGGCCCAGCCCCGAACCGGGCGACGGGTCCGGGCAGGGCCCCCGCGCCGGCCTGGGCAACGGCTCCGAGCAGGACCCGGGCCTCCAGCAGGGCCGTTACCCACAGCAGGACCCCGCCCCCGCCGAGGGCCACGGCTCCGCGTCGGCCTTCCCGCCCGTCGGCCCCGGTCCCGTGCCGTACACCCCGGCCGAGCAGCGCGACCACGAGGCGCACGAGGCGCGGGCGGCCCTGGACCGGCGGATCGCCACCGCCCTGCTCGGCCTCGCCGGCGCCCTCCAGCTGCACGGGAACGGGGCCGCCGAGGCCGAGGAGGAGCGGCTCCGCCTGCTGCGGCTGGCCCTCGCACTCAGCCGCGAGGAGCGCGAGCTGCGCACCCTCACCCTCCAGCACCTCGCCTGGGCGCTCGCCGACGCCTACGCGCGCACCGGCGAGCGGGAGCACCTCGTCGAGGAGATCGACGCCTGGTGGGCCTCGCTCGCCGGTCTCGAACCGGACAGCGAGTTCTACCCGTACGCGCTGAAGTCGCTGGGCGACGCCCTCATCGAGGCCGAGGAGTGGGACGACGCGGTGCGGATGATGCGCGAGGCTGTCGACAGCACCGCCGACGCCGACCCCGAACTGGCCGGCCGCCGGATGGCGCTCGGGCACGCCCTGCTCACCCGGTACGTCATGCGCGGCGGCCAGTCCGACCTGCACGAGGCGGACTGGCTGCTGGGTGCGGCGGCCCGCGCCGGAGAGGGCACCGAGATCGCGGCGGCCAGCTGGCGGCTGCGCGCCCAGGTCGCCGAGGAACAGGCCCGGCGCGGCGGTTCGGCGGCCCGCTGGATCGATGCCGCCGACTACTACCGGCGGGCCGCCGAGGCTGCCGAGGAGGCGCACCGCCCCGAGATCGCGGCCGGCTCCCGCCACTACCGCGCCAAGATCCTCGAACGCACCGCGGGACCCGCCCGCGCCCTCGCCGAGTACCGGGAGGCGGTGCACCTGTACGCGGAGGCGGGGGAGCAGGACACCGAGGAGGCGGCCGACGCGCGGGCCGCCGTACGACGGCTGACGGGCGGCCGGGCGTGACGGGGCGCCCCGAGGTGCCTCCGATACCCGACGGCGAACACCCACCGACCGGTGGCCCGCTGCCCGTCCTGCGCCGCCCCGCTCCGGGCACGACCGTCCGGCACCCCGCGCTGGCCGCCGTGCTCGCCGAGGTACGGGCCAGGGAGGCGGGCGGCGGACAGGTCGTCGCGTACTACGAGGACGCCCCCTACCACGAGGACCTACCGCATGACTGAAAAGGTGTATGCGGAGGGCCAACTCGGCAGCACCGTGCGCCCCGTGGTCCCCTTCCGGCAGTTCGTGCTCAAGGTGCACGGCCGCTGCAACCTCGCCTGCGCCTACTGCTACATCTACGAGAGCCCCGACCGGACCTGGCGCGAGCGCCCCGCCACCGCCCCGGCCGCCGTCGTCCGCGCCACCGCCCGGCGGATCGCCGAGCACGCCGCCGCCCACCGGCTGCCCCGCGTCCGCGTCGAACTCCACGGCGGGGAGCCCCTGTTGAAGGGGCCGGGGCCGGTGATCTCGACGGCCGACGCGGTGCGCGCGGCCGTCGGCCCCGGCACCGCCGTCACCGCCACCGTCCAGACCAACGGCACCCTGCTCACCCCGGCGGTCCTCGACGCCCTCGCCGCCGCCCGCATCCGCGTCGGACTCAGCCTCGACGGCGGGAACGCCCGGCTCAACACCCGCCGCCGCGACCACGCCGGACGCCCGTCGTGGCCCGCCGCGGCCCGCGGCGCCCGGCTGCTCGCGGAGCGCCACCCCGCCTCGTACGCCGGACTGCTCTGCACCGTCGACGTCACCCAGGACCCCGCCGAGGTCTACGGGTCGCTGTGCGCGCTCGCGCCGCCCGCCCTGGACTTCCTGCTGCCGCACCGCAACTGGGGCACCCGGACGCCCGGCCGCCACCGCCCCGCCCCCACCCCGTACGGCGACTGGCTGGCCGGGGCCTTCGACCTGTGGTGGGCGGCGCCGGACGGGGCCCGGCCCCGGGTGCGGCTCTTCACCGAGGTGGTGGCACTGCTGCTCGGCGGACAGAGCGCCGCCGAGTCCGTCGGGCTCTCCCCGCTGGCCGCCGTCGTCGTCGACACCGACGGCGCCATCGAACAGGTCGACTCGCTGAAGTCGGCGTACGAAGGGGCCCCGGAGACCGGGCTCGACGTCCTGCGGCACAGCTTCGACGACGCGCTGCGCCACCCCGGAGTGGCCGCCCGCCACCTCGGCGCGGACGCGCTCGCCGACACCTGCCGAAGCTGCCCGGTGGTCCGGGTCTGCGGCGGCGGGAACTACGCCCACCGGTACGCGCACGGCACCGGGTTCCGGCACCCCAGCGTGTACTGCGCCGACCTGGAGCGCTTCGTACGGCACGTCGCCGGGCGGGTCGCGGAGCAGCTGGACGGCGGTACGGTTCCCCCAACGGGTGTGTGTCACAGTTGAGTTGACGGACGAGGAGAGCAGCACATGTCCAGCGCGCAGACCCCGGCACGGACCCCGTCGCCGCAGCACGTCGCCGTCGTCTACGCGGGCCAGTCCCAGTCCTGGGCGGACTGGATGAAGTACCAGCTCAGCCGCGCCGAGGTGCGCCCCAAGCTGGTCCGCTGGGACCCGCTGCACCGGACCGCCGACACCCACGCGCTCACCGAACTCCTCGACGCACCCACCCGCGGCCGGGTGCTGATCGTCGTCGACGACTGGTTCCTGCGGCTCCCGCAGGACCGGCAGGACGCCTGGGGCGAGGTGCTGCGCGAGGTCGTGCCCCGGTACGGGGCCCGGATCAGCGCCGTCACCGTCACCGCCGCCACCCTGCCGTCCGCCGCCGACCCCCTCTCCCCGACCCGGCTGCGCGGACTGGGCCCCGCCGAGGCGCGCCGCCGGCTGCTCGCCACCGCGGGGGTGCGGCCGGGCGGCGGCGCCCCGGTCGACCTGGGGCGCGGACCGCGCTTCCCCGACGATCTGCGCGAGATCGACAACGCACCCCGGCACAACCACCGCTTCACCGGCCGCGAACGCGTCCTCGAACAGCTCCACGACACCTTCGCCGAGGTCGGCCCCGGCGCCCGGATCGCCCTGCACGGCCCGCCCGGCGTCGGCAAGACCCAGGTCGCCACCGAGTACGTGCACCGGCACGCGGGCGAGTACGACATCGTCTGGTGGGTCGGCGCGTCCGTACGGCTGCGGGCCCGTACCGAGTTCGCCGCGCTCGCCGAGGAGCTGGGCGTCGCCCCCGTACAGCGCGACCAGCTCAGCGACCACATCACCGCCGCCCGCGAGGAACTGGCCGGACGGGGCCGCTGGCTGGTCGTGCTGGACGGCGCGGAGGACCCCGAGGCACTCGAAGAGCTGCTGCCCACCGGCCCCGGCCACCTGCTGGTCACCACCCCGCGCACCGACTGGGCGGGGCACGGGGCGGAACTGATCGGCCTGCCGCCCTTCGAGCGCGAGGAGTCCGTCGCCTTCGCCCGGCTGCGCACCGGCCGCCTCACCGCGGACCAGGCCAACGACCTGGCCGCCGCCGTGCAGGACCTGCCGCTCCTCATCGCCCAGACCGCCGCCTGGCTCGACACCCACCCGGCCGCCTCCGTGGCCTCCTACGTCTACGACATCCGGCACGGCGACCCGCACGAGGCGGAGGTCGAGCAGACCCACGACTACCCGGCGGGCTTCAAGGTCGCCTGGGGCCGCACCGTCAACGGGCTCCTCGAACAGCACCCGCAGGTCTACGAACTGCTCGTCCTGCTCGCCTTCTTCTCGCCCGACGTGGTGCCCGCCCGGCTGCTGCGCACCGCCCGCGCCGACGACCTCCCCGAGCACCTGGCCACCCTCGTCGGCGAACCCAGCACCTGGAACTCCGCCCTGCGCACCCTCTCCGAGGCGACGTCCATGCGCGTCGAGTACGAGCCCGGCCCGCGCATGGACATCGTCACCGTCGGCACCCTGCGCATGCACCGCCTCTTCCACCGCTTCGTCCGCGGCCACCTGCCGCGCCCGGAGTTCGCCGAGGCCTCCGCCATCGCCTGCCGGGTCCTGGTCGCGGGCGACCCGCGCGACCCCGGCGACAGCACCCACTGGCCGCGCTACGCCGAACTGGTCCCGCACCTGGAGCTGGCGGGCGCCCTCGCCGCCACCGACCACGACGTCCGCGCCGTGGTCCTCAACTGCGTCGAGTACCTGCGGGTGCGCGGCGAGTACCGGGAAGGGCTCCGGCTGAGCACGGCGGCGGCCGACTCCTGGACCAAACTCTCCGGCCCCACCGACCCCCAGGTCCTGGTGGCCCGCCACCAGCAGGCCAACATGGAACGCCGGCTGGGCCGCTACCACGAGGCCGAGCGCATCGGCCGCGCCACCCTCGACCTGGTGTCCTCCGGGGCCGAGGTCCGCCCCATCGAACTCGTCCGCGCCAAGAACGGCCTCGGCGGCACCCTCATGGCCCTCGGCGCCTACGACGAGGCCCGCACGCTCTTCGACGAGGCGGCCACCGACGCCACCGACCTCCTCGGCGAGTACCAGATCCCCCGCATCCTCTCCATCCGCTCGAACCTCGCCATCGCCGTCGGCCTGCTCGGCCACTACCAGGAGGCGTACGACCGGCACAGCGAGATCCTGGAGGAGTCCATCCGTCTCTTCGGCGGCAAGGCCCGGCTCACCCTCCACGCCGGCCTGCACACCGCCTGGACGCTCCGCCTCCTCGGCCGCTACCGCGAGGCCCTCGACATCCAGGAGCAGAACTGCCGGCTGCACGCCCAGGTACTCGGCAGGAACCACGGCGAGACCCTGATCGCCGACCACAACCTGGCCCTGTGCATGCGCCGCGAGGGCAACCTCAAGTACGCCGGCGCCCTGATGCGCAAGGTCCGCGAGAGCATCGTCCACCGGCGCGGCTCCGCCCACCCCGAGGCGCTGCTCATCAGCGCCGACCACGCCATGCTGCTGCGCGACGCCGGCGACCTGGAGCAGGCCAGGGAGATCGCCGAGGAGACCGCCAAGCAGTACGCCCTCCAGCTCGGCCGGGACCACCCCTGCACGGCGGGCGTCCAGGACAACTGCGCCCTCGTGCAGCGCGACCAGGGCCACCTGGACGCCGCCCTGACCCGCTCCGAGGCGGCCCGTGCCACCATGGCCGCCGCACTGGGCGAGGACCACGTCTGGAGCGTCGGAGTGGCCATGAACACGGCGTCGGCCCGTGCCGCCGTCGGCGACCACGAGGGGGCCGTCGCGCTGGGCCGCGACGCCCTCGCACGGGCCCGTGCCGCCGTCGGCGACAGGCACGTCCTCACCCTCAACATGGCGGCGGGCCTCGCCCAGGACCTGCGCGCCCTGGGCCGCACCCAGGAGGCCGACCGCATCCAGCGGGAGGCGGTCGCCCGCCTCACCGACGCCTTCTTCGAGCAGCACCAGCAGGTCCAGCACATGCTCCAGGGCCGCCGCCCGTACTGGGACTTCGAACCGCAGCCCATCTGAGCCGCCCGCCCCGGCCGCCCGTACCGCCCCGCCGCCGGTCCCGCACACGCAGAGGGCCCGGCCCCGCGGAAAACTCCGCGGGACCGGGCCCCACTCACGTACAGCGGTGGTGACTAGGCGTCGAAGACCTCGTTCACCAGTGCCGCCTGCTCCGCCTGGTGGCGCTTGGCCGAGCCGACCGCCGGGGACGAGCTGTGCGGACGCGAGATGCGGCGCAGGCGCTCGCCGTGCGGGATGTCCGCGCCGACGGCCAGGTCCAGGTGGTCGATCAGGTTGAGGGCGATGAACGGCCAGGCACCCTGGTTCGCCGGCTCCTCCTGGGCCCACAGGTACTTCTCGGCGTTCGGGTACTTGGCGATCTCGGCCTGGAGCTCCGCGCCCGGCAGCGGGTACAGGCGCTCAAGGCGGATGATCGCGGTGTCCGTGGCGCCGCGCTTCTCCCGCTCGGCCTCCAGGTCGTAGTAGACCTTGCCCGCGCAGAAGACGACCTTGCGGACCGCGCCCGCGTCGACCGTCGAGTCGCCGATGACCGGACGGAAGCCGCCGGTGGTGAACTCCTCCGCCTTCGACGCCGCGGCCTTCAGACGCAGCATCGACTTCGGGGTGAAGACGATGAGCGGCTTGTGGTGCGGGTTGTGCACCTGCCAGCGCAGCAGGTGGAAGTAGTTGGAGGGGAGCGTCGGCATGGCGACGGTCATGTTGTTCTGGGCGCACATCTGGAGGAAGCGCTCCGGGCGGGCGGACGAGTGGTCCGGGCCCTGGCCCTCGTAGCCGTGCGGCAGCAGCAGGGTGACGCCGGACGTCTGGCCCCACTTCTGCTCGGCGGAGGAGATGAACTCGTCCATCACGGTCTGGGCGCCGTTGACGAAGTCGCCGAACTGCGCCTCCCAGATCACGAGGGACTCCGGGCGGGCCAGCGAGTAGCCGTACTCGAAGCCCATCGCCGCGTACTCGGACAGCAGCGAGTCGTAGACGTTGTAACGGGCCTGCTCGTCCGAGAGGTACTGGAGCGGGGTGTAGTCCTCGCCGGTCTCCTGGTCCACCAGGACCGCGTGCCGCTGGCCGAAGGTGCCGCGGCGGGAGTCCTGGCCGGCCAGGCGCACCGGGGTGCCCTCCATCAGCAGGGAGCCGATGGCCAGGGTCTCGCCCATGCCCCAGTCGATCGTGCCGTCGTCGATGGACGCGGCGCGGCGCTGCATCTGCGGCATCAGGCGCGGGTGGACGTGGATGTGGTCCGGGATGTTGACCTGCGACTCGCCGATCCGCTTCACGACCTCCTGCGAGATCGCGGTGGACACGGCCACCGGGAACTCGGCCTGCGGGTCGCTGTACGGGGCGGAGGACGGCGTGGAGGTGGCCTCGCGGACCTCCGCGAACACCTTCTCCAACTGGCCCTGGAAGTCCTGGAGCGCCTGCTCCGCCTCTTCCAGGGTGATGTCGCCGCGACCGATCAGGGACTCGGTGTAGAGCTTGCGCACCGAGCGCTTCTTGTCGATCAGCGTCACCATCTGCGGGTTGGTGAACTGCGGGTTGTCGCCCTCGTTGTGACCGCGGCGGCGGTAGCAGATGAGGTCGATCACGACGTCCTTGTTGAACGTCTGGCGGAACTCGAAGGCCAGGCGCGCGACGCGGACCACGGCCTCCGGGTCGTCGCCGTTCACGTGGAAGATCGGCGCCTCGATCATGCGGGCCACGTCGGTGGCGTACATCGAGGAGCGGGAGGACTCCGGGGCGGCGGTGAAGCCGACCTGGTTGTTGATCACCACGTGCACGGTGCCGCCGGTGCGGTAGCCGCGCAGCTGGGACATGTTGAACGTCTCGGCCACGACGCCCTGGCCCGCGAAGGCGGCGTCGCCGTGCAGGGCGACGGGCAGGACGGTGAAGTCCGTGCCGCCCTTGTTGATGATGTCCTGCTTGGCGCGGGCGATGCCCTCCAGGACCGGGTCCACGGCTTCGAGGTGCGAGGGGTTCGCGGCCAGCGAGACCTTGATCTGCTCGCCGTCGAGACCGGTGAAGGTGCCCTCGGCGCCCAGGTGGTACTTCACGTCGCCGGAGCCGTGCATCGACTTCGGGTCGAGGTTGCCCTCGAACTCGCGGAAGATCTGGGCGTACGACTTGCCCACGATGTTCGCCAGCACGTTGAGCCGGCCGCGGTGGGCCATGCCGATGACGACCTCGTCCAGACGCGACTCGGCGGCGCTGTCGATGACGGCGTCGAGCAGCGGGATGACCGACTCGCCGCCTTCGAGGCTGAAGCGCTTCTGGCCGACGTACTTGGTCTGCAGGAAGGTCTCGAACGCCTCCGCGGCGTTCAGCCGGCGCAGGATGCGCAGCTGCTCCTCGCGCTCCGGCTTGGAGTGCGGGCGCTCGATGCGGTCCTGGAGCCACTTGCGCTGCTTCGGGTCCTGGATGTGCATGAACTCGACGCCGGTGGTGCGGCAGTACGAGTCGCGCAGCACGCCCAGCACGTCGCGCAGCTTCATCAGGGTCTTGCCGGCGAAGCCGCCGACCGCGAACTCGCGCTCCAGGTCCCACAGGGTGAGCCCGTGCTCGTTGATGTCGAGGTCGGGGTGCTTGCGCTGCTTGTACTCCAGCGGGTCGGTGTCGGCCATGACGTGGCCGCGCACCCGGTAGGAGTGGATCAGCTCGAAGACGCGCGCGGCCTTGGTGACGTCGTCGTCGTGCGAGACGTCGATGTCCTTGAGCCAGCGGACCGGCTCGTAGGGGATGCGCAGCGCCTTGAAGATCTCGTCGTAGAACTCGCTGTCGCCGAGCAGCAGGTTGGCGACGACGCGGAGGAACTCGCCGGACGCGGCACCCTGGATGACCCGGTGGTCGTACGTGGAGGTGAGGGTCATCACCTTGGAGATGCCCAGCTTGTTCAGGGTGTCCTGCGAGGTGCCCTGGAACTCGGCCGGGTAGTCCATCGAGCCGACACCCATGATCACCGACTGGCCGGGCATCAGACGCGGCACGGAGTGCACGGTGCCCAGGCCGCCCGGGTTGGTCAGCGAGACGGTGACGCCGGAGAAGTCGTCCATCGTCAGCTTGTTGTCGCGGGCGCGGCGGACGATGTCCTCGTAGGCCTGCCAGAACTCGAAGAAGTCGAGCGTCTCGGCCTTCTTGATGCCGGCGACGACGAGCTGGCGGTCGCCGTTCGGCTTCACCAGGTCGATCGCGAGGCCGAAGTTCACGTGCTCCGGCTTGACCAGGGTCGGCTTGCCGTCCTTCTCCGTGAAGGAGTAGTTCATCGACGGCATGGCCTTGATGGCCTGCACCATCGCGAAGCCGATGAGGTGGGTGAAGGAGATCTTCCCGCCCCGGGCCCGCTTCAGGTGGTTGTTGATGACGATGCGGTTGTCGAAGAGCAGCTTCACCGGGACCGCGCGCACGGACGTCGCCGTGGGGACCTCGATGGAGGCGTTCATGTTCTTCGCGACGGCGGCGGAGGGGCCGCGCAGCGTGACGTACTCGGGGCCCGCGGGGGCCTCGGTCGCGGGCTCGGCCTTCTTCGCGGCGGCCGGCTTCGCGGCGGGGGCCGCGGCCTTCGGCGCGGGCGCGGCGGCGGCGGGCTTGGCGGCCGGTGCGGCAGGCGCCTGCGCGGCGGGCTTCGCCGGGGCCGGCGCGGCCGGCGCGGCGGCCGGAGCCGGGGCCGCGGGTGCGGACTGCGCCGGGGCGGCCGGGGCCTGCGCGGCGGGTGCGGCCTTCTCGGCCGTACCGCCGGTGGTGCCCGGCTTGTAGTCGGCGAAGAAGTCCCACCAGGCGCGGTCGACGGAACTGGGGTCCTGGAGGTACTGCTGGTAGATCTCGTCGACGAGCCACTCATTGGGACCGAAGGCGGCGGCAGGGTTCTTCCCCTGCCCGTCCTGGTCGGTCGACGAGAGACTTGAGCTACTGGGGGACTGAGACGACACGGCGTTAACCGCCCTCTTCCGCTTCGCAAGGTGGTGGACAGCGGAAATAAAGGCTACGCCTCCACGGCCGGGAGATGCAGACCGGGCGGGCCATCCGTCGCGTAAGTCACACCGGAGAGCTGGTTTCGGCGCACGAATTGGCGGGAAACAAGCGTGGTTCCGCTGTGGACCGCGCGTCAACCGGGTGCGAGCCGGGTGCATCCGACCGAGGAAGCGGCCTTTGCCCCCGCATCCTGGCAGGACGGACGCAGAACGTCCGTTTCTGGTTCGAACCCTACGTCAACCGCGCGGACGAGTGATCCCCGGAAGGCTGACCTGTATCCGGCAACCACGTTCCGATTCGGCCACTCCGATGTGACCGCCGTGCAGATCGACCGCCCAGCGGGCGATGGCGAGACCGAGACCGGTACCGCCGTCACTGCCGGACGAGGGCTTGGCAGGCGCCTTCCCCTGGTTGAACCGTTCGAAAACCCGGTGCCACTCCGACTTGGGTATGCCGGGCCCCTCGTCGAGCACTTCCAGCTCCAGGGACTCCGGCAGCTCGCCGCGCCGCGCCCGCACCGTCACCCGCCCGTGCGGCGGGCTGTGCTTCACCGCGTTGTCGATCAGGTTGGCGACGACCTGGTGCAGCCGCTCCTGGTCCGCGTGCGCGGTCAGCTCGGGCGGCGACACGTCCAGGTGCAGATGTACGTCCTTGCGCGTGTGGTGCCCGGACCCGGAGACCAGACCGCGCTGCGCGGCGGCCAGATTGGCCTCCTTCAGCACACCCGACAGATACGGCCACACCTCGAAGCGGTACGCCTTCAGCGGCACGACACCGTTGTCCAGCCGGGCGAGGTCGAGCAGGGTCTCCACCAGCCCGCCCAGGCGCTCGGTCTGCTTCAGCGCGGTCCGCATGGTCTCCGGGTCGGCGGCCACGACGCCGTCCACCACGTTCTCCAGCACGGCGCGCAGCGCGGCGATCGGGGTGCGCAGCTCGTGCGAGACGTTGGCGACCAGCTCCTTGCGGTTCTGGTCGACGGCCTGCAGCTCCTCGGCCATCCGGTTCAGCGTGGTGGCCAGCCCGCCCAGCTCGTCGCGGCGGCCCTCGCCGCCGACCCGCCCGGTGTAGTCGCCGTGCGCCATGGCGGCGGCCACGTCCCGCATCTCGTCCAGCGGTTTCGTCAGGTTGTGCGCCACGAACTGGGTGATCAGCATCGAGGCGATGATCGAGAAGACCGTGATGAAGCGCAGCTCGGTCTTGGTGGCCAGCGCCACCATCACCAGGCCCGTGGTGAGCGCCACCGACACCACGACGAGCGAGATCAGCTTCGCCCGGATCGTGAAGGGCCGCAGCACGTGCAGCCCCTTGCCCGGGGGCCAGCCGTTCAGCAGCCGGTGCGCGCGCAGCCGCTCGACGAACGGCCGCCGGACGCGCTGTCCGCAGTCGGCACACCGGCGGGCGGGGCGCGACGGCTCCCGCCGCCCCGCTGCTCCGCGCCGCGGCGCCGCCCGCTTCGTACCGGCCGCAGCGCTCACGGCGCCGGTGTCTCCAGCGCGTAACCCACACCGTGGACGGTACGGATGCGCTCCGCGCCGATCTTCCGGCGCAGCGCCTTGATGTGGCTGTCGACGGTCCGGGTGCCCGAGGCGTCCGCCCAGTCCCACACCTCGGCCAGCAGCTGCTCCCGGGAGAGCACCGCCCGCGGGGTGTTCGCCAGACAGACCAGCAGGTCGAACTCGGTGGGAGTGAGGTGCACGTCCTCGCCGTGCACCCGCACGCGGCGCTGCGCGTGGTCGATCTCCAGCTCGCCGAGGCGCAGGATGCCGCTGCGCGGAGTGGCCGCGGCGATCGTGGCCCGCTCGACCCGGCGCAGCAGCACGTGCACCCGGGCCGCCAGCTCCCGCATGGAGAACGGCTTGGTCATGTAGTCGTCGGCGCCGACACCGAGGCCGACCAGCATGTCGGTCTCGTCGTCGCGTGCGGTGAGCATGAGCACCGGAACCGGCCGCTGCGCCTGGACCCGGCGGCAGACCTCCAGGCCGTCGAAACCGGGCAGCATGATGTCGAGGACCATCAGATCCGGCTGCCAGGCCTCGGCCGTGTCCACGGCCGCGGGGCCGTCGCCGGCCGTCTGCACCTGGAAGCCCTCGGCCCGCAGCCGGGCCGCGATGTTGTCCACGATCGTGGAGTCGTCCTCGACGACCAGTACCCGGCGCTGTGCACCCGGCGTGGCCGCGAGTCCGTTGTGGCTGGTGTGTGTCTGCTCCATCGCCCCGCCTCTGGAGTGCGTTCGTAAGATCTCGCGGTCAGATGAGCAGCGTACGGGCACTGACCAGCCCCCGGCTACGCGGTGCGACAAGCGGGGCGGGGGACCGATCGGCACTCGTCGGGCAAGTCGGGCCGCAACGCCCGAAACTCGCTGAATGCGACATTCCGCAATGACTCTTCGTAAGTCCTGCCGTCGTAACTCGCCCTGAGCACAAGGAAGTAGACGTTGCGTAGGCAAGGTGTCCCGCTGTGTTGCCATAGTGACGCGTAGTTCACCCGAGGCATGGTTGTACATCCATGCGTGGGGAACCTGTGAAAGTTCTCTCCCGGGTGCGGCTCCACTGTGCGGGACCGGGGGGCGCCGGCCCCGCATCCGGACATTTCGACGGCTTGGTGCGGACCTTCCCGGCGGTCCGCGGGCCCCCGTCCGCCGGGGGCCGCGGCCCGCCGTCCGTCAGGAGCGCGGGGCGCCGTGCCGTACGTACCGCTCCAGCCTCCGCAGCTCGGGCCGGCCGTCCACGGGGGTGCCGTACGTGCGGTCCCAGGTGATCGGGGCGACCGTGATGTGGTTCTTCGCCAGCAGCCACGTCTGGTCCGCGTCGCCGCGCGACTCGTCGCACTCGCCGCCGGTCCGCGGCCCGCCCGCGCAGATGCCGGGGGTGATGTCGAAGCTGTCGCCGCCGTTCTTCCGCGCGTAGGAGTGGTAGACGGCCGCACCGTCGCCGACCCGGGTCCAGACCGGGGGCATCGTCCGCTCGCCGTTCGTGGTGTCCGGGTAATCGATCTTGACGGCGAACTTGCCGGTGAGCAGTGCCTGGCGGCGCATCCCGGCGAGGAACCGGGCACCGAACTTCGCGGTCCTGCGGTACGTCGACACCGGGAAGTAGGTGTTGCCGGCGTCCCCCTCCGCGCTGAGGGCGACCGCCGGGACCCCCTGGTCGATCGCGGCCACGGCCGCGCCCACGGTGCCGGAGTCGTTCACGCTCGAGGCGACGTTGGGGCCGGAGTTGATGCCGGTGAGGACGACGTCCGGGTTCCGCGTCCAGCCCGCCTTCGCGCGCAGCCCGCCGCGCAGCGCGAGCTTCACGGTGTCCGCCGGGGTCGCGGACGGGGTGTCCGGGCCGCACGGCCCGTCGGCCGCGCACACCCCGAAGACGGGCCCGCCGGACGGGGCGCCGGCGCAGTCCCGCTCGTACCCCTCGGGCAGCCGGGTGCGCTGCTGGGCGGTGAGTACGCCGCCGTTGGTGACGGCGGTGCCCCGGCCCGACTGGACCTGCCAGGGGGCCATGACGACGACGTCGGCGCCGGCGGCGCACAGGGCGCGGCGCAGCTCGTAGAGGCCGAGACCGTCGGAGTGCGAGGGCTTGGCGGCCTGCATGCCGTCGTCGTTGGAGATCAGGACGCGCATCCCGGCGAGCGGCTTCCCGGGCGTGCCGGGCCTGCCGGGGTGCGCGGCGGACGCGGCTACGGCGTCCGGGGCGGTCGCGGTGGCCACAACGGGAGCGGTCCGCGGGGCCGCGGTGGCGTACGCCGTGACGCCGAGTCCGGCGGCGGCGAGAGCGGCGGCGGTCGGTGCGAGGAGAGTGCGACGTGCGAAGCGCATGGGACGGCGGTCCCTTCCGGGCGGAGCGGGCAGGTGGGTGAGGAGAGGCGGACAGAGGGGAGCGGGGGCGGGGAGAGGCGGAGTGGGGGAGCGGCGGTGGTCGCGCGCGGAGAAGCGGAGTGGGGGAGCGGCGGTGGTCGCGCGCGGAGAAAGCAGGTCCGGGACCCGGCCCCCACGGACGGGTCCCGGACCCTTCTGCGGGGCCGGTCAGGTGCCCCGCGGTCCGGTGGGAGAAGAGCCGGTCAGAGCCGCAGGCCGTGGCCGTGCGGGAAGACCGGGTTCTCGGTGTCGTTGGGCACGTCCGGGCGGGCGGCCTCGACGGCGGCCATGGAGCGCGGCAGCTCGAACGGCAGCCGCCCCTCCGCCTTCGCCCGCCCGAAGGCCACGTCCAGCAGTGCCGCGTCGCTCGCGCCGAAGTCGGCGATCAGCGCGGCGGCGTGCGCGGCGATCTCGGGGATGACGGCGGCCCGCTCCAGGTTGATGCAGACGAGGGTCGGCACCGCGTCCAGCAGAGCGAGGATCCGGGTCAGCTCCGCGCCCTCGAAGGCGAGCGTGCCCGAGTGGAAGAAGGACTCGAACTTGTTGGCCCGCTCCTCGTAGGGGGTGCGCAGCCGCACCACCGCGAAGTCCGCCTCGCCCGGGGTGGCCACGACCTCGCCGTATCCGGCGGCGAGAGCGGGGTCCACGTTCTCGACGTACAGCTTCGGCCGCCCGGCCGGCAGCGGGAGCAGTCCGCCGTTGGCCAGAACGGTCAGCGAACGGCGCTGGGCGGCTTCGCCCGCCGCCCGGAAGTCGGCGCGGCCCACCGTCTCGGCGGCCAGGTCCACGTCCACGTACCGGCGGTCGAAGAGGCCGAGCACGAACTTCTCGCGCAGGACGCGGCGTACGGAGACGTCGATGCGCTCCTCGGAGACGCGGCCCGAGCGGACCAGCTCCACGATCACCTCGGGGCAGGCCTCGCCGCCGAACTGGTCGCACCCCGCGTCCAGCGACTTCGCCGCCAGCTCGGGGCGCGAGAGGTGCTCGACGCCCCAGGCGCGCGCCGGATGCGGCTCGCCGAAGATCCGGGACTCGGTGAGCAGGCCCCAGTCGGTGCAGACGATGCCCTCGAAGCCGAGTTCGTCGCGCAGCAGGCCCTGCACGACGCCCTTGTTGAAGCCGAAGCCGACCTCCTCCCAGTCGGTGCCGACCGGCTGGCCGTAGTACGGCATCATCTGCGACGCACCGGCCGCGATGGCCGCCTTGAAGGGCTCCAGGTGCAGGTCGCGCATGCCGCCCGGGTAGACCTGCTCCTTGCCGTGCGCGAAGTGCGGGTCCTCGCCGTCCTTCTGCGGGCCGCCGCCGGGAAAGTGCTTGACCATGGCGGCCACCGAGTCCGGGCCGAGCCGTTCGCCCTGGAGGCCGCGTACGTACGCCCGCACCAGCGCGCCGGTCACCTCGGCGTCGGAGCCGAAGGTGCCGTTCTGGCGGGACCAGCGGGGCTCGGTGGCGAGGTCGATCTGCGGGTGCAGGGCGACCCGGAAGCCGACGGCCAGGTACTCGCGGCGCACGATGTCCGCGAACTGCTCGACCAGGGCGGGATCGTTGATCGCGGCGAGGCCGAGGGGCTCCGGCCAGGCGGAGAAGGCGCCCGCGTTGAAGGACGCGCCGACGTTGTCGGTGAAGGAGTGGCGGGGGTCGGTGGAGAGCGAGAGCGGGATGCCCAGGCGGGTACCGGCCGCCATCTCCTGCACGCGGTTCGCCCAGACCGCCATCTCGCGGGCCCCGTAGGTGCCCAGGAGGTTGAAGTGGGTGAGGTGCTTGCCCTCGATCAGCTCCGGAGTGGTGAAGGGGAGCATCGATCCGTCGGTCTCGGTGACCGGCGAACCGTCCGGGTTCATCATCAGCATGTCGTGGAACAGCTGGCCCGCCTTCTCCTCCAGCGTCATACGGGGGAGGAGGTCGTCGACGCGCCGGTCGGGGTCGAGGCCGGGGTCCTGGTAGGGGTGCACGGTCGATGCTCCTGGGCGGTGAGGGGGTTTCGGCGGACCGGGCCGGGGAGGGCGAGGGGCTGGTCCCGGGGAGGTTTCCACACATGAGTGACACGTGTAATCAACTGGCCGACCGGGACCGTGGTCCGGCTCCGGCGCGAACAGGCTAGGTGTGAAAACCGAGTGACCACTAGGTTTCATTCATGTGGCGTGGCTCACATCGCGAGCCCGTTCCTTCCCGGCCCGGCCCTCCCGTGCGCCACGCCCCGGAGCCGGGCGAACCGCGCCCCCTACGCTGGGCCCATGGCAGAGGGCAGAGGCCGGGCGACCCGCGCACACGCGGCTGAACCGGCGAGCGGGGCGGAAAACGGCGCGCCCGGTGGTGGCGCGCACGGCGGCACCCGGGGAAGTGCCCGCGGGAGCTACGCGGTGGGGGACGCCCGCCGTCGGCGGATCCTGGACACCGCCGTCGAGCACTTCGCCCGGTGGGGCTTCCACGCCTCCTCGATGGCCCGGATCGCGCACGACTGCGGGATCACCCAGGGCGGTCTGCTGCACCACTTCCGCAGCAAGGAGGACCTGCTGCTCCACGTCCTCGCGCAGAGCGAGCGGCACGACGTGCAGCAGCTCTTCGCGACCGCACCCGCATCGGTGGCCGAGGGGTTCGCGGCGCTGGTCCGGCTCGCCGGGGCCAATACCCGGCGCCCCGGCCCGGTCCGCATGTTCAACGTCCTGGTCGGCGAGGCGGGCAACCCGGGCCACCCCGCCCACCGCTACTTCCGCGACCGCTACGCCCGGGTGCTCGGCCACACGGCCGACCTGCTGGAGGCGGGCATCGCCCGGGGCGAGATCCGCCCCGACCTCGACGTGCGGGCCTGTGCGCAGGAGCAGATCGCGGTGATGGACGGCCTCCAGCTCCAGTGGGCGCTGGACGAATCGGCCCTCGACATGCCGGGCAGGCTCCGGGAGTACCTGGACCGGACGCTGCGGCACATCACGGTGGACGGCAGCGGGCTGCCGGCGGCGTGAGGCGGCCGGCGCGGCCGAAACCGGTCCGCGGTGGTGCGGTTTTGGCCAATGCCGCACCCGAACCGGCCGCCGACGTCCCTGAACCTGTGAAGGTTGCCTCAACGGGGGGCAATGTGAGGTGAGTCATAGACGTGACGGGATATCGGGGCGGATGGTGAGCGTTGTCTGCACGGGACGCGGCCTCGGAAGCGGTCCCGCCAACAGCAGTCGAACGCGAAAGACGCGGCCGAAGGACACGGGCGTGGCTTGACGATTCCGGCCGCGCGCCCGTGGGTGCGACGCCCGGGGGAATGGGGCCTCACACCGTGGACCGCGCAGCGACGAAGCAGAGGCGAACCTGCCGACGGCAGCGGACGGCGACCGCTCCGGAACCCCTGAACGCCGTACCGGGCCGGCACCCCGCCGCGACGGCGGCCTCCGGACCGTGGGGCGCGCCCCTCACCGACACGCCCACCGCCGACGCGGAAGCCCCCGGCACCGCCACGGACGCCCCGGCCGCACCCGTCTCCGGTACGAGCCCGGCCGGCCCCGCCGCCGACGCCGCCCGCACCCACCCCCGGACACCCCCGTCCGCCGGGCGCTGGCACCTCTGGCACCTGCTGCCCACGCCCACCGGCACCCCCTTCACCTTCTGCTACGCCCTCGTCCTCGTCGCCACCTCGCTCTACGCGCAGCTCGGCGACCCGGCCACCGTCTCCGCCGCGCTCCGCGCCTCCAGCACCGACGTCGCACACCTCACCAGCAGGCCCGTGCTCGCCCTGGTGGGCAGCGCGCTCTGGGTGGCGGGCGGGCTCGCCTCCCCGTACGCCCTGGGCTTCCTGGTCGTGCTCACCGCGCTGGAGCGCCGCATCGGCGGACTCCGCACCGCCGGGGTCTTCGCGTTCGGGCACGTGGTGGCCTCGCTGGCCACCGAACTGCCGGTCGGCATCGCGGTCTGGGCCGGCCACCTGCCCGAAACCTCGCTCCACCGGCTCGACTTCGGCATCAGCTTCGGCCTGATGGCGTGCGTGGGCGCGCTCGCCGGGGTGCTGCGGCTGCCGTGGCTGCGGTGGGGGCTGCTGGGCGTCGTCGGCCTCGTACTGCTCCAGGACCTGGTGGCGTACGCCGATCCGCTGACCGCGCTCGGCCATCCGCTGGCGCTCTGCCTGGGGCTGGCGACCTGGCCCCTGGTGCGCCGCTGGAAGGCCCGCAGGGCCGCCCCCTCGTACCTCTGAGCACCGCTGTGACGTGGGTCTCCCATGATCCACCGATGAGTTGACGCCCTCCGTACGGTCATACCTGGTGACCGTTGGCCTACGGAGGGCGTTTTCCGTGTCGAACATGCAGAAGCAGCTCCAGCACACCTGCGACGAGCTCGTCGGGTCCGGGGCCGAGCGCGGCATCCAGGTGTCCGTGTACCGGCACGGGGAGCCGGTCGCGGAGGTCGTCGCGGGGGTCGCCGACCCGGCGACCGGCCGCGCGGTGCTCCCCGACACCCCCTTCTACAACTACTCCATCGGCAAGGGCGCCACCGCGACCGTCGCCCACCTGTGCGTCGAGCGCGGCTGGTTCGGCCCCGCCGGGTACGAGACGCGGGTGGCCGAGCTGTGGCCGGAGTTCGCGGCGCACGGCAAGGAGGCGGTGACACTGCGGCACGTCCTCACGCACTCCGCGGGCGTGCCCGGCGTCCCGGCCGGCACCACCGTCGCCGACGTCTGCGACTGGGACACCATGTGCGCGGGCCTCGCCGACGCCGAACCGTGGTGGCAGCCCGGCACGGCCGTCGGCTACCACGCCTACACCTTCGGGTACCTGGTCGGCGAGCTGGTGCGGCGCGCCACCGGACGGGGCATCGCCCAGGTGCTCCGCGAGGAGATCACCGCTCCGCTGGGCGTCGCCGACGAGCTCTTCTTCGGGATGCCCGAGGACCAGCAGCCGCGTCTGGCCCGGCTGGAGGACGGGCCCGCCGGGGACTTCGACATGAGCACGCTGCCCGCCGACCTCCCCATGTTCAGGGCCGCGCCGATGGCCCTGCTGCCGACCGCCGCCCTCGGCAACCGTCCCGACATGCTCGGCGCGGACGTCCCGGCGGGCGCCAAGACCTCGGCGCGTGCGATCGCCCGGATGTACGCGGCGCTGCTGGACGAGGTGGACGGCGTACGGCTGCTGCCCCCGGCGCGCACCCGCGAGGCGACGGCCCGCGCCGCAAGCGGCCCCGACCAGGTCTTCGGCAACGAGTCGACCTGGGCCCTGGGCTACGCACTGGGCCTGCCCGTCCCGGAGGGCGACAGCACGGAGACCGTCTTCGGCATGGGCGGCGCGGGCGGCAGCTGGGCCGGTGCGGACACCGCGACCGGCACCGCGTGGGCCGTCACCAAGAACGTCCTCAGCCAGGACTTCGGGACGGCGAACCGCCTCACGGGGATCGTCCGCGCGGCGGGCTAGCCGCGGTCCGGTACGCGTGAGGTCCCCGCGCCCAGGCGTCCGCCGGGCGCGGGGACCTCACCGGCCGGGGCCGGTCAGACGCGGTCGGCCGCGATCAGCACGTACTGGAAGGAGCCGTCCCGGTACGAGTTGATGAACGCCTCCTCGATCCCCGTGACCAGCGACGACGTGGCGCGCAGCTCCCAGTAGGGGAGCGTCTCGGGGGTCAGGTCGACGATGGCCTGGGGGACCAGCCGGTTGTCGGCCATGGCCTTCAGGTACTCCCTGCGGGAGTGGATGTTGCACTCGAAGTGGGCGTTGATCTGGGAGACCCACTTGGAGGGCTGGCCGTAGCGGGGGTTCCAGCAGCCGGTGATGGTCACGTACCGGCCGCCGCGCTTGAGGACGCGGGAGTGCTCGGCGAAGAGGTCGTCCAGGTCGACGTACATGCTGGACTCGTTGTTCCAGGAGGCCGTCGCCGAGCCGGTCTCGAAGGGGGTGTCCAGCATGTTGCACACCTGGGCCCGGACGTGGCTGTCGATGCCCAGTTCGCGGGCGCGCCGGTTGGCGAACTCGGCCTGCTTGGCGGAGAGGGTGACGCCCTCGGCGCGGCAGCCGAAGCGCTGGTGGGCCATGACGGAGGAGCCGCCGCGCCCGCAGCCCGCGTCCACGACCGTGTCCTGGTGGCCCACGGCGCCGAGGTGGTCCAGCAGCACGTCCGTCTGGGCGGACTCCAGGCGGTGCAGTTCGGCGATCAGCCGCTTCTCGTACGAGCTGTCCCCGGTGTTCCCGAGCGCCTCGTGGTCGACCGCGCCGACACCGTAGTGGTGGTGGTAGAGCCCGTCGACGTCGCCGAGACGCAGGTTCACGGGCCTGGCTTCCTGGTCCCAGTAGCGGGCGATGTCGCCCTGGTAGGGCGAGGCCGGGGAGGGGACGGAAACGGAGGTGCCGTTGGCGATATCGGTGCTGGTCACAGTGGGAAGTGCTCCTTACCAGAAGTCGGGCAGGCTGTAGCGGTAGGTGTTCGTCCGATGCCAGTCGTGGTTGCCGTCGACCCAGGCGGCCACGCCCCGCAGGAAGCGCAGCACGGTCGGGACGGGGCAGGCGACGGCCAGGGCCGCGGCCTCGGACTCGAAGGTGTGCATGAGGTCGTTGTGGACCTCGACCGCCTTGAGATAGGCGTCCCGGTCGGACAGCCCCTCTCGTTCGGCGATCAGCACCGGCAGGTTCAGGTGGAGGCCGGGGCTGTTGAGCTCCTTGGTGTAGGAGTAGAGGTCGTTCATGACGGTGGTGGCGTTGCCGGCGAGCGCGACGACCCGCTGCATGTCCGGCCTGGCGTGCAGGTCGGCGGGGAGTTCGTAACCGCCGACCGTGTCGGTGATGGTGGGGCAGGGGCGGAAGTTGTTGAACTGGCGCATCGCCAGGTACTCCCACACCTCGGGCACCTGCTCCGTCTGCGCCCAGGCGGCCTCCGCGAGATAGCCCAGGTGCAGCCGGGCCATGTCGTGCCGGAACCGGTCGGCCTGGGAGGGGCTCGCCATGCGTACGAAGTACTCCATGGCCGAGCGGTACGCGCGGCGGGGGGCGTCCGAGTGGAGCGACTCCGTCCATGGCGGCTCGTACTCCTTGGTCGTGTGGACGGGGTCCAGTGCGGTGTGGGCCAGCAGCAGTCGGCTGCCGAGCCCGACGGGGGACCCGCCGTGGTCCTCGCAGTAGCAGTCGTCGACCGCGTTCTCCGCGACCATCAGGCGGGTGGCGACCATGACGTGCTCGACGGTGGGGGCGTCGGGGTGGCAGCCGACCATGTAGCTGCCGACGGAGAAGCCGTCGAACTCCTCCTCCCACTCCGGGGGGAACGCCTGGACCTCGTCCACCGCCCACCGCTTGATCCGGTGGCTGACCTCCGCCACCCGCGCCGGGTCCGGCGGCGGTACGGGGTGGAAGTAGAGGCCGGGGATCGCGGGCGCCGCCGCGTGCTCCGCGACCGCCGCGGCGGCGCTCTCCGCGTCCCCCGCCGCTTCCCCGTCCCCGGTCCGCCGCTCCTGCGCCGGAGGTGCCGGTGGCTCCTCGCGCGGCGTGAGGCTCAGACGCAGACCCTGCGTACCGAGACCGCTGGGGCCGCGCAGGAGCCGTTCCAGGGCGGCGTTCGGCGGGGGCGGAGCGGCGGGCGGGCTCGGCTGAGGGGATGACAGCCCGGGGTCGGGCATCCGTAACTCCTTGGCTCTCTGGGAGAGTTGGCGGTCGGGCGCGGGACGGCGTGGCGGTGGTGCGGGGCTTTCGGGGTTTCCGGGGTTTCCGGGGTTTCCGGGGCGCCGAGGGCGGCGCTAGTCGCGCCTGCGGAAGATCTCCACGTTCTCCAGCACGCCCAGCGCGTCGGGCAGCAGGACGGCGACGGAGTAGTACGTGGTCACCAGGTACGAGATGATCGACTGCTCGCTCATCCCCATGAACCGCACCGACAGACCGGGCTCGTGCTCGTCCGGCAGGCCGGTCTGGCGCAGCCCGACGACGCCCTGGCTGTCCTCGCCGGTGCGCATCGCGAGGATCGAGCTGGTCCCCTCCTTGCTGATGGGGATCTTGTTGCAGGGCAGAATCGGTACTCCGCGCCAGGCGGGCACCTGCTGGCCGCCGAGGTCCACGTGGTCGGGATAGAGCCCGTAGGCGTTGAACCCGCGGCCGATGGCGGCGATCGTCAGCGGGTGGGCGAGGAACAGCTTGGTGCCGCGGCGGCGGCACAGCAGGTCGTCGAGGTCGTCCGGGGTGGGCGGGCCCGAGTGGGTCTGGATGCGCTGCTTGAAGGACGCGTTGTGGAGCAGGCCGAACTCCCGGTTGTTGACCATCTCGTGCTCCTGGCGCTCCCGCAACGCCTCGATGGTCAGCCTGAGTTGCTCCTCGGTCTGGTTCATCGGCCCGTTGTAGAGGTCGGCGACCCGGGAGTGGACGCGCAGGATGGTCTGCGCGGCGGAGAGTTCGTACTCGCGCGGGTGAAGCTCGTAGTCTACGAAGGAGCCCGGCAGCAGGGCCTCGCCGGTGTGGCCCGCCGACATCGCGATCTCGGCCTCGCCGTGCCGGGTCTGGGGCCGGTCCGCCCGTTCGGCGAACCGCGCGAGGTGTTCCCGCAGGGCGGGCGAGGTGTCCCGTACGGAGTCGAAGTCGGCCCGGGACAGGGTGAGCAGGGTGCCGGAGGTCTCGGCGGTGGCCGTGCAGTCCCACGTCGGGTCGGTGTCCGTCAGCGCGCTCTCGCCGAACCGGCCGCCGTCGGCGACCACCCCGACGACGCTCACGTCCCCGTACTTGCCGAGCGAGGTCCGGCTGATCCGGCCGTGCGCGACCAGGTGGATCTGCTGGGCGGGGGCGCCGCGCTCGGCCAGCACCTCGCCCGCGCGGAACTCGCGCTGGACGCAGCGGTCGGCGAGCGCGGTGAGCACCTCGTCGTCGTCGAAGCCGCGCAGCAGGGCGAGTTCGCCCAGCTCGCGGGGGATGACCCGGACGTCGGAACCGTCCTGGACGAACTCGATGCTGCCGTCGCCCACGGTGTAGCTGAGCCGGCGGTTCACCCGGTAGGTGCCGCCCTGGGTCTCCACCCACGGGAGCATCCGCAGCAGCCACCGGGAGGTGATCTCCTGCATCATCGGGGCGGACTTGGCCGTGTGGGCCAGCTTGCGGGCGGCCGAGGTGCTCAGACTGGACTGCCGCGGCGGCACGACCTGTGCTTCCGGGCCGGTCTCAACGGTCATCGGGCGAAGTCTCCTTACGGAGGAGGGTGGTGACGCTGCGGAGAGTGACGGATGGTGCGTGGGGCGGGTCCACAGGTCGGTCCCGCGGGCCAGATCCACCGGAACGCTAACCGCCGGTCTGCCCGGATCGGCCGGAGAGCAGCCGGAGTTACTTCGATGCAGCGATCTTGATCCGCATCAGGTTTATCCGACTAACGGACGGTGCAGTGGGGTCCTCGCGGGTGCGGGGTGCGGGGTGCGGGGTGCGGGGTGCGGGGTGCGGGGTCCGGGGTGCGGGGTCCGGGGAGGGCGGCCCGTTCGCGCGGTACGGGGTGGGTGCCTCGGAACGCGCGACAGCCGCCCGGCGCGTGCACCGGGCGGCTGTCGGACTTCCCGTGGGGCGGACTTTCCGTGGGGCGGACTTCGGGCGAACCCGGGCGGCCGTCGGCGGCGCCTTCGCGGCCGACGCGCCTGCCCGGCGGGTCAGTTGAGGCCGGGGAGTGCGTCGATGACCCTGTCCAGCCTCGGGACCTTCTTCATTCCGTCGGTGGCCACCTCGTGCCCCTGGTAGATCACCGCGGTCATCACACCGTCCATGACCGGCGGGTCGGCGACCGAGACGCGGGGGAGGGCGCCGAAGTTCGACTCGGCGAGGGCGGACCGGAGTTCGGCCAGCTTGTCCGCGGGCATCTTGCCCTTCTTCGGCGGCTTCTTGCGGTCGACGGTGGTGTAGGTGCCGTCCTCGTTCACCAGCACGCTGCGGTGCCGGCCGTCGATGCCGCCGCTGACGGTGGCGGCGACGAGGCGTTTGCCCTGCGGGGGAGTGGGGTCGGAGGGCGGGACGGTCGGGGAGGGCGGCGGGGTCGTGGGCGGCGGGGTGGAGGGTGCCGGGGGCGTGGTGCTCTTGTCGTCGGCCTTCTGGGAGGGGACCGTGACGGAGCCCGGGGACTTCGCGGCGTCGGGCGAGGTGTTCTGACCGCAGCCGGTGAGCAGGAGTCCGCAGAGCAGCGCGGTGGTTGCCGCTGCCGTGGCCCTTGCGGTTGCTGTCGCGGCTGTCGCGGCGGTCGTTGCCGACGCGGCTGTGGTTGCCGTTGCTTTTGCGCCACCGTTTCGCATGGTGCTCCCGTCCTGTGCCGTCCGAGTGCCTTGGCGTGGTGAGTGTTCCGGTGTGGGGCCGGAACGGCTCCTTGCGCGGCTTGGACGATCCCACGCCCCCATCCGTTCCCTCCCGCCCCGGGGGCCCGCACCTTTTCACCCTCCCGCCGACGCCCTTGGGCGGCGCGACCGCACCGGTTTCGCTCCCGCCGCCGCTCCTTTGGGCGGCGGGGCCGCACGATTACCCACCCCCGCCCTCGCCCCCTTGGGCGGCGGGGCCGCACGACTACCCACCCCCGCCCCCGCCCCCTTGGGCGGCGGGGCCGCATCGTTTCACTCCCGCCCCCGCGCCCTTGGGCGGCGGGGCCGCCCCCCGGGGGCGGGACGGGCGGGCAAGGGGGCGGCGCCCCGGTGGAGCTGGGGCTTGGGGGTCCGGGCGGCTGCGGCGGTTCGCGGTGGGGCCACTGTTGCGGCGGCGCGGCGGGGGCGGGCCGGGCCGGGAGGGGTGCGGCTCCGCCGGGGGCCGCCCCATGCCCACCCGTCCCGCCCCCTGGGCGGCCCCGCTGCCCATGGGGCGGCGGCGTGGCTGCGGCGCGGCGGCGGTGGGGCTGCTCGGTCAGGGGGAGGGGGGTGTGGGGCGGAAGATTCCCGTGAGGGGGGAGACGCGGTGCCAGCCCAGCGTCGTGTACAGCGCACGCCCCTCGTCCGTCGCCCCGAGGACGCAGTCCTCCGCCCCCTGCTCCGCCGCACACGCCTCCAGCGTCCGCATGACCAGCGTGCCCAGCCCCTTCCTGCGGTGCAGCGGGTTCGTCTCCACCTGGTCGATCACCGCCGTGCGGCCGGTGACCGCGACCTGGCCGCGCACCCCGAGGCCGCCGTCCGCCGCCAGCACCAGGACCTTGGTGAGTCCCGCCCTGGTCCAGGTCCGCAGGGTGTGACCCGGGGGGACATCCGGGGCCGCCGTACCCGGGACCAGGGGCAGCGTCATCAGGTGCCCCGGGGTGTCGTACTCCCAGTTGTCCGGCATCCACGGCGCCACCGCCTCCGGCGGCTCCACGAACTTCACCCAGGTGCCCGGCGCCGCGTCCGGCCGCACCAGCTTGGTGACCGTCGCCTCGTCGGACGCGTACCGGTCGAAGAGGACGTGCCGGGAGACCGCCTGGGCCAGTCCGATGTCGATCGTCACGCCCCACGGCTGCGGCACGGGGTCGGCGGACCCCCGGGACACCGCCCAGCCCTGCGTCCAGGCACGTACGGCATCGGTGGTGGTGGCGAGTGCCATGGCGGGTCCCCCTGCGTGAGTAATAGTTCCAAGTGCGTTGGGACTATTACAGCGGCCCCGTTCCCCCGCGTCGATGCTGATCGCTCAGAGCGAACAGCGGAAAACGGGGCTTCGGGAACACCAGCAGGCTCATATGCATTGAGTCGGTATAGCTCAACTTCACTGCCCTAGGGGAGATCATGGCATCGACGTCCACACCGCTCACCCTGCCCGTGCTGCCGCTCGACGACGAGGTCGTGCTGCCCGGAATGGTGGTGCCGCTGGACCTGTCCGACACCGACGTTCGTGCCGCGGTCGAGGCCGCACAGGCCGCCGCGCACGCCAGTAGCAGCAAGCCGCAGGTACTTCTTGTTCCGCGCATCGACGGGACGTACGCCGCCACCGGCGTGCTCGGCACCGTCGAGCAGGTCGGCCGGCTCTCCGACGGCGACCCCGGCGCGCTCATCCGGGCCCGCGGCCGCGTGCAGATCGGCGCCGGCACGACCGGCCCCGGTGCCGCGCTGTGGGTGGAGGGCGTGCGGATCGACGAGGCCGACCCCGACCCGCTGCCCGGCGCCGTCGCCGAGCTGGTCAAGGAGTACAAGGCCCTCGCCACCACCTGGCTGAAGAAGCGCGGGGCCTGGCAGGTCGTGGATCGGGTGCAGCAGATCGAGGGCGTCTCGGCGCTGGCCGACAACTCCGGGTACTCGCCGTTCCTGACCACCGCCCAGAAGGTGGAGCTGCTGGAGACCGCCGACCCGGTCGCCCGGCTGCGCCTCGCGCTGGCCGCGCTCAGCGAGCACCTCGCCGAGCAGGACGTCGCCGAAACCATCGCCAAGGACGTCCAGGAGGGCGTGGACAAGCAGCAGCGCGAGTTCCTGCTGCGCAAGCAGCTCGACGCGGTCCGCAAGGAGCTCCGCGACCTGAACGGCGAGGCCGAGGGCGAGGAGTCCGACGACTACCGGGCCCGCGTCGAGGCCGCCGACCTGCCCGAGAAGGTGCGCGAGGCCGCCCTCAAGGAGGTCGAGAAGCTGGAGCGCTCCAGCGACCAGTCCCCGGAGGGCTCCTGGATCAGGACCTGGCTGGACACGGTCCTGGAACTGCCGTGGAACGAGCACACCGAGGACCAGTACGACATCAGGGGCGCCCGCGAGATCCTGGACGCCGAGCACGCGGGCCTGGACGACGTGAAGGAGCGCATCACCGAGTACCTCGCGGTGCGCAAGCGCCGCGCCGACCGGGGCCTTGGGGTCGTCGGCGGCCGTCGCGGCGGCGCCGTGCTCGCCCTGGTCGGACCGCCCGGCGTCGGCAAGACCTCGCTCGGCGAGTCCGTCGCCCACGCGATGGGCCGGAAGTTCGTCCGGGTCGCGCTCGGCGGCGTACGCGACGAGGCGGAGATCCGCGGTCACCGGCGCACCTACGTCGGGGCCCTGCCCGGACGCATCGTGCGCGCCGTCAAGGAGGCCGGCTCCATGAACCCGGTCGTCCTCCTCGACGAGATCGACAAGGTCGGCTCCGACTTCCGGGGCGACCCGGCCGCCGCCCTCCTCGAAGTCCTCGACCCCGCCCAGAACCACACCTTCCGCGACCACTACCTGGAGGTCGAACTCGACCTCTCCGACGTGGTGTTCCTCGCCACGGCGAACGTCCTGGAGGCCATCCCCGAGGCCCTGCTCGACCGCATGGAGCTGGTCCGTCTCGACGGCTACACCGAGGACGAGAAGGTCGTCATCGCCCGCGACCACCTGCTGCCCCGGCAGCTGGACCGCGCGGGTCTGGAGACCGGCGAGGTCACCCTGGAGGAGCCGGCGCTGCGCAAGCTGGCGGGCGAGTACACCCGGGAAGCGGGCGTACGGAACCTGGAGCGCGCGGTCTCCCGGCTGCTGCGCAAGGTCGCGGCCCAGCACGAACTGGGCGAGCGCGAGCTGCCGTTCGCCATCAAGGACACCGATCTGCGCGAGCTGATCGGCCGTCCGCACCACGTGCCCGAGTCCGCCCAGGACCCGGCCGAGCGGCGCACCGCGGTGCCCGGTGTGGCCACCGGCCTCGCCGTCACCGGGGCGGGCGGCGACGTCCTGTTCGTCGAGGCGTCGCTGGCCGACGCGGAGACCGGCGGCGCGGGGCTGACCCTCACCGGCCAGCTCGGCGACGTCATGAAGGAGTCCGCGCAGATCGCGCTCTCCTTCCTCCGCTCGCACGGAGCGGAACTGGAGCTGCCGGTCGCCGACCTGAAGGACCGGGGCGTGCACATCCACTTCCCGGCGGGCGCGGTCCCCAAGGACGGTCCGAGCGCGGGCATCACCATGACGACCGCCCTCGCCTCCCTCCTCTCCGGCCGTCTGGTCCGCACCGACGTGGCCATGACCGGCGAGGTGTCCCTGACCGGACGCGTCCTGCCCATCGGCGGCCTGAAGCAGAAGCTCCTCGCCGCACACCGGGCGGGCACCACGACGGTCGTCATCCCCAAGCGGAACGAGGCCGACCTGGACGACGTCCCGGCCGAGATCCTGGAGAAGCTGGAGGTCCACCCGGTGACGGACGTCCGCCAGGTGCTGGAGATCGCGCTGGCACCGGCGCGGGTGGAAGCGGAGAAGATCGCCGCGTAGCACCGGCCGGGCCGCGAGGAGCGGCTGACGGGTCGTGAAGAAGCAGGGGCCGTACGGGATTTCGTTCCGTACGGCCCCTGCGGCACGTGTGGCGCGGGTCACTCCACGGGCTCCGCGCGTCGTGCGCACCCCCGGGGCCAAGATGGATGGCATGGACATCGGAATAGCCCTGCCCCAGTACGGCAGCCACGCCCGTCCCGAGCTGATCGCGTCCTTCGCCCGGGACGCCGAGCGGATCGGTTTCGACTCCCTGTGGGTCGGCGACCGCGCGCTCACCCCGGTCGACCCGAGCCATCTGTATCCCGGCCACACGAAGGAACACCCGTACCCCGAAGGCTTCAGGACCTTCGTCGACCCCCTGGTCGCCCTGACCGTCGCGGCCACCGCCACCACCCGGGCCCGCCTCGGCACCAGCACGCTCAACGCCCCCTGGTACCCGCCCCTGCTGCTGGCCCGCAGCCTCACCTCGCTCGACGTCCTCAGCGGCGGCCGGCTCGACGCGGGCTTCGGGGTCGGCTGGATGCGCGACGAGTACACCTCGGTCAACGCCGACTTCGAGGAGCGCGGCGCCCGGCTCGACGAGATCCTCGACTTCCTCCACGGCATCTGGACCGAGAACCCCTTCGCGCACACCGGGGAGACCTGGCAGGTTCCGTCCTCGTACGTGGACCTGCGCCCCGCGCAGCAGGGCGGCCCGCCGGTCTACCTGGGCGGCTTCGGCCCCGCCGCCATGCGCCGCGTCGGCCGCCGCGCCGTCGGCTGGGTGGGCATCGCCCTGCCCGCGGAGAACCACGCGGCGGTGTGGGGCATGGCCCGCCGGGCCGCCGAGGAGGCGGGCCGCGACCCCAACGCGCTGCGCCAGGAGATCCGCGTCAACGTGCACCCGGGCGAGTCCGCCGAGGACATCGCCGGCACCCTGCGCGCGGTGCGGGAGCTGGGCGCCCACGGGACGTTCGTGGAACTCCAGCAGCGGGTGCGGGAGCCGGCGGAGGCGCTCGAACTGGGCGCGAAGGTACGGGAGCTGGTGCTCGCGGGCTGACCGCGGGACCGGACGCGCGAAAAGGGCCCGCACGCGGAACGCGCGGGCCCTTCCGTCCGTGGCCTACCGCCTAGAAACCGCCGTACGGCACGGTGATGACCTCCATGCCGTGGCCCGCCGGGTCGGGGAAGTAGACGCCCCGGCCGCCGTCGTTGTGGTTGATCTCGCCCGGCTGCTTGCGGTGCGGGTCCGCCCAGTACTCCAGCCCCTTCTCCCGGATGCGGGCGAAGATGCCGTCGAACTCCTCCTCGGAGACCAGGAAGGCGTAGTGCTGGGGCAGGATCTCCTGGTCGGCGGGGAACGTGGCGAAGTCCAGGTCGACACCGCCCGCGAGCTTCACCTGGATGAACGGGCCCCATTGCGGGCCGGCCTCAAGACCGAGGATGTGGGCCAGGAACTCCGCGGACTCGCGGTTGTCCCGGGCGAAAACGATGGTGTGGTTCAGCTGAACTGTCATACGACGAATGCCTCCGTAACGGGCACTCTCGGGCTACCTCCATGTCCCACCCGGCCGGTGGCCGACACGCGATGCCGTCGCCGCGACGCTAGGTGAGGGCGTCCGAGTCCGTCAAGCGGTATCCGGCTCAAGCCAGCCACCCCCGGGTCGCCGCCTGCGCCCCCGCCTGGAAACGGGTCTCCGCGTCCAGGCTGTCCAGCAGCCGGGAGATGCGGCGCCGTGCCGTGTGCACATGGACGCCCAGTCGGCGGGCTATCGCCTCGTCCTTCAGGCCGGCCGCCAGCAGTCCCAGCAGTTCCCGCTGCTGGCCGGGGAGCGGGTCGGTGGGCGGACCGGTGGTGCCGCTCAGCGGAATAGAGCGCTCCCACACCGTTTCGAACAGCGGCAGCAGGGCGTTGCGGAGCAGTGCGTCGCCCACCACCAGCGCGGACGCGGTCGGATCCGCGGACTCGGTGGGCGGCAGCAGGGTGACCCTGCGGTCGACGCCGATGAGTTTGGTCGGGACGCCCGAGGTGACCCGGGCGCGCAGTCCGCGCTCGGCGAGCGCGGCCAGGGACCGCATCCGGCCCGGATAGGAGAGGCCCTCGCGGTCGATCACCGCGCGGACCGTGATGCCCCGGTCGAGCAGGGCCTCCAGGTCCAGCGCCGGAGGCCGGTCCGGATGGGCCGCGTCCGCCTTCGCGTACGGCGGCCGGTCGAGGATCACCACCTCGTGCTCGGCGGACGCCAGCAGCGACTCCGCGCGCTCACCGATCTGGCGCGGTCCCGTGACGATTTCTATGCCGCCCTCGGAGGCGGTCGGCGACGTCGCGGTCAGCCGCCCCGCGATCCGGTCCGCGGACTCCATCAACTGCTCCAACTCCGCTGACCGAATGTGCAGTTCGGCTTGACGGCGGTGGATCAGTGTGCGGATGGCGGCGGCCGGGGCGGTCGGACGGGGTGTGCCGTCCTGGGTGGAAACGGTGAATCCTGATGCTTCGAGGCTGGTCAGGGCCTCTTCGATCTGCGGAACGGGGACTTCCAGTAGAGCGGTCAACTCCGTTGTGCTGGAGGCGTTTTCCTTCAAGAGCGCCTCGTAGACACGTCCCTCGACCTCCCCCAGGCCGAGGCTGTGCAGTTCTTCCCCCTCGATCATGGGCCGAATTCTTTCGTGAGCACAGCATGCACACAAGTGTGCGTGTCCACATCTGAACACATGGGAAACATTGCCGACTTGAACACACAACGACTTGCATGGCCCTGCCCAACAGGCCCGAAGAGCGTCCGTACCGTGGGAGGGAAAGCGTGCACAAGACCCGAGTGCGTGCAGCAAGACAGGCCGGCGGGAACACCACCGCCGCATCCGGCATATCCAGGGGCACCCAGGGAGTCGCCGCCCTGATCGGCGCGGCGGCCCTGATCGCAGGCGTCGTACCCGCGGCGCAGGCAGCAGTCCCGGCCGCACCCGCCGCACCCGCCGCCGCGGTGATCCCCGGCACCGACACCGCGACCCCCGCCCTGGTCGACGGCATCAACGAGCCCGCCAAGGCAACCGGCAGCGCCGCCGACGCGGCCGTCGGCCACCTCGCCGAGAAGCAGAGCCGCTACCGCATCGGCAACCCCGGCGCCAACCTCAAGGCGGTCGCCGCCCAGTCCGGCAAGGGCGGCACCGAGACGGTCCGCCTCCAGCAGAAGTACAAGGGAATCGACGTCCTCGGCGGCCAGTACGTCGTCCGGATGGAGAACAAGGGCGGGAAGCGCGCCGTCGTCGGCACCTCCGGCAAGTACTTCACCGAGCTCTCCGCGCCCACCACCGCCACGGTCTCCGAGAAGACCGCCGTGGAGCGCGCGGTGGCCGCCGTGGGCCGCGAGCTGAACGGCAAGAACCTCAGCAAGAAGGACCTCCGCAAGGCCGAGGGGCAGAAGTCGCAGGCCGCCACGGCGCTCACCGGCACCGCGGGCAGGCTGGTCGTGCTGCCGCAGGGCAAGGGCGTGCTGACCCGCCAGGTCACCGTCAAGGGCAACCACCCGGTGACCGGCGAGCCCGTGCTGCGCCAGGTGTACATCGACGCGCGGGCCGGCTTCCCGGTCCTCCAGTACAGCAGCATCAAGACCTTCGGCGGCAAGCCGGCCAAGGGCAGCGCCCCGAAGGCCGCCCGGGGCGCGAGGGGGGCCGCGGGCGTCCTGGACGCGGGTGACGCCACCGGCACCGGAGTGAAGACCGACGGCACCAAGGTCGACCTCAACCTGTACTTCGACTCCTCCCGCAAGGAGTACACGCTCCGCGACTACGTCCGGATGCAGGGCAGCACCAAGAACTCCGTCACCACCTGGGACGCGCGCGGCGTGGAGGCCGACGACGCGGCGGGCAAGTGGCCCTCGGGCATCAAGGAGTTCGGCTCGCCCGTCCAGGAATTCGGCAAGGACGCCACCGACGCGGGCGCCATCGACGCCCAGTGGGCCGGCACCCAGGTCTACGACTACTACAAGTCCAAGCACAACCGCGACAGCCTCGACGGCCGCGGCATGGCCATCAACTCCCTGGTCGGCGTCACCAACGGCGGGCAGCCGTGGGTCAACGCCTTCTGGGACGGCAGCAAGATGGTCTACGGCGTCGGCGACGACGAGTACAAGCCGCTCGCCTCCGACGTCGACGTGGTCGGCCACGAGATGACCCACGGCGTCGTGGAGAACACCGCGAACCTGGTGTACGTCGGCCAGTCCGGCGCGCTCAACGAGGGCCTCGCCGACTACTTCGGCAACGCCATCGACACCGGCACCTCCGGCACCGCCATGAACGACCCCGACTCCGGGCTCGTCGGCGAGGACCTGTGCCGCACCCTCTCCAAGAGGGACTGCGCCCTGCGCGACATGAACGACGGCCGCACCACCTCCAAGGACTTCCTCGGCGTCGCCTACAACGTCGACAACGGCGGTGTGCACCTCAACTCGACGATCTTCTCGGGCGCCCTGTGGGACATCCGCCAGGATCTCGACAAGGACTTCACCGACGCCGTCGTCTACAAGGCGCTCGCCGAGTACCTGACTCCGCTGGACGGCTTCACCGAGGGCCGCAACGCGGTCATCGCCGCCGCCAAGGACCTGGGCGCCACGGCGAAGCAGCAGAACGTCATCAAGCGCTCCTTCAACGCCCACGGCATCGTCCCGGGCTGGGAGGACGCGATGGGTCTCGACTCCGACACCCTGCTGGGCAAGCTCAACACCGCGGGCACCGGCGCGGGCGCGGGCGGCGGCCAGTACGCCGTCTCGAAGTCCAACGACGACGGCTCCGAGCCGTACTCCGTCTACACGGGCCGCACCGACGGCAAGGGCGCGCCGAAGCTGGTCAGCCCGAACGACGGCCGGTTCCACGTCTACCCGGCGACCGACGGCAAGAACGTCGTCTGGGCGGCGTACGGCACCACCAGCATCGACGTCCTGGTCCGCCCGGTCGCGGGCGGCCCGATCAAGAAGGTGTGGTCCGCCTACACCAGCCTCCAGGGGCTGCGCATCGACGGCGACATCGTGGTCTGGGAGGAGAGCGACCCGTTCGGCGGGCGGCACGCCGCGTACAAGAACCTGAAGACCAATGAGCAGGCGTACGTCGACGGCGGTCGCTACCACCTCGGCTCGGCACTGCCCTCCGTCAAGAACGGCAAGGTCGCCTACGCCAAGCTGGCTCCGGTCAACGGCGAGTACCGGCTGGACGTCGAGGTGCTCGACACCAAGACGAAGAAGACGAACCTCATGCCGCAGAAGGCGGTGGTCGACAGCATCGGCCAGACCGGCATCTCCGGGACGCACGTCTCCTGGCTCGTCGACGAGGTCGCGTACGGCCCGATGGCCGTCCGCCGCGCCAACCTCGACGGCACCAAGATGCTGGACCTGAGCCCCGAGAGCGGCGACAAGGCGCTGTACGCCTTCGACCTGACCGCGTCCGAGGAGGCCGTCACGGTCAACTCGCAGCTGCCGGACACGCAGTACCGCAACGAGACGCTGCCCAAGCTGTGGCAGTTCGCGGCCTCCGGCACCCGGGAGGGCGAGCGGGTCTCCTGCAACCGCGGCGACCAGTCCTACGCCGCGGCCGACACCGGCACCCGCGTCGTGTGGATCGACGGCACGACCAGCAACACGGACCTGGTGGTACGGGACCGTGCGGCGGGCCGCTGCTGAAGCCCCGGCCGCTGAACCGGACCCCCGGCGCCCGTGCGCCGGGGGTCCTTCACGTCCCCGTACCGCCCGGCCGCGGCACTCAGCCGTTGGCGAGCGCGCGCACCCGGTCGAGGGCGCCGTTGAACCTGTTGTGGTCACCGACGGTGGGGCCCGACGAGGTGTACTGCCACATCGTGTACGTCCCCCAGCCGGCCGGCAGCTCGCCGACGGTGCTGTTGTAGCGGGCCACCCACAGCGGGTTGCTCGCGCCGAAGCCCGCGTAGTTGCCGGTGCAGCTCTTCCACCAGCTGGTCGCGGTGTAGATGACGGCGTCGCGGCCGGTCCGCGCCTTGTACGTGTTGAGGAAGTCCCGGATCCAGGCGACCATCTGGGACGCGGTCTTGCCGTAGCACTGGGCCCCGTACGGGTTCCACTCGATGTCCAGCGCGCCCGGCAGCGTGCGGCCGTCGCGCGACCAGCCGCCGCCGTTGCTCGCGAAGTAGTTGGCCTGGGTGGCGCCGCTGGAGGTGTCGGGCGTGGCGAAGTGGTAGGCCCCGCGGATCATGCCCACGTTGTACGAGCCGTTGTACTGCTGGGCGAAGTAGGGGTTCTTGTACGAGGTGCTCTCGGTGGCCTTCACGTAGGCCCACTTGACCCCGCTGCTCCACAGCGCGGCCCAGTTGACGTTGCCCTGGTGGCTGGAGACGTCCACGCCCTCGGTCTGCTCCACGCGGGGCGCGCCCGGCGGCAGCGGGCCCTGCCCGTCGTGCTCGACGACGCCCATGCCCATGTGGGCGGAGCCGGGCGGGGGAGTGCCGGGGGCGGGAGCCGCGCCGACCGTCAGCGCGAGGGCGGCTGCCACGGCGGCGGTCGCGGTGAGGGATCTGGCTGCGGTGGATCTTGCTCTGAGCCTGTGCATGCGTGCCTCCGAAAGATCGACAAAGCGACTGGAGCGGCGTTGCGGAAACAGAAGCTACGCACGTAGACCCGTGTGGCGGAAGAGGGCCTTGATGCCGACATTGGTCCACACCTGCGAAATACTGGACGAGCTGCGGCGATACCCCTCGCTGAAAGTTCCCGGAAGCCGTCCGGAGTTGACGTCCAAGACGACAGGAGATGTACGGGTGGATCAGGAATTCCTCGCGCTGGAGCGGGAGTTGGCGCTTTTTCTGCGCCGGGCGCGGGCGAACTCGGGCGTCCTGGCCCGTGAGGTCCACCCGGACCTGGAGCCCGCCGCCTACGGTCTGCTGGTCCGGCTGGACGAGGCGGACCGGCAGCGGGCCACGGAGCTGGCGGCGTGGTTCGGGGTCGGCAAGGCGACGATGAGCAGGCAGCTGCGGGCCCTGGAGGAGCTGGGGCTGGTGGCCCGCGAACCCGACCCCGCGGACGGCCGGGCCTCCCTGATCCTCCTCACGGCGGAGGGACGCGAGCGCTTCCGCCGGGTCCGCGACGCGCGCCGGGCCAGCTACGTGCAGAAACTCGCCGACTGGGACCGGACCGAAGTCGCCGAACTGGCCCGCCTCCTCCACCAACTGAACACCCGAGCCGACTCCTGACCCCCGCCCCCTCGGGCCCCGGGACCGCGCGCCGAGCCCCCTCGGGCGCCAGGGCCGCCCTCTCCCACCCCACCCCCCCCCGCCCCCTTGGGCGGCGGGGCCGCCCCCCGGGGGCGGAACGGGCGGGCAAGGGGGCGGCCCCCCGGCGGAGCCGCACCTCATGTCCCGCCCACCCCGGCGGACCCGCACCCCCGGGCCCCGGACGCCCCCGGCCCCGCCCGCCCCGGCCCCGTACTCCCCGCCCCACCCCTCACAGCTCTACAAAAACCACCGCCGCATCGTCATGCCTCTTCGAAGCCCCCCTCTCCGGCGCCCCCACCTCCAGCCCCCGCACCCGGTCGATCAACCCCTGCGCCCCCTCCTTCCGCAGCACCCCCACACAGTCCTCCCAGTCCCCGGCCCCGAAAACCTCCACCCACCGCGTCGCCCCGTCCGTCATCGCCGCCAGCGCCCGCACCTCCGCCCGCGGCGTGGACCCGGTCACGGCCAGTTCCGCCACCGCCGGGTCCGCCGCGGCGGTGAAGAAGCCGCCGGGCGCGTTCCGGTACACGTCCGCCGTCGCGTGCGACCGCAGCGCCTCCCGCGGTACCCGGTCCAGCCGGTCGTCCAGCACCGCCCGCACCGCCCCGTCCTGCCCCTCCAGCAGGAGCGCCGAGTCGGACAGCACGAGGTGCTCCACCCGCCGTGCCCCCCAACGCACCATGACCACCGTCGCCTGAGGCGTACGTACGTGAGAAAGGTCACAGGTGTCACGGTGGGCGTCGGCGGTGCGCCCGATCGCGGCTGCCAGCACCTCGGAAAGGGTCAATTCGGGCCGGGAACCGGACAATTCGATCATTGCGCCGCCCAGTCGCGCCGTGAACCACGGAACCGAGTGCACGCAGCCCGTCTCGAACGGCGGCGGAGTCACTCCGTCCAGTACGACGAGCGCGCCTCCCTGGTCCTGGCTGCCGTCCGGACCGGCCGCGGGAAGGGCGACGGACGTCCAGTCCTCGTTGGGGCGTTCGGGATTTCCGGGGGCGGTGGCGAGTTCGATGCGCATGGCGCCAGTCTGCCCGAGTGCCCCATGCCTGCCGATCAAGGCGCGAATTGGCCCATACCAGCAGGTCAGCTGGGTGGATTGGGTTGGAATGATCCATTCCGGGAAGCTGCGAGGGGGCATCCTGCCAAAGCGTGCGCGGAACTTCCAACCGGCTCACCGCGATGCCGTCTGACGGACCGTGACACGAGTTGTTCGCCAACTCCCGATTGATGTTCACTCGTTCGGGTGGCGGGTCGGTCGATGCGCGCCTCCCTCCCCAGGGCGCTGGAATGGTCGAAGGCCGAGTCAGGTGTGGAGGGTGGGGCGCCCGTTCCGTGCGCACCTGATGTACCCGTCGTCACCTCGGCCACCTGGGCGGACGAAATACAAGGATGCGAGCACCGGTGCAGAAAAAGCGGCCTCGGGGCGGCAGCGGCGAGACCTCCACGGGCGACCGGCCCGAGCAGTCACGGCAGCCACGCCCCAAGCGCGTACGCAGTCGACTCGTGGCCTCGGTGGCGGCGGTCGGCGTGGTCGTCCTGGCGGCCGGAGCCCCCTCCGTCCTCACCTCCTCCGACGAACTGACCCGCTCCCAGCGTCTGCTGGACCTCGCCGAACTCAACCGGCAGGCCCTCGCGCTCGCGCACTCCCTCGCGGACGAGCGCGACGACACGACGGCCCGCGCCGCCACGGCCGGCTCCACCGGCGACACGGACGGCACCGGAACCGGCAACGGCGGCGGAACCGGAACCGGTAGCGGAACCGGCGGCAACGGCAACGGCAACGGAACCGGCGGCAACGGAACAGGCACCGGCGACAGCGGCTCCGGCACCCCCGACAAGAGCGCCGACCGTTCCGACCGCACGGCCCGGGTCGACCGCCAGATCGCCGAGCTGACCGACCCCGCCAACACGGCGGCCGAGGCCCCGGCGGCCCTCCGCGACGCCCTCGCCAAGATCCCCGCGGTACGCCGCGCCGCCCTCGGCGACCCCGGCGGCACGGGCACGGGCACGGGCACGGGCGCGGGCGCGGGCACCAACGCCACCCCCCTGGACACCCACAAGGCGTACTCCGAGGTCATCGAGCAGCTCCGCGGCCTGGCCCGCGAGCTGGCCCGCAAGACCCCGCCGCGCGCGGGCGGCTCCGGCAACGCGCCCGCCACCCTCGGCGCCGCCGTCGAGCAGGCCACCGCCACCCGCGGCCTGCTGCTGGCCGCGCTGGCCGTACCGCGCGGCTCCGGCTCCGCCGGCCTCGACCCGGTCACCGGACTGCCGGTGCCCACCGAGGGGTCGGCCAGGAACGCCCGTACCCGCGACGCCCTCAGCGCCGCCGCCCAGCAGGCCCGCTTCCGGGAGGTCGCCGCCCTCGCCGACTTCGACCTGGCGGCCCCGGTGAAGGACCGCGACTCCTTCGCGGCCACCGTCAGCGGCCCCGAGGTCAAGACCGCCGAGCGCTATCTGGGCACCCTCACCGACCAGCCCACCCTCAGCTCCGCCGAGCGCCGGACGGACGCCGACCGGGTCGGCACCGCGCTGACCGCCCGGATCGACCGGATGCGCGGCGCCGAGGCGGCCCTGGCCTCCGCGCAGATCGAGAACCTGGCCGCGCTCCGCGACGGCGACGTCACCGACCTGGAGGTGCGGATCGGGCTGCTCGCCGTCTGCTTCCTGCTCGCGGTCGGCGTCTCCACCGCCGTGGCCCGCACCCTCACCCAGCCGCTCGCCGTGCTGCGCCTGGGCGCCGCCCGGCTGGCCGCCGCCCCGGAGACCGAGGAACCGGTCCGCTACAAGGGCCGCAACGACGAGTTCGCCCAGGTCGTCCGCTCCCTGAACGGCCTGCACGCCAAGGTCCTCGACCTCGGCGCCCGCACGCAGGAACTGGCGGGCGACCGCAGCCAGCTGGCCGGACAGCGCGAGACCCTGCACGCCAGGCACCGCGCCCTGGCCGCCGAGCGCGACCGGCTCGCGGCCGAGCAGGCCGAACTCCTGGAGCGGGCGCAGCAGACCACCGCCAAGCTGGAGGACCTCCGCTCGACCGTCCACTCCTCCTTCGTCAAGCTCTCGCTGCGCACCCTGGGCATCGTCGAGCGCCAGCTCGCCGTCATCGAGAGCCTGGAGGAGCGCGAGCAGGACCCCGACCGCCTGGCCACGCTCTTCAAGCTGGACCACATGGCCACCGTGATGCGCAGGCACGGCGAGAACCTCCTCGTCCTCGCGGGCAGCGACCACGGCGTCGCCCACAGCGGCCCCATCCCGCTCGTCGACGTCACCAGGGCGGCGATCAGCGAGATCGAGCGGTACGAGCGGATCACCCTCCAGGCCCTGCCGCCGCACGCCCAGGTCGCCGGGTACGCGGCCGACGACCTCAGCCACCTGCTCGCCGAACTCCTGGAGAACGCCACCTCCTTCTCCCCGCCGGACACCCACGTCCAGCTGTCCGGCTGGCTGCTGGAGAACGGCGAGATCATGCTGTCCGTCCAGGACGGCGGCATCGGCATGGCCCCCGACCGGCTCGCCGACCTCAACGAGCGGCTCGCCGACCCGGCCACGTACACCCCCGGCGAGCACGGCGACGACGCGTCCCAGGGGCTCGGCCTCCAGGTCGCCTCGCTGCTGGCCGCCCGGCACGGAGTGCGCATCCAGCTGCGCGAGCAGACCCAGGGCGGGATCACCGCCGTGGTCGTGCTGCCCAAGGCGCTGCTGCCGCAGGAGCCGCCCGCCGTACCGGACCACATCGAGGTGCTGCACCAGCTGCCCGGTTCGGTCGCCGAGAGCAACTCCAACGTGCTGCCCGGCCGCACCTTCGGCCAGGACCCGCTGATCGCGGTCGCGGAGAAGGCGGTCGAGGAGGCGGAAGCCGAAGCGGAGCGTGCGGAGCACGGCCGCACGCCGGACCCGGCGACGGGCCGGGACGCGGCCGAGCCGGTGCGCGACGAGCCCGCCGGGGACGCGCGGCACCGGGCGGAGGCGGACGCCCCGGAGCCCGTACGCGAAGCGATCGAGATCGACCAGCCCACCCGGGAGATCCGGCTGCCCCAGCAGTCCTCGCAGCCGCAGCCGCAGCCCGACCCGCAGCCGGCCACGCGTCCGGAACCGGACCCGCAACCGGAACCGGAGGCCGGCCGGGCGACCGGGACCGCCGTACCGGAGGAAGCCGTCCCCGCGCCGGAGGCCGTCCCTGCGCCGGAGGAAGCCGCCCCCGTCGCCGAGCAGTCGGAGCCGAGCGCCGAGCCGCTCACCGACAAGGGACTTCCCAAGCGCACGCCCAAGGTCGTCAAGCCCACGTCCGACGCCGCGCCGCAGCGCACCACGTCGGTGGACGCCGAGGCACTGCGCCGTCGCCTGGGCGGATTCCACCAGGGCGCCAGGGAGGGCAGGCGCGACGTCGAGGCGGAGATCGCGAACAGTGGTAACAACGAGAACCACGGGGTAAGCGGGGTAACCGGGGACGTCGCCGACCGGACCGACCGCACCGGTGGCGGCAGCAGTACTCAGGGCACCGACCGTACCGAGACCGAGGGGGACACCGTCGAGGAGGCACGCAGTTGACCGCGTCTATCACGTACCGGCTGAGCAATGAAGCCCGGAATCTGCACTGGCTGTTGAGCAACCTGGTGGAGGAGGTGCCCGGCCTGGTCTCCGTAGCCGTCGTGTCCTCCGACGGACTGCTGCTGCTGTCCTCCGACCCCGACCACATGCTCCCGGACACCGCGCCGGCCCTGGTGAGCCCCAAGGGCTCCACCGCCGACCTGGCCACCATCGTCTCCGGCCTCGGCTCCCTCACCATCGGCGCCGCCCATCTGATGGACGGCGGTGGCGTCAAGCAGACGATGGTCGCCATGGAGCACGGCAGCCTCTTCGTGATGTCGATCAGCGACGGCTCGCTGCTCGGGGTGCACGCCGCACCGGACTGCGACATGAGCATCGTGGCGTACCACATGGCGCTCTTCGTGGGGCGGGCCGGACACGTGCTGACCCCCGAACTCCGCAGCGAGCTGCGCAAATCGATGGAGAGTGCCAGTTGAGCCCGCAACCGGGGGCCGTGTCCCCGCGCGTTCCCAGCCCCCGCCTGCCGATACGCGGCGAGGGCCGCCGGCCCGCCCGGGTCCGCCCGTACTCCCTCACCGGAGGGCGCACGCGCTTCACCCGCGTCCTGCTGGTGGAGACGTTCGTGGCGGCCCTGGAGGCACCGCCGGAGCGGCCCGAGCTGACCGGCAGGCCCACCGGCGGCCGGGTCGCCCCCGAACTGCAGGCGATCGTCGAGCTCTGCCGCCGGATGCGGACCGTGGCCGAGGTCGCCGCGCTGCTGAAGATGCCGCTGGGTGTGGTCAGGGTGCTGCTGAGCGACCTGGCCGACCAGGGAAAGATCCGCGTGTACGGAACCGGCCACGGTGCCGGACGCCCCGACCGCGCACTGCTCGAAAGGGTGCTGAATGGGCTCCGTCGCCTCTGAGGCCGTCGCCGCACAGACCTTCCCGCCGGTCGACGAACAGGAGACTCCCGCCTGGCAGTTGGACCACACCCGGGCCCCCACCGCGACCAAGATCGTGGTGGCGGGCGGCTTCGGCGTGGGCAAGACCACCTTCGTGGGCGCGGTCTCCGAGATCACCCCGCTGAAGACCGAGGCGGTCATGACCACCGCCAGTGAGGACACCGACGACCTCTCCGGCACCCCGGACAAGACGACGACCACGGTGGCCATGGACTTCGGCCGCGTCACCCTGGACGACGACCTGGTCCTCTACGTCTTCGGCACCCCCGGCCAGCAGCGGTTCTGGTTCATGTGGGACGACCTGGTGCGCGGCGCGATCGGCGCGATCGTGCTGGCCGACACCCGACGGCTGACCGACTGCTTCCCCGCCCTCGACTACTTCGAGAGCTGCGGCATCCCGTACATCGTGGCCGTCAACCACTTCGAGGGAACCCCGCTCTACGCGAGCGAGGACGTGCGCGAGGCGCTGACGGTCCCGCCGCACGTACCGGTCACGATCATGGACGCGCGCAGCAAGGTCTCCGTGGTCGAGACCCTGCTCGGCATGGTCGGGCACGCCCTGGACGCCACCCCCGCGTAACCCCTCGCCCTGAACGGAAGAGCCACCCACCCCATGCGGAAGATCCTCATAGTCGGCGCCGGCCAGTCCGGTCTCCAGCTCGCCCTGGGCCTCCAGTCCCAGGGCTACGAAGTCACCCTGATGTCCAACCGCACGTCCGACGAGATCCGCTCCGGCCGGGTCATGTCGACGCAGTGCATGTTCCACACCGCGCTCCAGCACGAGCGCGACCTCCAGCTGAACTTCTGGGAGTCGCAGGCCCCGCGCATCGAGGGCGTCGGCGTCTCGGTCGCCGCCCCCGACGGCTCCCGCGCCGTCGACTGGGTCGGCAGGCTGGGCGGCATCGCCCAGTCCGTCGACCAGCGGGTCAAGATGGCTGGCTGGATGGACACCTTCGCGCAGCGCGGCGGCCAGCTCGTTATCCACGGCGCGGCCGTCTCCGACCTCGACTTCTTCTCCCGTACGTACGACCTGGTGCTGGTCTCGGCGGGCAAGGGCGAACTCGTCCAGCTCTTCGGCCGCGACGCCGCCCGCTCCCCGTACGACGCCCCGCAGCGCGCCCTCGCCGTCTCCTACGTGCACGGACTCGGCCCGCGCCCCGAGCACCCGGACTTCGAGGCGGTCCGCTGCAACCTGGTCCCGGGCGTCGGCGAACTGTTCGTGATGCCGACCCTGACCACCTCGGGCCGCGCCGACATCCTGTTCTGGGAGGGCGTCCCCGGCGGCCCCGTCGACGCCTTCAAGGGCGTCAAGGACCCGGCCGAGCACCTCTCCCTCACCCTGGAACTGATGGAGAAGTTCCTGCCCTGGGAGTACGCGCGGGCCACCAAGGTCGAACTCACCGACGCGGGCGGCACGCTGGCCGGGCGCTACGCCCCCACGGTCCGCAACCCGATCGGCCGGCTGCCCGGCGGCGGCGCGGTGCTCGGCGTCGCGGACGTGGTCGTCGCCAACGACCCGATCACCGGCCAGGGCTCCAACTCGGCCTCCAAGTGCGCCGCCTCCTACCTGGAGTCGATCGTCTCGCACGGCGACGCCGCCTTCGACGAGGCCTGGATGCAGTCCGCCTTCGACCGCTACTGGGAGACCGCCCAGCACGTCACCAAGTGGACCAACGCCATGCTCGGCGTCCCCCCGGAGCACGTGCTCAACCTGATCGGCGCGGCCGGTCAGCTCCCCGCCGTCGCCGACCGCTTCGCGAACGGCTTCAACGACCCGGCGGACTTCGACAACTTCTTCTTCGAGCCGGAGAAGACGAACGCGTACCTCGCCGAGGCGGGCGCGGCGGCAGCGGCGGCGGCAGCGGCAGCGGCAGCCGCACGGTAGGCACCTTCGCGAACCCCTCGTGACGGCCCGGACCATCCCTGGTCCGGGCCGTCCGCGCCTTCGCCGCTACAGGGTCTTCACCGCTCCGCCGTCGATGAGGTGGTCGGCGCCGGTCGTCGCCGCCGCGAGCGGCGAGGCCAGGTACGCGATCAGCGCGGCCACTTCGTCCGGCTCGACGAGCCGGTCGACGACCATGCCCACCTGGGCGGGCAGCCCGGCCAGCAGGTCGGCGTGCGGTACGCCCATGGCTTCCGCCACTCCCGCGCCGTAACCGGTCGGGCTCTCCCACATGTCGGTACGGACCGGGCCGGGGGAGACCGTGTTGACCCGTACGCCCCGCGGGCCGAACTCCTCCGCTATCGCCTTGCCGAACGCGGTCGTCGCCGCCTTGGCCGTCGCGTAGGCGATCGGGCTGCCGAGCGGGACGCGGGCGCTGATGGACGACAGGTTGACGATCGCGCCCCGCCGCTCCAGCAGGGCCGGCAGGGCGGCGCGGGTGACCCGGACGGTGGCGAAGAAGTTCAGGTCCATCACCTCGGCCCACTGGGCGTCGCTCTGGTCGAGGAAGCCGCCGGGCAGGTCGCCGTCGCCACCGCCGACGTTGTTGACCAGGATGTCCAGCCCGCCCAGTTCGGCCACGGCCTCGGTGACCAGGTGTGCGGCCCCGGCGGGGTCGGTCAGGTCGACCGCCACGGACTTCGCCCCGGCCGCCGCCAGTTCGGGGCCGGGGTTGCGGCCGGCCGCGACGACGCGGACCCCTTCGGCGGCCAGTGTGCGGACGACCGCCAGCCCGATGCCCCGGCTGGCCCCCGTCACCAGGGCGGTCTTGCCGTTCAGGCGCAGGTCCATGGTGTCTCTCCCTCTCCAAGTGCAACTCGAATGACGCCTTGAAGCTAGAACATGCAACACCGGTGTTGCAAGTATGGAAGAAGCTGCCACGCGGACGTACACTCGTCGCGACTCAACCCCCCGGGATCGACGTCCCCCGGATCCGCCACCCGGATCCATCACCGGGATCCCCCCCCCGGATCCGCCGAACCAGAAGGACCCGCACTGCCATGGCGCTGCCCACCGACGCGAAACCGCTGCGCGCCGACGCCGAGCGGACCGTGCGCGCGATCCTCGAAGCCGCCGAGAAGGTCCTGTCCGCGAACCCGGCGGCGACCATGGAGCAGATCGCCGAGGCCGCCGGGGTGGCACGGACCACCGTGCACCGCCGGTTCGCCTCGCGCGACGCCCTCCTGGCCGCCCTCGCCGCATGGGCCACCCGGCAGTTCCACGAAGCCGTCGAGGCCGCCCGGCCGGACACCGCGCCGCCCGCCGTGGCGCTCTACCAGGTCACCGCGAACGTCCTGCGGGTGAAGATCGGCTGGGGCTTCGCGATGGGTGCCCTGCCCACCGACGCGCCCGAGGTCGCGCGTGTGCACGCCGACGTGCTGGCGAGCTGCGCCCGGCTGTTCGCGCGGGCCCGTGCGGCGGGACTGCTCGCGCCCGACGTCGACCCGGACTGGGCCAGGCGCGTCTACTACGCCCTCATCCACGAGGCGGCGACGGAGGCGCCGGACAGCGACGCCGCCGTGGACGCCCTCGCCACACGGGTCGTCGACACCCTGCTGCGCGGCATCGGCACACCCGCCAGGGCCTGATCCCGGCCGCTCACCCGGGGGCCGACTCCGAGGAGTAGCCCGCGTCCGACCCGTCGCCGTCCGCCGGACCGGCCGCCCGCGAGGGCAGCTCGGGCGGGGTGTAGGAACGCAGCGGGGCCAGCTTCGGATCCGGGCGGACCGCGCCCAGTACGGGGTTGGCGGCGAGCGGGGAGACCTTGACGTGGCCGCCGGGGCGCGGGGCCTGCACCACCTGCCCGTTGCCCAGGTAGATCGCCACATGGGTGGCCTTCGGGAAGTAGATCACCAGGTCGCCGGGGCGCAGCGCGGACAGCGGGACGCGCGGCAGCAGGCGCCACTGCTCCTGGCTGGTGCGCGGGATGGTGCGGCCGGCCGCCGCCCACGCCTGCTGGGTGAGGCCCGAACAGTCGAAGGAGCCGGGCCCCTCGGCACCCCAGACGTAGGGCTTGCCGATCTGCCGGGTGGCGTACGTCAGCGCCCGGTCGCCCTCCCGGGAGGGGGCGCGGGAGGCCCGCGCGCCGCCGGGGCCGTAGGCGCCCAGGGCGCCCGAGCCGAGCAGCTTGCGCTGGGCCCGGTCCGCCGTACGGTTCTCCAGCTGCGCCAGCTCGGCCAGTTCGCTCGCCGTCAGCGACGCCAGGAGCGCCTCCACCCGCTTGAGCCGGGCCCGTACCGCGTCGCGCGCCTTCTTCTGCTTCGTGGCCAGGGTCTGCTGCTTGTCGAGGGCGCCGCGCGCCTTCGTGGCCAGCGCGTCGGCCTTCTTCTCGTCGGTCTCCAGCCGGGCCACCTTGACCGCGCGGGCCGCCGCCGCCCTGCGCAGGGTGTGGCCCTGCATCAGCGCGTGCTCGGGGTCGCTGGAGGTCAGCAGGCGGACGAAGGAGGAGTACGCGTAGTCGCCGCGCCCCTTGTACTGCTCGCGGGCCAGCTGGCCGGCCGCCCGCCTGCTGTCGGCGAGCGCGACCCTGGCCCTGCCCAACGCGCCGGACACCCGCCGGACCTCGACGCGCTGCACCTTCAGCTTCTCCTCGGTGCCGTTGAAGGTCTCGGTGGCCTCCTCGGCCTCCTGGTAGAGGCGTTGCAGGTCGGCGAGGAGCCTGCCCAGACCGGGCCCGGCCCCGGCGGAGGGGACGGCCGCGTCCTCGGCGGGGGCGAGGGGATCGGCGGGATCGGCGGCGGGGCCGAAGGGGTCGGCGGTGGCGTCGTCGGCCCGGCCGAAGCGGTCGGCGGTGGGGTCGGTGGGGGACTCCGGGTCGAGCGTGCCGGTGTAGGCGGAGCCCGTCGGGTCCGGGTCGGCGGGGGCCGCCGTCGCGTTCCCCGTTGCCGTCAGCACCGCCGCCGTCGCGAGCACCACAGCGGTCGTCAAGCGCCCTGACATCCCATCACCTCCGCTACCGAGCCGGGCAGGAGACCGGGCTCGGTCCGATGCTGGGCCCACGGAGGCGGCGGCACCGCCCGGGTGGTCGGTACGGCGCAGGTCAGTCACCCGTACCGGTCGAAGCGGATCCCTCCCCGGCGTGGCGGTTGGACTTGGTCCACGGCCACTTCGGGCTCCACGGCTCGCGCCCCTCGGGGACGTACACGTACTTCCAGCCGCGCTGGAGGCCGAGGCGTCTGGTGTGGCCGAGGGGGGCGCGCTCGTAGGCGTGCACGGTGGCGGGGCCGCCGGAGGGGCCGGGCACCGGGACCTCGTACCACTTCGGCGGGTTCCCGGTCGGGCCGGTCAGGACGGACAGCACCTCGCCGTCCAGGGGGCCGCCGACGAAAGGGGTCTTCTCGCTTCTCACCGTCCCAGTGTCACAGGAGCCCCGGCGCCGCGGGCGCTTCGGTGGTACCGGCGGCGGGGCGTCAGAGCAGGTGGGCGGCGTCGGTGAGGACCGGGATCACCCGGCGGGCCAGGACCCCGGCGGCGCCGTCGGACCGCTCCAGGGTGAGCGCGGCCCGGGTGACGGCCGCCGTCTGCGGGTCGGTGGCGGAGGTGGCGGTGAGCAGGGCGACGAAGTGGTCGACCATCCAGTCGCGGAGTTCGGGCAGCGGCGGCTGCTTGCCCTCGTCGAGCCAGATCAGGGAGGCCGCCTCGACGGCGGAGATCCAGGTGCGGACCATCATGCGCAGCCGCGGGCCCGCCGTGTCCGCGACGTCCAGGTGCAGCAGGATCTGTTCGGCTGCGGCCCGGCGGACCCCGTCGACGGTGGCGGTCGTGCGGGAGGTCTCGACGACGCTGCCGCCCTGGAGCAGCGCGCTGAAACCGGTGTCGTGGGTGTCCACGAACGCCAGGTAGCGGTCGAGGGCGCTGGCGAGGCGCTGGGTGAGCGGGCCGGTCTGCGGCTCGGCGAAGCAGAGCGTCAGCTCGTCGGCGGCGGAGCGCAGCGCGTCCTCGTACAACTGGACCTTCCCGCCGGGGAAGTAGCGGTAGACGAGCGGCCGGGAGACCCCGGCCGCCTCGGCCACGTCGTCGATGGAGACGTCCTCGGGGGCGCGGTGCGCGAAGAGGGTCAGCGCCGCGTCGATGAGCTGGACGCGGCGCTGTTCGACGCTGAGGCGGCGGTACGCGGGCGAGGACGCGGCGGTGGACATGGTCCGCAGCGTAACCGGCGGCCGGGTGTCCCCGGCGGGCCGTGTCCGCCACCGCCCGCCCGCGGCCGGGCCGTTCAGCGGGCCAGCAGGCCCGAACTCACCCACAGCCGGCGGCCCGGTCCGCGCAGCACGCCGATGTCGTCCAGGAAGTCGGTCAGCCGCTTCGCGCCGCTCTGCATGACCTCGGTGCGGTGTCCGCTCGCCTTCACCTGGGCGATGGCCTCGCGGCGGTCCAGGCCCACGTTCTCGTACACCTTGGGGTTGATGAAGCAGGTGGAGAAGACCCGGGCGGCCTCGCCGCAGCTGAGCCGGGTGAACTCCCGCTCCCAGCGCGGGGCCGTGATCATCTGGCGGCGCAGTTCCTCGCGGGCGTAGCGGACGTGTCGCGCCTCCTCGATGACGTGGATGCGGGTCACACCGCGCACCAGCGTCTGGATGCGCTCGTCCGGGAAGGTCAGCCGCTGCATCCAGTCGAGGATCTCCTCGCCGAGGAGGGTGGCGGCGAAGGAGCCCGGGGTGGTGGAGACGGTCTTCAGGACGCGGGCGAGGTTGTGGTAGACGCGCGGCACCGGGTAGTTCGGCGCGCCGCCCTTCTCGATCATCCTGGCGAACATCATCGAGTGCCTGCACTCGTCGGCGATCTCGGTGAGCGCGTACCGCACGTGGTTGCTGATCACCGACTTGTCGTAGATGTGGCGGACCAGCAGCTGCATCAGGATGATCTCGAACCAGATGCCGAGCGAGGCGATGGCCGCCGCCTCGTGCCTGGCCAGCTCCATCCGCTGGTCCTCCGGCATCTTCTTCCAGAGCGGGGTGTCGTAGAGCGAGACCAGCTCCGGCGGCCAGTACCACTTGCCCTCGTCGGCCGGGGCGTCCCAGTCGAGCTCCTTGTCCGGGTCGAAGGAGTGCTTGGCGGAGGACTCCAGCAGCCGCAGTGCCACCTGTTCGCGGTCCTTGAGCATCCCGAGCGCGTCGCGCAGTGCGGTGAAGTCGGTCTCGCTCGGCTCGGTCGTCCTGGTCGGCGCGGTCGTCATCTTCGGAGCACCTCGTGATGTGGGGATACCGGGTTGCCCCGGAACCTGCGACGGATGGGCGGTGACGTCGCCTGCACGGCTCCGTCGGGGCTTTCGCGGCGGTCGCCACAGGGGGTTACCGGGGGTCACTTCTTATGAGACTCCTTGTCAGCAAGGACGTCAATCCCTTGTGCGGCACTTGTTGACCGCCCGTCCACCCACGTGTGAGCCTGCCAACCATCGGTACGCAACACGGCTGTTGAAGAGGCAGAGGGGTCGCGGATGTCGACGCACGAGCTCTACACGAAAAGCCCGCAGGAACCGATCTGGCAGGTGCCCGCCACCGGAGCCGCCCGCTTCAGCTGGGAGTACGACGAAGGCCGCGAACGCCTCCTCGCGCTCTACCAGAAGGGCAAGGACAAGCAGTGGGACGGCGCCACCCGCATCGACTGGTCGGCGGAGGTCGACCCGATGGACCCGCTCGGCACCCCCGACGAGGCCCTCAACCTCTACGGCACCCGGCACTGGGACCGGATGACCGAGAAGGACCGGGGCGACCTGCGCCGGCACTACACGGCCTGGCAGTTCAGCCAGTTCCTGCACGGCGAGCAGGGTGCGATGGTGTGCGCGGCGCGCATCGTGGAGTCGGTGCCCGACCTGGACGCGAAGTTCTACTCCGCGACCCAGACCATGGACGAGGCCCGGCACGCCGAGATCTACAGCCGCTTCCTGCACGAGAAGGTCGGCATGCTCTACCCCGTCAACGACAGCCTCCAGGGGCTGCTCGGCGACACCCTGCGCGACTCGCGCTGGGACATGCCCTACCTCGGCATGCAGGTGCTCATCGAGGGACTCGCGCTCGCCGCGTTCGGCATGATCCGCGACACCACGACCAAGCCGCTGCCCAAGCAGATCCTCGCGTACGTGATGCAGGACGAGGCCCGCCACGTCGCCTTCGGCCGGATGGCGTTGCGCGACTACTACAAGCAGCTCACGGACGTGGAGCGCAAGGAGCGCGAGGAGTTCGTCATCGAGGGCTGCTACCTGATGCGCGACCGGCTGCGCGGCATCGAGGTGCTGGAGAACTTCGGCATCCCGAAGCAGGAGGCGGAGGAGCTGAGCGAGCGGTCGGAGTTCCTGCACCTGTTCCGCAAGCTGCTCTTCAGCCGGATCGTGCCGTGCGTCAAGGACATCGGCCTGTGGGGCGAGCGGCTCCAGCAGGCGTACGTCGACATGGGCGTCTTCGAGATGGGCGACGCCAACCTGGACCTGCTGATGAGCCAGGACGAGGAGATCGCCGAACAGCTGGACCGGGAACGGTTCGCGAAGGAGGAGAAGGAGCGGGTGGACGAGGTGCGGGAGGCCATCGCGGAGGGCGCGGGGGAGTAGCCGCACGGGCCCCGGACACCGCGCCCGGGGCCGCCCGAAGCCGCTAGCGGGCCCCCGCCAGCCGGGACAGCAGGGACTTCACCCGCTCGCCCGCCTGCCGGGCGCCGCCCGAGGTCAGGGCCGAACCCATGCCGCAGGCCACGGCACCCGCCGCGATCCACGCGGGCGCGTTCTCCACGGTCACGCCGCCGGTGGGGATCACGGGGGCCTGCGGCAGCGCCGCCCGGACGTCGCGCAGCCAGGACGGCTGCACCGCCGACGCCGGGAACAGCTTCAGCGCGTCCGCGCCCTCCTCCAGCGCGCGCACCATCTCGGTGGGTGTGGCGACCCCCGGGAAGACGGGCACGCCGTAGCGGTGCCCGGTCCGTACGACGTCGGCGTGCAGGCTGGGCGAGACCAGGAAGCGGGCCCCGGCCTCCACGGCGGCCCGAGCCGCGGCCCCGTCCAGCACGGTGCCGGCCCCGACCAGCGCGTCCGGCCTGCTCTCGGTCAGCCGGGCCACGGCGCTCAGCGCGCGCGGCGTGGTCAGCGCGACCTCGACGGCGTGCAGCCCCGCGTCGAGCACGGCCTCGGCCGCGGACACGGCGGCCTCGGCCCGGCCGGCCCGGACGATTCCGAAGACGCGCTGCTCGGTGACGGCCCGGACGATTTCCCAGCGGTACATGACTCTCCTTCGACGAGAAACGGATGAGGGGTGGCGGGGAGGTGAGGGCGGCGACGGGCCCGTGTACCTGCCGGCACACGGGCACCTGCCGGTGCACGCGCACTCACCGGTGCACGGACTCGGCGTCCCCCGTGAAGGCGGCCAGCGCCCGGTCCAGCCCGCGCCGGTCCGGCAGCCCGTCGGTGTCGGTCGCGCACTGCACGACCAGCGCGGCGACCGCCGCCGCCTCCCGCAGGCACACGTCCCACGGGGCGTCCCGCAGCAGTGCGCCCAGGAACCCGGCCGCGAAGGCGTCACCCGCACCGACCGGATCGGTCACCGGCACCCGGAAGACGGGCCGGCGCCACTCCTCGCCCCGCCGCAGACAGCTCGCCGACTTGTCGCGGTGCTTGACCACCACCGTGCGCTCCCCGTCCGCGAGGTCCGCCGCGGCCACGCCCAGCAGCTCCAGTTCGTCCTCGCCCGCCAGCACCAGGTCCGCCCGTGCGAGCAGCGGCGCGACGACCTCCCGCCAGCGCTCGGGCGCACCCAGCTTCAGCCGTACGTTGGGGTCGAAGGAGACCCGTACACCGGCCGCCTCCGCCAGCTCGAACAGCCGGAGCACGGCCCGGTGCGCGGACGGCGACAACATCGGGGTGATGCCCGTCAGGTGTAGGACGCGGGCGCCGGACAGCAGGTCGGCCGACAGTTCGCGCGCGTCGAGCAGGGAGGCCGCCGAACCCGCCCGGTAGTACTGCACGTCGATGGCGTGCGCCGGATGGCTGTCGCGCAGCAGCAGCCCGGTGGGCGCCGCCGGATCGGTAATGACGTACGAGGTGTCGATGCCCTCCGCCCGCAGCAGCGCCAGCACCGCGCGCCCCGCCGGATCGTCGCCGAGCCGCCCGAGCCAGCGCACCGGGTGCCCGAGCCGGGCCAGCCCGGTGGCCACATTGCTCTCCGCCCCCGCGACCGACCGGCGGAAGGCGGTCGCCCGCTCCAGCGGAACACCGGGCTCGGCGAGCATCAGCAACATCGCCTCGCCGCACACCACCACGTCGGGGGAGCCGGCCGGCCGGGTCCCGCTCATCGGCCCGCCCCCGGTATCTCCTCGGCGTGTACCGCCCGGCACCGGTCGCTCATCCGCAGTTCCTCCTCGTCGGGCCGGGCCCCGCATCCCGTGCCGCCCGCATCCCGTGACCAAGATCCCGTACGGGAGACACGGAATCATCCGGCTGTGCGGGGCCAGGCCCCCGGGAGGTATCCGGCGGGACCGGCCGCCCGGCTTCGGCCGCGCTCCTCCGGCCGGCGGCGGGCTCCCCGGGGCCCGGCCGGCCCCGCCGCTCAGCGACCGGCGAGGAACTCCCGCACCAGCGAGGCCACTGCCTCCGGTGCCTCCAGCGGCATCAGATGGGTGGCGTCGATGCCGCGCACCGAGACGTGGGCCGGCATGCCCGCCAGCTCCCGGTCCAGCTCCTTGCCGTACGCCTCCAGGTAGGCGTCGAACCACTCCGTCCCGGGCTGCCGCGGCATCGCCCGCTCGGCGCGGACCAGCAGGAGCGGGCAGGCGACCGAGCGGAAGGTCCGGTGGAAGTCCACGGTGTCCAGCGAGTCGAACATCTCCAGCGCGTGTTCCCGCAGCGGCAGCGTCTGCCAGCGCCCGTCGGGCAGCTCGCGCGCCGCGACGCGCACGGCGGCCTCGGCGCGCTCGGCCGGAATGCCGAACAGGGCCGAGCGCCGCACCTGCTGGGCGACGTAGTCGGCGGGCATGACCGCGCCCGCCGGTGCCCGCACCAGGTCGCGGACCCGCTCGACGTCCGGGTGCGGCCCGGGGGCGCCCCACCAGAACCCGTCCAGGTTCACGGCGGCCGGAGTGACACCGGGGTGCCGGGCCGCGTACAGCGCGGCGAGCATGCCGCCGAGGGAATGGCCGACGAGGACCGCGTCCGGCGCCCCCGCCTGCCGGAGAGTCGCCTCGATCGCGTCGAGCGCGGCTTCCAGGGTCCAGACGGCGGGTGCGGGCGAACCGCCGTGGGCGGGCAGGTCGACGGCGAGCACGCGGTACTCGGGGAGCAGGTGCGGGACGATCGACGCCCAGTCGGCGTGGGAACGGGTGGCGCCGTGCAGCAACAGGAGGGGCGGTCCGTCGCCGCCGTGGTCGCGGACGTGCAGGGGAGCGGTGGGGCTGAGGTGGTCGGGGAGTTCGGCGCTGGTCATGATCTCCACGGTAGGGCGGCGGCGGGGAGTGGGAAATCATCCGCTGGAACGACGGAAAACGGCCGGAAATTTGGGCACGAGGGTTACGGTGCGCGCCTGCTGACGGGGCGTCACGCGCAGCGGATGGGACGCGGACCGGTCCCGCCCTCCCGTGGTCGGCGGAGCGAATTGCCGGTGCGGGGCCCGGGTCCACGGGGCACGATGGCGGACATGACCGAGCATCCGAACCCGCACCGGCCGCCGCACCCGACCCCGAACCGGGCCGCCGCCCGCCGCAGTCTCGAAGCACTGGCGCTCGGGGACGCCTTCGGGGAGCGCTGGTTCCCGCTCTTCCGCGACCAGGACAAGGTGCTCGGCGAGATACGCGCCCGCACCGTCCCCGCCGAACCGGTGTGGCACTGGACCGACGACACCGCGCTGGCCCTCGCCCTCCAGCGCGTGCTGGACGAGTACGGTGCCGTCGACCAGGACCGGCTGGCCCTCGCCTGTGCGCTCGCCTTCGACGCGGACCAGGCGCGCGGCTACGGACACGGCATGCACATGCTGCTGCCCGCGCTGCTGACGGACCCCGCCGCCTGGCGCACCCTCGCCCCCGGCCTCTTCGAGGGCGGCAGCCTCGGCAACGGTGCGGCGATGCGGGTGGCCCCGCTCGGCGCCTGGTTCTCCTCCGACCTCGAACTGGTCGCCGTACAGGCCGAGTTGTCGGCCGAGGTGACCCACGCCCACCCGCAGGGGATCGCGGGGGCGGTGGCCGTGGCGACCGCGTCCGCGCTGTCGGTACGGGGCGAGCTGACGCTCGCGGAAGTGGCGGCCCGCACCCCGCCGGGCGAGGTACGGGACGGGATCGAACGGGCGGCGGCACTGCCCCTGTCGACCGCGCCGGACGAGGCCGCCGCGCTCCTGGGCAACGGCCGCCGCATCCGGGCCGACGACACGGTCCCCTTCGCCCTGTGGACGGCGGCCCGCCACCCGGCGGACCTGGAGTCCGCGCTGTGGGCGACGGCCGAGGGCCTGGGCGACGTGGACACGACGTGCGCGATCACGGGCGGCGTGGTCGGAGCCCGTACGGGGGTGGCGGCGATGCCCGGGGCGTGGCTGGAGCGACGCGAGGAACTGTCGGGCGGGTGAGCGGCACCGGGAGCCTGCGAGCCCTGCCCGGTACGGCGGAGAATCCCTAGCGGGGGCGCGGCGGCGGCTGCGGGCACGGGCCGAAAGCGGCGGCGGCCCGCGCCAGCAGCGACTCCGTGCCGAAGGCCGACACGATCTGGAGCCCGACCGGGCAGCCGTCCGGGGTGAAGCCCGCGGGCACGCTGATCGCCGGATGCCCGCTCACATTGAACGCCCAGGTCAGCGCGGTCGAGTAGCGGCCGTCAGGGCCGTCGTGCCCGTGCGGCGGGAAGGGGGCGGTGGGGGTCAGCAGGAGCCGGGTGCGCCCGAAGAGCTGCTCCAGCAGGACGTCGTTGTCCCGCCGGAGCGCCCGGGTGGCGACGGTCTCCCGCTCGCCCCGGACGGCGAACCAGGCGTCCTTGGGGTCCCGGAGCGCGAAGTCGGGCTCCTCTTCGAGGGACACGAACCGGGCGGCGGCCCGCCGCGCCACGGCGACGACGTCCGGGTCGAGATCGGCGTGGGCGAAGCCGAGGTCCGCGGACCAGACGCCCGTCACCGGCAGCGCGCCGTCCGATGCGCTGCCGTCGGCGCCGCCCGCTGTTCCGTGCCCGTACCCCGGCACCACGCACCGCAGGTACGCCTCCACCTCGGCCGCCGACCGGGCCAGCACGCCCGCGGTGGCCAGACCGGTCCGGTCCGGCGAGGGGAGCAGACCGCGGGTGGTCCGCAGCCCGTAGATCCCGCACCAGGCGGCCGGGATGCGGACCGACCCGGCACCGTCGCTGCCGGTGGCCAGCGGCACCATCCCGGCGGCGACGGCCACCGCGGACCCGGCCGACGAACCTCCGGGGGTGCGGTCGCCGCGGTACGGGTTGAGGGTGCGCCCACCGGCACCCATGCCCCAGGTCTGCCAGTACGTACCGGGCCCCGGTACGGAGGTGGCCCCGACCGCCACGGCCCCGGCGGCGATCAGCTGCCGGGCGGCGCGGCTGCGGATGCCGGCCCGTCCCTTGACGGCGAACGGCAGCCCGGCGAGGGGGAGTTCGGGGTCGGGCCGGGCGCTCCTGGCCTGCTCCTCCCAGACTTCGAGGAAGGCGCACAGGACGGGGTCGAGCGCGGCGATCCGGTCCAGGGCGGCGTCCACGGTCTGCATCCGACCATTCTCCCCGGGACTCTCCTCGGGGCTCTCCCCGGGACAAGGCGCTCGTCACCGGCGCGAGGAACCGCGCGGGCGGCGAAATCCCGCGAGCGGCGGAACCCCGCGGGCGCCGCCGCGACGTACCCGCGGGCGCCGCCGCAAACGCGGGAAAGGGCCCCCGCCCCTCTCACCCGCACCCCCTTACTCGCCCCTGCCCACCACCGCCTCCATCACCTCCCGGGCGATCGGCGCCGCAAGCCCGCCGCCCGAGATGTCCGCCCGCCGCGCCGCCGCGTCCTCCACGACCACCGCGACCGCCACTCCGCCCGAACCCGTACCGGTGCCGCCCGCCGCGCCGCCCCCCTGCGCCCAGGAGATGAACCACGCGTACGGCACCGCCGAGTTGTCCACCCCGTGCTGCGCCGTTCCGGTCTTGCCGCCCACCGTCACCCCGGGAATCGCCGCGTTCGTGCCCGTCCCCTTCTCGACGACGTCGACCATCATGCGCTGGAGCTGCATCGCGGTGGCCGGGTTCATCGCCTGCTGGTAGCTGCGGGGAGCCGTCTGGGACACCACCGAACCGCCCTTCGTGGCCGTACTCTCCACCAGGTAGGGCCGGTTGAGGTCGCCGCCGTTGGCGACCGCCGCCGCCACCATCGCCATCTGCAACGGTGTGGCCCGGGTGTTGAACTGCCCGATGGACGACAGGGCCAGCTGGTCCTTGCTCATGTCGGTGTCGAAGTTGCTCATGGCCACCCGGGACGGGATCCGGATGTCCCGGTCGTTGAAGCCGAACCGCTCCACCGCCCCGACCATGGTGTCCAGCCCCACGTCCACGCCGAGCTTCGCCAGCACGGTGTTGCAGGACACCCGGATCGCGTCCGCGAGCGACGCGTCCGCGCAGCCGCGGGCCTCGTTCGGCAGCGAGGTCCGGGTGCCGGGCAGCGGGTACGGGTCCGGGGTGTCCGTCGGCGCGTCCACGTCCGTCACCACGCCCGCGTCCAGCGCCGCCGCGGCCGTCACGATCTTGAAGGTGGAGCCCGGCGGGTAGGTCTGCCGGATCGCCCGGTTCAGCATCGGCTGGCTGGTCGACGCGTTCAGCCGCGACCAGGTGTCCGCCACCGTCCGCCCGGTGCCCGACAGCAGGCCCGGATCGTACGAGGGGCTGCTGACCAGCGCGAGGATCCGTCCGGTCGAGGGCTCGATCGCCGCGACCGCGCCGCGCCTGCCGCCCAGGCCCTGGTACGCCGCGCGCTGTGCCGCCGCGTTCAGCGTGGTGGCGACCTGGCCGCCCGGCTGCTGCTTGCGGGTGATCTCGTTCCACAGGGGGAGCGGGGCGAGCATCGGATCCGTGCCGGAGAGCACCTCGTCCTCGGCCGCCTCGACGAAGGCGGTGCCGTAGGTCTGCGAGGCGTACCCGGTGACCGGTGCGTACAGCGGGCCCTGGGTGTAGGTCCGTTCGAAGCGGAGCTGCTCGCCGGTGTCCTTCGAGCCGGTCACCGATTTGCCCTCGACCAGGATGTTCCCGCGCGGCTGGTCGTAACGGACGATGTTCTTGCGGCGGTTGGCCGGGTTGTTGTCCAGCGAGTCCGCCTGGAAGACCTGCACGCGGGCGGCGTTGAGCAGCAGGGCGACCAGCAGGACCAGACAGCAGGCGGCGGCCCGCCGGATGTAACGGATCACGGCTTCCTCGCCTCCAGCTTCTTCGAAGGACCGCGCTTCCCCGGCCCACCGCCCGGCTCCTTCTCCGGCTTACCGCCAGGCTCCTTGTCGGGCGCGGCGCCCGACTCCTTCTCCGGCCCGCCGTCCGGCTTCTCCGCCGCCGTACCGTCCGGCCTCTCCGCCGTCGCGCTACCCCGCTCCTCCGCCGGTGGGGCGGACCTCTCCGCGTCCCGCACCGGTGCGTCCCGTTGCTCCACGGCCGCGATCTGTCCCGTCTCCGCCGTCGTCGGCCGCGGGCTGCGGGCGGAGTCGCTGACCCGGATCAGCAGCGCCACGATGATCCAGTTCGTCACCACCGAGGACCCGCCCTGCGCCAGGAACGGCATCGCCATGCCCGTCAGCGGGATCAGCCCCATCACCCCGCCCGCGATCACGAACACCTGGAGCGCCACGATCGACGCCAGCCCGATCGCGAGCAGCCGCCCGAACGGGTCGCGCAGGGCGAGGCCCGCCCGGTATCCGCGCGCCACCAGCAGCGCGTACAGCAGGAACAGTGCGGTGAGTCCGGCGAGGCCGAGTTCCTCGCCGGCCGTCGCGAGGATGAAGTCCGACTTGGCGGCGAACCCGATGAGGATGGAGTGGCCGAGTCCGAGCCCGGTGCCGAGCATGCCGCCGGCGGCGAACGCGAAGAGCGACTGGGCGAGTTGGCCGGGACCGTTGCCCGCCTCGATGGAGGCGAAGGGGTGCAGCCAGTCGGTGACCCGGCTGTGCACGTGCGGCTCCACCGAGCCGACGACGTACGCGCCGACCGCCGCGAGCAGCAGACCCACCGCGATCCAGCCGGTCCGGCCGGTCGCCACGTACAGCATGATCACGAAGAGCCCGAAGAAGAGGAGCGAGGTGCCCAGGTCCCGCTCCAGAACCAGCACGCCCACGCTCAGCAGCCAGATCGCGACGATCGGGCCGAGGACCCGGCCGGTGGGGAGCTGGAGGCGCTTGAAGAGGAAGGTGCGGCCGGTGTAGGCGAGGGCGTTGCGGTTGGCGGCCAGGTACGCGGCGAAGAAGACGGCGAGCAGGATCTTCGCGAACTCGCCCGGCTGGAAGGAGAATCCGGCCACCCGGATCCAGATCTTCGCCCCGTTGACGGCCGGGAAGAAGATCGGGACCGCCATCAGGACCAGGGCGGCGGCGCAGGAGAGGTACGCGTACCGCTGGAGGGTCCGGTGGTCGCGCAGCAGGACCACGACCGCGATGAACAGGGCGACGCCCAGGGTCGACCAGGTCAGCTGGGTGAACGCGGCCTGGTCTCTGGGGGTTTCGAGGTCGAGCCGGTAGATGAGGACGAGGCCGATGCCGTTGAGCAGTACCGCGATGGGCAGCAGCAGCGGATCGGCGTACGGGGCGCGGAAGCGGACCGCGAGATGCGCGAGGACCGCGAGGACGCCCAGACCGGCGCCGTGGCGCAGGGCGTCGGGCGGGGCGGTGCCGGTCCTGCCGAGGCCGGTGGCGATGTACCCGAGCACGGCGATGAGGACGGCGCCGACGAGGAGCGAGAGCTCTACGCCGCGTCGCTTCGGGAGGCGGAGATCGGGTGGGGGCGCGTCCGTCATGCCCGGAAAGCTAGCAAGCCTTCGGGGTTAATGTCCGTAAATGTCACCGAGGGGGCGAGGGCGTCATCACGGACACCTCCGCCCCCTCGTGCGGTGGACGCGCGCGGACCGCCGGCCGGTCAGAACCGTCGACCGGTCAGGGCCGCCGGTCGGTCAGGACATCCGGCCGGTCAGGACATCCGGTCGGTCCGGGGTGCGGCTCGGCCCGGGGTGCCGGTCAGCACCAGCGCGGGTTCTGGCCCAGCGGCACGATGTACTGGGCGGAGCCCCAGGCCCAGGTGCCGTCGGTGAGCAGGTACCAGTGGTCGTTGCCCTCGACGTGGTCGCCGGTGGTCTTGCAGAAGATGTGGACCGTGGCGCCGTACGGCTCGGTACGGATGATGCGGCTGCTGCGGGTGGGCTTGTCGCGGAGCCTGAGGCCGGACTTGGCGGTGACGCGGCCCTCGGTGTGCCGCGGGTGCTGGGCGGTCGCCGCACCGTCGGACCCGCTCGCCGCGTCGGACGCGCCGGCGGTCCCGGCCAGGGCGGGGGTCGCGGCGAGAGTGGCGGTCAGAGCGCCCGCGGCGATCCACAGGGCGGTCTTCTTGGGCGTGAGCATGCTGCCTCCTAGGGAGGAGGGGTGGCGCCCCGTTGCGGGACGCAGCCCTCAACTCGCGTGATCCACCCTAAAATCGCTACTTATTGATCGCAATGCGTCACTTTGTGTTGCTCTGCCCGTTCTGGCCCGTACGGTCTTCCTCGTCCTCGTACGCGGGCAGGACGAGGGCGGCGACCGCCCCGCCGTCGGGGGCGTTGGCGAACGTCAGCCGTGCCCCGATCACCTCCGCCTGGCCCGCCGCGATGGTCAGCCCGAGCCCGTGCCCGCCCCTGCCCCCGCCGGCCTCGGTACGGAAGCGCTGCGGCCCGTGTTCCACCAGGTACGCCGGGTACCCGTCACCGTGATCACGCACGGTGATCACGGGGCCGTCCACCGTCACCACCACCGGGGCCCGGCCGTGCTTGTGCGCGTTGGCGACGAGATTGCCGAGCACCCGCTCCAGCCGCCGCTTGTCCGTCTCGACGCTCACCCCGCGGACGACCCGCACCTCGGTGGCGACCACGGTCCTGGCGGTCGTCGAGGTGCCCGTCGCCGCGCCCGCCCCGGCGCCCGCACGGCCCGCGTCCACGCCCCGCACGGCCCGTTCGGCCAGCGGGCCCAGCTGGTGCACGTCCAGTTCGACCTGCTCGCTGCCGGAGTCGAGCCGGGAGATCTCCAGCAGGTCCTCGGTCAGCCGCCGCATGGTGGCCACCCGGTCCTGCACCATCTCCGAGGGCCGCCCCGCGGGCAGCAGCTCGGCGGCGGCGGTCAGCCCGGTGAGCGGGGTGCGCAACTCGTGGGCGACGTCGGCGGTGAACCGCTGCTCGCTCAGCAGCTTGCTCTGCAGGGTCCCCGCCATGGTGTCGAGGGCGCCGGAGACGGTGGAGACCTCGTCCTGGTGGCGGGCGGGGTCCTGGTTGCGGGGGTCGTTCACCCGGGCGTCGAGATCACCGGCACCGATCCGCCGGGCCACCTGGGCCGTCTGGTGCAGCCGCCGGGTGACCCGGGTGACCGCGAACGCGCCGACCAGCAGCGTCGCCCCGATGGCGAGCACCGAGGAACCGATGATGGCCCGGTCGAGGCCGGTGATGGTCTCCACGCTCTGCCGGTAGTCGAGCGCGACGGTCAGCGCCCGCCCGTCGGCTGGCCGCGCGGCCCACATGCGGGGACGGCCCTCCAGGTCGTTCTCCACCAGGGTGCCGCGCTGGCCGTCGCGCACGAGGTCGCGCAGCGAGTCGGGCAGCCCGGGAAGGTCCAGCCCGGCGTCCGGCGGCAGTGCCTCGCCCGCCTCGTACGCCACACTGGCCCGCTCCAGCTTGTCGAGCGCCTTCTCCCGGGCCTGCTCGACGGTCTGGTGGGTCACCGAGACGTGCACGAGCGCGCCGAGGAAGAAGGCGAGCGCGCAGCACATGACGGTGAGGAACGCCAACGCCTTCCAGGTCAGGGAGGCGGTCCAAGCCGGAAACCGCAACCGCACACGCTTCATGCCCGCCACCTGCCTTCCGCCCGGGTGGACACGGCACCGGCGGGACCGCCGGGAACGTGGGCGGGGCCGGGGGACGGGGGAGTTCCGGAGGGGCCCTGGCTCTCGGGGAACGTCCGCTCCGGAGCGGTTGCGTCCGGGGCGGCACCTGCCGGATTCGTCGCTTCCGGCACCCCGGTCTCCGGGGTGCGGTGGTCGCGGATGCGGCTGTTGCGGAAGTGGGAGGCGGGGGAGGGCGCGCCGAAGGCGCCCGCGTCGCGGGGTCGGCCGTCGTGGGGGCGACTGTCACGGGGGTGGTCGTCGCGGGTGCGGTCGCCGCGGGGGCGACTGTCACGGGGGTGGTCGCTGCGGGTGCGGTCGCCGCGGGGGTGGCCCCTCGACTCGCGGTCCCGGCCGTTGCCTAGGCCCTCACCGGCGCCGAGCCCGCGTCCTGAGCCGTGCCGATGGCGCTTTCCGGGGCCGGGCCGCTGCCCCGCATCCGGCTCCGTACCGGAACCGAGCCCGCGTCCCAGGCCGTGCCGGCGGCCCTGTCCGGCTCCGTCGCCGCGTCCGCTCCCCTCGCCCCGCCCGGCCCCGCGGGGCCGTTCCGGTTCACCGCCCTTCGGGTCCGCCGTGGAGCCCCGGCCCCGGCCGGAGCCGGATTCGTGGTTCCGCCCCGCGCCGGAGCGCGGCTCCTTGGTCCGGCCGGTGCCCGGACGGTCGCCCTTGCGCCGTTCGGACTGCGGGCCGGTGTCCGGGCCCGTGCGCCGGGCCGACCCGCGGCCCTGCCCGGAGCCGTGCCCCGGGCCCGTACGGGGGCTGTCGTTCGGGCCCGTGCCGGCTCCGGTGCCCGGTCCCGTACCCGTGCCGGTGCCCGGTCCCGTACCGCCCTCGTGGTCGGGCCACGGGCCCGGCCCCACTCCCGGCCGCGGGGCACCGGGCCCCTTGCCGGTGTGCACGATCTGGTCCTGGGTGGCGAGCATCGCGTGCTGGCGGGCGTCCCAGGTCCAGGCGGTCCGGTACTCGTAGTCCGAGATCCCCGACGGCACCGTCAGCACCAGGTCCTTGCCCGCGAACGCCACACTGATCACCGCGTCCGACGTGCCCATGATCCGCGTCAGTCCGCCCTTCTCGGCCAGATACGCGCGGATCGCCAGCTGCCCCTCCGGCATGGTGACGCCGATGATCAGCTCGTCGCGGCCGTCCCCCGTCAGATCGCGGTAGTACGGCGGCAGCACCGGGCACTGTGCGGGCTTCCGGGCGCAGGCGCCCAGTCTGGCCACGGTCTGCGCGTAGAGCCCGCTCGGCCCGCTGTACGTGTCGGGGTGCGCGGCCACCTCGGCCTTCATCACGGCCACCGGGTCGACCTTGCGCACATCGCCGTCCGGCAGTTTGATCCCCTTGGCCGTCTCCGTCTCGGCCACCCCCAGGTCCTCGCCGGGAGTCTTGGCGGGCGGCAACGTGGGCCACAGCCGCACCGGACCGGCCGCCGTGGGCGCCGCCCCCGCGCTCTTCAGCTCGCCCGCCCTGCCGCAGCCGACGACCGCCCAGGACAGCAGCACCACCAGCGCGACCACCCCGGCCGCCCTGGTCCGCGGCCCGCCGTGACGTGCCAGGTCCGCGCGCACCGCGCCCCGGCCGCGTGCCATGCCCCGGCCCTTGACGGCCCCCTGGCCCTCGACCGCACCCCGGCCCACGACCGCACCCCGGACCCGGCCCCGGCCCGTTACCGGGGCAGGGCCGGACAGGGCGCCCGGCTCCGGTCCACGGACCGATACCCGGCGCCCCGCATCCCTGTCGGGCCGGCGGCGGTACAAGAACTCCCCTCCCTGCCGGTCCTACCGGACGAGATCGGCGAAGAAGATGATGTTGTCGGAGCGGTGGCCGTCCCGGATGGGGCCCCCGCAGGTGATGAGGCGCAGCTCCGGGCGGTTGGTCTTTCCATAGACCTTATTGGTAGGGAATTCCTTTTTGTCTACTTGTTGAATCTCGCGGATCCTGAACCTGGCGGTACTGCCGTCCGCCCGGCCCACTTCGATCGCATCCCCGATCTTCATCTTGCCGACGTTACGCAACAGGGCGGGGCCCTGGGCAGTGTCGTAATGCGCCACCAGGATCGCGGCCCCCCTTTCGCCCGGTGTCACCGCCCCCGTGTACCAGCCCGGTTTCTCCGCGTCCGCGACCGAGGGGACCTCCAGTTCCTGGTGCGCGTCCAGGCCGAGACCGACCATGCCGTCCGCCCTTACTCCCGCCGAGGGAATGGTCAGCCCGGTCGGCCGGGAGGGTGCGAGCGGCCGTACCGCCCCGGCGTCCTGCCTGCCGTCCCCGGCCGGCCTCGCGGTGACGTTGGCGACCCTCACGTCCGGCGCCGGTGCCGCACCCGACCCGCCCCCGCAGGCCGCGAGTCCGCCGCCGAGCGAGACGGCGAGGGCCGACGCGGCCACGATCCGGGCCGCACGGGGCCGCTGCTTGCTGGGCTTGGTCGTCGTAGGCATGCGATGAATCCTAAATGTCCGCTATTGCGGAGATTCATCGACGAGGTAACAGCCACCCGACTACGGGACCCCCGCTTCCGCACCACCGCGCCACGCGGTCGCCCCCTCCTGAATCGCCCCCGATCCGCCCCCGGACGCCTCCCGTCGAGCCGCCTCCCCGGGTCCCCTCCCGGGCCGCCGCGCTACTGGTACGGGTTCTGCCGCTGCGGTATCCCCTCGGCCCCCTGCCCGTACGCCGGACTCCCGCCGCCGCCCTGCGCCCTCAGCCGCTCCGCCTCCGCGTGCTCCACCACGCGCTCGGCGCCGCAGAACGTGCACTGGGTGACGTACTTCGTCGAGACGGGGAACAGCGGGACGAAGAACAGCGTGAACTTCGTGACGCGCTTGCGCAGCGCGTGGGCGGCCGGATTGCCGCACTGCCCGCAGAGCAGCATCAGCATCGCCAGCTGGTACACGTACCCCTTGGTGCCAAAGATGATCATCGGTAGCCCCCGAATCCCAGACCGTACTCACGCAACGCACGGCCCCGCCCCCGGGTTCCCGTCCCGTACGGGCGCCTGCCCGCCCGTACCGTGCCCGCCCCGCGCCGCCCACCGGGACAGGTTCCGTCGCAGCCGACCGGAACTCGTCAACTCCGAGAGGAATATGCCCACTTGTTGCCCCCGGGCCCCTCGCCTGTTCCCATAGCAGGCAGGGGGTGCCGCACGATGAAACCACTACGAGTCACACCGACCCACGGCCCCGAAGGCCCCCGTCTCTACGTCACCCTGGTCACCGGCCGCACCCTCGCCTGGTACGACCGCGACACCGGCCGGGTGAGCCTCCTCGCCGAGTCCCGCCGCGACGACGTGCTGGGCGCCCTCGCCCCGTACGTGACCGGCCCCCTCACCGTCGGGCCGCCGCCCGTCCCCACCCCCGCCGACCTGGTCCGGCTCTCCCTGCACCCGGACGACGACCTGGCGCCCAACCGCCCCGGCGAAGCCCTGTACGCGGAACTGGGCGACGCACCGCCCGCCCGCCGCTTCCGCCAGGACCCCCGCCGCGAGGTCCTCGCCGCACTCCAGTCGGTCGGCACCGAGCTCGAAGGGCTGGAACACACGGGCTGGCGGGTCCTGCACTCGGTCCCGCTGCCGGGCCGGGCACAGCTGGACCACCTCCTCATCGGCCCGGCCGGCGTCCTCACCGTGCACACCGTCCCCGCCCACCGCCGCTTCCACGTCAACGCCTCCGCCGCCGCGCCCCACCTGCGCCGCGCCGCCCACGACGCCGAACGCGCCTCGCTCGCCCTCGCGGCGGCGGTCCGCCCGGTACTCGCCGTGGCGGGCGCCTCCCGCGTCGACGGGCTCCCGCCCGACGGCCTGCTCCTCCTGCGGGAGGGCGACACGCACGCAGTCCTGGCGCACCTCGGCGGGGTGCTCAAACCGGCCGACATCGAGTCCCTCTACGCCTCCGCCCGCAACCGCCACACCTGGCTGCGCGCCTGAGGACCGTCCCCGGCGGCGCCGTCACGCCCGGGGCAGCGCCCCCGCCCGGTTCGGATTGAGGAGCGGCCCCAGCAGATCGCCGTACCTCTCCAGCCGTGCGGCGATGTCCTGCATCAGGAAGGCCAGTGAACCGGGCCCCCGACCCGCGTCCGCCACCTCCTCCCACGTCACCGGCGTGGACACGGTCGGCTCGTTCCTCGCCCGCAGGGTGTAGGGCGCGGCGGTCGTCTTCGAGGCCGAGTTCTGGCTGAAGTCCACGAACACCTTCCCGGCCCGCAGCGCCCGCTTCATCCGGTGCGTCACCAGCGCCGGAAGTGCCGCCTCCGCCTCGACCGCGAGGGCCTTGGCGTACGCACTCACCCGTTCGGACGGCGTCGGCTCCACCGGCACCAGCACGTGCAGCCCCTTCGACCCGGACGTCTTCACCCACGCGTCCAGCCCGTCCGCCGCCAGCCGGCCCCGCAGCCACAGCGCCACCTCGCAGCACTCCACCACCGTCGCGGGCTCCCCGGGGTCGAGGTCGAGGACCATCCGGTCGGCCACCCCGGGGCTCGCCGCCCGCCACTGCGGCACATGGAACTCCACCACCAGGTTCGCCGCCCACATCAGCGACGACAGATCGGACACCAGTACCTGCCGCGCGGTGACCCCCTCCGAACGGGGCACCTCCACCGTCCGCACCCAGGCGGGCTTCCCGGGCGGCGGATTCTTCGCGAAGAACCGCTCGCCCTCCACCCCGTCCGGGAAGCGCAGGAAGGACATCGGCCGGTCGTGCACATGGGCCAGCAGCGCCCCCGCCGTCGTCGCGACGTAGTGCAGCACCTCTCCCTTGGTGGTCCCGGTGGCCGGATACAGCACCTTCTCCAGATTGCTGAGGGACAGCCTCCGACCCTCCACCTCCGTCATGGGCGACATAACATAAGAATCCCACCGAAAGGGACCACAGGCATGAGATCGATCTGGAACGGTGCCATCTCCTTCGGCCTGGTCAGCATCCCCATCAAGCTCTTCAACGCGACCGAGAACCACTCCGTCTCGTTCCGCCAGATCCACACCACGGACGGCGGCCGGATCCGCTACCGGAAGGTGTGCGAGCTGGACGAGCAGGAGGTCCAGTCCGCCGAGATAGGCAAGGGGTACGAGGAGGCCGACGGCTCGATCATCCCGATCACGGACGACGACCTGGCCGCCCTCCCGCTCCCCACCGCCCGCACGATCGAGATCGTCGCCTTCGTACCGCTGGCCTCCATCGACCCGCTCCAGATGGACCAGGCGTACTACCTCTCCGCCAACGGCGTCCCGGCCGCCAAGCCGTACACCCTGCTGCGCGAGGCACTCTCCCGCAGCCGCAAGGTCGCCATCGCCAAGTTCGCCCTGCGGGGCCGCGAACGGCTCGGCATGCTCCGGGTGGTCGGCGACGTGATCGCCATGCACGGCCTGCTGTGGCCGGACGAGATCCGCCGCCCCGAGGGCATCGCCCCCGAGGGCAACGTCACCGTCCGCGACGCCGAACTCGACCTGGCCGACACCCTGATGGACACCCTCGGCGAGGTCGACCTCGACACCCTGCACGACGACTACCGCGAAGCGGTCGAGGAACTCATCGCCGCCAAGTCCGGCAGCGGCGACGGGCACGCCCCGGCGGCGTCCGCGAAGTCCGGCGGCGACGCCCAGGTCATCGACCTGATGGCGGCCCTGGAGAACAGCGTCCGGGCGGCCCGGAGTTCACGCGGCGAGCCCGCCGGCGACTCCGCGAAGCGGCCCGCCGAGGTCACCGAACTCACCTCCCGCAAGAAGAAGGCGGCCCCGGCGAAGAAGACGGCCGCCGCGAAGAAGTCCGCGACGACCGCCACCACGAAGAAGACCGCGGCCGGGAGGACCGCGTCCGCGAGGACCCCGGCCGGGAAGACGGCCGCGTCCGCGAAGAAGAGCGCGGCGTCCGCCGCGAAGACGACGACGGCGTCCGCCCCGAAGAAGGCCGCGGCCAAGAAGCCCGCCGCCCGCAAACGCGCCTCGGCCTGACCGCGCCCGACCGGGCGCGCCCCGGCGGAACCGGGCGGGACCGGGCCTCTCCCGACCCGCCCCGGACGGCCCCGCCTCAGCCGGCCGCCTCGGACCCCTCCGCCACCGCGGTCCCCGAGCCGGCCGCGGGGGCGGCCATCCGCGCCCGCCCCTTGCGCCCGGTCTGGATCGTGTACGTCATCAGCCCCGCCAGCACCACGAACGGCATCACCGAGGACACCCCCACCATCGTCGAGGTGTCCAGCACATAGGTGAGCGCGATCCGCACCGCCGCCTCCAGCAGGAACGCCACCCCCCACACCACGGTCAGCTTCCGCTGGCTGGCCCGAAACCCGGCGTACTGGTCCCACAGCCCGTTCCACCGCGCGATCCCCTCGGGGGACCCGTCCGTGGCGAACTTCCGGCCGAAGTAGAACATCATCGGCCGCTTCAGGAACAGCGTCACCAGGTACGACAGCCCCAGCAGCCCGGTCAGCGCCGAGTCCTTCACGAAGACCATCTTCTCGCTGTGGAAGGCCAGCGCACTGACCGCGCCCAGCACCAGCACGATCAGGATCATCACGCCGAACTCGTCGACCCGGCGGTGCATCCCGTAGAAGATCCCCACCTCGGCCAGCGGCCACACGGCGATCAGGAACAGCGCCGTGACCGGCTCCATCCCGTTGTCCGTCAGCACCCCGTACGACACCCACGGCAGCAGCACGCTGAACAACAGCGTCGGTCCCCAGTTCAGCACCACTGACTTCATTCCCCGCAACTCCCCACGCCTCACGCCCAGATGACTCCGATCGAACGGAGCCCCTGGAAAATAGAGGAGCCGCCCCCGCCGCACCCGGCCCTTTGCCGACACCGTGCAGCCGCATGACTCGTTCATGGCAATCACCCGCACCGCCCATGACCTGGGCCCGCCCGGCCACCGGACCCGGCCAGTACGGAACGACGCGCCGCGAGCCCGCACCCCACGCGTCCACCGCGCCTCGTGGGCCCACCGCATCCCGCGGTCCCACCGCAATCCCGCGCACCCGCCCGTACATACGCGAAGACCCCGTACCCAGCGTTTCCGCTGAGGACGGGGTCCTCGGACACTTCCTTCGAAGTGCCCCCGGCAGGATTCGAACCTGCGCACCCGGCTCCGGAGGCCGATGCTCTATCCCCTGAGCTACGGGGGCGTGTCGTCCGGTGTGTCGGCGACGTGGTGAACCTTACCAGCTCCCCGGCGGTGGCCGTGCACGGATATCGGCACGCCCCGCACGTCAGCCTTCCGCAAGCGCTTCCCCCGCACGGGGCGGAAGTGGGCAAAACCCGGACGCGGCACGGGAGTCCGACCTACTCTCGAAGGGTGTCGGGCGCTTTGGGCCGGGTCCTTGTCGTCGATGACAACAAGGTCATCCGGCAGCTGATCAGGGTCAACCTCGAACTGGAGGGTTTCGAGGTGGTGACCGCCTCCGACGGTGCCGAATGCCTGGACGTCGTCCACCGGGTCTGCCCCGACGTCGTCACCCTCGACGTGGTGATGCCCCGCCTCGACGGACTCAGCACCGCCGCCCGCCTCCGCGACGACTCCCGCACCAGCCACCTTCCCGTGGCCATCATCAGCGCCTGCACGCAGTACGAAGTCGAGAGCGGCCTCGCCGCAGGAGTGGACGCCTTCCTCTCCAAGCCCTTCGAGCCCGCCGAACTGGTCCGGCTCGTGCGCAGGCTGGCGGGTCAGGAGGAACCGCCGTCCGCCGACGGCAGGCATGGCGACGGCCGCGCCGGACGCGGCGCGGGACCCGGCGGCGGCTTCGGCGGACACGCCGGCGGACCGGGCGGCGGCTTCGGCGGCGGCCGGCACCGGTCCGGGCGGCCCGTGCCCGGTACGGCCCCGACGCCGCCCAGATACTGAAACCGGTTCGCGGGAGGACCCCCCTCCTCGCCTAGGCTTGGCACGTGACCCCCGCAGAACTCTCCCGTACCGTGCTGCGCGCCGTGCGCCGCGCCGTCGAGGAGGACGTACTGCCCGCTCCGGTGCCCGAGCGGGCCGCCGTCGAGCGCACCCGTCCGGGCGGCAGCGGGGACTACGCCAGCAATGTCGCCCTCCGGCTCGCCCGGCCCGCCGGGAAGCCCCCGCGCGAGGTCGCCGAGATCCTCCGCGGCCGGCTGACCGGCACCCCCGGCATCGCCGCCGTCGAGATCACCGGCCCCGGCTTCCTCAGCTTCACCCTCGACGCGGACGCGGGGGAGCGGACCGTACGGGAACTGCTGACGCACGGGGCCGTGCGCGACGACGCGCTGCCCCCCGTGGTGCCCGCGCCCGCCGACCTCGCCCGGCTCGGCCACGACGCCGCCGTGTGGAACGCCCTGCTCCCCGCCCCGGACGCCGAACTGCTCGCCCAGCACGAGCGCAACCCCCTCTTCCGCGTCCAGTACGCCCACTCCCGCGCCCGCGCCCTGCACCGCAACGCCGCCGACCTCGGCCTCCGCGCCGATTACCGGGGCGCGGAGGGTGCCGACGAGGAGGTCCAGCAGGTGACCGGGCTGCTCGGCGGATACCCCGTCGAGCTCGACGCCGCGGTCCGGCTCGGCGCGCCCGAACGCGTCGCCCGGTATCTCGTCGCGCTCGCCGACGCACTCCTGCGCCTCGCCTGCCACGACACGCGGCAGGTCCTGCCGCGCGGCGACGAGAAACCCTCGGCCGCCCACCGCACCCGGCTGGCAGTCGCCGAAGCCGCCGGGACGGTGCTGGCCGGCGGCCTGTCCCAGCTCGGCGTCAGCGCACCCGTTCACCTGTGATGTGAGTGAGAGAAGAACATGAGCCGTTCCGCCCACCCCGCCGGGCCCCGCCACGCCGACGTCCTCCCCGAGGGCCACTACACCGCCCCCGCCGAGGACCTCAACGCCCTCGACGAGAAGGTCTGGGCGCGCACCGTCACCCGTGACGACGCGGGCGTGGTCAGCGTCGGCGGCATCGAAGTGACCCGGCTGGCCGAGGAGTTCGGCACCCCCGCCTACTTCCTCGACGAGGCCGACTTCCGCGCCCGGTGCCGTGCCTGGGCCGACGCCTTCGGCACCGAGGCCGACGTCTTCTACGCGGGCAAGGCCTTCCTCAGCCGCGCGATCGTGCGCTGGCTCAAGGAGGAGGGACTCAACCTCGACGTCTGCTCCGGCGGCGAGCTGACCACCGCGCTCGACGCCGGAATGCCCGCCGAGCGCATCGCCTTCCACGGCAACAACAAGTCCGTCGACGAGATCACCCGGGCGGTCGAGGCGGGCGTCGGGCGCATCGTGCTCGACTCCTTCCAGGAGATCGTCCGCGTCGCGCACATCGCCCAGGGCCTCGGCAGGCGCCAGCGGGTGCAGATCCGGGTGACCGTCGGCGTCGAGGCGCACACCCACGAGTTCATCGCCACCGCCCACGAGGACCAGAAGTTCGGCATCGCGCTCGCCGGGGGACAGGCGGCGGAGGCCGTACGGCGGGCCCTCAAGCTGGACGGCCTCGAACTCATCGGCATCCACTCCCACATCGGCTCGCAGATCTTCGACATGGCCGGCTTCGAGGTCTCCGCGCGGCGCGTCGTCCAGCTCCTCGCCGAGGTGCGCGACGAGCACGGCGTCGAACTCCCCGAGATCGACCTCGGCGGCGGCCTCGGCATCGCCTACACCTCCGAGGACGACCCCCGCGAGCCCCAGGACATCGCCAAGGCACTCACCGAGATCGTCACTCGCGAATGCGAAGCGGCAAACCTCCGTACGCCCAGGATCTCGGTCGAGCCGGGCCGCGCCATCGTCGGCCCGACCGCCTTCACGCTGTACGAGGTCGGCACCGTCAAGCCGCTCGACGGCCTGCGGACGTACGTCAGCGTCGACGGCGGCATGTCCGACAACATCCGTACGGCGCTCTACGACGCCGAGTACAGCGTGGCCCTCGTCTCGCGCCGCTCGGACGCCGAGCCCATGCTGGTACGTGTGGTCGGCAAGCACTGCGAGAGCGGCGACATCGTGGTCCGGGACGCCTTCCTGCCGGCCGACACCGCCCCCGGTGACCTGCTGGCGGTGCCCGCCACCGGGGCGTACTGCCGCTCCATGGCCAGCAACTACAACCACGCGCTGCGCCCGCCGGTGGTCGCCGTCAAGGACGGCGCGGCACGCGTCATCGTCCGGCGCGAGACCGAGGAAGATCTCCTGCGGCTCGATGTCGGCTAGTGAAATACATGTCTCACCCACTGGACGGGGGATAGAAACTCCCGTCCGGTGGGTGAGACTGGTCAACACCGTAAGAAGTATGAGGAGTGAGGTCGGATGATGCGTACGCGTCCGCTGAAGGTGGCGCTGCTGGGCTGTGGTGTGGTCGGCTCAGAGGTGGCGCGCATCATGACGACGCACGCCGACGACCTCACGGCGCGCATCGGCGCCCCGGTCGAGCTCGTCGGTGTGGCCGTCCGCCAGCCCTCCAAGGTGCGCGCGGGCATCGACCCGGCGCTCATCACCACCGACGCGACCGCCCTCGTCAAACGGGGCGACATCGACGTCGTGATCGAGGTCATCGGCGGCATCGAGCCCGCCCGCACCCTCATCACCACCGCCTTCGAGCACGGCGCCTCCGTCGTCTCCGCGAACAAGGCGCTGCTCGCCGAGGACGGCGCGGCCCTGCACGCCGCCGCCGAGCAGCACGGCAGGGACCTCTACTACGAGGCCGCCGTCGCCGGTGCGATCCCGCTGGTCCGGCCGCTGCGCGAGTCCCTCGCGGGCGACAAGGTCAACCGCGTCCTGGGCATCGTCAACGGCACCACGAACTTCATCCTCGACAAGATGGACACGTCCGGAGCCGGCTACTCCGAGGCGCTCGACGAGGCCACCGCCCTCGGGTACGCCGAGGCCGACCCGACCGCCGACGTCGAGGGCTTCGACGCCGCCGCCAAGGCCGCCATCCTCGCCGGGATCGCCTTCCACACCCGGGTCAAGATCGGTGACGTGCACCGCGAGGGCCTCACCGAGGTCACCGCCGCGGACATCGCATCCGCAAAGCGGATGGGCTGCACCGTCAAGCTGCTGGCCATCTGCGAGCGCGCCGCCGACGGCAGGTCCGTCACCGCCCGCGTGCACCCGGCGATGATCCCGCTGACCCACCCGCTGGCCTCGGTCCGCGAGGCGTACAACGCGGTCTTCGTCGAGGCGGAGGCCGCCGGCCAGCTCATGTTCTACGGCCCCGGCGCCGGTGGCTCGCCCACCGCCTCCGCCGTGCTCGGCGACCTCGTGGCGGTCTGCCGCAACAAGCTCGGCGGCGCCACCGGACCCGGTGAGTCCGCGTACACCCGCCTCCCGGTCAGCCCGATGGGCGAGGTCGTCACGCGGTACCACATCAGCCTCGACGTGGCCGACAAGCCGGGCGTGCTCGCCCAGGTCGCGACGGTCTTCGCCGAACACGACGTGTCGATCGACACCGTCCGTCAGTCGGGTAAGGACGGCGAGGCATCCCTCGTCGTCGTCACCCACCGCGCGCCCGACGCCGCCCTTTCCGGGACCGTCGAGGCGCTGCGCAAGCTCGACACCGTCAGAGGTGTCGCCAGCATCATGCGTGTTGAAGGGGAGTAAGGACCCATGACCATCCAGGGCACCCACCAGTGGCGCGGCATCATCGAGGAGTACCGGGACCGGCTCCCGGTCACGGCGACGACGCCGGTCGTCTCGCTCGGCGAGGGCGGCACGCCGCTCGTCCGCGCGCAGGTCCTCTCCGAGCGCACGGGCTGCGAGGTGTACCTCAAGGTCGAGGGCGCCAACCCGACCGGGTCCTTCAAGGACCGCGGCATGACCATGGCGATCACCCGCGCCAAGGAGGAGGGCGCGAAGGCCGTCATCTGCGCCTCCACCGGCAACACCTCCGCCTCCGCCGCCGCCTACGCGGTGCGGGCCGGCATGGTCTGCGCCGTGCTCGTCCCGCAGGGCAAGATCGCGCTCGGCAAGATGGGCCAGGCCCTCGTGCACGGCGCGAAGATCCTCCAGGTCGACGGCAACTTCGACGACTGCCTGACGCTGGCCCGCTCGCTCTCGGACAACTACCCGGTGGCGCTCGTCAATTCGGTCAACCCGGTGCGCATCGAGGGCCAGAAGACGGCCGCCTTCGAGATCGTCGACGCGCTCGGCGACGCCCCCGACATCCACGTACTGCCGGTCGGCAACGCGGGCAACATCACCGCGTACTGGAAGGGGTACAAGGAGTACGCCGGGGACTCGATCTCCATGCACACCCCGCGGATGTGGGGCTACCAGGCCTCCGGTTCCGCGCCGATCGTGCGCGGCGAGGTCGTCAAGGACCCGTCCACGGTCGCCACCGCGATCCGTATCGGCAACCCGGCGTCCTGGGACTTCGCGCTGGCCGCCCGGGACGAGTCGGGCGGGCACATCGACGAGGTGACCGACCGTCAGATCCTGGCTGCCTACCGTCTGTTGGCCTCTCAGGAGGGCGTCTTCGTGGAGCCCGCCTCGGCCGCCTCGGTCGCCGGTCTGCTGAAGGCCGCCGAGGAGGGCAAGGTCGACAAGGGGCAGCGGATCGTCTGCACCGTGACCGGCAACGGCCTCAAGGACCCGGACTGGGCGGTGGCCGGCGCGCCGCAGCCCGTCACGGTCCCGGTCGACGCCGCGACCGCCGCCGAGAAGCTCGGCCTGGCGTAACCCGCCGCGAGGAGCGCCCGCATATATCCGGTGGCCATGCCCCGGTAACGGGACATCGGCACACGTAGGGGCACAGGAAGGCACGCGACACGCATCGTGCGCCTCCTGTGCGCCCTATGTCCTCACAGAACCTTCCTTCGATAGGCTGTACCGAACCCACCCCGCCGCATATGCCGCGGCGTTGTCGCCGTCAGGTCCGGGTGCCGCAGCTCCACGCAGTTCCGCGGCGAAGAAGCGAAGCAGCAAGTTCCGCAGCACCCCTCAGTTCCCCCGCTACACAAGGAGATCGTCGAGCGATGGCCGGTCCCGCATTCCGAGCCGCCGCCGTGCGCGTGCGCGTCCCCGCCACCAGTGCCAACCTGGGGCCCGGCTTCGACGCCTTCGGTCTCTCGCTGGGCCTGTACGACGACGTGGTCGTGCGCGTCGCCGACGCCGGGCTGCACATCGACATCGCGGGCGAGGGCGCCGAGACGCTGCCCCGCGACGAGCGCCACCTGCTGGTCCGCGCCCTGCGCACCGCCTTCGACGTCCTCGGCGGCCAGCCGCGCGGCCTGGAGATCGTCTGCGCCAACCGGATCCCGCACGGCCGCGGCCTCGGCTCGTCCTCCGCCGCGATCTGCGCCGGAATCATGGCCGCCCGCGCGGTGACCATAGGCGGCGACGCCAAGCTGGACGAGACCGCCCTGCTGGAACTCGCCACCGAGATCGAGGGCCACCCCGACAACGTGGCCGCCTGCCTCCTCGGCGGCTTCACGGTCGCCTGGATGGACGGCGGGGCGGGCCGGGCGATCCGGCTGGACCCCTCGGATTCCATCGTTCCGGTGGTCTTCGTCCCCGCGAAGCCGGTCCTCACCGAGGCCGCCCGCGGTCTGCTGCCGCGCAGCGTCCCCCATGTGGACGCAAGCCTGAACGCCGGCCGCGCGGCCCTGCTCGTGGAGGCGCTGACCAGGCGTCCCGAGCTGCTGATGCCCGCCACCGAGGACCGGCTGCACCAGGACTACCGCACTCCCGCGATGCCCGAGAGCCTCGCGCTCGTGGGCCGGCTGCGCGCGGACGGCGTCCCCGCGGTCGTCTCCGGCGCGGGCCCCACGGTCCTCGCGCTGACCGACGGGTCCGCGGCCGACAAGGTGCTGCGGATGGCGGGCGACGGCTGGGCCGCGGCCCGGCTCGCCCTTGATGCCGCTGGGGCGAGCGTGCTGCCGCTCGCGCCGCAGGACGTGTCCGAATAGGACCGCAAGCGATTGCCGGTGGATGAGAGGGGGAATGTTTGTTGGAGCCGGTAGTGTTAATCTCAAGTCTGCATCCGACGCCTTCGCGGCGCGGTGCATGGTGTCCCCTCCGGGACCATCTTCTTCCGGGAGCCTCCCCAAACTGCCTGAGCAGCCTGCCTGAGCAGTCTTGAGCACGCTCCGGAACCGGCACGACACCCCGCGTTCTTCCCAGAGGGGGCAACTGGGGACTTCGGGTCGGAACCCCACGCACGTTTATCTCTCCGCCACATCTGGCGGACCACCGCCCCGGCACGGTTCTCCACGGGACCGCCGGACAGCACAACCGGTCGCCGAGCCAGACAGGCCGACGTCCGCTCCAGGGAAGGACCCTTCGTGAGCGACACCACCGATCTGATGGGCGTGACTGCCGACAAGAATGTCGACAATGCGTCCGACGCAGGTGCTGCCACCGGCAGTGCCCCACGGCGCCGCCGCTCCGGCACCGGCCTGGACGGCATGGTCCTGGCCGAGCTGCAGCAGGTCGCGTCCGGCCTCGGGATCAAGGGCACCGCGCGGATGCGCAAGGGCCAGCTGATCGAGGTCATCAAGGAGACGCAGGCAGGCGGGGGCTCCGCCCCGGCCAAGAGCGCTGCCCCGGCCGACGCCGAGAGCAAGCCGAAGCGCCGCGCCACCTCCAAGGCGCGTACCGAGGCCGCCGCCCCGGAAGCTGCCGCTCCGGCCGCCGAGAAGCCGGCCAAGGCCGAGAAGGCCGTCGCCCAGCAGCAGATCGACATCCCGGGTCAGCCCGCCAGTGACGACCAGCCGGCCGGTGAGCGCCGCCGCCGCCGCGCCACCGCCGCGGCCGGCAGCCCCGAACAGGCCGCCGCCGCGGGAGAGGTGACGGACCGCCAGAAGTCCGAGCCGAAGGGCGACGTCAAGACCGACGTCAAGGCCGAGGCGCAGACCGACACCAAGGGCGACGCCAGGGCCGAGCAGTCCGCGGACAACGCGGAGGGCCGCTCCGGCCGAGGCCAGCGCGGCGACCGCCAGGGCCGCGGCGACCGGCAGAGCCGTCGCGAGCGGGACCGCGAGCGCGGCAAGGGCGACGACCAGGGCCGTCAGCAGCGCCAGGGCGGCAACCAGGGCGGTCAGGGCGGCAACCAGGGCGGTCAGGGCGGCAACCAGGGCAACCAGGGCCGCGACAACCGCGACAACGGTCCCCAGGACGACGACGACTTCGAGGGCGGCCGGCGCGGCCGTCGTGGCCGCTACCGCGACCGCCGCGGCCGTCGTGGCCGCGACGAGTTCGGCAGCGACGCCCCGCCGGTCTCCGAGGACGACGTCCTGATCCCCGTCGCGGGCATCCTGGACATCCTCGACAACTACGCGTTCATCCGTACCTCCGGCTACCTGCCGGGCCCCAACGACGTGTACGTCTCGCTCGCCCAGGTCCGCAAGAACGGCCTGCGCAAGGGCGACCACGTCACCGGTGCGGTCCGCCAGCCCAAGGACGGCGAGCGGCGCGAGAAGTTCAACGCGCTGGTCCGCCTGGACTCCGTCAACGGCATGGCGCCGGAGAGCGGCCGGGGCCGTCCCGAGTTCCAGAAGCTGACGCCGCTCTACCCCCAGGACCGGCTGCGCCTGGAGACCGACCCGGGCGTCCTGACGACCCGGATCATCGACCTCGTCGCACCGATCGGCAAGGGCCAGCGCGGTCTGATCGTGGCCCCGCCGAAGACCGGCAAGACCATGATCATGCAGGCCATCGCCAACGCGATCACGGTCAACAGCCCCGAGTGCCACCTGATGGTCGTCCTGGTGGACGAGCGTCCGGAAGAGGTCACCGACATGCAGCGGTCGGTGAAGGGCGAGGTCATCTCCTCGACCTTCGACCGTCCCGCCGAGGACCACACCACCGTCGCCGAGCTGGCCATCGAGCGCGCCAAGCGCCTTGTGGAGCTGGGTCACGACGTGGTCGTCCTGCTCGACTCGATCACCCGCCTGGGCCGTGCGTACAACCTGGCGGCCCCGGCCTCCGGGCGCATCCTCTCCGGTGGTGTCGACTCGACCGCCCTCTACCCGCCGAAGCGCTTCTTCGGTGCGGCGCGCAACATCGAGGACGGCGGCTCGCTGACCATCCTGGCCACCGCGCTGGTCGACACCGGCTCGCGCATGGACGAGGTGATCTTCGAGGAGTTCAAGGGCACCGGCAACATGGAGCTCAAGCTCGACCGCAAGCTCTCCGACAAGCGCATCTTCCCGGCGGTGGACGTCGACGCGTCCTCCACCCGCAAGGAGGAGATCCTGCTGAACTCCGAGGAGCTGGCGATCGTCTGGAAGCTGCGCCGGGTGCTGCACGCGCTCGACTCGCAGCAGGCGATCGAGCTGCTCCTCGACAAGATGAAGCAGACCAAGTCGAACGCCGAGTTCCTGATGCAGATCGCCAAGACGACGCCTTCGGCGAACGGCAACGGCAACGACTAGTCGGACCGCACCGGACCGACGAGTTCCGATACGACGCGGGGGCCCCGCCACATCCGATGTGGCGGGGCCCCCGCGTCGTACCCCCGTCTCCCCGCCCCCTCCCGCACCGTGACCCTTCCGAGACTTAGGACACATCCGTCACAGTGCGTGATCATGGTTCGGCATTCCCGGCCTGTCTGTAAAAGCGCAGGTGGCAAGGGCTAAGAACCGCTCTTAGATCTCTTCGGCAGCATCCTCCGCAGACCCTGCCCGCCCGGGGCGCCGAACGGCGTTGTGCAACCCTTCGAGGTAATTCGACGTCTGACAAGTGACCGACAACTGTCGACAAACCGTGCCTGATCCACCACGGCAGGGGGTACGCGGGTATCCACGAGGGACTGAGGAGAGCATGAGCGACACGGGCAGGAGCGGCCGAATACGGGCCACCGGCAAGCGCCGCAAACAACCCGGCAAGGGCCGCAGGACCGCCACCGCGCTGGCCTGGGTCGCCGCGGGCGTGGTGCTGGTCGGCGGCGGCGGACTCGGCTGGGTCTACTTCAAGCTCGACGGCAACCTCAAGGGCGTCGACATCAACGCCGCCCTGGGCGACAACCGCCCCGACGAGGTCGACAACGGCTCCCTGGACATCCTGGTCCTCGGCTCCGACTCGCGGCACGGCGACAACGCCAAGTACGGCGCGGACGAGGGCGGCGCCCGCTCCGACACCGCGATGATCCTGCACGTGTACGAGGGCCACAAGAAGGCCTCCATCGTCTCCATCCCGCGCGACACCCTGATCAGCCGCCCCCAGTGCGTCTCCGACAGCGACGGGAAGACGAACGTCCCCGCCGCCCAGCGCCAGATGTTCAACACGGCGTACGAGGTCGGCGGCCCGGCCTGCGCGGTCAAGACCGTGGAGCAGATGTCCGGGATCCGGATGGACCACTACATCGAGGTCGACTTCACCGGCTTCAAGAAGCTCATCGACGAGCTCGGCGGCGTCCCGATCACCACCAACAAGGCGATCAAGGACACCAAGAGCCACCTGGACCTGCCGCCCGGCACCCACCAGCTCAACGGTGAACAGTCCCTGGGCCTGGTGCGCACCCGCAAGAGCGTCGGCGACGGCAGCGACCTCGGCCGCATCCAGCTCCAGCAGGCCTTCATGAAGGCGCTCATCGGCCAGGTGAAGGACGTCGGGGTCTTCAGCAACCCCAAGCGGCTCTACGACCTCGCCGACGCCGCCACCAAGGCCATCACCACGGATTCCGACCTCGCCTCCGTGAACAGCCTGGTCTCCTTCGCCAACGGCCTCAAGGGCATCGGCGCCGAGGACATGAAGATGGTCACGCTGCCCGTCGAGTACGACCCCCGCGACCCCAACCGCGTCATACCCCTGGAGCGGCAGTCCCAGCAGCTCTGGCAGGCGCTGCGGGCCGACCGGGCCGTCCCGGCCTCCGTCACCGAGGGTTCGGCCGGCGACAAGGGCGACGCCGGGAAGATCGTGAAGAGCGGCTGAGCCCCGGCCCGGAATACATCCGGGCCCGTCCCCGTTGAGGCGATTACCTTCGAATTTTGAAGCGCGGGCCAGCCCTGGCAGACTGGTTCGTCGGCCCCGGTTCACGTATCCCGCAAATCCGCGGATGCGACCCGGTGCCCTCCCGAAACCTAGGAGTCACCTTGAAGCGCGATGTTCACCCCGAGTACGTCGAGACCCAGGTCAGCTGCACCTGTGGCGCGTCGTTCACCACCCGTAGCACCCTGACCGAAGGCACCATCCGTGCCGAGGTCTGCTCCGAGTGCCACCCGTTCTACACGGGCAAGCAGAAGATCCTCGACACCGGTGGCCGCGTGGCCCGCTTCGAGGCCCGCTTCGGCAAGGCCGGCTCCGCCGCCAAGTAGCGAGCCATCGCGCCGGTCCTCGACCGCCCCGTCACGGGGCGGGGGAGGACCGGCGCTTTGTCGTGACGCAGGCTGCTCAGTTCTTCACGCTGCTCATTTTTCACTTACGCACCCCAGGAGCCCGAGGATGTTCGAGGCGGTCGAGGATCTGATCGGCGAGCACGCCGATCTTGAGAAGAAGCTGGCCGACCCGTCTGTCCACTCGGACCAGGCGAACGCGCGCAAGCTCAACAAGCGCTATGCCGAGCTGACCCCGATCATCGGCACCTACCGGTCCTGGAAGCAGACCGGCGAGGACATCGAGACCGCCCGCGAGCTGATGGCGGACGACCCCGACTTCGCCGCCGAGGTCAAGGACCTGGAGAAGCAGCGCGAGGAGATCACCGAGAAGCTGCGGCTCCTCCTCGTCCCCCGGGACCCCAACGACGACAAGGACGTCATCCTGGAGGTCAAGGCGGGTGCGGGCGGCGACGAGTCGGCCCTGTTCGCCGGCGACCTGCTGCGGATGTACCTCCGGTACGCCGAGCGCGTCGGCTGGAAGACCGAGATCATCGACGCCACCGAGTCCGAACTGGGCGGCTACAAGGACGTCCAGGTCGCCGTGAAGACCAAGGGCGGAAACGGTGCCACCGAGCCCGGCCAGGGCGTCTGGGCCCGCCTGAAGTACGAGGGCGGTGTGCACCGCGTGCAGCGCGTGCCCTCCACCGAGTCGCAGGGCCGCATCCACACCTCCGCGGCCGGCGTGCTCGTCACGCCCGAGGCCGAGGAGGTCGAGGTCGAGATCAACATGAACGACCTGCGGATCGACGTCTACCGCTCCTCGGGCCCCGGCGGCCAGTCCGTCAACACCACCGACTCCGCGGTGCGCATCACGCACCTGCCGACCGGTGTGGTCGCCTCCTGCCAGAACGAGAAGAGCCAGCTCCAGAACAAGGAGCAGGCCATGCGCATCCTGCGCTCCCGGCTCCTGGCCGCCGCGCAGGAGGCCGCCGAGCGCGAGGCCTCTGACGTACGCCGCAGCCAGGTGCGCACGGTCGACCGCTCCGAGAAGATCCGGACGTACAACTTCCCGGAGAACCGGATCTCCGACCACCGCGTGAACTTCAAGGCGTACAACCTGGACCAGGTGCTCGACGGTGACCTCACCGCCGTCATCCAGGCCCTCGTCGACGCCGACTCCGCTGCCAAGCTGGCCGCCGCGCAGTAGGCCGCGCGTCCACAGCAGCTCCCGCCCAGCTGTCCCTGCAAGCCGGAGGAACCGGATGAATCTGCTGCTCGCCGAGGTGGCGCAGGCCACCCAGCGGCTGGCCGACGCCGGCGTGCCCTCACCGCGCTTCGACGCGGAGGAGCTCGCCGCGTTCGTGCACGGTGTCAAGCGGGGAGAGCTGCACCGGGTGCCCGACAGCGACTTCGACGCCCGCTACTGGGAGGCCGTCGCCCGCCGCGAGGCCCGCGAACCGCTCCAGCACATCACCGGCCGCGCCTTCTTCCGCTACCTGGAGCTCCAGGTCGGACCCGGCGTCTTCGTGCCCCGCCCGGAGACCGAGTCGGTCGTCAGCTGGGCCATAGACGCGGTGCGCGCCATGGACGTGGTCGAGCCGCTGATCATCGACCTGTGCACCGGCTCCGGCGCCATCGCGCTCGCGCTCGCCCAGGAGGTGCCGCGCTCGCGCGTGCACGCCGTCGAGCTCGACGAGGGCGCCCTGAAGTGGACCCGCAAGAACGTCGACGGCTCCCGGGTCTCCCTGCACCACGGGGACGCGCTCACCGCGCTCCCCGAACTGGACGGCCAGGTCGACCTGGTGATCTCCAACCCGCCGTACATCCCGCTCACCGAGTGGGAGTACGTCGCCCCCGAGGCCCGGGACCACGACCCGGAGATGGCCCTGTTCTCCGGCGAGGACGGCCTCGACCTGATCCGCGGCATCGAACGCACCGCCCACCGGCTGCTGCGCCCCGGCGGCGTCGTCGTCATCGAGCACGCCGACACCCAGGGCGGCCAGGTCCCGTGGATCTTCACCGAGGAGCGGGGCTGGGCGGACGCCGCCGATCACCCGGACCTCAACAACCGTCCGCGCTTCGCGACCGCCCGCAAGGCGATGCCGTGAGCACCGACGTCCCGCACCGCCTTCACCCGAAGTTCCTGCCCGAGGGGGACCGCTAAATGGCACGGCGATACGACTGCAACGACGCGACCGACCGCAAGACCGGTCTGCGCGAAGCCGCCTCGGCAGTGCGCCGCGGCGAGCTGGTCGTCCTGCCCACCGACACCGTCTACGGGATCGGCGCGGACGCCTTCAGCAGCGAGGCCGTAGGGGACCTGCTGGAGGCCAAGGGCCGCGGCCGCAACATGCCGAGCCCCGTCCTCATCGGCTCCCCGAACACCCTGCACGGTCTGGTCACCGACTTCTCCGAGCAGGCCTGGGACCTGGTGGACGCGTTCTGGCCCGGCGGGCTGACCCTGGTCGCCCGCCACCAGCCGTCCCTCCAGTGGGACCTCGGCGACACCCGCGGCACCGTCGCCGTCCGGATGCCGCTGCACCCGGTCGCCATCGAGCTGCTCACCGAGGTCGGCCCGATGGCCGTCTCCTCCGGCAACCTCACCGGCCACCCGGCCCCCGAGACCTGCGACGACGCCCTGGAGATGCTGGGCGACTCGGTCTCCGTCTACCTGGACGGCGGCCCCACCCCGGGCAACCTGCCGTCCTCGATCGTCGACGTCACCGGCAAGGTACCGGTGCTGCTGCGGGCCGGCGTGCTCACCGCGGAGGAGCTCCGCAAGGTCGTACCCGATCTTGAGGTGGCGAATTGACCGCCCTTGACGGGCGTGGCACAGCAGAAGGCATATCGGGGACCTCCTTCCGTATCCTCCACGTCAGCACCGGCAACGTCTGCCGCTCGCCGATCACCGAGCGGCTGACCCGCCATGCCCTGGCACACCGCCTCGGCGACCCCGCCTTCGGCGGGCTGATCGTGGAGAGCGCCGGCACCTGGGGCCACGAGGGCGCCCCGATGGAGGCCAACGCCGCCGCCGTCCTCACCGACTTCGGCGCCGACCCGGACGGCTTCACCGGCCGCGAACTGCTCGACGAGCACGTCATCCGCGCCGACCTCGTCCTCACCGCGACCCGCGACCACCGCGCCCAGGTCATCTCCATGGGCCACAGCGCGGGCCTGCGGACCTTCACCCTGAAGGAGTTCAACCGGCTGGTGCGGGCCATAGACCCGCTCACCCTGCCCGACCCGCTGGAGGACGGCGTGGTCGAGCGGGCCCGCGCCCTGGTCAGGGCCGCCGCCGCGCTGCGCGGCTGGCTGCTGGCGCCGAGCGAGGAGGCCGACGAGGTCTACGACCCGTACGGCGCCCCGATCACCTTCTTCCGCTCCATCGGCGAGGAGATCAACGCGGCCCTGGACCCCGTGGTCACCGCCCTGACGGGCGTACCGGCCAAGCACTGAGCCCGAGCCCCAGGGCGCCGCCGGAGCGGCCCAGCGGCCCGCCGCGGGGCGGGACCGGCCCCCTGCCGGGTCCGCACCGCCGAGGCGTCCGTACGGGCGATCCGGGCGGCCGTCGGGCGGGCCGGGCATGGCGGGCCTACATTGGGGGACACGCCACTGAAGTCCCCTTCCAGGCCCGGAGCCAGAGATGCCCGCCATCACTGCACCCGCACCAGCCGACCCGAAGCACGCCCCCGGCCACCCGGGTTACGGCCCCGACTTCGATGCGCTGGCCCGTCAGGACCCGGAGATCGCCGACGTCGTACGCGGTGAACTCGCCCGGTCCTCCCAGGGCCTCCAGCTGATCGCCGCCGAGAACTTCACCTCGCCCGCCGTGCTGGCCGCGCTCGGCTCCCCGCTCACCAACAAGTACGCGGAGGGCTATCCCGGCGCCCGGCACCACGGCGGCTGCGAGATCGTCGACGCCGCCGAACGGATCGCCGTCGACCGGGCGAAGGGCCTGTTCGGCGCCCCGCACGCGAACGTACAGCCGCACTCCGGGTCCGCCGCCGTGCTCGCCGCCTACGCGGCCCTCCTGAAGCCCGGGGACACCCTCCTGGCGACCGGCCTGCCCTCCGGCGGGCACCTCACGCACGGCTCGCCCGCCAACTTCTCCGGCCGCTGGTTCGACGTCGTGGGCTACGGCGTCGACGCGGAGAGCGGACTGATCGACTACGAGCAGGTGTACGCCCTGGCCCGCTCGCGCCGCCCCCGGGCCATCGTGGTCGGCTCGATCTCCTACCCCCGCCACCCCGACTACGCGGCCTTCCGGGCCATCGCCGACGACGTCGGCGCGTATCTGGTGGCCGACGCCGCGCACCCGATCGGCCTGGTCGCCGGGGGAGCGGCGCCCAGCCCCGTGCCGTACGCCGACGTGGTCTGCGCCACCACCCACAAGGTGCTGCGCGGGCCGCGCGGCGGGATGCTGCTGTGCGGCGAGGAGCTGGCGGAGCGGATCGACCGGGCGGTGTTCCCGTTCACCCAGGGCGGGGCGCAGATGCACACCATCGCGGCCAAGGCGGTGGCGTTCGGCGAGGCGGCGGGCCCGGCCTTCACCACGTACGCCCATCAGGTGGTCTCCAACGCGCGCGTCCTCGCCGAGGGCCTCGCCGCCGAGGGCTTCGCGATCACCACCGGCGGCACCGACACCCACCTGATCACCGCGGACCCGGCACCGCTGGGGCTGGAGGGCCGGGAGGCCAAGGCACTGCTCGCGGCGGCCGGCATCGTCCTCGACACCTGCGCGCTGCCCTACGGAGAGGGCCGCGGCCTGCGGCTCGGTACGGCCGCCGTCACCACACTCGGCATGGGTGAGGCGGAGATGGCACGCATCGTGGCACTCTTCGCACTCGCGCTGAGGGGAGAGCGGAATGCGGCGACGGAGGTACGCGAACTGGCCGGGCGCTTTCCTCCGTACGGGGGCTGAACGCACCGGCCGCGGCACGGCGGGAACCGGCGTGCGGCACCCGGGTGTCCTCCACCCCGTGGCCGCGACGGCACGGTCGGTGCGGTGGATCGCGCCGCATAGGGTGACGGTCGAGGCCCTAAGGTGTGGGGCTGAGATGGCCAGCGACAACTGTGGGGCAGCCCGTGCGTGAATACCTGTTGACGCTCTGCGTCACGGCCGCGGTGACCTATCTGCTGACGGGCCCGGTGCGTAAGTTCGCCATCGCGTCCGGAGCGATGCCGGAGATCCGCGCCCGCGACGTCCACCGGGAGCCGACACCGCGGCTCGGCGGTATCGCCATGTTCGGCGGCCTGTGCGCGGGCCTGCTGGTGGCGGACCACCTGGAGAGCCTCAACGGCGTGTTCGAGCTGTCCAACGAGCCGCGCGCGCTGCTCTCGGGAGCCGCGGTGATCTGGCTGATCGGCGTGCTGGACGACAAGTTCGAGATCGACGCGCTGATCAAGCTGGGCGGCCAGTTCATCGCCGCCGGCGTCATGGTGATGCAGGGCCTGACCGTGCTCTATCTGCCGATCCCCGGCGTCGGCATGGTCTCGCTGACCCAGTGGCAGGGCAATCTGCTCGCCGTCGCGCTGGTCGTCATCACCATCAACGCGGTGAACTTCGTGGACGGCCTCGACGGCCTGGCGGCCGGCATGGTGTGCATCGCCGCCAGCGCGTTCTTCCTGTACGCCTACCGGATCTGGTTCCGGTACGGCATCGAGGAGGCCGCCCCCGCCACCCTCTTCGCCGCCATCCTGATCGGCATGTGCCTGGGCTTCCTGCCGCACAACATGCACCCGGCCCGGATCTTCATGGGCGACTCCGGGTCGATGCTGATCGGCCTGGTCCTCGCGGCCGGCGCCATCTCGGTCACCGGCCAGGTCGACGGCGACGCGATGCGCCTCTTCGCGGGCGGCGAGCGGGCGGCCACCCACGCGATGCTGCCGGTCTTCATCCCGCTGCTGCTGCCGCTGACCATCATCGCGATCCCGTTCGCGGACCTGGTGCTGGCGATCGTACGCAGGACCTGGCAGGGCAAGTCGCCGTTCGCGGCCGACCGCGGGCACCTGCACCACCGGCTCCTGGAGATCGGCCACTCGCACAGCAGGGCGGTGCTGATCATGTACTTCTGGTCGGCGCTGATCGCCTTCGGCATGGTCGCCTACTCGGTGCACTCCGCGAGCATGTGGATCGTGCTGCTCATCGTCGCGCTGAGCGCGCTGGGCCTCGTACTGCTGCTCCTGCCGCGCTTCACCCCACGTGCCCCGCGGTGGATGGAGGCTTTCGTTCCGCCCCGCTACCGGCGTCGGCGCACCCAGGTTGTCGCATCCTCGACGCCCGCCCGGGACGCCGTCGAGAGCGGTGCGGTGACGCACGAGACAGTGGACGAGAGCGAGGAGACGGACCGCGAGCCGGTGTCGGCGGGCGTCAACGGCGCGACCGCGGTAGGCCCCCGATCGCGTTTCAACTGATATTCCGGGGTTGACGTTTACCTCATCGCGTCCCATTACCAGACAAAGCGATGGCACGCACTGCACACACGGGCGCTGTCACTCTCATGTGTGACAGCAACCACACTTTCCGGGTAAAGACTGCATCAAATAGTTTGTGATACGGTTCACGAGACCCGGCGACAGAGCCGAAGGGCCGCGGTGCGACGGTCCAACGGCCCGAGAACCCCTTCTCGATCCGGGCTTACGCTCGTCCATGACGACACCCACTGCCCCCACCAAGCAAAGCGGAGCTGCCGCCATGCCGTCCAACGACGCCCGGACACTCCTTCGAACTGCCGTACCCGCTGCTGCCGTCGGCGCTGTCGCCGTCCTGGTCAGCGCGCTGGTCGGCGGCGGCGAAGGAGCGCTCGGAGCACTCGTGGGCGCCGCGGTCTCGCTCGTTTTCATGGGGGGTGGGCTGGTGGCACTCCAGCGCACCGCGAAGCGGCTGCCGCAGCTCTTCCAGGCCATGGGGCTCCTGCTCTACGTCCTCCAACTGCTGCTGCTGTTCGTCTTCCTGGCAGTGTTCAAGGGCACAGAGCTGTTCGACTTCAAGGCGTTCGGTTTCACACTGCTCGCCGTCACCCTCGTGTGGGTCGCCGCCCAGGCGCGCGCCTACATGAAGGCAAAGATCCTCTACGTCGACCCCGACTCGACCGAGGCCGAAAAGCCTCAGAAGACCGGGTCCGCGACGTGAAGGGTAGGGCCGGGATAAATGGCCGTTCGAGATGCTGCTATCGTCCGGTGCCAACTGCGGCACTGCGGGCGCGGGCATTCGAGCTGACGCCTGTCCCAGCGCGAGGCTCGATGCCGAACCGCCCCGCCCAGCTTTCCAAGACCACCAGTCCAGTGCCGACCCGCGGCTCCGTGCCGCGCCGACACAACGAGGTTGCCGTACCTATGCGCCACGCTGAAGGAGCCCGCGGTGAGTGCTGACACAACGCTTGCCTTTGATGCGAGCTGCCACATTTTCTCCGGATGCGGGTTCCCGGCTCCGGGCCTCCACACCTTCCTGTACAAGCCGATGTTCGAGGTGGCGGGCTTCGAGTTCACGAAGCCCATGCTGCTCGCACTGCTCAGCACGCTCGTGATCGTCGCCTTCTTCTGGGCGGCCTTCAACAAGCCGAAGCTGGTGCCCGGCAAGGTCCAGATGATCGGTGAGGCCGGGTACGACTTCGTCCGCCGCGGCATCGTCTACGAGATCATCGGCAAGAAGGACGGCGAGAAGTACGTCCCGCTGATGGTGTCGCTGTTCTTCTTCGTCTGGATCATGAACATCTGGTCGATCATCCCGGTCGCCCAGTTCCCGGTCCCGTCGCTGATCGCCTTCCCGGCCGGTCTCGCACTCATCGTGTACGTGCTCTGGGTCTCGCTGACCTTCCGCAAGCACGGCTGGACCGGCGGCTGGAAGAACATCACCGGTTACGACAAGTCGCTGGGCTGGGTCCTGCCGCTCGTCGTGGTCATCGAGTTCTTCTCGAACCTGATCATCCGGCCCTTCACCCACGCGGTGCGACTGTTCGCGAACATGTTCGCCGGTCACCTGCTGATCGTGATGTTCACGCTGGCCTCCTGGTACCTGATGAACGGCATCGGCATCGCCTACGGCACCGTCTCGTTCGCCATGGTCCTGGTGATGACGGTCTTCGAGCTCTTCATCCAGGCCGTCCAGGCCTACGTCTTCGTGCTCCTGGCCTCCAGCTACGTCCAGGGCGCACTCGCCAAGGGCCACTGAGCCAGCACGACCGGGCCGGCGCACAGCGCGGGTCCGCCCCCAGAACCAACAGACGTCCGGTGGCCAACCCCCACCGGTCCGTGAAAGAGAAGGAAGTAACGGCATGTCCGCTGCTCTCGAGCTTGTCAACCTCGCTGCCGGTGCCAAGGAGAACGTCGTCGGCAACGTCGCCTCCATCGGCTACGGCCTCGCCGCGATCGGCCCCGGCGTCGGCGTCGGCATCATCTTCGGTAACGGCACCCAGGCCCTCGCGCGTCAGCCCGAGGCCGCCGGCCTGATCCGCACCAACCAGATCATGGGCTTCGCCTTCTGTGAGGCTCTCGCCCTCATCGGCATCGTCATGGGCTTCGTCTACCAGTAAGCCCGGACCGACAGCCAACTACCTTTCACGGAAGGCACTGATGTGAACGCTCTGTTCCTTGCGGCGGCGGAGGAGCCTCAGAATCCTCTGATCCCGCATCTCGACGAGCTGGTCATCGGTCTGATCGCCTTCGTCATCGTCTTCGGCTTCCTCGCCAAGAAGCTCCTCCCGAACATCAACAAGGTTCTGGAAGAGCGTCGCGAGGCCATCGAGGGCGGTATCGAGAAGGCCGATGAGGCCCGGATCGAAGCCGAGAGCGTCCTGGAGCAGTACAAGGCTCAGCTCGCCGAGGCCCGCCACGAGGCCGCGCGCCTGCGCCAGGAGGCGCTGGAGCAGGGCACTGCGCTCAAGGAAGACCTGCGCGCAGAGGGCCAGCGGCAGCGTGACGAGATCATCGCTGCCGGCCACGCCCAGATCGAGGCCGACCGCAAGCAGGCCGCACTGTCGCTGCGCCAGGACGTGGGCAAGCTCGCCACCGACCTGGCCGGCAAGCTCGTCGGCGAGTCCCTGGAGGACCACGCCCGCCAGAGCCGCACCATCGACCGTTTCCTCAACGAGCTTGAGGAGAAGGCCGAGGCGGCCCGATGAACGGCGCGAGCCGCGAGGCACTGGGCAACGCCCGCAACAGCCTCGACGCGCTGACGGACACCAGCTCCGTCGACGCGGCGAAGCTGGCAGGCGACCTGTCCGCCGTCACCGCGCTGCTCGACCGTGAGGTCTCGCTGCGCCGGGTCCTCACCGACCCGTCGCAGTCCGGCGAGGCCAAGGCCGAGCTGGCCGGGCGGCTGCTCGACGGCCAGGTGAGCGGCGCTGCCGTCGACCTGGTCAAGGGCATGGTCCGGGCACGCTGGTCGCAGTCCCGCGACCTGGTCGACACGGCGGAGGAGCTGGCGAACACCGCCGACCTCACCGCCGCCCAGCAGGCCGGGACGCTCGACAACGTCGAGGACGAACTGTTCCGCTTCGGCCGGATCGTCTCGTCCAACACGGCGCTGCGCTCCGCGCTCACCGACAAGTCGGCCACCACCGCCGCCAAGAGCGAGCTGCTCCGCAGCCTGCTCGGGGGCCGGGCCGACAAGGCAACCGAGCGTCTGGTCGTACGCCTGGTGACGCAGCCCCGTGGACGTAGCCTGGAAGCGGGACTCGAGTCCCTCTCCAAGCTCGCCGCGGAGCGCCGCAACCGGATGGTCGCGGAGGTCACCTCCGCGGTGCCCCTCACCGACCAGCAGAAGCAGCGCCTCGGCGCGGCCCTGGCGAAGATCTACGGTCGCGAGATGCACCTGAACCTCGACGTGGACCCGGCGGTCCTCGGCGGAATCCAGGTCCGTGTCGGCGACGAGTTCATCAACGGGACCATCGCGGAGCGCCTCGACGAGGCCTCCCGCCGTATGGCCGGCTGACGCCACCACCGTACGAAGAAGTAGCAGCACCACGCATTGCCGGCGGCCCGGTTGGGCCGCAGAGGATTCCTGGGGGCCGACCCCAGACCCCTAGAAAACTTCGGGCCCAACAAGGAGAGCAGGGAACCCAGATGGCGGAGCTCACGATCCGGCCGGAGGAGATCCGGGACGCACTGGAGAACTTTGTCCAGTCGTACAAGCCGGACGCGGCCTCGCGCGAGGAGGTCGGAACTGTCAGCGTTGCCGGCGACGGCATCGCGAAGGTCGAGGGTCTTCCCTCGGCCATGGCGAACGAGCTGCTGAAGTTCGAGGACGGAACCCTCGGTCTCGCCCTCAACCTCGAAGAGCGCGAGATCGGTGCAGTCGTCCTCGGCGAGTTCAGCGGAATCGAGGAGGGCCAGCCGGTGCAGCGCACCGGTGAGGTGCTCTCCGTCGGCGTCGGCGAGGGCTACCTCGGCCGCGTCGTCGACCCGCTCGGCAACCCGATCGACGGTCTCGGCGAGATCGAGACCGAGGGCCGCCGCGCCCTGGAGCTTCAGGCTCCGGGCGTCATGGTCCGCAAGTCCGTGCACGAGCCGATGCAGACCGGCTACAAGGCCGTCGACTCGATGGTGCCGATCGGCCGTGGTCAGCGTCAGCTGATCATCGGCGACCGCCAGACCGGCAAGACCGCGCTGGCCGTCGACACGATCATCAACCAGCGTGACAACTGGCGCTCGGGCGACCCGAAGAAGCAGGTCCGCTGCATCTACGTCGCCATCGGTCAGAAGGGCTCCACCATCGCCTCCGTGCGTGGTGCGCTCCAGGAGGCCGGCGCGCTCGAGTACACGACGATCGTCGCCGCCCCCGCGTCCGACCCGGCCGGCTTCAAGTACCTGGCGCCGTACACCGGCTCGGCCATCGGCCAGCACTGGATGTACGACGGCAAGCACGTCCTCATCATCTTCGACGACCTGTCGAAGCAGGCCGACGCCTACCGCGCCGTGTCGCTGCTGCTGCGCCGTCCGCCGGGCCGCGAGGCCTACCCGGGCGACGTCTTCTACCTGCACTCGCGTCTCCTTGAGCGTTGCGCGAAGCTGTCGGACGACCTGGGCGCCGGTTCGATGACGGGTCTGCCGATCGTCGAGACCAAGGCGAACGACGTGTCGGCGTTCATCCCGACCAACGTCATCTCCATCACCGACGGCCAGTGCTTCCTGGAGTCGGACCTCTTCAACGCCAACCAGCGTCCGGCGCTCAACGTCGGTATCTCGGTGTCGCGTGTCGGTGGTTCCGCCCAGCACAAGGCGATGCGTCAGGTCTCCGGCCGACTGCGTCTGGACCTCGCCCAGTACCGCGAGCTGGAGGCGTTCGCCGCCTTCGGTTCCGACCTGGACGCGGCCTCCAAGTCGTCGCTGGAGCGCGGCAAGCGTCTGGTCGAGCTGCTGAAGCAGGGCCAGTACCAGCCGATGCCCGTCGAGGAGCAGGTCGTCTCCGTCTGGGCCGGCACCACCGGCAAGATGGACGACGTTCCGGTCAACGACATCCGCCGCTTCGAGAGCGAGCTGCTGGACTACCTGCGCCGCGAGCGCAAGGAGCTCCTCACCTCGATCGCCGAGGGCGCGAAGATGTCCGACGACACCCTGCAGTCCATCGCCGAGGCGATCACCACGTTCAAGGGACGGTTCGAGACCTCGGACGGCAAGTCCCTGGGCGAGGACGCACCGGCCGTCAACGTCTCCAAGTGACGACGGAAGGGACCTGACTCATGGGAGCGCAGCTCCGGGTCTACAAGCGTCGCATCCGATCCGTCACCGCGACCAAGAAGATCACCAAGGCGATGGAGATGATCGCCGCCTCTCGCATCGTCAAGGCTCAGCGCCAGGTCGCGGCTTCCACGCCGTACGCCAGCGAGCTGAACCGTGCGGTGACGGCGGTGGCGACCGGCTCCAACACCAAGCACCCGCTGACCACCGAGGCCGATGCCCCGGCCCGCGCCGCGGTTCTGCTCATCACGAGCGACCGCGGTCTGGCCGGCGGCTACTCCTCCAACGCCATCAAGGCGGCGGAGCGGCTCACCGAGCGGCTGCGCGGCGAGGGCAAGGAGGTCGACACCTACATCGTCGGCCGCAAGGGCGTCGCCTACTACGGATTCCGTGAGCGCAAGGTCGCGGAGTCGTGGACCGGCTTCACCGACAGCCCGACCTACGCGGACGCCAAGCGCGTGGCCGGCCCCCTCATCGAGGCCGTCACCACCGAGACGGCCGAGGGCGGCGTCGACGAACTGCACATCGTCTTCACGGAATTCGTGTCGATGATGACGCAGAACCCGGTCGAGAACCGGATGCTGCCGCTCTCGCTCGACAAGGCCGCGGAGGAGGAGGGCAAGAAGGACGAGATCCTTCCGCTCTTCGACTTCGAGCCGTCGGCGGAGGACGTCCTCGACGCCCTGCTGCCGCGCTACGTCGAGAGCCGTATCTACAACGCACTGCTGCAGGCCGCCGCTTCCGAGCACGCCGCCCGCCGCCGTGCGATGAAGTCGGCGACCGACAACGCCGGAGAGCTCATCAAGAGCCTCTCCCGGCTTGCCAACGCGGCCCGCCAGGCCGAAATCACCCAGGAAATCAGCGAGATCGTCGGTGGCGCCAGCGCCCTGGCCGACGCGACCGCGGGGAGTGACAAGTAATGACGACGACAGTTGAGACGGCCGTTGCCACGGGCCGCGTCGCCCGGGTCATCGGCCCGGTCGTCGACGTGGAGTTCCCCGTCGACGCCATGCCGGAGATCTACAACGCCCTCAAGGTCCAGGTCGCCGACCCGGCCGAGGAAGGCGCGCTGAAGACGCTGACCCTGGAAGTCGCCCAGCACCTGGGTGACGGCCTGGTCCGCGCGATCTCGATGCAGCCCACCGACGGCCTGGTCCGCCAGGCTCCGGTGACCGACACGGGCGAGGGCATCACCGTCCCCGTCGGTGAGATCACCAAGGGCAAGGTGTTCAACACCCTCGGCGAGATCCTGAACAAGCCGGAGGCCAACGCCGAGGTGACCGAGCGGTGGCCCATCCACCGCAAGGCCCCCGCGTTCGACCAGCTCGAGTCGAAGACCGAGATGTTCGAGACCGGCGTCAAGGTCATCGACCTTCTCACCCCGTACGTCAAGGGTGGAAAGATCGGTCTGTTCGGTGGTGCCGGTGTCGGCAAGACCGTGCTGATCCAGGAAATGATCTACCGCGTGGCCAACAACCACGACGGTGTGTCGGTGTTCGCCGGTGTCGGTGAGCGCACCCGTGAGGGCAACGACCTCATCGAGGAAATGGCCGACTCGGGCGTCATCGACAAGACGGCCCTTGTCTTCGGCCAGATGGACGAGCCGCCGGGCACGCGTCTTCGCGTCGCGCTCTCGGGTCTGACCATGGCGGAGTACTTCCGCGATGTGCAGAAGCAGGACGTGCTCTTCTTCATCGACAACATCTTCCGCTACACGCAGGCGGGTTCCGAGGTCTCCACGCTCCTCGGCCGCATGCCGTCCGCGGTGGGTTACCAGCCGAACCTGGCCGACGAGATGGGTCTCCTCCAGGAGCGCATCACCTCGACCCGTGGTCACTCGATCACCTCGATGCAGGCGATCTACGTCCCCGCGGACGACCTGACCGACCCGGCGCCGGCCACCACCTTCGCCCACCTGGACGCGACGACCGTTCTGTCGCGTCCGATCTCGGAGAAGGGCATCTACCCCGCGGTGGACCCGCTCGACTCCACGTCGCGCATCCTGGACCCCCGCTACATCGCGGCGGACCACTACGCGACCGCGATGCGCGTCAAGGCGATCCTGCAGAAGTACAAGGACCTCCAGGACATCATCGCGATCCTCGGTATCGACGAGCTGGGCGAAGAGGACAAGCTGGTCGTCCACCGCGCCCGTCGTGTGGAGCGCTTCCTGTCCCAGAACACCCACGTGGCCAAGCAGTTCACGGGTGTCGACGGTTCGGACGTTCCGCTGGACGAGTCGATCGCCGCGTTCAACGCGATCTGCGACGGCGACTACGACCACTTCCCCGAGCAGGCGTTCTTCCTGTGCGGTGGCATTGAGGACCTCAAGGCCAACGCCAAGGAGCTCGGCGTCAGCTGACGCCAGGCGCCACCTGTAGTGCCGTACGTGTGAGAGGGGCGGGGCCGCCCCGCCCCTCTCCCGTACACCCCCTAGACTTTGACCCAACACCCGGCAGCAGTGCCGGGTGGTGACCCGAGGAGCCACCCTTGGCTGCTGAGCTGCACGTCGAGCTGGTCGCAGCGGACCGCAACGTCTGGTCCGGCGAGGCCACCCTGGTCGTCGCGCGCACCACGTCCGGCGACATCGGCGTCATGCCCGGTCACCAGCCGCTTCTGGGTGTGCTGGAATCGGGCCCGGTGACCATCCGTACGAGCGAGGGCGGCACTGTCGTCGCCGCTGTGCACGGCGGTTTCATCTCGTTCGCCGACAACAAGCTGTCTCTGCTCGCGGAGATCGCGGAGCTGGCCGACGAGATCGACGCGGCCCGTGCGGAGCGGGCGCTGGAGCGTGCGAAGTCGGAGGCCGACGCGGCCGCCGAGCGCCGCGCCGACGTCCGGCTGCGCGCGGTGGCGGGACACTGAACCCGCCTCGCGACGAGAGTTTTTCCCTCAGCCGCGGCTCGTACTGGATACTTCCGGGACGGGTCGCGGCTGAGGCGATGCAGATGCGGTTCCGCGTCGCGCGGTCCGCTGTTCCGAATGCGTTGTGCTTTTCCGTAGTGGTACTGGACGAGGCGAGGAGGTCGTAGGAGATGATCCTCGCTCTGCTTGTGTGCGGCTCTGTGGTCCTGCTGGTGCTGGTGGGACTCTTCGTCTTCGGGCTGCGCCGGAGGCTGATCCAGCGTTCCGGCGGCACCTTCGACTGTTCGCTGCGCTGGGACACCCCCGAGGAGCTGGACACCTCCGGCAAGGGCTGGGTGTACGGCGTGGCGCGCTACAGCGGTGACCGGATCACCTGGTTCCGGGTCTTCTCGTACTCGCCCAAGCCGCGCCGGGTCCTGGAGCGGTCGGCCATCGAGGTCGTCACGCGGCGCTCGCCCGAGGGCGAGGAGGAACTGGCGCTGCTGTCCGACGCGCACATCCTGGGCTGCGTCCACCGCGGCACCCGGCTGGAGCTGGCGATGAGCGAGGACGCGCTCACCGGCTTCCTGGCCTGGCTGGAGGCGGCACCGCCCGGACAGCGCGTGAACGTGGCGTAGGCGTCCTGCCCGTACGTCCCGTGCCGTGCGTACGGATGCGACGAAGGCCGGCAGCTCGGGGGCGGACCCGAACTGCCGGCCTTCTGTCTGCCGTCCGGCCGCTACTTCAGGCCGGAGTCGATCGCGGAGACCAGCTCGCCGTTGGCGGTGTCACCGCTGAACTCCCAGAAGAAGGCGCCTCCCAGGCCCTGGGCCTTGGACCAGGCCATCTTGGAGTTGATGGTGGCCGGGGTGTCGTAGCTCCACCAGTTGGTGCCGCAGTGGGCGTAGGCGGTGCCGGCGACGGTGCCGTTGGAGGGGCAGCTGTTCTTGAGGACCTTGTAGTCCTCGATGCCCTGCTCGTAGGTTCCGGCGGCCGGACCCGTGGCGGTGCCGCCCGGCTCCTTCTGGGTGACGCCGGTCCAGCCGCGGCCGTAGAAGCCGATGCCGAGCAGCAGCTTCTTGGCCGGGACGCCCTTGGCCTTCAGCTTGGCGATGGCGTCGGCGGAGTTGAAGCCGGCCTTCGGGATGCCGGTGTACGAGGTCAGCGGGGAGTGCGGGGCGGTCGGGCCCTTCGCGTCCCAGGCGCCGAAGAAGTCGTACGTCATCACGTTGTACCAGTCGAAGGACTTGGCGGCGGTGGCGTAGTCGGCGGCGTCGATCTTGCCGCCGTCCGAGCCGTCGGCGGTGATGGCGGCGGTGACCAGGTTGTTCGCGCCGAACTTGGTGCGCAGCGCGGAGGCCAGGTTGCCGAGTGCGGCGGGACCGCTGGTGTCGCAGGTCAGGCCGCAGGCGTTCGGGTACTCCCAGTCGATGTCGATGCCGTCGAAGACGTCGGCCCAGCGCGGGTCCTCGACCAGCTTGTAGCAGGAGTCGGCGAACGCGGCCGGGTTCTTGGCCGCCTCACCGAAGCCGCCGGACCAGGTCCAGCCGCCGAAGGACCAGATCACCTTGATGTTGGGGTACTTGGCCTTCAGCTTGCGCAGCTGGTTGAAGCTGCCGCGCAGCGGCTGGTCCCAGGTGTCGGCGACGCCGTCGACGGCCTGGTCGGCGGTGTACGCCTTGTCGTAGTCGGCGAACGCGTCACCGATGGTGCACTTGCCGCCCTGGACGTTGCCGAAGGCGTAGTTGATGTGGGTGATCTTCGCGGCGGAGCCGGAGGTCACCAGGTTCTTGACGTGGTAGTTGCGGCCGTAGACGCCCCAGTTGGCGAAGTAGCCGAGCTTCACCTGGTCGCCGGTGCCGGGGCCCGGGTCGGTGCCGCCGCCGGTGGTCTTGACCGCGACCGAGCCGCTGGCCGGGCCGGTCTGGTCGGCGGTGTCGCGGGCCTGCACCGCGTACGAGTAACTGGTCCCCTTGGTCAGGGAGCTGTCGGTGTACGTGAGGCCGGTGACGGTGGCGACCTTGGCGCCGTCGCGCAGGACGTCGTAGTTCTTGATGCCCTTGTCGTCGGTTGCGGCGGTCCAGGTCAGCTTGACCGAGGTGTCGGTGACGCCGCTGGCGACCGGGGTGCCGGGGGCGCTGGGAGCGGCGTCGCCGGGCTGGGTGTCGCCGTCGCAGGAGAGGCCGTTGAGCTTGCAGCCGCTCGGGTTGCCGGAACCGGTGCCGTTGAAGCCGAAGGTGACGGCGGCACCGGGGGCCAGGGTGCCGTTCCACGCGAGGTTCTTGGCGGTGACGTGGTTGCCGGTGGTGGTGAGCGCGGCGTCCCAGGCGGAGCCCGCCTTGGTGCCGCTGGGGAAGTCCCACTCCACGGTCCACGAGGACAGGGTGGTGGTGCCGGTGTTCTTCACGGTCCACGAGCCCTCGAAGCCCGTGCCCCAGTCCGACTTCTTGGTGTAGGTCGCCGTCGCCGCGGGCGCGGCCTCCGCGGGGGAGGCGAGGCCGACCATCGCGGCGAGGGGAAGGGCGAGTGCGGTGAGCGTGGCCGTGAGGCGCTTTCTCAAGCGCGAGGTGCGCGGGGGGTCAAGGGGGGTTGCAGTACTCAAGGGTTGCTCCCGAGAGAGAGGTCCGACATGACGGGGATTAGGACCTGCGCCGCCAGGTGAGCACGCCCGTACGGGGAGGTGTTGTCATGGCGTGCTCACCACTGCAGTGCGGCGAGCGTGCCAAGGTCTGGACCAATCGTCAAGAGGTCTGGACCAGAGAAGGGCCCGGGACGGAGAATCCCGTCCCGGGCCCTCGGCCCCCGTTCCTCAGAGGCCCAACTCCTGCGCGAGCACCGCCGCTTGCACCCGGCTGCGCAGTCCCAGCTTGCCGAGCAGACGGCTGACATGGGTCTTGACCGTGGCCTCCGCCATGCCGAGCCGGACCGCGATCTCCGCGTTCGACAGCCCCTCGCCGAGCCGCCCCAGCACCTCGCGCTCGCGCCGGGTCAGCGGCTCCAGCACGGCGGGGTCCGGCGCGTTCTCGGGGCGGGCGGGCGCGGGGGCGGCGAACTCGGCGATCAGCCTGCGGGTCACCGCGGGCGAGATGAGGCCCTCGCCGCGGGCCACCGTGCGCACCGCCTCCAGCAGGTCCTTCGCCTCGGTGTTCTTCAGCAGGAAGCCGGACGCGCCCGCGCGCAGCGCGCCGAACACATAGCTGTCCAGGTCGAAGGTGGTCAGCACCAGGACGTCGGCCAGCTCCTCGGCGACCACCTGTCTGGTGGCCGACACCCCGTCCAGCTTCGGCATCTGCACGTCCATCAGGACCAGGTCCGGGCGCAGTTCACGGGCCAGCCGGACCGCCTCCTCGCCGTCGGCCGCCTCGCCGACGACCTCGATGTCCCGCGCGCTGGCCAGAATCAGCACCAGCCCGGCCCGTACGGCCGACTGGTCCTCGGCGACCAGCACCCGGATGGTCCCGGGGGTGGCCGCGTCACTGCCGCTCATGTCGATGGCTCCGTATCGTCCTCGGCGGGCAGCTCCGCCCGCACTCGCCAGATCTTCTCGCCCTCGCCCGTCTCCACCGGCCCTGCGGTCAGCTCGCCGTCCAGCAGCGCCACCCGCTCCCGCATGCCGACCAGGCCGGACCCCGACCCCGGGGCGCGCGGCCCGCGGTCACCGCCGCTCCCGTCGTACGGGCTGGTCACGGACACCGTCAGGGTGCCCCCGGAGTGGGCGAGGGCGACGGTGACCAGGCCGGGGGAGGCGTGCTTGAGGGAGTTGGTGAGGGACTCCTGCACGATCCGGTACGCGGCCAGCTCCACCGGCGCCGGCAGCCGCAGCCCGGCCGGCCTGCCGTCGTCGAGCGCGAAGTCGAGTCCGGTGTCGGCGCCGAAGGTACGGGACTGGGCGAGCAGCGCGTCCAGCCCGTCGAGGGTGGGGGCGGCGGCCGGTTCGTCGTGCTGGTCGCCCTCCCTGAGCAGTCCGATCAGACGACGCATTTCGGCCAGCCCCTGCACGCTGTTCTCGCGGATCACGGAGAGCGCCTGGAGGGAGGTCTGCGGGGTGTCGATGGAGAGCGCGGCGGTGGAGTGGATCGCGATGGCGGAGAGGTTGTTGGCGACCATGTCGTGCAGTTCCCTGGCCATCCGCGCCCGTTCGGCGACCACCGCCTGCGTACGGTCCATCTCGGCCAGCAGCGCGGTCTGTTCGGCGTGCAGCCGGGCGGCCACCGCTGCCTGCCGGTGGTTGCGCAGGGTGGCGCCGGTGAGGGCGGGGGCGAACGTGATCAGCCCGGTCACCATGCCGACCAGCAGGGCATCCGGCTTGCGGAAGTAGGCCAGGAAACCGATGGTCATCACCAGCGTGATCATTCCGGTGGTGACCGGGATCCGGCGGGCCGCCCGCGCGCTGCCGTAGACCACGGCCGCGTACACCAGGTCGGCGAACATGACCGCTGTGGCGACGTTTCCCCAGGTGAACTGGTCCGCGACGAGGAGCAGGGTGCCCACGGCGAGGGCGAACTGCGGGGCGCTCCTGCGCACCAGCTCCAACAGGGCCATGCCGAACAGCGGGACCAGCGTCAGCCAGCCGGGCAGCACGCCCCGGTTGCCCTGGCTGTAGAGGCCGAGGAAGTACAGCAGCAGCCCGCCGAGGAGGCTTGCCACCGAGAGCAGGACGTCGTCCCGGTGCGGGTTCAGGAGCGGATGCCGGAAACGGGTCACTCCTCCATCCAACACGGACACCGGCCGCGGTTCCTCCCCGCGTGGACGGAAAGCCCAGTACATCGAAGGATGCAGTGCGCTTTCCTCACTGGCGACGATGCCCCGGACCGGTGCTCGGACCGATCATGAGGAGGTGTTCACGGGAGGTGTGAGGTCATGGTCGTCGCGTTGATCGTCGCGTGCGAGGTCGCGTTCTGGGTGCTGCTGCTGGCCGGGCTGGCGCTGCGCTATCTGGCGAAGATGCCCAGGCTCGGGGCCGCGGTGCTGCTGTGCGAGCCGCTGCTGGAGGTGGTGCTGCTGGTGGTCACCGCGATCGACCTGAAGAACGGCGCGGCCCCCGACTTCAAGCACGGCCTGGCCGCGGTCTACATCGGCTTCACGGTGGCGATGGGTCACCACATGATCAAGAAGGTCGACGTGTGGTTCGCGCACCGGTTCGCCCACGGGCCCGCCCCGGTGAAGCCGCCGAAGTACGGCCAGGCGCGGATGGTGTACGAGTGGCAGAGCGCCGCGCGCTGGATCCTGGCGGCCGGGATCGCGGCCGGCCTGCTCCAGCTCGCCGTCTGGTACGTGGGCGACGGCGGCCAGGTGGCCTCGCTGCGCGACTGGCAGCTCAAGATGGGCATCGTGGCCGCCATCAACCTGGTGATCGCGGTCAGCTACACGCTGTTCCCCAAGACCGCGCCCGAGCCCGTGCCGGGCGCGGACCCGGCGACGGACCCGGCGACGGACCCGGAGCGTTCGCAGGCGGAGCGGGTCGCGGCGTACCTGAAGAGGTAGGCCCGCCGCGCCGGGCGGGCGGACCCGCACCCGGCACCTCGGCCCCCGGGCGGCCGGGTGTCCGCCGCCCGGCCCCCGGCCTCTCAGCGTTCGCCGCCCGGCACCCACAGGACGTCGCCGACCGACTTGTTGGCCGTCCGGGCGAGGATGAAGAGCAGGTCGGAGAGCCGGTTGAGATACGTGGCGGTCAGCGGGTTCATGGTGTCGCCGTGCACCTCGAAGGCCGCCCACGTCGAGCGCTCCGCACGCCGCACCACCGTGCACGCCTGGTGCAGCAGGGCGGCGCCGGGCGTGCCCGCCGGAAGGATGAAGGAGCGCAGCTTCTCCAGCTCGGCGAGGTAGCCGTCGCAGTCCTCCTCCAGCTTGTCGATGTACGACTGCTCGACGCGCAGCGGCGGGTACTGGGGGTTGTCGACGACCGGGGTGGACAGATCGGCGCCCACGTCGAACAGGTCGTTCTGGATCCGGGTGAGCACCTTGACCACGTCCTCGTCGAGACTGCCCAGGGCGATGGCCGTCCCGATGACCGCGTTGGCCTCGTTGGCGTCCGCGTACGCCGAGATCCGCAGATCGGTCTTGGCGGTGCGGCTCATGTCGCCGAGCGCCGTGGTGCCCTTGTCGCCGGTACGTGTGTAGATACGCGTCAGATTGACCATGCGTACGAGCCTAGCTACTCGCCGCATGTGCGTCCGTACCAGTGTGATGTCCGTCATGTGAGACGTGACGCGCATCTCTTCGCCGCCCCTGGGGGCTCTTACGGCGATAGCCTCCGCCTCAGGACAACGAACACCCGGTAACGCGCGCCGCCTTAGGGGCGCGGCCGGAGCTGTAGCCGGAGCAGTAGTCAAGGGGAGTGTGCAGTGGCCAGGAAGCTTGCCGTCATCGGTGCCGGTCTCATGGGATCGGGCATCGCCCAGGTCTCGGCGCAGGCGGGCTGGGACGTGGTCCTGCGCGATGTGACCGACGCGGCGCTGACCCGTGGCACCGACGGCATCAAGGCCTCGTACGACCGCTTCGTCAACAAGGGGAAGCTGACGGCCGAGGACGCCGAGGCGGCCCTGGCGCGGATCACCACCAGCACCGAACTCGACGCCGTCGCCGACGCGGACATCGTCGTCGAGGCCGTCTTCGAGAAGCTGGAGGTCAAGCACGAGATCTTCCGGTCGCTCGACAAGATCGTCCGCGAGGACGCGGTGCTGGCCTCCAACACCTCCGCCATCCCGATCACGAAGATCGCCGCCGTGACGGAGCGTCCGGAGCGCGTCGTCGGTACGCACTTCTTCTCGCCGGTGCCGATGATGCAGCTCTGCGAGCTCGTCCGCGGCTACAAGACCAGCGACGAAACCCTCGCCACCGCACGTGAGTTCGCCGAGTCCGTCGGCAAGACCTGCATCGTCGTCAACCGCGACGTGGCCGGCTTCGTGACCACCCGGCTCATCTCGGCCCTCGTCGTCGAGGCGGCGAAGCTGTACGAGTCGGGCGTCGCCAGCGCCGAGGACATCGACATCGCCTGCAAGCTGGGCTTCGGCCACGCCATGGGCCCGCTCGCCACCGCCGACCTGACCGGCGTCGACATCCTGCTGCACGCCACCGGCAACATCTACACCGAGTCCCAGGACGAGAAGTTCGCGCCGCCGGAGCTCATGCGGCGCATGGTCGACGCGGGCGACATCGGCCGCAAGAGCGGACAGGGCTTCTACAAGCACTGATCGAGTGATCCGGGCGAGAGAACAACGAGTTCACCCCGTGGGGTGAATTTCGCATCGATTCGCTTACAGACGGCAACTTCTCCGCTCGTTCGGCAGTCAGTTGAGGGACAACTGACTGCCGAACGGCCGGTTGAAGGACAGGAACTCATGCACTCGTGGGGAGCGCACATGCACATCAGGGGCGATCACGTCGAGCTGGTCGTCGGGGGCCGCCTCGATGTCCGCAGCGCGGCGGACGCCCGTACGGTCCTGCACTCGGCCGTCGACGACGGAGCGGGCGACCTGGTGCTCGACCTGACCGAACTCGACTCGTGGGACGCCACCGGACTCGGCGTGATCATGGGCGCCCACCGGCGGGCCGGCCGGTGCGGGCGGCGCCTGGTGCTGCGCGGCGTGCCCCCGCAGATGCAGCGGCTGCTCGTGGCGACCCGGCTGCACCGGATCCTGGCGATCGAGGGCGGGCTGGCCGCCGACTCGCTGCCGCGGGTCTGAACCCCCGCCCGTCCCGCCCGTCCCGCCCGGCCCGCGCAGCCGTCCTCGGAAAAGCCGCGCCCGCGCGGCTCGCCCGCGCCAAGATCCACCGTGTGGAGGACCGCCGCGCACAAGGTTCACCGCACGCCGCAATCCTCACGAGACTGTGACGTCCCGTAGACCCCGTTCCCCCTGGTGCTCGTAGATAATGTGCGAAGGTCTAGGGTTCGGTCGCCTGCCGCTTGACGAGCCCAGTAATGGATGCACCCACGTCGGCGGGCACCGGACCAGAAGCGACAGCGAGCGTGCGAAAGGCCGGGAGGGGCAGTTACGCACGCAACGCATCTGGGGGGCTTTGACCATGGACCCGATAAACCGGGGACCCGAAGAGTACGGCCAGGAAAACAACGGCAACCACGACGAGCGGGACGGCACGCCGCGGCGCGACGCCATGACCCGCGACCTCGGGCCGAGCGTGACACCCGCGCCGGTCCGCACCGTTCAGTTCACGTCCGGTGACTTCCTGCTGACCATCAACCCGGTGGACGGCAGCGAGATCGAACCCTGCCCGCCCGGCGAGCGCCCCGAGGTGCCCGTGCGGCACTCGGCCGCCGACCGCGCGGAACTGGCACGCGCGGCCAGGCCGCCGCTGCCGCCGGGGCCCGCCGCGCCCGAACTGCCGCTCCTGGAGCGACAGGACGAGCGCGAACAGCTGGCCGCGCTGGTCTCCCGGGGCCGCTCCGTGCGGCTGGTGGGATCCGCCGGGTCGGGCCGCACCGCGCTGCTCGACGCGGTCGCCGCCGACTGCGCGGACCTCGCGCCGGACGGCGTCGTACGGCTCTCCGGCTACCGGCGTACGCAGCCGGAACTGCTGCAGGACCTGTTCGCGGCGGTCTACCGGGCACCGCGCCACCGGCCCGACACCGACGAACTGCTCCGCCACGTGCACGAGATCGGTGCCGTCGTCGTCCTGGACGACCTGGAGTTCGGCGGGAGCGCGCTCCAGGAGCTCCTGGACGCGACGCCCGAGTGCGCGTTCCTCATCTCCGTCACGCCCGAGGCCGCCGCCCTGGCGCCCGCCGGGCTGCTCGAAGAGGTGCTGCTCGGCGGGCTCGGCCGCAGTTCCTCGCTGGAACTCCTGGAGCGCGCCGTCTCCCGGCCGCTCACCGACGAGGAGGCGAACTGGGCGGGAGACCTCTGGTTCGAGTCGGAGGGACTGCCGCTGCGCTTCGTGCAGGCCGGTGCGCTGCTGCGGCAGCGCGACGTGCTGCGCGCCGACCCCAGCGCCTTCGACGAGTACGGCTACTTCACCGAGGCGCCGCTGGACGCGCCCTTCGACGCCGAGGACGGGCACGACGTACCGCTGCCGACGCTCGCCGAGGGCATGGCTCCGGTCGCCCCGCTGGCGGCCCGGCTCAGCGAGTCCGCGCGGGCCACGCTGCGCTTCGCGCTGGCGCTCGGCGGCGAGGTGCCGCACCAGGCCCACCTGCCCGCACTGGTGGGGGACACCCACGCGGACGCGGCGCTGGGCGAACTGCTCGCGTGCGGCCTGCTCTCCCCGGCCGGGGCGCGCTACCGGCTGGCCGCCGGGGCCGACGTACAGCTGCACGCCGCCGGGTACGGCGACGAGGCGACCGAGCAGGCGCTGAACGCGGCCCAGCACTACGCCTGGTGGGCCGGGCACCCCTCGGTGACCGCCGAGCGGATCTCCGCCGAGTCGGACGCCGTGCTGGCCGCGCTCGCCGCGCTGGTGCCGGGGACCGAGGCGGGACACCCGAGCGCCGCCGTGCTGCTGGCCCGGACGGCCGCGCCCGCGTTCGCCGCGGGGATGCAGTGGGGCGCCTGGGAGCGGGCGCTGCGCACCGGAGCCGAGGCGTCCCGGGTCGCCGGAGAGGTCGGCGAGGAGGCCTACTTCCACCACGAGCTGGGGATCCTGGCGCTGTGCGGCGGCCGGCTGGACCGGGCGCGCGCCGAGCTGGAGACGTCCATCGGACTGCGCGGCGCGCTCGCCGACAAGCGCGGCACCGTCGCCGCCCGCCGGGCCCTGGCGCTGGTCACCGACCGCAGCGGCGCGGCTCCCGGCCCGGTGATCGCGAGCGGAAGCGGGTTCACCGCGGGCAGCCTGGGCGCGACCGCCTCGCGCTCGCCGTTCGACAAGCCCTACGACCCGTTCACCGAGCGGTCCTCCGCCGGCGAGGAGATGCCGGCCGCGCGGTACGAGGAGTCCGCGTCGCCGCCCGCCGGGGTGCCCGCCACGCGGGGCGCGCTGCCGCTGCCCGAACCGCCGGACACCCAGGAGCAGCTGGTGCACCGGTCCGCGGGTGCCGGGGGAGGGGCGCCGACGCGCCGCTCGATGCTCAGCGGCGCCCGGCGCAACCTGGTCGCGGCGGGGGCGGGCGCACTGCTCGTCGCCGTCCTGGGCACCGTCGTCACCCTCGGCGCCACCGGCAACAAGCTGGGCGGCGAGGGCGATCGGGTCTCTCCCGAGCAGTCCGCCAACCAGGACGCGGGCAAGGGCGGCCTGGACGCCGACAAGGCCGAGGGCTCCGACGGCAACGGCTCCGGCGGCAGCGGCAACAGCGGCGGCTCCGGCGAGGCCGGACTGCCCGCCGCGGACAGCACCAGCCGGGGAAGAGAGACCGCGTCCCCGGACCCGACCTCCTCGCCCGGCGCGACCACCGGCAAGCCGACCGAGGGACCCGACCGGCCGACGACGAAGCCGCCGACCACACCGGGCAAGCCCACGGACCGGCCGACCCGGCCCACCGATCCGCCCACGAAGCCGACGGACCCGCCGACCAAGCCGACCGATCCGCCGACCAAGCCGACGGACCCGCCGACGACGCCCAAGCCGGACCCGACGACTCCGAAGCCGGACCCGCCGACCTCGCCGGACAAGCCCCCGGCGTCGTCCCCCGACAAGCCGCCGACCTCACCCGTCGACGACAAGCCGCCGACCGCGACGGGAACGGTCAGCGGACCGGGACCCTCGTCCGGCAACAACGGCTGACCGCCGTACACACCGAGCCCTACACACCGAAAGGTCTGCCCCCGCCCGCATCGCGGACGGGGGCAGACCTTTTCCTCGTGGACCGCGAACGCGGGCCGTGAACGCGGACGGTGAACGTGGACGGTGAACGCGGGCCGTCGACGTGGACGGGGCACCGCTTGAGCCGTGCCCCAGAACCGGTTCAGAACAGCCGGAGCTTGTCGTCCTCGATGCCGCGCATCGCGTCGTAGTCCAGGACCACGCAGCGGATGCCGCGGTCGGTGGCCAGAACACGGGCCTGCGGCTTGATCTCCTGGGCGGCGAAGACACCGGAGACCGGTGCCAAGTGCGGGTCTCGGTTGAGGAGTTCGAGGTAACGCGTCAGCTGCTCGACACCGTCGATGTCGCCGCGGCGCTTCAGCTCGACGGCCACCGTCGCACCGTCCGAGTCGCGGCACAGGATGTCGACCGGGCCGATCGCCGTCATGTACTCGCGGCGGATCAGGGTGTACCCCTCGCCGAGGGTTTCGATGCGGTCGGCGAGCAGTTCCTGAAGGTGCGCTTCCACGCCGTCCTTGATGAGACCGGGGTCGATGCCCAGCTCGTAGGACGAGTCGTGGAGGACTTCCTCCATCGTGATGATCAGTTTCTCGCCCGCCTTGTTGATCACCGTCCAGACACCGGCGTCGTCACCGGTGCCCTCCTTCAGGGTGCAGGGCGGGGACATCCAGTTGAGCGGCTTGTACGCCCGGTCGTCCGCGTGAATGGAGACGCTGCCGTCCGCCTTCACCAGGATCAGACGGGGGGCGGAGGGCAGATGGGCGGTGAGCCGGCCCGCGTAGTCCACGGAGCAGCGGGCGATGACGAGACGCATGGGGAGCAACGCTACTCGACTCGGCGGGGTGCACGCGATTCGCCCCGTACGACCCCCTTCTCAGCGCCCGTGCGCCCCCTGGGCAATGGCCGGTTGTATGCGCAATCCCCTGTCGCGGTACGGACGCCGCGCTTACCGTGGATGCAGGAGGTCGCCGCGCGTGCACGCTGCGTCGCCGCTCTCCTGCCCTGCCCGGAAGACCCCGTCTCTGTGCGGGGTCGCGAGAGGAGAACCCATGTCGCTCGACGTCTCACCGGCTCTGTTGGAACAGGCCGAGCGAGGCGAGGTCGACGAAGCAGAATTCGTCGACTGCGTCCGGACCTCCCTGCCTTTCGCATGGGAGATGATCAGCTCCTTGGTGGCACAGCTGAAGGTCGACGGTGGTCAGTTCGCCGACAACCAGACGCCGCCGCCCAACGAGCAGGCGCGCGGTCAGTTGCTGCGCGCCCTGGCGAGTGACGCCATCCGCGGTTCGCTGGAGCGTCACTTCGGAGTACGTCTCGCATTCCAGAACTGCCACCGCGTAGCGGTGTTCCCGCTGGACTCCTCGGTCGACGAGCGGCTCGCCCGCTTCACCTCGATCCGCGGCCAGCTGCTCAACCAATCGCCGGAACTGCGGGACTGCTGACGTTCTGAGGCTGCCGCCCCCGTATCGCGGGAGGTGTACAGATGCCGGGGCGGCAGCTCCCCAGGTAGCCACCCCTTGCCGGGCCGTCGCCCGTCCGTGCTCTTCTCCCCGTGATCCGCGGGTCGGTGCCGTCTGCTCAGGAGAGCAGCTGCCGGACCTCGGTGCCCAGCCGCCGTACGTTCTCCTCCGTGCAGGCGAGGTCGCCGGACCCCTCGGTGAGCAAAGCGAAGCGAGTGATTCCGGTCCTTTCCGAGGTCTCCGCCAGCCGGTCGGCCGCCAACTGCGGTGTGCCCACCGGGTGCAGCCCGCAGAGCATCTCGGTGTACGCCACCGGGTCACGCATCGCGCGGTGCCTGCCGTCGACGGTGACGTGGGCGTCCAGTCCCTGTTTCAGCCAGCCGGGCATCGCCTTGGTGAGGGTCTCGCAGGCGTCGGCCGTGGTGTCGGCGATCTGCGCGACCCCGGCGGAGACATGGCCGCGCGCACCGGCCTCGATCTGCGCCGCCGAACGTCCGGCGGCGCGGGCGTGGGAGCGCCACAGCTCGGTCATGGCTGCCTTGTCCTCGTCCCCGCAGTGCATCCCGAGCAGCATGGACAGCCCGCGCTCGGCGGCCAGCTTCACGCTCTTCGGCGAGGTGCACGCGACGACGACCTCGGGGCCCGGTGCGCCCTCCAGCAGTTCGTCGGGGCGGGGGACCACGGCGACCTCGCGGAAGCGGTACCGCTCGCCGTCGGCCGCCACCCGGTCCTCGCGCAGCCACCGCAGCAGCAGGTCCAGGGATTCCGGGAAGCCCTCCTCGTACGCCTTCAGGCCGCTGCCGAAGACCTCCAGGTCCACCCACGGGCCGCCGCGCCCCACCCCGAGGGTGAACCGGCCGCCCGAGGTGAGGTGCAGGAGTGCCGCCTGCTCCGCCACGTTGACCGGGTGTGCGGTGGGCAGCACCGTCACCGCCGTGCCCACCCGGATCCGGCGGGTGCGGCCGAGCAGCAGCGCGGCCAGCGTCACGGCGGACGGACAGACGCCGTAGGGAACGAAGTGGTGTTCGGCCAGCCAGACCGAGTCGAGGCCGGCCTCCTCGGCGACCTCCGCGGACCGTACGGCCCGGTGCAGGGTCTCCCCCTGTCCCTGACCCGGGAACTGGGCCGCCAGTACAAAAGCTCCAATGTGCATCGCCCTCTGCTCCTTCTTCCAGGCTCCGAATCGGCGATCCCCCACTGGCATTAACGGCTGACAAGTGCCAAAGGCACGGCCACGGGCAAAGTTCTTGTGATTTTCCGGCTACTGGTGCCCCGGGGGTACCGGAGTACCTCCCTCAGTGGTACGCCCACCCCTGCCCGATGGGCCTAGGCTGTGGGAAAACCGTCCGTACCTGCCCCAAGAGGTGCTACGTGTCCCCGCGCCACAACCGCCCCCGAGGCGGCGCCAGTCCGACCCCGAGCACCGGCGGTGGTGACTCGCCGGACCGCTACGGGCTCCAGCGCACGGAGTCCTGGCAGGGGGAGGAGTGGCTGGTGCGGCAGGTGAGCGGCGCCAGTGCCCAGGGCAAGCGCTACCGCTGCCCCGGCTGCGACCAGGAGATTCCCTCCGGCGTCCCGCACGTGGTGGCCTGGCCGGACTACGGCGGCGTGGACGACCGCAGGCACTGGCACAAGGCCTGCTGGAACGCGAAGGACCGCCGCACCACACAGGTGCAGCGGTCCCGCAACGCGCCCCGGCACTAGCGCGTCCTTCCGGCTCCGGCCGCCGGTGGCCGGTCCCCGGATCAGACGTCGCGCCGCTCCTGGACGACGAACGCCAGCGCCAGGAACACCGCCGCCAGCGCGCCCATGATGCCCAGCGGCTCCCAGCCGGTCGGCCCGCCGTCGCCCATCTCGGTGCCGTACAGGACGCCGAGCTGACTGGGGATCGAGTACTCCAGCAGGAACATCTGGATGTCGCGCAGCGACTCCGCCATCATGAACAGCGCCATCACCAGCGGCATCAGCACGGCGCCGATCATCAGGGTGATCGCGCCCGCGGAGTGCCGGACCAGCGAGCCGACGGCGAGCGAGAGCAGACCGGTCAGGGCGGTGTACGCACTGGCCCCGACGGTCGCCCGCAGCCAGAGGTCCGTGCTCGCGCCGCCGCCGAGCACCGCCGTCATCAGGGCCGAGACCAGCGTGGTGACGATCAGCGTGATGACGAACGTCAGCAGGGCGAAGACCAGCGACTTCGCGGCCAGCACCCGGCCCCGGCTGGGGCAGGCGGTCAGGGTCGTGCGGATCATGCCCGTGCCGTACTCCGAGGAGATGGTCATCACCCCGAGCGTGATCACCGGGATGAGGCCCAGGAGCAGTCCGACGAAGCCGACCGGGATCGGCGACTCGTTCTTCGGGGTCTCGGCCACGGAGGAGAGCACGAGGGTGATCATCACGCCGACGCCGAGCACCAGGACGACCATCATGCCGAGCGTCCAGAGCGTCGAGCGCACCGAGCGGATCTTGGTCCACTCCGAGGCGATCGCGTCCATCAGCGTCGCGCGGCGCAGCGGCACGGGGGAGACGTAGCCGGGCGGCGGGCCGCCCGCCCGCTCCTGCTGCGGCGCGGAGACCGGGCCGGGCTGCGGGTACGGGGTCGAGGGGGTCGTCATCGGGCGTCCTCGGGGGTGTCGCTGCGGGTGGTGTCGCTCTTGGCCGGGCCCGGTGCCGCGCCGGGCGCGGGGGGAGCGGGGGGAGCGGCCGGGGTCGCGTACGGGTTCTGCTCCGCCGGTACGGGGGCGGCGGCCGGCGCTCCGGCGGGCACCCCGGGGTGCGGATGTCCCGGCCGGGGCGGCGGCGGGGCGTACCAGCCCTGCTGCGGCGGCGCCTCGGGCACCACCGGCTGACCGGGCAGCGGCTGCCCCGGCAGCAGGCCGGGCGGCGGTGCCTGCTCGAAGCCGGCGAGCTGGTCGTCGGTGGAGCGGTAGTCGACGGCGGCCTGCGTCATCCGCATGTACGCCTCCTCCAGCGACGCCTGGTGCGGCGCCAGCTCCCACAGCCGTACGTCCGACTCGTGCGCCAGGTCGGAGATCCTGGGCAGGGCCAGGCCGGTGACCCGCAGGGCGCCGTCCGGCTCGGGCAGCACCTGGCCGCCCGCCTCGGTCAGCACCGTGGTGAGCTTCTCGCGCTGGGCCGGGTCGGTCTGCGGGGTGCGCACCCGGGCGAACCCGGCGGAGTTGGCGGCGATGAAGTCCCGCACGCTCATGTCCGCCAGCAGCTGCCCGCGCCCGATCACGATCAGGTGCTCGGCGGTGAGGGCCATCTCGCTCATCAGGTGCGAGGAGACGAAGACCGTACGGCCCTCGGCGGCCAGCATCTTCATCAGGTTGCGGACCCAGAGGATGCCCTCGGGGTCGAGGCCGTTGACCGGCTCGTCGAACAGCAGCACCTGCGGGTCGCCGAGCAGCGCCGCCGCGATGCCCAGGCGCTGGCCCATGCCCAGGGAGAAGCCCTTGGACCGCTGACGGGCGACGTCCTGGAGGCCGACGACGCCGAGCACCTCGTCGACCCGGCTCGCCGGGATGCCGGAGAGCTGGGCCAGCGAGAGGAGGTGGTTGCGGGCGCTGCGCCCGCCGTGCACGGACTTGGCGTCGAGCAGTGCGCCGACCTGGCGCGCGGCGTTGGGCAGCTTGCGGAAGTGGTGGCCGCCGATGGTCACATGGCCCGAGGTCGGCCGGTCGAGGCCCAGGATCATGCGCATGGTGGTGGACTTGCCCGAGCCGTTGGGCCCCAGGAAGCCGGTCACCGTACCCGGCCTCACCTGGAAGGAAAGGTTGTACACGGCCGTCTTGGCGCCGTAGCGCTTCGTCAGGCCGACTGCCTCGATCATTCTCCAGAGCCCCATCGACAGGTCGTCGGGGCCACGATCACGTGCGGTACAGCGATCCGATTCGCCCCCGTAAGCACTAGGAGCTTAACCAGGAGTGAGCGGTTCCGGCCAAGAACGGCTGTTTGCGGACGCTGGGTGCGCGGGCCTGCCGCCGGTGCGGCCGGCCCGCCCCGCCGGGCCGCTCAGGCGTCCCGCTTCTTGAGCACCAGATATCCCACCAGCAGCGCGACGGCCACCCAGACCAGCATGATCGCGAGCCCGCCCCAGGGGCCGTAGGGCACGGTGTCGTTCTCCGGCGCGACCACTTCCATGATCTTGCTGCCGGCCTGGTCGGGCAGGAACCGGCCGATCTTGCGGGTCGCCTCCACGTTGCCCAGGATCGGCGCGAGCAGGAAGAAGATCGGCATCAGGATGCCGAGCGAGAGCATCGGGGAGCGCAGGATCGTGGTGACCCCCATCGCGAACACCGCGATCAGCGTCATGTACAGCGCACAGCCGATGACCGCCCGCAGCACGCCGGGCTCGCTCAGCGAGACCTTGTAGTCGCCCAGCGCGGCCTGTCCGAGGAAGAACGTCACGAAGCTGGTGACCAGCGCGACCAGGAATGCGAGCAGCGCCGCAATTCCGATCTTGCTGAACAGGAAAGTGCCCCGGCGCGGCACCGCCGCCAGCGAGGTGCGGATCATTCCGGTGCTGTATTCGTTGCCGACCACCATCACACCGAAAACGATCATTGCGAGTTGGCCGAGACTCGTCCCCGCGAAACTGGTGAACGTCGGATCCGCGAACCGCAGATCCGCCGCGGACATCTTCGCGAACTCGTTCTTCGACAGCAGGCTGATCAGGAAACCGAGCCCGATGGTGAACACCGCGGCAAGCGCGAGCGTCGTCCCGGTGGACCGGACCGACCTGATCTTGGTCCATTCCGACTTCAGTACGTAACCGGCATGCATCTCAGACCCGCCATCCCGTCGGTTCCGCGTGCGCGTGGTACTCGACCGACTCCGCGGTGAGCTGCATGAACGCCTCCTCCAGCGAAGCCTGCTGCGGGCTCAGCTCGTGCAGCACCAGCTGGTTGCGGGCAGCCAGCTCACCGAGCTGCTCGGAGGTGGCGCCGTCCACCTCCAGCGTCCCGTTGCCGGCGCTGACCGCCGTGATCCCGGCCTCGTGCAGCACGTCGAGCAGCCGCTCCTGCTGCGGGCTGCGCAGCCGTACGTAGGAGCGCGAGTTGGTCCGGATGAACTCGGCCATCGAGGTGTCCGCCAGCAGCCGGCCCTGCCCGATCACCACCAGGTGGTCCGCGGTCAGCGCCATCTCGCTCATCAGGTGCGAGGAGACGAAGACCGTACGGCCCTGGGCGGCGAGCGACTTCATCAGATTGCGGATCCAGTGGATGCCCTCGGGGTCGAGCCCGTTGACCGGCTCGTCGAACATCAGGATCTCCGGGTCGCCCAGCAGCGCCCCCGCGATGCCCAGCCGCTGGCCCATGCCGAGCGAGAACCCCTTGGACCGCTTCCTGGCCACCGCGGTCAGTCCGACGGTGTCCAGCACCTCGTCGACCCGGGCGGCCGGGATGCCGTTGCTCTGCGCCAGGCACAGCAGGTGGTTGTACGCGCTCCTGCCGCCGTGCAGGGCCTTGGCGTCCAGCAGCGCCCCCACGTACTTCAGGGGCTCCCTGAGGTCCGTGTAGCGCTTGCCGTCGATCCGTACGTGACCCGCGGTCGGGCGGTCCAGGTCCAGCATCATCCGCATCGTGGTGGACTTGCCCGCCCCGTTGGGGCCGAGGAAGCCCGTCACGATCCCCGGGCTCACGTGGAAGTCGAGGCCGTCCACCGCGACCTTCTCGCCGTACCGCTTCGTCAGGCCAGAAACCTCGATCATGCGGCCACGCTAAGCGCGCACGGAGCCCCCCGCCACCGGGGGAGTGACGGGGGGCTCCGAGGCCGTACGCGAGGTACGGAGGGGTACTAGCGGGACTGCTGGGCCGGGACTCCGCGGGAGATCGGCTCGTCGTCCACCGGGGCACCGGCGGCGGCCACGGCCGCACCGGTCAGCGTCGCCAGCATCTCGCGGACGTTGGTCAGCTGGGCGTTGATCGAGTCGCGGCGGTTGGTGAGCGCCGCCAGCTCGCGCTCGGACTCGCTGCGGATCCGGTCGGCCTTGGCGTTCGCGTCGGCCACGATGTCCTCGGCCTGGCGCTGCGCCGTCTCCACCGTCTGACGGGCCCGGCGCTCCGCGTCCGTGCGCAGCTTCTCGGCCTCCAGGCGCAGCTGCTCCGCCCGGTGCTCGATCTCGGCGAGACGCTTCTCCGCCTTCGCCTGACGCGACGCCAGGTCGCGCTCGGACTGCTCGCGGCGCTTGGCCAGGTTGGTCTCGAAGTCCGCGGCGGCCTGGGCGGCCTTGGCGCGGGTCTCCTCGAAGAGCGCGTCCGCCTCCTCGCGCTTGGACTGCGCGTCCTTCTGCGCCTCGGAGCGGAGCTGGGCGGAGTCGCCCTTCGCCTTCTCGACGATCCGGACGCCCTCGTCCTCGGCCTTCGCCTTGCGCTCCGCGGCGAACGACTCGGCGTCGTTGCGCACCTGCTGGGCGGCCGACTCGGCCAGCTCGCGGTGCTGCTCGGCGGCGCGACGTGCCTCCTCACGCAGGTCCTTCGCCTCCTCCTCGGCCAGCCGGAGGATCTTCTCGACGCGGGCACCGAGACCGGCGTACGACGGCTCGGCGTCGTTGACCTGGGCCTGGGCGTTCTGCGTTTCGAGGTGGAGCTCCTCGATGCGCTTTTCCAGCGAGGTGATTCGGGCGAGAGCACTGTCACGATCGGCGAGCAGCTTGGCAATGCGGTCGTCCACCTGACCGCGGTCGTAACCACGCCGCACCTGCTCGAAGCCGTATGGGGAGGCGGAAGTGTCGCTCATGAGGTTCCTGTCGAATGAGACCGGTGAGGTGATAAGGGGAATCCTAGGGGCCGAAGCGGCGTGTCATCGAGCCAATGCCGGTTTGATCTGGAGAATGACCCTCCTTTTGAGTGGCAACCCGTCGGACTGCTTGCCACCCGCACGGATGAACACCTCGTCAAACCTCGCTGGAATCACAGCTCAATCACAGAATCCTGAATCACGTGAGTCTTCATGCGTTCCGGCTAGTTGTCCGAGGACTTGCCACCCGATCGAGTCCCGCCCGCCGCCGCCCCGGCCTTGACGCCGCTCGCTGACGAGCCGCCGGCCGGCTTGCCGCCCCCGGACGGTGCCTCGAATGATTCCAACGCCTCAAGCACGTCCTGGACACGGGAGATCTCGGCCTGGATGTCCTCGCGCCTGCGCACCAGGACGTCCAGCTCGCGCTGACCCTCGGCGACCGTGCGCTCCGCCTCGGCCTTCGCCTCGTCCCGCAACTTGGTTGCCTCGCGGACCAGTTCGGCCTTCTTCTGCTCGGCCTCCTTGAGCAGCTGCTCGGCCTTCTTGACCGCGGCGATACGGACCTTTCCGGCCTCCGAACTCGCCTCCGACACCATCGACTTGGCTTTCGCCTCGGCCTCCGCCTGCTGCTCGGTGGCCGCCTTCATCAGCTTGTCGACGCGCTCGCCGGTGGTCTTCATCTGCTCGGCGGTCTCGCGCCGCGCCCGCTCGTGCAGCTCCTCGATCTCGCCCTCCAGGCGGGCCCGCAGCTCCTCCGCCCGCTCCCTTATGGCGGTGGCGTCCCGGCGGGCGCCGACCAGCAGCTCGTCCGCGTCCGTACGGGCCCGCTCCACCAGGGAGTTGCCCTCGACCTTGGACTCCGAGACCAGCCGCTCGGCCTCCTTGCGGGCCGCGCCGACCATCGTGTCCGCCTGCTCCTCGGCCTGGGTGGCCGCCCGCAGCGCCTCCTCCTGGGCCTTCGCGACCAGCGTGTCGGCCTGCTCGGCGGCGTCCGCGCGGCGCTTCGACGCCGCCTCGCGCGCCTCGTCCCGCAGCCGGTCCGCCTCCGCGCGCGCCTCGCCCAGCAGCTGCTCCGCGGCCGAGTCCGAGTCCTCGCGGTGCTTGGCAGCCTCGGTCCGGATCCGCTCGGCGGCCTGCTGGGCCGAGCCCACCGTGTCCGCCGCCTCCGCGCGCAGCCGCTCGGCCTCGCCGGTGGCCTCCGAGACCAGCCGGTCGGCCTGCGTGGTCGCCTCGGCGACCAGCTTGTCCGCCTCGCCCACGGCCTCCGTGATCAGGGTGTCGGCCTGCTCGGCGGCGTCCGTGCGCCGCTTGTCGGCGGCCTTGCGGGCCTCGTCGAGCACCTGCTCGCCGTCGGCACGGGCCGCCGCCCGCAGCCGCTCGGCCTCCGCCTCGCCCTCGTCGCGCACCTGCTGGGCCTCGCCGCGCAGCCGCTCGGAGTCCTGCTCCGCCGAGCTGAGCGTGGCGGCGGCCTGCGCGGTGATCCGCTCGGCCTCCCCGGTCGCCTCGGCGAGCTGCCGCGCCACCTCCTGGTCGGCGGCCGTACGCGCCTCGGCGGCCTCCTCCCGGACCCGCTCGGCCTCCGTACGGGCCTCACCGATCAGCAGGTCGGCCTGGGCGGCGGCGTCGTTGCGGATGCGGTTGGCGTCCTCGCGGGCCTCCGCCCGGGACTTCGACGCCGCCTCCTCGGCCGCCGCGAGCGCGTCCGACGCCTCGGTACGCAGCTGCTGGGCGCGCTCCTGCGCGTCCGACCTGAGCCGCTCCGCCTCGGCGATGGCGTCGCCCACGGTGCGCTCGGCGAGCGCCTTGGCCGCCTCGGACTCCTCCTGGGACCTGGCGCGGACCCGGCTCGCGTCCTCGCCGGCCCGCTCCCGCTCGGCGTGCGCGTCGGAGCGGACCCGGTCCGCCTCCTCCTGCGCCTCCGTCGTGGTGCGCTCCGCCGCGTGCTCGGCGGCACTGCGCAGTCCGGCGATCTCCTCCTCGGCCTGCTCCTGGAGCCCGGCCACCGCGTCCCGCACCTGCTGGGCGGTCTGCTCGGCGGCCGACACCAGCTCGGAGGCCCGCCGCTCGGCGTCCTCCACCAGACGCTGCGCCTCGGTCTGCGCCTCCTCGACCCGCTTGCGGGCGGAGGCCAGCAGCTCCTCGCTCTGCTCGCGGGCCTGGGTGCGCTCGCGCTCGGCCTCGGTGCGGGCCCCCTCCAGGGTCTCCGCGGCCTCCCGGCGGCGCCGTACGGCCTCCTCCTGCGCGGCGGCCAGCGCCTCGGCGGCCTCGCCGGACACCCGCTCCGCCGCGGCGGCGGCCTCCGCGCGCACCCGGTCCGCGCTCTCCTGCGCCTCCGCCTTCAGCCGCTCCGCCTCCGCGGCGGCCTCGGTGCGCAGCCGCACGGCCGCGTTCTCGCCCTCGGCACGGGACTGCGAGGCGTCGGCGGCGGCCTCGGTGCGCAGCCGCTCCGCCTCCTCCTCGGCCTGCGCCTGGAGGGTACGGACCCGCTCGGCGGCCTCCGCGCGCAGCCGGTCGCTCTCCTCGCCGGCCTCCCGGCGGATACCCTCGGCCTCCGCGCGGGCGCCGATCAGCGCCTCCTCGGAGGCGGTCACCCGCTGCTCGGCCTCGGCGCGCAGCCGCTCCAGCTCCTCGGTGGCCTCGGTGCGGCGCGCCTCGATGGCCCGGTCGGCCTCCTCGCGCAGCGACCGCACCGACTCCTCGGCCTCCGCCTTCGCGAGCCCGGCGTGCTCCTCGGCCTCGGTGCGCAGCTCCTCGGCCTCGGCGCGGGTGCGCTCCAGCAGTTCCTCGGCCTGCTTGCGCAGGGCGTTCGCCCGCTCGGTGGCCTCGGACCTGACCCGCTCGCCGTCGGCGCCCGCGGTCGCCCGCAGCTCCTCGGCGTCCGTACGGGCCTTGGTCAGCAGCTCCTCGGCGGTACGGGCCGCCTCCTCGATCTGCTGGACGGCCTCCCGGCGGGCCTCGCCCCGGATCCGCTCGCCCTCGGCGACGGCCTCGGCACGCAGCTGCTCGGCCTCGCCGCGCAGCCGGCGGGCCTCCTCCTGGAGCTCGACCGTCTTGGCCCGGTACTCCTTGGTGTCGTCCTTGGCGGCGCCCTTGAGCTCGTCGGCCTGCTCGGCGGCGTCGCCGCGCAGCCGCTCCGCCTCGGCCTCCGCCTCGCGACGGATCCGCTCCGCCTCCTCGGCGGCCTTGCGGGTGGTCTCCTGGGCGTTCTCCGACGCCTTGGTGAGGACCTCCTCGGCCGTCCTGGCGGCCTTCGCGAGCTGGGCGGCGGAGTCCTCGGCGGCGACGGTGCGGGCCTTGTCGGCGGCCTCGGTCACCAGCCGCTCGGCCTCCGCGCGGGCGTCCGCGAGGGCCTGCTCGGCCTCCGCCTTCAGTGCCTCGGAGTCCTTGGTGGCCTCGCCGACCAGCCGGGCGATCTCCGACTTGGCGGTACGGGTGCGCTGCTCGTTGACCGACTCGGCGCCGGCCAGCTGCTTGGCGGCGGCGTCCTTCGCCTCGGAGAGGACCTTCTCCGCCTCCAGCCGGGCCTCGCGCAGCGCCGTCTCGGCCTCCTGCATCCGCGTCTCGGCGGCCCGGCCCAGCTCGGCGGCCTGCTTGCGGGCCTGGTCGGACTCGGTGGTGGTGGAGGTGCGCAGCTGCTCGGCGTGCGCGGTGGCCTCCTGCGCCTGCGTGGACGCGGCGGTCAGCAGCCGCTCGGCGTCCTTGCGGGCCCGCAGCAGCGTCGCCTCGGCCTCGGTGCGGGCGGACTCCGCGTCGGCGCTCAGCCGCTGCCGGGCCTCCTCGGCGACCCGGGTCGCCTCGGCGCGGGCGGCGGTCAGGGCCTGCTCGGCCTCGGCGCGGGACTCCTCCATGAGCCGGCGGGCCTGCGCCTCGGTCCGGGCGCGCAGCTGCTCGGCCCACGCCACGTTCTCGTTGACGTGCGACTCGACGGTCTGCCGGCGCTCGGCCAGCTCCTGGTCCAGGCGCTGGCGGCGGGTCACCGCCTCCTGGTGCAACTCCGCCTGCAGCCGCGCCTGGTGCTCGGCGTGCTCCTGGAGGATGCGCTGGGTCTGCGCGCGGGCGTCGCGCAGCTCCCGCTCGGCGTCGGTGCGCAGTTGGTCCGCCTGCACCTGCGCGTTGCGGAGCAACTGCTCGGCCTGGTAGCCGATGTCCGCCGCGTCGTAGGCAGGCCGGGACGCGAGGTTGCGGCGCGCCTCGTGCAGCTTGGCGCGCAGCACCTCGACCTGGTAGCCGAGGTCCTCGGCATGCTGGACCGCCTTCTCCCGCTCGGTCTTCAGCCGGTCCATCTCGGCCTCGAACCGCGAGAGATGGTCGGACTCAGCCCGCTGAGGGCTCTCCTGGCGTTCGTAGCCCCGCACTGCGCGGTCCCATCCGTCCCCTGGTCGCAACTGTCTGTCGTGACTCTGTTTGTGGTGAGTCACTCCGTGACGCCGTCGCGCCGCCACCTCGTGAACCCACCTGCCGTACGGTCCCACCCTGTCAGCGGGCGGGCCTCCGGGGAATGGTGTCAGATCAACAGCGGGCCACAAGTCGCAGGCCCTGATCCCGGCCCCGGCCCGGAACGGCCCACTCTACCGGCCGGGTCGGGCGGGGGTCAGCGGTCCTCCTCAGTACTCCGGTCCCGGTTGCGCTCAGTGCTCGTCGGGGGTACCGGGGGCGGGCGGGGCGGCGGTGACGAGTTCGGTCAGTACGCCGTGGCAGTCCTTGGGGTGCAGGAAGGTGATCCGGGAGCCCATCGAGCCGGTGCGGGGCTCGTCGTACAGGACGCGAACCCCCTTGCCGCGGATGTCGTCCGCGTCCCCGTCCACGTCCTCGGTGCCGAAGGCGATGTGGTGCACGCCCTCGCCGTTCTTCGCCAGCCACTTGCCCACCGCCGAGTCCGGGCGGGTGGGCTCCAGGAGCTGGAGGTAGGAGGCGCCGCCGTCCGAGGTGCCGTTGATCCTGATCATGGCCTCCCGGACGCCCTGCTCCTCGTTGACCTCGGAGTGGAAGACTTCGAAGCCGTAGGTGGCCCGGTAGAACTCGACCGTCCGGTCGAGGTCGTGGCAGGCGATTCCGATGTGGTCGATTCGCGTCAGCATGCGTCCAGTGCAGCGCGGTTGACGGTGGTTACGCAACGTGCGCGCGATCACACTCGATGGCCGATGACGGGCGCGGACCGCGTCAGTACATTCAAGTAAACCCTCGTTCACTCACAACCTCCCAAGGGGCCGAGCCTCATGCCTGGAACTCCCGGAACGACTCCCAACACCTCCGTCATCGTGGCGGGCGCCCGTACTCCCATGGGCCGTCTGCTGGGATCCCTCAAGTCCTTCTCCGGAGCCGACCTCGGCGGCTTCGCGATCAAGGCGGCCGTCGAGCGTGCGGGCATCGGCGGCGACCAGGTCCAGTACGTGATCATGGGCCAGGTGCTCACCGCGGGCGCGGGCCAGATCCCCGCCCGCCAGGCCGCCGTCAAGGCCGGCATCCCGATGAACGTCCCGGCACTCACCGTGAACAAGGTCTGCCTCTCCGGCCTGGACTCCATCGCGCTGGCCGACCAGCTGATCCGCGCGGGCGAGTTCGACATCGTGGTCGCGGGCGGCCAGGAGTCCATGACCAACGCCCCGCACCTGCTGCCCAAGTCCCGCGAGGGCCACAAGTACGGCGCCATCGAGATGCTCGACGCCATGGCGTACGACGGTCTCACCGACTCCTTCGATAACATCCCCATGGGCGAGTCGACCGAGCGGCACAACGGCCGCCTCGGCCTGGAGCGCGGCCCCCAGGACGCCTTCGCCGCCCAGTCCCACCAGCGGGCCGCCGCCGCGCAGAAGAACGGCCTCTTCGCGGCGGAGATCACCCCCGTCGAGGTCCCGCAGCGCAAGGGCGACCCGGTACTGGTCTCCCAGGACGAGGGCGTCCGCCCGGAGACCACCGTCGAGACGCTCGGCAAGCTGCGTCCCGCCTTCACCAAGGACGGCACGATCACCGCGGGCACGGCCTCGCAGATCTCCGACGGCGCCGCCGCCGTGGTCGTCATGAGCCGGGCGAAGGCGGAGGAGCTCGGCCTGGAGTGGATCGCCGAGATCGGCGCGCACGGCAACGTGGCGGGCCCGGACAACTCGCTCCAGTCGCAGCCCTCCAACGCCATCGCGCACGCGCTGAAGAAGGAGGGCCTGGGCGTCGAGGACCTCGACCTGATCGAGATCAACGAGGCCTTCGCCGCCGTCGCCGTCCAGTCAATGAAGGACCTGGGCGTCTCCCCGGAAAAGGTGAACGTGAACGGCGGCGCCATCGCCCTCGGCCACCCCATCGGCATGTCCGGCGCCCGCCTCGTCCTGCACCTCGCCCTGGAGCTGAAGCGGCGCGGCGGCGGTGTCGGCGCGGCGGCCCTGTGCGGTGGCGGCGGCCAGGGCGACGCGCTCATCGTGCGGGTGCCCGGGAAGTAATTGCCCGCAGGACGGGGGAGGTGGTGCGTGCGCGGTGTGCGCACGCACCTGCGGAACGTACGCGCGGGACCCCCGCGCGTCGACGGAGCGGAGCCAACTGATGCAGGACGTCCCCACGCTGGTCGAGCAGGCCCGGGAGGGCCGGCCCCGGGCCGTGGCCCGGCTGATCTCGCTGGTCGAGGGGGCGTCCCCGCAGCTCCGCGAGGTGATGGCGGCACTGGCGCCGCTGGCGGGCAACGCGTACGTGGTCGGGCTGACCGGCTCCCCGGGCGTCGGCAAGTCGACCTCGACGTCGGCGCTGGTCGCCACCTACCGGCGGGCGGGCAAGCGGGTCGCCGTCCTGGCCGTCGACCCGTCCTCCCCCTTCTCCGGCGGAGCGCTGCTCGGGGACCGGATCCGGATGGCCGACCACGCCTCGGACCCCGGCGTCTACATCCGCTCCATGGCCACCCGGGGCCACCTGGGCGGCCTCGCCTGGGCCGCCCCGCAGGCGATCCGCGTCCTGGACGCCTCGGGCTTCGACGTGATCCTGGTCGAGACGGTCGGCGTCGGCCAGTCCGAGGTGGAGATCGCCGCCCAGGCCGACACGTCGATGGTGCTGCTCGCCCCCGGGATGGGCGACGGCATCCAGGCGGCCAAGGCCGGAATCCTGGAGATCGGCGACGTGTACGTCGTGAACAAGGCGGACCGCGACGGCGCCGACGCGACGGTCCGCGAGCTGAACCACATGCTCGGCCTCGGCGAGTCCCGGGGCCCCGGCGACTGGCGCCCGCCGATCGTCAAGACGGTCGCCGCGCGCGGCGAGGGCGTCGAGGAGGTCGTCGAGGCGCTGGAGAAGCACCGCGCCTGGATGGAGGAGCGCGGCGTGCTCGCGGAGCGGCGCGCCGCCCGCGCCGCGCACGAGGTGGAGACGATCGCGGTCACCGCGCTGCGGGAGCGGATCGGTGACCTGCGCGGCGACCGGAGACTGGGCGCCCTGGCCGAACGCATCGTGGCGGGAGAACTGGACCCCTACGCGGCGGCGGACGAACTGGTCGCGGGCGTCACGGAGGGGTGAACGAGGGGGAGCCACGGCAGCGCGGGCACCTGCCCGCGCTCCGGCGGTGCTCCCGCGCCCCGGTGGGTTCCCCGGGCCCCGGGGGGCCTGTAGGTTGCTGGCTGTGTTTCTCGTCCGGGTATAGGAGCCGCTCCGAAATCTGATTCCCGTCCGCCGCTGTGCGCGGCCGACGTGGTCGTTCGGTGTGCCCGCTCCAGCCCGAGGAACATTCATGTCCGACAAGGCTTCCTACGCCGCTGTCCTCCGTACCCCGCAAGCCTCCCGCACCTTCGCCGCCGCCCTGCTCGGGCGGCTCTCCTACGGGGTGCTGCCGCTCTCGCTCGTCCTGTCCGTCAAGGGCGCCACCGGGTCCTACGCCGTCTCCGGTGCCGTCTCCGCCGTCTTCGGCGCCTGCAGCGTGCTGCTCTCGCCCGCGCGGGCCGCGCTCGTCGACCGGTTCGGTCCGCGGCGCGCGCTCGTGCCGATCTCGGCCGTCTACGCCCTCCTGCTCTGCGTGCTCGCCCTCGTCTGCTGGACGCCCGGCACCCCGGCCCTGCTCATCGGGGTGACCGCCGCCGCCACCGGGTGCTGCTGTCCGCCGCTCGGGCCGACCATGCGGATGCTCTGGTCGCGGCTGATGCCCGACCGGGCGATGCTCCAACGGGCCTACAGCCTGGACGGGGTCGCCGAGGAACTCCTCTTCATGGCCGGCCCGTTGATCGTCGGCGCTCTGGTGGTGGCCGCCTCGCCCCCGGCGGGGCTGCTGCTCGCGGCGGGGCTCGTCCTGGTCGGGCCCGCCGCGATGGTGGCCTCGCCGGTCGCCGCGTACACCGACCGCGACACCTCCGGCGCGGGCGGCGCCACGAAAGGGCGCGGGCGGATTCCCGGGCTCGCCCTGCCGGTCGCCGTGGCCTTCGGGGCCGGCATCGTGCTCGGCGGCGCCGAACTGCTGAGCGTGGCCTTCACCGAGGGCCGTGGCAGGCCCGAGGCCGTCGCCTGGGTGCTTGCCGGGCTCTCCGTCGGCAGTGCCGTCGGCGGCCTCGCCAACGGGGCCGTCAACTGGCGCTCGCGGGCCCGGCCGCGGCTCGCGTTCACCGGCCTCGCGCTCGGGCTCGCCCTGAGCGCCGCCGGGCTCTCCCCGGGGGTGCCCGTCCTGGTCGCGGCGGCCGTCGTCACCGGGCTGTTCATCGCCCCGGTGATCACCGGGGCCTATCTGATCGCCGACGAGGCCGCCGGTGCGGGCTCCCGCACCCGGGCCGGCGCCTGGGTCAACGCCGGTATGAACGGCGGGAGTTCGATCGGGACGGCGGCCGTCGGGCTGCTGGTGGGACGACTGCCGCTGCCCCTGTGCTTCGTACTCGTCGCCGTCCCCGTGCTCTGCTCGGCGGCAGTGGGGCTCCTCGCGCGGAGCCAGGGGAGCAAGGGGAGCAGGAGGAGCGAGGGGAGACAGGGGCAGGGTGAGCGGGGTGCCGCGCAGGGGGGTCAGTCGTCCGCGTCGGTGTCCGAGGCGGACGACGGGTCCGTGCCGGCCGTGCCCCGGCCGTCGTCCCCGGCGGACCCGGACGTCCCGGCGGCCCGGTCGTCGTCGGAGTCCTGATCCTTGACCACCTTCGCCCCGCCGGTGCGCGCGTCCACGTTCACATCGCTGTGCCGGCCGTCGGCGCCGCGCACCTCGACCTCCCAGTGGCCGCGCTCCAGGTCCACCTCGGTCACCCGGCCGGGAACCGCCTTCAGCGCGGCGTCCATGGCCTGCCGGACGGTGACCGGGGCGCCGCGCGGGGCGTTCCTGTCGCGGCCCTCGTTGTCGTCGTCGAGGCGGTCGCCGACCGCCCTGGTGCCGGCCGCGTCCACCGTCACGTCGTGCCACTTGTGGTCCTTGCCGAACACGTCGACGTCCCACTCCCGGCCGTCGTCCTCCAGGTCCACGCCGGTCACCGTGCCGGGGACGGCGGAGACGGCGGTGGCGACGGCCTTCGCCGCGTTGCCGTTCGCGTGCCCGGCGGCTCCCGCGGCTCCCGCGGCCCCGGCGGACGTCGTGGCCGCCGGGCCGTCGTCGCCGGACACGGTCAGTGCCGTCGCCGTGCCCGCCCCGGCCAGCACCACCACGGCCGCGGCGGCGATGACGTACTTGCGCTTCAGCATGGGATTCCTCCGTCGTACGGGTTTCGCTCGCTTGCCCCACCAATCTGGACCGGTGAGGCTGAACGCCACCTGAAGCCGCCTGAAGCGTCCTTCAGCTTCCGCCTGCGACCCTGGTCCCCATGCGCCTGTTGATCGTGGAGGACGAGAAGCGGCTCGCGGTGTCCCTGGCCAAGGGGCTGACCGCCGAGGGCTTCGCCGTGGACGTCGTGCACGACGGGAGCGAGGGGCTGTACCTGGCGAGCGAGCGGCCCTACGACCTGGTCGTCCTCGACATCATGCTGCCCGGCATGAACGGCTACCGGGTCTGCGCCACCCTGCGCGCCGCCGGGAACGACGTGCCGATCCTGATGCTCACCGCCAAGGACGGCGAGTACGACGAGGCCGAGGGGCTCGACACCGGGGCCGACGACTACCTCACCAAGCCCTTCTCCTACGTCGTCCTGCTCGCCCGCGTCCGCGCCCTGCTGCGCCGCCGGGGCAGCGCCGGATCGTCCTCCCTGCTGCTCACCGTCGGCGCCCTCAGCCTCGACACGGCGACCCGGCGGGTGCACCGCGACGGAGTGGAAGTCACCCTCACGGCCAAGGAGTTCGCGGTGCTGGAGCAGCTCGCGCTGCGCCCCGGGGCCGTCGTCAGCAAGGCCGAGATGCTGGAGCACGTCTGGGACTTCGCCTACGACGGCGACCCCAACATCGTCGAGGTCTACATCTCCACCCTGCGCCGCAAGCTCGGCGCCGCCCGCATCCAGACCGTGCGCGGCGCCGGGTACCGGCTGGTCGCGGTGGACGGCGGGGCGGGGGCGTGATGCGTTCGGTACGGGCCAGGGCGGCGCTCGGCGCCACCGCGGTCGTCGCGGTCGCGCTGATCGGGGCCGGGCTCGCGGTGCTGCTGGTGCTGGTCGCCAAGCTCACCGACCAGACCGACCTCCAGGCCGAGGTGGCGGCGCAGGAGGTCGCCTCGCAGGTGGCGCTGGACGTGCCGTTCGACAGGCTGGAACTGCCGGACAAGGAGGACAACCCGGTCCAGGTCGTCACCGAGGACGGGCGGCTGGTGGCCGTCAGCGAGAAGCTGGAGGCGATCTCGGGCGCGGGCAGCGACCGGACCAGGCCGGACGCCCCCGGGGCACCCCCGGCGGACGGCGACGGCGACGACGACGCGGACGAGCGCCGGGACCCCGGCCGCGGCGAGGTCTCCCGTGACGAGCCCCGGTTCACCTCCGGCGCTGCCACCGTCGACGGGGACGGCGCCGACTACCGGTTCGCCGCCGTCGAGGCCACGACGAGCGCCGGTGCCACCGTCACCGTCTACGCGGGCGCCCCGCTCGCCGCCGAGCAGGACGCGGTCGGCACCGTCAGGTCCGCGATGCTGGTGGGGCTGCCGGTGCTGCTGGTGGTCGTGGCCGGGGTGACCTGGCTGGTCACCCGGCGGGCGCTGCGGCCCGTGGAGGGGATCCGGCGGGAGATGGCGGCCATCACCGCCTCCGAAGACCTGTCCCGGCGGGTCCCGGTGCCGGGCACCCGCGACGAGGTGGACCGGCTCGCGGTGACCACCAACGAGACCCTGGCCGCCCTGGAGTCCTCCGTCGAGCGCCAGCGCCGCTTCGTCGCCGACGCCTCGCACGAGCTGCGCAGCCCCATCGCCTCGCTGCGCACCCAGCTCGAAGTGGCCTGTGCGCACCCGGAGCTGCTCGACCTGGACGGGGCGGTCGAGGACACCGTACGGCTCCAGGACCTGGCGGCGGACCTGCTGCTGCTCGCCCGGCTGGACGCGGGGGAGCGGCCGGGGGCGGCCCGGGTCGACCTCTCCGCGCTCGTACGGTCGCAGGTCGCGCAGCGCGCCGGGCACGACCGGCACCCGGTCGTGGCCGACGTGGGCGAGGGGATCGAGGTGACCGGATCGCGCGGTCAGCTGGCGCGGGTGCTCGGCAATCTGCTCGACAACGCGCAGCGCCACGCGGAGAGTTCGGTCGCGGTGACGCTGCGCGGCGCGGACGGCCGGGTGAGCCTGGAGGTCGCCGACGACGGGGCCGGGGTCCCGGAGGCCGAGCGGGAGCGGATCTTCGAGCGGTTCGTACGGCTCGACGACGCGCGCAGCCGGGACGACGGCGGGGCCGGACTGGGCCTCGCCATCGCCCGGGACGTCGCGCAGCGGCACGGCGGCTCGCTCGCGGTGGGGCGGGCGCCGGGCGGAGGAGCGCTCTTCACGCTCGTACTGCCGCGGGCGTGAGCGCGCCGGCCCGAGGCCGGGGCGACCGGCGCGGGGGCCGGACGGCGTCCGGCGCCGGGGTCAGAGCCGGCCGCGCTTGCCGCGCAGCTCCTGGGTCATCGGGGTCAGCGAGGCGCGCAGCTGGAGCAGCTGCTCCGTCGACATGGTGTCCACGAAGTGGCGGCGGACGGAGGCCACGTGGTGCGGGGCGACCTGCTGCATGACCTTGTCGCCCTCCTCGGTGAGGACGGCGTACAGGCCGCGCCGGTCGGACTCGCAGTTCTCCCGGCGGACCAGGCCCGCGTTCTCCATGCGGGTGATCTGGTGGGAGAGGCGGCTCTTCGACTGGAGGGTGGCCGTCGCGAGATCGCTCATCCGCAGCCGCTTGTCGTCGGACTCGGAGAGGTTGACCAGGATCTCGTAGTCGTTGTTGGTCAGGCCGAACGGCTGGAGATCCTTCTCCAGCTGGTGCATCAGCAGTTTGCTGGATTCCAGATAGGTGCGCCAGGCGCACTGCTCGGCATCGCTGAGCCAGCGGGGGGCGGCCGTTTCGCTGTCCAAGGGAGGCATACCCGCATTCTACCTAAGAAGTTGAATGCTGGACAAAAATTTACCTTCTCCGTGAGTGTGACGCCGGGCACCACGGGGCCCGCGCGTCACACTCCGCAGGATACCCGTTACAGTCCGAAGCGCCGTTGCAGGTCCCCGAGTTGGCCGGGAAGGCGCGGAGTGGAACCGCTCTGTCCGGTCTGTCCGCCGCCCGGCACCCCGGCGTTCTGGCCGCCCGCCCCGGTCCCGACCGCGCCCACCGTCTGCTCGGCCATCAGCTGCTCGGTCGACTGGAGCAGGACCGTGCCCGCCCCGACGAACTCGAACTGGTGCTCCTCGCCGGAGGCCCCGCCGATGCCGGTCATCGCGCGCAGGCCGCCCATCACGCCGGTCATGTAGCCGTGGTCGTAGTGGTGGCAGGGGGAGGGGCAGTCGGCCCAGCCGACCAGGGCCTGCGGGTCGACGCGGATCGGCGGCTCCATGAAGACCACCGGGCCGTTGGAGGCCGCGACGAACTTGCCCGTGCCGATCAGGGTGAGGAAGCCCGGCACGATCGACTGCTTCAGGGCCAGCGACGGCTGGTAGGCGAGCAGGTTCCCGGCCCGGATGGTCAGATTGCCCTCCTCCAGGTCGAAGGAGTTCACGTCGAAGGCGCGGTCGGCGAGCAGCATCTTGCCGCTGCCCTCGGCGACCACCCAGTCACTGGCGTGCAGCGGCGAGTGGAAGCTGGTGCGCAGCAGCCGCTCGAAGCGGCCGTGACCGATGCCGTTGAAATCGATCTGCCCGTAGTAGGCGATCATCTTGCCCTTCTGCAGGAACCACTGGCTCCCCTTGAGCTCCACGCAGAAGGTGTACGGATTGACGTTGTCGTCGCTCGGCAGCGTGTGCGGGTCCAGCACCGCGGGGCCACCGGCCATGGGGACGGTCACAGCTTCTCCTCCGAGGCCTGTACGTACACCGCGCCGTTGCCCGACAGCTCCAGCTGGAAGGCCTCGCCGGAGCCGCGGCCCACCATGTCGCGCCAGCCGAGCGCGGTCGACAGCTTGTTGCGCACGTCCCCGTGGTGGGCGACGTACGCCTGCGGGTCGACGTGCACCGGGCGCTGCGGGGTGATCGGCAGCTCGATCACGCCGCCGTGCGCCATCACCGCGACCGCGCCGTGGCCCTTGAGGGTCGTGGTGAACAGGCCCTGGCCGCTGACCTGGCCGCGCACCATGCCCATCACACCGCCCTGCGAGCCCATGAACATGGTGCCCTGGGTGAGGGTGCCGTCGAAGGCGAGCAGCCGGTCGGCCTCCACGTACAGGGTGTCGCCGGCCAGGTTGATCACCTGGATGTGGTGGCCGCCGTGGCCGAACATCACCGTGCCGCTGCCCTCGACGGTCATCAGCGGGGTCTGCTCGTTCGCCACCCGGCGGCCGATCATCGACATGACGCCGCCCTGGCCGCCGGTGATGCTCGGGGTGAAGGAGACCTCGCCCTTGTAGGCGAGCATCGCGCCGCGCTGGCTGTACATCTTCTGGCCGGGCGCCACCTGCGCCTCGACCATCCTGGAATTGATCTCGCGGAACGGCATCAGACGTCGCCCCCGATGGTGTTGCGCTCGCTGGGCTGGACGTACACCAGGCCCTCGCCCTCGAAGCGGATCTGGAAGGCCTCGCCGGAGCCCTCGCCGATGAAGGTGCGGAAGTTCACCCCGGACTGGAAGGACTGGCGGAGCTTGCCGGTGTGCGCGATGTACGCGCCGGGGTCGACCATCAGCGGGTACTGGGCGCTGACCCGCAGCACCACCGCCTGGCCGTCGGAGAGGATGGCCGCCTGGCCGGTGCCCTCGACGGTCGTGGTGAACAGGCCGTTGCCGGTCGCCCCGCCGCGCAGCCCGGTGAAGGTCGTTCCGGTGCGCAGGCCCGCGTCGGTGCACAGCAGGTTGCTGGACTCGACGTAGAGCTTGTCGCCGGTGAGGTTCACCAGATTGATCTCGCTGGCGCGGTCGGCGAAGTAGCACGTGCCGTGCCCCTTCGCCTCCATCACCGTCATCTGTTCGCCGGTGAGGCGGCGGGTCACCATGCCGCGCACGCCCTCGCCGCCGCCGGTCATCTTCTTGAAGGCGATCTGGCCGTCGTACGCCACCATGGAGCCGTTTTTCGCCTTCACGGCGTCCCCGGACATGTCGACGGCGAGCACCTTGCTGCCTTGGAGTCGGAACTGAGCCACGTGGTCGAAGGTATCGGGCGCGTGCCGTGGCGACCAGGGCCTTCCGGTGGAGCGCGCCCCTGAGAGGACCCTGAGCCAAGTGCTGGTAAAGCCGGATGCCACAATGGGCGGAGCTTGTGCGCGCGTTCACAAGATCAGCCGTTCTCCCGTGCCCGCGCAGGCGCGGGAGCCCCACCGGCCTCCCGACCCACAGACCCGCGGACCCCGCAGATCCGCAGACCCGAAGGTGCCTCCCCGTGGACATCAAGACCGCCGCTGCCATTCACCGGCTCCGCCTCGTCTCCATCCCGGAGGCGATCTCCTTCCCGCTGCTGCTGATCTTCGGCTCGCTGCTCAGCCGCATCTCCGACATCAACCTGGTGATGCCGCTGGGCATCCTGCATGCGGTGCTGTTCCTGCTGTACCTGGTGATGCTCGCCGACGTGTGGGTCAAGGCGAAGTGGTCGCTGGGGCGGGTGGCGTTCTTCGTGGCGCTCGCGGTGGTGCCGTTCGGCGGTCTGTACGGCGACAAGAAGCTCAAGCGCGAGGAGCAGGACGGCGTGATCGCCGCCCGCGCGCGCAAGGAGAGCGGGGCCGTCGCATGATCGTCGCCTTCTCCGTGACGCCGCTGGGCGTGGGTGAGGACGTCGGGGAGTACGTCGCCGACGCCGTGCGCGTGGTCCGCGAGTCGGGCCTGCCGAACCGCACCGACGCGATGTTCACCTCCGTCGAGGGTGAGTGGGACGAAGTGATGGACGTGGTGAAGCGTGCTGTCGCCGCGGTCGAGGCGCGGGCGCCGCGCGTCTCCGTCGTCATGAAGGCCGACATCCGTCCCGGTGTCAGCGACGGTCTGACCTCCAAGGTCGCGACGGTGGAGCGCCATCTGTCCGCCTGAACCCATGCGCGAAGTCCGCTGACCGAACCCTGTGCGAGGTCGCCGAAACCCCTGGTCCCCCGGGCCAGGGGTTTTTTGCCGTCCCGGTTTTGAGCGGGTGCTCAAAGAAGTCTTGAGCGACCGCTCAAAAAGTCGTACGGTTCTTTTGAGCGAGTGCTCAAACCTTGCGGGAGCCGCGAGGGGCCGAAGGCATCAGTGGGGGCAGGGACATGAGGCAGCTGTACGTCGAGGCGCTGATCCGCGCCGACCAGGACGTCCTGTGGGAACGCACCCAGGAGCCGGACCAGCACCGGCGCTGGGACCTCCGCTTCACCGAGATCGACTACCTCCCGCCCGTCGAGGGGCAGCCGCAGCGCTTCCGGTACGCGACCCGGGTGCTGCCCTGGCTGACCGTCTCCGGCATCGGCATCGCCGCGGGGGAGCGGCACCGGCCCGACGGCACCCGCACCTCCGCCCTCCGCTTCTCCTCCGCGCACCCGCTCTCGCTGCTCGCCGAGGGCAGCGGCTACTGGCGGTACGTGCCCACCCGCGAAGGCGTCCGGTTCCTCACCGGGTACGACTACCGGCCCCGCTGGGGCAGGGCGGGGGCCCTCGCCGACCACGTCCTGTTCCGCCCGCTGATGGGCTGGGCCACCGCCTGGTCCTTCGACCGGCTGCGGCTGTGGCTGGAGCGCGGCAGCACGCCCGCGCGCACCCTTGGGCACGCGCTGGCCGAGCTGGTGGTCCGTACCGCCGTCGTCGCCCTCGCCGTCGCCCTCGCGGGCAGCGCGCCCCTGGTCGCCGCCGCACTGCCCGCGGTCGTGCCCGCCCTGGTGGTCGCGGCCGGTGCGCCCCTGGTCGGCGCCCTGCTGCTCGCGGCGGCGCTCTTCCTGCCGCCGCTGCCCGGCACCCCCGCCGCCCGGCGCTGTCTGCGCCGCCCGCCCGCCTCCGTACGCACCCCGTCCCTGCTCACCGACCTCACCCGTAAGGAGCTGCGCGCATGACCGCCCACGGCCCGACCGCCGCCACCCCGTCCGACCGGCCGTCGATCTTCCGCACCGCGATGGGCGACGACGTCTTCGGCCGGCTGCACCCCCAGCTCCAGCGCCGCTTCTCCGTCGGGCTCGGCAGCGGCGAGGCGTGCACCGGGCGGGGCGTCATGGAGCAGATCTGGCACGGCGGACGCTGGGTGCGCCCGTTCCTCGCGCTCGGCGCGACCCGCAACATCCTGCTGCCGCGCGAGGGCCGCCGGATCCCCTTCGTCATCGAGAACGTGCCCTACCGCGACGCGTACGGCCGCGAGACCGTCACCTTCGTGCGCACCTTCGACTTCCCCGACGGGCCGCGCCGCTTCGACGCCACGATGGTGCACAGCCCCGCACGCGACTGCGTCCTGGACTACCTCGGCACCCACCAGCACCTCGCCAGCGACCTGTACTTCTCCGCCGACCCGGCGGGCGGACTGGTCGTACGCTCCGGCGAGCACCGCTTCCGCGAGGGCCCCGTCGACGTCCGGGTGCCGCGGTGGATCGGCGGCGACGCCGAGGTGCGCGAGAGCTTCGACGAGCGGTCCGGGCGCTTCCGGATCCGTGTCAGGGTGACCCACAGACGGTTCGGCCCGCTGTTCGGGTACGAAGGCTCCTTCCGGGCCGAGTACCGGGACGTCCGGGGCCTCGAACCGCGCCCGGGGCTGCGGCCGATCAGAGAGGAAGCACGCGCATGAGTTCGGCTGACACCAAGGAGAAGCTGCTGGCCGGGGCGTTGGCGACGCTCACCGAGCAGGGCATCGCGAAGACCTCCGCCCGTTCCGTCGCAGCCGCCGCCGGGGTCAACCAGGCCCTGGTCTTCTACCACTTCGGCTCGGTCGACGAACTCCTCGCCGCCGCCTGCCGGTACGGCGCCCAGCAGCGCGTCGACGAGTACCGCCCCCGGCTCGAAGCGGTCACCACCCTCGCCGAACTGCTCGCCCTCGGCCGGACGCTGCACGCCGAGGAGAAGACCCGCGGCCACGTCGCCTTCCTCGGCCAGCTGCTGGCCGGGGCGCAGACCCAGCCGGCACTGGCCCCGGCCACCGCCGCCGGGCTCGACCTCTGGATCGAGGAGATCGAGAAGGTGCTCGGCCGGGTGCTGGCGCAGAGCCCGGTCGGCGAGTTCACCGACCCGGCCGGGCTCGCCCGCGCCGTGGCCGCCTCCTTCGTCGGCCTGGAGCTGTACGAGGGCGTGGACGCGCTCGGCGCGGACGCCGCGTTCGGCGCGCTGGAGCAGCTGGCCGGGCTGGTCGCCGTACTGGAGGACCTCGGTCCGGTCGCGCAGCGCGCGGTCCGCCACCAGCTGCGCCGCAGGACCCAGCGGGGCTGAGAGCGCGGGACCCGGCGGGGCTGAGGCAGGAGCGTGCGGTTCTGTTTTCCGCGGGAGGGGGCGTAACCCTTATGCCGTCCCCGGGCTCCCCTTTGGCCCTGTCCGAGTCGACACGCCCCGGTATCTGACCTTTCGTTGATCCCGTGAGGTACGGGCCTCACGGGATCCGCTGGGAGGCAGTGTGTTGCCGGAGGGGTACGACTACGAGAAGCACAGCCGCCTCGCGGGGCCGCTGACGGACCCGGGGAACGGCCCCTACACGGTCCAGTACACGAGCCTGCTCTCGAAGGAGCCCCACCGAATACGAGCCGTCCTGCTGATGGCGCTCGCACCCGTGCTCTCGGCGGTGCTGCTCGCGTACCTGATCTGGCCCACGCACTGGACCGAGCGGGAGAACGCCGACCCCTGGCTGGTCCGCGCCGACTACGTGATGCTCGGCGCCATCGCCTTCATCATGTTCTTCATGCTGGTCAACGTGGCGTCGATCGCGCACGCCACGCTGGTCGCCCGCGACCCGGTGCCGGTGACGGCCCAGAAGGGGACGCGGGTCGCGTTCCTGACGACGTACGTCCCGGGCAAGGAACCCCTCGCGATGGTCCGCGCCACCCTGGAGGGCGCCGTCAAGGTGCGCCACGACGGCCCGCTGGACGTGTGGCTGCTCGACGAGGGCGACGACGAGGGTGCCAAGGCGCTCTGCGCCGAACTCGGCGTACGGCACTTCACCCGCAAGGGCATCGCCGACTGGAACCAGAAGAAGGGACCGCACCGCGCGAAGACCAAGCACGGCAACTACAACGCCTGGCTGGCCATGCACGGCGGCTCCTACGACTACTTCGCCTCCGTCGACACCGACCACATCCCGCTGCCCAACTACCTGGAGCGGATGCTCGGTTACTTCCGCGACCCGGACGTCGCCTTCGTCGTCGGGCCGCAGGTCTACGGCAACTACACCGCCGCCGTCACCAAGGCCGCCGAGTCGCAGCAGTACCTCTTCCACGCCCTCATCCAGCGGGCCGGGAACCGCTACCGGGCGCCGATGTTCGTCGGCACCAACAACGTCGTGCGGATCAGCGCGCTGACCCAGATCGGCGGCCTGTACGACTCGATCACCGAGGACATGGCCACCGGTTTCGAACTGCACCGCAGGCGCAACCCGCTCACCAGCCGCTTCTGGCGCTCGGTCTACACCCCCGACGTGCTCGCGGTCGGCGAGGGCCCGGCCTCCTGGACGGACTTCTTCACCCAGCAGATGCGCTGGTCCAGGGGCACGTACGAGACGGTGTTCAAGCAGCTGTGGAAGGCTCCCTTCCGGGTGCCGCCGGGCCGGCTCCTCAACTACGGCCTGATGCTCGTGTACTACCCCATGACGGCCGTGAACTGGCTGCTCGGCATCCTCAGCTGCGTGCTGTTCCTGTGGTTCGGGGCGTCCGGCACCCAGGTCTCCACCTCGGTCTGGCTGATGCTCTACAGCGACGCCGTCGCGCTCCAGATCTGCCTCTACCTGTGGAACCGCCGCCACAACGTCTCCCCGCACGAGCCCGAGGGCTCCGGCGGACTGGCCGGCATGGCGATGTCCGCGATCTGCGCACCGGTCTACCTCAAGTCCCTGGGAGCGGCCCTGGTCGGACGGCGCGGCAGGTTCGTCGTCACCCCCAAGGGCGGCGAGGCCAGCCCCGACCGGCTGCTGACCTTCCGCATCCATTTCTTCTGGGCGGCGGTGCTGATCGCCTCGCTGTGGGCGTCCGCGCACTACGGGCACACCCACGCCGCGATGCGCACCTGGGCCGTACTGGCCCTGATCATCACGCTCGCCCCGGTGACGATCTGGATCTGGAGCAGGTACGCCGAGCGCGGCGCGGGCGCGCAGGCGGCGCAGCCCGTCCGCTCCCACGTCGACGTGGGCCCGGAGACCGCCGTCCGCAAGGCCCCCGCCACCGCGAGCGCCACCACCACCGGAGGGAAGTGACATGGGGTTCCGCCCGACCAGCAGGCCGAAGCAGCCGAAGCCCGGCCCGCCGGAACAGCCGAACGGCCGGACGCGGCCGGGCAGGCCGCCCAGGAAGATGAGGAACGCGCTGCTCGGCGGCGGCGCGGTCGTCCTCCTCGTCGGCCTCAACGCGCCCGCCGCACTGGACTTCGCGCAGGACAAGTACCACGCGTACAAGATCGACCAGCCGGACTACAAGGCCGAGTTCGGCTCCTGGGACGTGCTGGACGTGCCCGGCGAGTACAAGCTCAACGCCATCCACGCGGCCCTGCTGCACACCGGCAAGGTGCTGCTGATCGCGGGCTCCGGCAACGACCAGAAGAAGTTCGACTCGGGGACCTTCGACACCGTCCTGTGGGACCCGGGGAAGAACACCTTCAAGAAGATCCCCACCCCGGAGGACTTCTTCTGCGCCGGGCATGCCCAACTGCCCGACGGGCAGCTGCTGGTGGCCGGCGGCACCGCCCGCTACGAGGTGCTCGACGACAAGATCACCCGGGCCGGCGGCGGCATGCGGGTCAAGAACGAGTCGCCGGACAAGGCCGTCACCCTCAAGAAGGGCACCCGCTTCCGGTCGCCCTCGGGTGTCGAGTACGTGTCGAAGTTCGACGTCACGGTGCCCAGGGCGAAGCGCGAGTTCAAGATCGGCTACTTCGCCTCGGGGCAGATGAAGCCCTGGGAGACCAAGGTGACGGCGGCCGAGTCGCGGGTCTTCGTCGAGGCGGTCAAGGAGGGCGCGGGCGCGCTGACCACCCAGGCAGCGCAGTACGAGGTGGTCGGGCTCTCCGAGGAGGACGCCGACAACGTCTACGGCCTCGCCCAGAAGATCACCACCGAGAAGCAGGACTTCCAGGGGATCAAGGCCGCCTACGAGTTCGATCCCAAGGCCGAGAAGTACGTCCCGGTCCAGCCGATGAAGGACGCCCGCTGGTACCCGACGCTGACCACCCTGGACGACGGCCGGGTACTGGCCGCCTCCGGTCTCAACGACGTCGGCGACGTGGTCCCCGGCGACAACGAGATCTACGACCCGAAGACCAAGAAGTGGGGGAAGGGACCCTTCCGCTACTTCCCGACCTATCCCGCCCTCTTCCTCACCAAGGGCGGCAAGCTCTTCTACTCCGGTTCCAACGCGGGCTACGGTCCCGCCCTGAAGGGCCGCGAGCCGGGCATCTGGAACGTGGAGGACAACACGTTCGCGAAGGTCGGCGGCCTGACCGACAAGGACCAGCTGGAGACCTCCGCCTCCGTGCTGCTGCCGCCCGCGCAGGACCAGAAGGTGATGGTGCTCGGCGGCGGCGGCGTGGGCGAGTCCGAGAAGGCCACCACCCGCACCGCCATCGCCGACCTCAAGGCCGACAACCCCGCCTTCCGGACCGGCCCGCAGCTCGCCCAGGGCACCCGCTACCTCTCCAGCGTGCTGATGCCCGACGACTCCGTCTTCACCAGCGGCGGCTCCCGGGACTACCGGGGCCGGGGCGCCAGCGACATCCTCAAGGCGCAGTTCTACGACCCGAAGGCGAACGCCTTCAAGGACGCCGCCGAGCCGACGGTGGGCCGCAACTACCACTCCGAGGCCCTGCTGCTGCCCGACGGCCGGGTCGCCACCTTCGGCTCTGACCCGCTCTACGGCGACGAGGACAACACCAAGCTCGGCACCTTCGAGCAGCGGGTGGAGATCTTCACCCCGCCCTACCTGCACAAGGGCGGCAACCGTCCGGTCCTCCAGGACGGCCCGGACTCCTTCGACGACGAGAGGGCCACGTACCGGACCAAGGACGCGGACCGGATCGTCAAGGCGCGGCTGATGCGCCCCAGCGCGGTCACCCACACCACGGACGTCGAGCAGCGCTCGATCGAACTGGGCCTGAAGAAGGACAAGGACGGCATCACGGTGACCGTGCCGGACGACCGCACGCTGGTCCCGGCCGGCTGGTACATGCTCTTCGTCACGGACAAGGACGGCGTGCCGTCCGAGGCGAAGTGGATCCAGGTGGAAGGCAAGTGACGCGCCATCAGCGGGACTTGCGGGCCAGACCCAGCGCGTAGTCCGGCCACCAGGTGCCCGCCGAGGGGCCGCCCCGGCACTCGCCGTCCGAGTCGCCGGGGCGCTTGATCCACAGGTACGCGTCGAGCAGCGGGTCGCCGGTCCGGTCGGTGGGCGGGGTGCCCAGTGCCCGGCCGGACGGGTTGCACCAGGCCTTGTCGCGGGCGCCGGGCAGCGGGCCCGCGCCGTTCCTGCTGGAGTCCACGACGAAGTGGGCGCCGCCCAGCAGGCCGGCCAGCCTGGCGCCGTACTCCTTGACCGCGTCGTCGCGCTGGAAGTTCGAGACGTTCAGCGAGAACCCGTCGGCCCGGTCGACGCCCGCCCGCTTCAGCGGGTCCACCAGCTTGCCCGGGTCGTCGATCCAGGCCGGGTTCCCGGCGTCCAGGTACACCTTGGTGCGCGGCTGCCGCTTCAGCCGTTCGACGGCCTCCGTGAGCAGGGTGTTGCGCTCGTCGTGCGCCTCGGCGGGGGTGCAGCCGTCGACGATGTGCGGCACGGCATCCGGCTCCAGCACGACGGTGGCGGACGCGTTACCGATGGCGGTGGCGAAGGAGTCGAGCCAGTTCCGGTAGGCGGCGGCGTCGGCGGCCCCGCCCGCGCTGTGCTGGCCGCAGTCGCGGTGCGGGATGTTGTACGCGACCAGGACGGCGGTCCGGCCCTCCTTCGCGGCGCCCGAGGTGACCCGGCGGACGTCCGGCACCGGGTCGTCCCCGGCGGGCCAGTTGGCGACCGGCCGCTCCGAGATCTTCCGGATCTCGGCCGCGTCCTCGGTGCGCCCCTGGGCGGTCCACTCCTTGACCTGCCGTGCGGCACTGGAGTCGGGGTCGACCCAGAAGGCGGAGGTGTTGGCGGGCGGCCCGGCGGGGGACCGGACGCCGGTGCCGGGGGAGTCGGTGGCGTCGGTGGAGTCGGGGGACGAGCATGCGGCGGCGCCGAGCAGAGCGCTCGCCAGCAGGATCGACGTCTGCGTACGGAAGGACCTGCGGCCGGACATCCAGCCCCCTCGGGGCAGCTTCGGGCGGGCAAAGCGGACGCCCAATCGTGACATAACGCCCAGTTCGTACGGCGTTACGACCCGGCACCCGCGGCGAGGGCGATACCGAGCGGCGTCCGCTCGTACAGCACCTGGTGCCCGTAGCGCCGCGACACCAGCAGGCCCGCGTCGCGCAGCGCGGACAGGTGCCCCGACACGGACGAAGCGGCCAGACCCAGGCGCACCGCGAGGGCGGACGTGGCGGCGGGGTCGTCCAGCGCATGCAGGACCGCGGCCCGGTTGCGGCCCAGCAGCCGGGCGAGGGACTCGGGGACGCCCCGGCCGGACTCCGCCGCCGAGGTCCACAGGGCGCCGATGCCCCGGGCCGGATAGGCGAGGACGGGCTGCCAGGGCGCCTCCACCCCCGACACCAGGTCCGGCCAGCAGAACACGCTGGGCACCAGCACCAGGCCCCGCCCGTCCAGCGGCCTGCGCTCCTCCCAGCCTGCCCGGGTGGTGAGGGTCAGCGTGGGCGGAGCCCAGGTCAGCCGGGGGTGCAGCTCGGCGAAGAGGGCCTCCAGGCCGCCCTGGGCGAGCCGCCGCGTGTGGAAGAGGATGTCGGCCTCCAGCAGCGCCCGCAGCCGCGGCCAGTACGGCTCGACCAGCCGGTGCCAGACGGCTTCCAGCAGGTCGGCCAGGTCCCGTACGGCGTCGGCGGGCCGGTCGAGCATCGCCCGCCCGGCGGGGGAGCCGGCCGCGCCCGGCGTGCAGTCGAGGGCACGGGCCAGCTCGACGCGCGCGGCGGTCGGGCAGGTGGCGCGCAGCGCGGCGATCTCCGCGGCGAAGGACGCGGCGGGGCCCAGTGGGGGGCGGCCCAGGAAGGTGGGCGTGTAACCGCGCTCCGGCATCAGCAGCCAGAGCGGGCGGAGGTCGAGCAGCTCCGCCTCGCCGCGGATGCGTCGCAACCAGGGCAGGTGGCGTCCCTGCCGTGCGGGGCGCTTGAGTGTGCGGACGGCCTCCTGGGTCTCCCACAGGGGGGAGAGGGCGAAGCGGCAGCGGGTGAGGTCGGGGCTGCGGAAGTCGAAGTGGTAGGCCGTCGTGCTCAGCTCCTTTGGGTGGGGTGGGGGGTGGCGTGTGGGGTGCGGCGTGCGGCATGTGGGCGGGGCGGGGGTGCGTTGTGCGGCTCCGCCGGGGGCCGCCCCCTTGCCCGCCCGTTCCGCCCCCGGGGGGCGGCCCCGCCGCCCAAGGGGGCTCGGGTGGGAGGGTTCGGGCCCGCCGCCCGAGGGGGCTCGGGTGGGGGACATTCGGGGTGAGGCGAAAGAGTATCTCCGGTCGGGGGGGCCTGCCACGCTCCGGCCATGGCCGACATCCCCTCAACACCTCCCACCAAGAAGGAACTTGGCTACTCGTCCCTCTTCCGCGTGCCCGAATTCCGTCCCCTCTTCCTCGCCCACCTCCTCTCCCTCCTCGGTGTCGTCGTCAGCGAGATCTCCCTCACCGTCCTCGTCTACGACCTCACCTCCTCCCCCTTCCTCTCCGCCCTGACCTTCGCCCTCGGCCTCCTCCCGTACCTCGTCGGCGGCACCCTCCTCTCCGGGGTCGCCGACCGGTACCCGGCCCGCCGGGTGCTCGTCGTCTGCGACCTCTTCTGCGCCCTGTGCGTCGCCGGGATGGTGTGGCCGGGCACCCCCGTTGCCGGGCTCCTCGCCCTGCGGTGCCTGGTCGCGGCCGTCGCGCCGGTCTTCGCGGGCACCCGCACGGCGACGCTCGGCGACATCCTGGGCGAGGGCGAGCTGTACCTCCTCGGGCGCTCCCTCCTGCGGATCGTCTCGCAGAGCGCCACCCTCGCCGGGTTCGGCGCCGGCGGGGTGCTCCTCGGCTTCGTCGCCCCGCGCGGGGCGATCACGATCACCGCCGGTACGTTCCTCTGCTCGGCGCTGCTGCTGCGGTTCGGCACCGCGCGGCGGCCCGCCCGCCTGCGGTCCGCCCGGGGCGGCCCCTCGCTGCTGCGGGACTCCCTCGACGGCGCCCGGCTCGTCCTCCGCGACCGGCGGCTGCGGGCGCTGATGCTGCTGTTCTGGGTGCCCGCCTTCTTCGTCGTCGCCCCGGAGGCGCTGGCCGCCGCGTACACGGACCGCATCGGCGCCGGGTCCCTCGGCCTCGGGCTGATCATGTGCGCGCTGCCCGTCGGGCACATCGGCGCCGAGCTGTACGTGGGGTCCAGGCTCTCCGCGCGGGCCCGCTCCCGGCTGGTGCTCCCGGCCGCCTCCCTCGGGCTGCTGCCGCTCGTCGGGTACGCCGCCGCACCCTCGCTGGCCTGGGCGGTTGCCCTGGGGGTCCTGGTGGGTTTCAGCGGGTCGTACATCATCGGGCTCGACCAGTGGTTCGTCGACGCGCTGCCCGAGGAACTGCGCGGGCGGGCCATGACCCTCCAGACGGCGGGGCTGATGACCGTGCAGGGCGTGGGGATGGCGCTGGCCGGACTGGTGGCGGAGTTCGTCCCGGTGCGCCTCGCCGTGGCGGGCGCCGGAGCGGTCGGGACGCTCTGCACCCTGCTGCTGGTCCGGGAGATCCGCCGGACCGAAGTGCGAGACAAAGCTGACCAGCATATGACTGACCGGTAGGGTCGGGGCTGTGCCGAAGCCGCTCAGCCTCCCCTTCGATCCGATCTCCCGCGCCGACGAACTCTGGCAGCAGCGCTGGGGGCCCGTGCCCGCGATGGCCGCGATCACCTCGATCATGCGCGCCCAGCAGATCCTCCTCGCGGAGGTCGACGCCGTCGTCAAGCCGTACGGGCTCACCTTCGCCCGCTACGAGGCGCTGGTGCTGCTCACCTTCTCCAAGGCCGGCGAGCTGCCCATGTCGAAGATCGGCGAGCGGCTGATGGTCCACCCGACCTCGGTGACCAACACCGTCGACCGGCTGGTCAGGTCCGGCCTCGTCGACAAGCGGCCGAACCCCAACGACGGCCGCGGCACCCTCGCCTCCATCACCGACAAGGGCCGCGAGGTCGTCGAGAGCGCCACCCGCGACCTGATGGCCATGGAATTCGGGCTCGGGGCGTACGACGCGGAGGAGTGCGCGGAGATCTTCGCGATGCTGCGCCCGCTGCGGGTGGCGGCCAAGGACTTCGACGAGGCGTAGCGCCCCTCGTCCGGTCCGGGAGCCCGGACCGGACGAGAGGCCCCGGCGCTCCGGCCGGGCCCCTCCTCAGACGAGGCCGTGGGGATCGAGGACCTGACGGACCGCGCGGCCCGACGCCAGCTCCTCCAGGGCGTCGTTGACGCCGGTCAGCGGCAGGGTGCCGGTGTGCAGCAGTTCCACCGGCATCGCACCGGCCCGCCACAGGTCCAGGAAGCGCGGGATGTCGCGGCTGGGCACCGCGTCACCCATGTACGAACCGAGCAGCGACTTGCCCTCGCCGGCGAAGGCCAGCGCGGGCACCTCCAGCGTGCGGCCGGGGGCGGGCAGCCCCACCGAGACCACCTTGCCGCCGCGGCCGACCACCTCCAGACAGTCCGCCATCACCGCGGGCGAGCCGACCGCCTCGACGGCGATCTCCGCCCCGCCGGAGGTCAGTTCACGGATCGCGGCCGGGGCCTCGTCGGGTGCGTACGCGTGCGAGGCGCCGAGCCGCAGGGCCAGTTCGCGCTTCTCGGCCACCGGGTCGACGGCGACGACCGGGTACGCCCCGGCGGCACGGGCGCCGAGCACCGCGGACAGGCCCACCCCGCCCAGCCCGTACACCACGGCGGACTGGCCGGGGCGCAGCGCCGCGGTGTTGATGACGGCACCGGCCCCGGTCAGGACCGCGCAGCCGAACATCGACGCCACGGCGAACGGCACGTCGCGCGGGATCACCACGAGCGACTCCTGCGCCACCACGGCGTGCTCGGCGAACGCGGAGACGCCCAGCTGGTGGTTGACCCGCGCGCCCGCGGCGTCGGTGAGCAGCGAGGGACCGTACAGCAGACCGCCGGAGCCGTTGGCCCGCGCGGCGGCGGCGCAGAGCGCGGGGCGGCCCTGCGCGCAGTCGGCGCAGCCGCCGCAGCTGGGCACGAAGACCAGCGCGACATGGTCGCCGGGGGAGACCCGGCGGACGCCGGGGCCGGTCTCCTCGACGACGCCGACCGCCTCGTGACCGAGCGCCATGGGCAGCGGGCGGACCCGGTCGCCGTTGACGACGGACAGGTCGGAGTGGCACAGCGAGGCCGCGGCGATCCGCACCAGGACCTCGCCCGCCCGGGGCGCCCCGAGTTCCAGCTCCTCGACGGTCACCGGGGCGGTCGCGGAGTAGGGGCGGGCGGTGGACACGTCCCGCAGGACGGCGGCGCGGGTCTTCACGCGGACACCTCCCCGCGCGGCGCGCAGCGCAGCACCTCGCGGCTCTCCAGCAGCGGTACGACCTTGCCGAGCACGAGGTCGCGGAAGTGGTCGGAGGCGCAGTGCGCGGTGAAGTCGGCCTCCGAGCGGTACTCCTCGTACAGCGCGAGGGCGCGGGGGTCCTCGGTGCCCTGGTGGACGCGGTAGCCCAGGCAGCCCTCCTCGGCGCGGGAGGCGGCGGCCACGGTGTCGAGGTGCGCGAGCACGGTGTCCTGGGCACCCGGCAGGGTGCGGTAGCGGGCGATGACCACGTAAGTCATGGGTTCACTCCTGGGAAGGGGCGGGCCTGATCGGCGCGAGCGGCGGGGCCGGCGGGAGCTGGTCGCGGCGCAGCTGCCACAGGCGGGGGTCGGAGGTGGCGGCGGCGACCGCTCCCTGGGCGAGCGCGAGCGCCACGTCCGCGGGGGTCTCCACGAAGCCCGCGGCGACCGTCGGCGACAGGGCGCGCCGCGACGGCGCGGTCATCCGGCCGATGATCGGTGCGGGCATGACCTCGACGAGGTCGGGGGCGCCGCGCGTGACGGCGTCCAGGGAACGGCGCAGGTTGGAACGGTCGGTGACGAAGACCTTCATGGCGGTCAGCAGGCCGAGCGGGCGGCCCTTCTCGATGAGGGAGAGCCGGGTGCTCACCACACCGTGGGCGCCGAGGTCCTTGAGGAACTCCAGCGCACCCCGGTCCTGCGCCAGACCGGGGCTGGAGTCCACGTTCACGAACACGGTCTTCCCGGCCCGTCCCAGCGCCGGCACCACCTTGGGCAGCTGCCCCACGGAGAACGACGCGAGGATGCACATCCGGGCCGGTGCGGTCAGGAACTGCCGCAACGGCTGGCTGCCGACGACCGACGCGACGATCGGGGCCTCGGCGAAGACCGAGACGAGCCGGGGGTCGAGCGGGGCGCCGGACCGGGAAGAGGGAGCCATGGCGGAGCCTTCCGGTGAAGGGGGGCCTCCCCGGGCGGAGGGGGAGGACGGTGCCGGGAGTCCGGCGGCGGGAGGGGCGCCGGGCGCCCCGGCGGGCCGGTGCTCCTGGCCCGCCGGGGCATTCGGGGTCAGCGCCTGAAGCTCAGCTCAGCGGAGACGTCCCGAAGCGGCTGGGAAGGCCCAGTTTGCCAGGGTTGAGGATCCCCGCCGGGTCCAGGGCCTGCTTCACGGCGACGAACGTCGCGAAGCCCGCGCCGAGCGATTCCTCCAGGTAGGGGCCGCGCAGCAGCCCGCAGCCGTGGTGGTGGCTGAGCGCCGCGCGGTGCTTGATCAGGACGGCGTTCGCGGCGTCCCACACCGAGCGGTACCAGTCGCGGCGCCGCTCGGGCGCCACCTCGCCGCGCAGCGAGAAGTAGACGCAGGCGCCGTCGGTGTAGGCGTGCGACTGGTGGGCCGAGACCGCGAGGGTGCCCTCGACGGCCTGGACGGCGGCGACCACCTCGCCGTAGATGACCGGCAGGTCCTTCCAGGAGGCGGCCATCTCCAGGGTGTCGGCGACGAAGCCGGGGCCGGGGGTGAAGCCGTCCGCGGACTTGCCGACCAGCATCCGCTCGTCCAGCCAGCGCGCGAACACCGCCTCGCTGTCCAGCTCGGGGCCGTACGCGGCGCACACCTCGGCGGCCACCCCGACCGACGCGTCGACCACGGCCGGGTCGCCCTCGTCGGCCACGAGCAGCAGGTGGGTGTCCGGGTGACCGAAGTGGGTGCCCGACTCCAGGGCGTCGTACAGGCGCAGCACGGCGGGGGTGGCGCCGCGCTGCATGATCCTGCGGCAGGCGTCCAGTCCCTCGGCGAAGGTGGCGAAGCCGAAGGCGACCGCCTTGGCGTACTCGGGCAGCGGGTGGACGCGCAGCCGGGCGCCGACGACGACACCGAGCGTGCCCTCGGAGCCGATGAACAGCTGGCGCAGGTCGGGGCCGACGGCGGCGCGGGCGTAGTCGCCGTAGGTGGCGCGGGTGCCGTCGGCGTGGATCACGTCGAGGCCGACGACCATGTCCTCGATCTTGCCGTACCGGGTGGAGAGCTGACCGGCGCCGCGGCAGGCGATCCAGCCGCCGACGGTGGAGACGGCGAACGCCGACGGCCAGTGGCCGGTGGTGACCCCGTACTCCTCCTGGAGCTGCTTCTCGAAGAGGTCGCCGAACATGCCGGCCTGGACGTCGACGATGTTCGACTCGGCGTCGAAGCCAGTGATGGCGTCGAGTCCGCAGACGTCCAGGACGACGCCGCCGAAGACGGGCAGCGCGGCGCCGGTGACGTTGGAGCGCCCGGCGGACGGGGTGACCGGGATGCCGGCCTGGTGGCAGATGCGCAGGACGGCGGCTATCTGGTCGGCGTCCGCCGCCTCCACGACGACCGCGTGCGGGGTGGCCGGGCGGCCCTCGGTCTCGCCGATCATCGAGCCGGCCCACCAGTCGCGGGTGCGGACGACGACCTCGTCGCGGGCCGTGTGCACGGCGTGTGCGGCCTCGCGCAGCGCCCCGACGACGGACTCGGGGACCTCGACGGGGTCGTGCTGGAGCGCGGCCGGCCCGTCGCCGACCGGCCGGTCCTTGGCCCACTTGGCGAAGCTGGGGGCGCCGACCGTGTAGTTGCCCCGGTTGAACGGGTGGGTGATGGTCTGACGGCTGATCATGCTGCTGCTCCTTCGAGGAGGACGGTCTTTTCGTGGCGGACGGAGTCGAGGTACGCGGCGACCGAGCGGTCCACCTCGTCCTGCGTGAGGCCGAGTTCCTGCCCGAGCAGGGCGCCCACGGCGGGCGCCGCGGCGGCGGAGGCGTCGCGGGCGAAGAGCCGGGCGCGGGTGCGGCGGGAGAGGACGTCGTCGACGGAGCGGGCCAGTTCGGCACGGGCCGCGTAGACGACCTCGGCCCGGGTGTAGGGAAGCCCGGCGACGACGGGTTCGGCGAGCGTGGGGTCGTCCTGGATCAGATCCCCGACGAACCGCGCCTCGGTGCCGTACCGCTCGCCGAGGTGGGCGGCGAGACCGCCGGACGCGGCGACCGCCTCGGCGTCGTACCCGGCGCCGCCGAGCAGCGGGAGCCTGACGGTGCGGCTGGGCGCCCGGTGGCCGAGCACGGTCATCACCTTGTCGATGACCAGCTCGCCCATGTGCCTGCTGGTGGTGAGCTTGCCGCCGGTGACGGTGACCATGCCGCCGGTACCGATGCCGATGTGGTGGTCGCGGCGCATGTCGAGGGTGGCGCCCTCCTTGCCGCCGACCAGGGGGCGCAGCCCGCCGATGGAGCCGACGACGTCGTCGGGGGTGAGGTGGCCCTCGAAGGCGGTGTTGGCGCCCTCCAGCAGGAAGTCCATCTCCTGCCGGGTGCAGTGCACGTCGTCGGGCGACCCCCGGTAGTCCTCGTCGGTGGTGCCCAGGACGACGCTGTTGCCCCAGCGGGTGCAGGTGGCGCGGCGCGCGCGGCCGGGGATCGGCACGGTGACGGTGCAGTTGATGCGCACCTTCTCCCACGGCACCACGATGTGCACGCCCTTGGCGGGGCGGACCTGCGGCCGGTGGTGCTCGTCGGCCATGGCGTCGACCTGGTCGGCCCAGACGCCGGTGGCGTTGACGACGGCGCTCGCGCGTATGTCGAACGCGTCGCCGTCCGCGGTGACCCGGGCGCCGGACGCCCTGCCGCCCCGCATGAGCAGCGCCGTCGCGGCGGCGCCGTTGAGGACCTTGGCGCCGAGCGCGGCGGCGGTCCGCACCAGGGTGAGGACGAGACGGGCGTCGTCGGTGCGGGCGTCGAAGTACATCAGCCCGCCCTTGAGGTCGTCCGCGCGCAGCGTCGGGGCCTGCGCGAGGACCTCGGGGACGGTGAGCCGCTGGTGGAGCTTGCCGATGCGCCAGCCGCCGACCAGGTCGTAGGTCCACAGCAGACCTTCGAAGCCCTTGGCGAGGCGGGCGTCGAAGACCCCTTCCTTCTCCAGGATCGGGAAGAGGAACGGCAGCCGGTGCACCAGGTGCGGGGCGTTCCTGCGGAAGCGGTGGCGTTCCAGCAGGGAGTGGCGGACGAGGTTGACGTTGCCCTGCTCGATGTAGCGCAGACCGCCGTGGATCATCTTGGAGGACTTCGACGAGGTGCCGGAGGCGAAGTCGTCCTTCTCGACCAGGGCGGCGCGCAGCCCGCGCGAGGCCGCGTCGAGCACGGCGTACGCCCCGGTGACGCCGCCGCCGATGACGAGGACGTCGTACGTCTCGTCGGCGAGGTCGCGCTTGATGGCTGCCCGGTCGAGCAGCAGGGCCGTGCGGCGGGTCGCCGCGGCGCTGCGCCGCGGCTTCCGGGCGGGCATGGTGATCACAACATCAACTCCTGGTGGTTCCGGGTGACGGCTCGGGGGCCGTCGGGCCTCGTGGGCCGTCCGGGGACGGCGCGCGGGCCGTCAGTGGGGGGTTCGGGGGTACCCGCCGTGTGCGGGCAGGGACTTCTCGTGCAGGTGGGCGGCGAGCGCGTCGTACCAGTCGGCGCGGTGGCGGGCGCGTTCGGACGGGTCGAGGGACGGGGTGAAGACCCGGCCGCGCGGCTGCGCCTCGACGACCTCGTCCAGCGAGGACCACAGCCCCTGGGCGACGCCCGCGAGGTAGGCGGTGCCGCGCAGGCTGGCGGTGGCGGAGTCGGCGGCGCGCTCCAGGGGCAGTCCGGTCAGGTCGGCCTGGATCTGCATCAGCGGGTCGCTGCCGGATACCCCGCCGCCGACCCGCAGCCGGGTGAAGGGGGCGCCCATGGTGGCGGCAACCCCGTCGACGAGGTCGCACACGGAGTGGGCGATGCCTTCGAGGACGGCGCGGGCGACGTCGGCGCGGGTGGTGGCGAGGGTGAGCCCGGTGAGGGCCGCGGTGGCCTCCGGGCGCCACACGGGCGTACGGATCCCGGCGAGCGAGGGGATGAAGCGAGGGGTGCGGCCGGGCCGGGAGGGCGCCCGCCGGGCCTCCTCGCCGAGTTCCTTCGGCGAGGCGAAGAGGCCGAGGTCGTCGCAGAGCCAGCGCAGCGCGGACCCGGCGGTCGAGGTGTACGCCTCCAGGCTGAAGTGGCTGGTGTCGCCCTGCCGCCGGCCCGGCTGGGCGAGCACTCCGGCGATGTCGGGCCTGGGCAGGGCGGGCTCTGTGCCGGTCGCGGCGTCGACGAAGGCGCCGGTTCCGTACATGCACATGCCCTGGCCCGCGGCGAGGCCGCCGAGGGCGATGAGGGCGGCGTGCTGGTCGCCGAGGGACGCGGCCACGGGGACGGCGACGCCGAGGACCTCCGGGTCGGTGGTGCCGAACCCGGCGTCGTCGGAGCGCAGTTCGGGCAGCAGGTCGAGGGGGAAGCCGAGGGCGCCGATCCACTCCTCGTCCCAGGCGTGGGCGCCGAGCAGGTAGCCGCCGGTGGAGGCGGCGTTCGTCGGGGTGGTGGCGTGTACGGCGCCGCCGGTCAGGCACCAGATCAGCCAGGTGTCGACGGTGCCGAACAGGAGCCGTCCGGCGCGGTGGGCCGCGGCGACCCCGGGATGCGCGGCGAGCTGCCGGGCGGCCCAGAGGAAGGGGGAGCGGGCGCCGACCGGCCGGCCCTGCCGGGCGAGCAGGACGGCGTCCCACTTTGCCTCGTAGCCGGTCAGCTCCTGCGCGTACCGGCGGTCCTGCCAGACCACGGCGGGCAGCAGCGGTTCGCCGGTGATCCGGTCCCACAGGAGTGCGGTGGCCCGCTGGGTGGCGAGGGCGACCGCGGTGATCCCGATGCCGTCGTCGTGGGCGCGGGCGACGGCGCGCCGCGCCACGTCGAGGGTGGCGGTCCGGATCTCGGCGGGGTCCTGCTCGACGGCCAGGTCGTCCGGGTGGCCGACGGTGATCGGGCGGTAGAACTCCTGGTGGGCGGCGCCGGAGTCGAGGACGACTCCGGCCCGGGTGCCCGTGGTGCCTTCGTCGATGGCCAGCACACCGCGCCGGGAAGCGGCACCGGTGAACGTCTGCGTCATTGCGGCCCTTTCACTTACGAGCGTGCGGTACGGGAGATGCGGGGGTACGGGGCGGGGCCGGGCGGCACCGTCCTGTGCCGGGGCGGGGCGAGGAGGGGTCAGCGCGCGGCGGGGGCGGGCGCCGGTGCGGCGTCCGGGGCGTGGGCGGCGGCCTCGTCGGGGGAGACCTCGGCCCTGGTCGGGTCCCACTTGATCACCAGGCAGGTGACCAGGCCGAGCAGCGGCACGACGGACAGCACGAGGAATGTGCCGGCGAGGCCGAGGGAGTCCTTGATCTGCGGGAAGACGTAGAGCCCGACGACACTGCCGAAGCTGCCGACCATGCCGGTGACACCGGTGCCCAGGGCCCGTACGTCGCTGCTGTACGAGAGGGCCGCGATGGACTTGCCGTTGGCGCCGGGGCCCGCCGCGTGGCACAGGATGAACACCACGGGCAGCAGGAACGCCACGACCAGCGGGACCTTTCCGAAGGTCAGTCCCATCGCGAGGAGCGCGACGAAGACCCCGGCGAAGCCCGCGGCGGAGCTGAGCCGCAGGCCCAGGCGGCGTCCGGCGTAGGCGGAGAGGAGGCCGCCGACGATGCCGAAGGCGTTGAAGACCATGGAGCCGACGGTCGCCCGCTCGAAGCTCTCGCCGAAGATCGACAGGCTGATCAGCGGCAGGTACCAGCCGACCGCGAAGTACTGCATCGACTGCCCGAGGGAGATCACCGAGGCGAGCACGGTGCGCGGCAGGTAGTCGCCCTTGAAGAGGAGTCCGGCCTGCCGGAAGCCGATGGCGGGTGCGGCGACGGCGGCCCGGGTGGCCTCGTCGGGCTGTCCGGCGACGGCCTTGACGCCGTAGAGCGCGTCGAGGTTGGCGACGGCGTCGTCCAGCCGGCCCTTGCCGGCGAGCCAGCTCGGGCTCTCCTTGAGCATCGCCCACTGGCCGATCAGCAGGACGACGGCGACGACCGCGGCGGAGCCCACCGACCAGCGCCAGATGTCCGCGCCGACGTCGAGGTGGAAGAAGACCAGGGCGAGAGCGAGGTTGCTGGTGGTGGCGACGTACCAGACGGCCTGCCAGAGGTTGAGCCGGCCGCGCAGCTTCGCGGGCGTGTACTCGGCGAGCAGCGCCATCGCCACCGCGAAGTCGATCCCGTAGGCGACGCCGACCAGGACCCGGCCCAGCCAGACGACGGTGAAGTCCCCGGCGGACGCGGCGAGCAGGGCGCCCGCGATGGCGAAGACCTTGGCGAGCAGCAGCGGGGGGACGCGGCCGATACGGGTGGCGAGCCAGCCGCCGATGGGGTTGAACAGGATCGCCAGCGCCGGGGCGGTGGCGGTCAGGATCGAGACCTGGGTGCTCGACAGCTCCATCTGCGTCGTCATCGGGCCCAGCCCGGCGCTGAGCGCGGCATTGGAGTAGGCGTCGAGGAACAGCCCGCCGAAGACGAGGAACCAGACGATCTGCGCACGGCCGGTGATCTTGCCCAGGCCGTCGATGAGGCCGACGACGTCGGCGACGCCGTTGACGCTCGGACGTTGTGCCATGAATCCGCCTCTGAAGGAAGGACCCATCGGTGGCGGGAAAACACGGAAGGCAGGCATGACTCGACCACCGACAGGTGGTCTGTTGTCTGTGCCTGCCCAAAAATCTGCGGAAAGCGCCGCAGCACGTTTACTGCTGAGTGAAGATCTACCGGCGACAGTATGAACGGATCAGGGACCCGTCAAGGGTTTTCCCGGGGCGAGGTGGGCCCCATGTCACACCCGGGCCGCCGCAGGATCGCCCCGTACGTCCGGTTAGGCTCGACGGCATGAAACGAAGCGTGCTGACCCGCTACCGCGTGATGGCCTACGTCACCGGCGTCCTGCTGATCCTGCTGACCGGTGGTTTCATCGCCAAGCGTCTTCTCGGCATGGACGGCGCCGCGGGCTTCACCACGTTCGTCGGCATCGCCCACGGCTGGCTGTACGTCCTCTACCTGGTCTTCGCCTTCGACCTGGGCTCCAAGGCGAAGTGGCCGGTGAAGAAGCAGCTCTGGGTGCTGATCGCCGGCACCATCCCGACCGCCGCCTTCTTCGTCGAGCGCAAGGTCGTCCGCGAGGTCGAGCCGCTGGTCAAGGACTCGGGACCGGTCACCGCCGGGGCCTGAGCGGCACCCGCGCCAAGGGCACCCCCCGCCGTACGGATTCGTACGGCGGTTGTCCATCGACATTTACTAGGACGTCCTAGTAAATTGAGAGGCATGGACGCCGATCGGATCGAAGAGGGCCGCCAGCGCTGGCAGGCCAGGTACGACAAGGCCCGCAAGCGCGACGCCGACTTCAGCACGCTCTCCGGGGACGAGGTGGAGCCGGTCTACGGCCCGCGCCCGGGTGACCGGTACGAGGGCTTCGAGCGCATCGGCTGGCCGGGGGAGTACCCCTTCACCCGCGGACTGCACGCCACCGGCTACCGCGGCCGGACCTGGACCATCCGCCAGTTCGCCGGGTTCGGCAACGCCGAGCAGACCAACGAGCGCTACAAGATGATCCTGGCGGCGGGCGGCGGCGGGCTCTCCGTCGCCTTCGACATGCCGACCCTGATGGGCCGCGACTCCGACGAGCCGCGCTCGCTCGGCGAGGTCGGGCACTGCGGCGTCGCCATCGACTCGGCCGCCGACATGGAGGTCCTGTTCAAGGACATCCCGCTCGGTGACGTCACCACGTCGATGACGATCAGCGGACCCGCCGTCCCGGTCTTCTGCATGTACCTGGTCGCCGCCGAGCGGCAGGGCGTGGACCCCGCCGTCCTCAACGGCACGCTCCAGACCGACATCTTCAAGGAGTACATCGCCCAGAAGGAGTGGCTCTTCCAGCCCGAGCCGCACCTGCGCCTGATCGGCGACCTGATGGAGCACTGCGCGGCGGGCATCCCCGCGTACAAGCCGCTCTCGGTCTCCGGTTACCACATCCGCGAGGCCGGGGCGACGGCCGCGCAGGAACTGGCGTACACCCTCGCCGACGGCTTCGGCTACGTCGAACTCGGGCTCTCCCGCGGCCTGGACGTCGACGTGTTCGCCCCCGGCCTCTCCTTCTTCTTCGACGCGCACCTCGACTTCTTCGAGGAGATCGCCAAGTTCCGAGCCGCGCGCCGGATCTGGGCCCGCTGGATGAAGGAGGTGTACGGGGCGAAGACCGACAAGGCGCAGTGGCTCCGCTTCCACACCCAGACCGCCGGTGTCTCGCTCACCGCCCAGCAGCCGTACAACAACGTCGTGCGCACGGCCGTGGAGGCCCTCTCCGCGGTCCTCGGCGGCACCAACTCCCTGCACACCAACGCCCTCGACGAGACCCTCGCGCTGCCCTCCGAGCAGGCCGCGGAGATCGCGCTGCGCACCCAGCAGGTGCTGATGGAGGAGACCGGCGTCGCCAACGTCGCCGACCCGCTGGGCGGCTCCTGGTACGTCGAGCAGCTCACCGACCGCATCGAGGCCGACGCCGAGAAGATCTTCGAGCAGATCAAGGAGCGCGGACTGCGCGCCCACCCGGACGGGCAGCACCCGATCGGCCCGATCACCTCCGGCATCCTGCGCGGCATCGAGGACGGCTGGTTCACCGGCGAGATCGCCGAATCGGCCTTCCAGTACCAGCGGGCCCTGGAGAAGGGCGACAAGAAGGTCGTCGGCGTGAACACCGCGACCGGCTCGGTCACCGGCGACCTGGAGATCCTGCGGGTCAGCCACGAGGTCGAGATCGAGCAGGTGCGGGTGCTCACCGAGCGCAAGGCGCGCCGCGACGACGCGAAGGTGCGGGCCGCGCTGGAGGCGATGCTGGTCGCCGCCCGGGACGGCTCCAACATGATCGCGCCGATGCTGGACGCCGTCCGGGCCGAGGCGTCGCTGGGCGAGATCTGCGGAGTGCTGCGCGACGAGTGGGGCGTCTACACCGAGCCGCCGGGGTTCTGAGACCCAACCTCCTCTGTGCGGGCGGCGGTTGACCTCAACAGCGGTTGAGGTCCTAGCGTCGCCCGCATGACGAACACAGCGACTCCCTCCCTCCCCGCCTCCCCCACCGCTCCGGCCAGCGCCGACCCGCGGGCCTCCGACGCCGACCTCGCCACCCAGCCCGTCGCCTACTGGACGGGACTGGCGAGCACCGCCGTGAAGAACCTGCTGCGCGACGAGATGGCGCGCCTCGACGTCACCCAGCCCCAGTGGTGGGTGCTCAACCGGGTCGATGCGGCCCCCCTCACCCGCGCCGAGGTGGTCGCGGCCCTCGCGGACGTGGCCGACGGCCCGCACGACATCTCCCGGGTCGTCGACCAACTCCTGCACCGCGGCTGGCTCGCCCTCGACGGCGGGGCCGATGCGCCGCTCGTCCTCACCGAGGAGGGACGGGCGGGCAAGGCGCGCGTCAAGCACCTGGTGACCGGGTTGCGGGCACGGGTCCACGCGGGCGTGAGCGACGCGGAGTACGTGGCCGCGCTGAAGGTGCTGCGGCGGATGATCACCAACGCGGGCGGGCCCGGCCCCTGGCAGTCCTGACGGCCGCACTCCGGCGGCGGCTCACCGCACGGTGCCGTCCCACTGCCACTGGGTGCGCCGCCCCAGGCCCGCGAGCGCGGCGCGCCCGGTGCACCACAGCAGCACGTCGGCCGGGCGGTGGCCGCCACCGGAGGGGGCGTCGGGGAACAGCCGGCCGAGCACCGCGGCGCTCGGGCCGTCCGGCGGGGTCCACGCCAGGCCCAGGGCGCGGGTGATGTCGTAGGTGTGGAGCAGCAGTTCGGTGACGCCCATGGCGGCGAAGCCGGTGGCGTCGGAGTGCCCCCAGGGATGCCAGGCGCGCACGTCGGGCGGGGTGTCGCGGACGGTGGAGCGCAGCAGGGCCACGGCGATCCCCAGCCCGTCGAGGCAGTCGGCGACGGGGGCCTCGGGGTCGAGCGAGGCGAACAGGGTGATGTAGCGGTCGGCCGGGCGGGCGACGAGCAGCCCCGCGTAGCCGGTCAGGCCGAGCGCGAGGTGGTCGAGCGTCGCCCGGCAGCTCCAGCCGACGGAGCGGGCCGGACGCGACCAGTCCCGGCCGGCCCCCTCACCGAGCACCGCCAGACACTCGTCGCCGACGGCCGCCAGCAGGTCGGGCCAGGAGTCGGGGGCGGCGAACACCCCCGGCGCGCCCGTCACTTCGCGTCCCCCGCGCCCCGCAGCAGCTCGATCACGCTCGCGTAGCTGTCCGCGCCGTGGCCCGCCGCACTGGTGCGCGCCATGAGGGACTTCAGGAGCTCGGGCAGCGCGTTGTCCACACCGCGGGCCGCCGCCGCGTGGATGAGGTGGTCGACCGCGGCGAGCTGCACGTCGACGGTGGCGTCGTCGCCCGGGTAGCGGCCCGCGTCCACCTGGGGCGCGTACGTGGTCAGGAAATCGGCCACGGTGGTCAGCCAGCGGGTCGCGATCCGGGTGAAGTCCGTGGCAGGCGTCCGCTCGGCGCCGGTCAGCGCGGTGCCGTGCAGCCACCCGGTCAGGGTGGCCCACATCAGGCCGAGCAGGGCGGCGTCGTAGAGGGAGGCCAGGCCGGGGTCGGTGCCCAGGTGCAGGGGGTCGCCCAGGGCCGCGAGCAGCGGCCGGTGGGCTTCGAGCGCGGCGGGCGAACCGCTGTAGAGGAACATCCTTCCCGGGTCGCCGACCCCGGGCGGAGTGGTCATGATCGCGCCGTCGAGGTAGTCCGCGCCGAGCGACCGGGCCCACTCGGAGGCCGCCCGCGCCTGCTCCGGCGAACCCGAGGTGAGGTTGACCAGCACCTTGCCCGCGAGGGAGTCCGCGACCGGGTCGAGGACCGTGTGCAGGGCGTCGTGGTCCAGTACGCAGACGATCACCAGTCCGCTCGCCGCGACGGCCTCGCCGGGGGTCGCGGCGGTCCGGGCGCCCAGCTCCGCCAGGGGCCCGGCCCGGTGCGCCGAGCGGTTCCACACGGTGGTCGGGTGGCCCGCCGCCAGCAGTGCCGCGGCCAGTGCCGAACCCATGGAACCCAGTCCGATGACGGTCGCAGCCGTCCGGTCGTCACGCATGTCGCCGCTCCTTGTCCGTCCGTCCGCCGGTCGGCGGTCGGTCACGTATCCACAAGATCGCAGCGCGCGCGGGCCGGTCCCAGTGACAGGGATGACGGCGACCACCAAATTCCTGCCATACGCTGCGCCGTATGAATCCTGGTTCCGTGGCCGTCGTGGTGTCCGAGGAGATCGGCGCCCCCTCCTGGGGTCTGTACGAACTGAGCATCCCCTGCACGGTGTTCGGCAGGGCCCAGTCCGATCTGGCGGACCCCTGGTACGACCTGCGGCTGTGCGACGCGGGGCAGCGGTCCGGGGAAGCCCCGGCGGCCGGGGCCGCGTTCTCGCTGCGCACCGGGTACGGGCTCGAAGGCCTCGTCGGCGCCGGTACGGTCGTCGTGCCCTCGGTGCCCGACGCCTGCGTCGAGGAGGGCATGCCGGTGCCGCCCGAACTCGTCGGCGCCCTGCGCGAGGCCCACGCGGCGGGTGCCCGCATGGTCTCGCTGTGCACCGGCGCCTTCGCCCTCGCCGAGGCGGGGCTGCTCGACGGGCGGCGCGCCACCGCCCACTGGATGCACACCGCCCAACTGGCCGCGCGCTACCCGAAGGTGCGGGTCGACGACTCGGTGCTGTACGTCGACGAGGGCGACGTGCTCACCAGCGCCGGGCTGTCCGCGGGGCTGGACCTGTGCCTGCATCTGGTCCGCCGCGACCTGGGCGCGCACGTCGCCAACCAGCTGGCCAGACGGATGGTGGTGCCCGCCCACCGGCCCGGCGGCCAGGCGCAGTTCGTCGACCTGTCGGTGCCCGCCACCGACGAGGGGAGCCTGGGGCCGGTCCTCGACTGGGCCCGCGCCCACCTGGACGAGCCGCTGACCGTCGAGGGGCTGGCCAGGCGCGCCGCGGTCAGCCCGCGCACCCTGCACCGCAGGATCCGGGCGGCCACCGGCACGACCCCGCTGCAGTGGCTCCTCAACCAGCGGCTGGCCCGCGCCCAGAGCCTGCTGGAGTCGACGGACCTGCCCGTGGAGAAGGTCGGCGAGCTGAGCGGGCTCGGTACGGCGAACAACCTCCGCCACCACTTCCTGCGGCAGCTCGGCGTCTCGCCCGGCGCCTACCGGCGGGCCTTCCCCCGGGCCGCGCCGCGGGTCACAGCGAGCGCAGGAAGTCCTCCAGCAGGACGTTGAAGACCTCCGGGCGCTCCATGTTCGGGTAGTGGCCGGTGCCGGCCACCTCCGCGGTGCTGCCGTCCGCCACCGAGTCCGCGAGGCGCTGGGCCATGCCCTGGTGGTCCGTCGAGTCCAGGGCGCCGTTCAGCGCGAACACCGGGACCGCCAGTGCGGCCGCGCGCGCCCAGGTGTCGGTCACCGGGACGAGCTGCGGGACCTCGTCGGCGGAGTGCCGCGAGACCGTACGGACCGTCATCTCGCGCACCCGGCGCACCACTTCCGGGTCCACCTCGTAGAGCGAGCGGTGCGGGCCGGGCAGGAACTGCAGGAACGCCTCGATCCACGCCCCGGGGTCGCCCGCGCCCATCGCCCGCATCTGCTCGGCCTGGATGTCCAGGATCCACGGGTCCCGCCACACGGGTTCGCTCGTACCGACCCCGCTGACCACCAATCCCCTTACCAGGTCCGGGTGTTCGAGGGCCGTGTCGACCGCGGTGGCGCCGCCCATGGACACCCCGACGAGGGCCGCCGGGCCGGTGCCGAGGTGGCGCAGCAGGGCGGCGACGTCGTCGGCGGGGCGGTAGGGGCCGTGGGCGAGCGCGGAGCCGCCGTGCCCGCGCGCGTCCGGGGCGATCACCCGGTGGTGCCGGGCGAGGGCCGGTACCTGGTCGTCCCACATGCGGTGGTCGAGGAAGCCGCCGTGCAGCAGGACCACCGGCGGGCGTCCGCAGGACTGCTCCGGGTCCCCGGTGTCGCGGTAGACGAGCGGTCCGCCGTCCGCCTCGAAGGTGAACAGGTCGGGCGCGGTGGCAGGGTCCGCCGAGGAGCCCGGACGGCGGCCGGAGGTCTCATTCATGACAACCAAGGTGTCATGTGTGACGGATCTTGGCAACCGGGGTGTCATTCTGGTGCGGTGAACGACAGCAAAAGCAAGCACTTGGCCCACGGCACGCCGTTGGACCCCGACACCCTCGCCCACCGGCTCACCGAGGTCTTCGACCTGGTCGGCCCGCTCTACCGGCGGGTCCACCGCAAGGTGGAGCAGACCGCACCCGAGGAGGGCCTGTCGGTCGGCGTGCGCGCGGTGCTCGACCTGCTGCGTGCGCACGGTCCGCTGACCGTCCCTCAGCTGGGCCGCGCACAGTCGCTGAGCAGGCAGTTCGTCCAGCGGATGGTCAACGAGGCGGTGGCCGACGGCTTCGCGGAGACCGTACCCAACCCGGCCCACCAGCGCTCCTCGCTGGTACGGCTCACCGACAGCGGCCGGACCGCCATCGAGGCCGTCGCGGCCCGCGAACGAGAGGTGCTGCGCGGCGTGGGCGGCGACCTCACCGGCGCGGAGGTCGACGCCTGCGTACACGTACTGACCCGGATGCTCGCGCTCTTCGACGACGTCGACGTCAACACGCGGGTCGGCTGAGGCGGACCGTTCCGGCGGCGGTCCGGCCCTCGCGGGGTGGCTGAGGGGGAAGCCCCGCCGGTGCTCCGGCCCCCGCGGGGCGGCGGGGAGGGGCCGCCCCGCCGGTGCTTCAGTCCCGGCCCGGCTCCCGGTCCGTGACCTCGACCCGCAGCCGGAACAGCGCCCCGCCCCCCGCTGCCCGCTCCGCCGTCAGCTCCGCGCCGTGCGCACGGGCGATCTGCCGGGCCATCGCCAGACCGAGCCCCGAGCCGGGCAGGGCGCGGGCCGCCTCGGCGCGGTAGAACCGGTCGAAGACGTACGGCAGGTCCTCGGGCGCGATGCCGGGCCCGTGGTCCCGCACGGTCAGCTCCAGGAAGGAGCCGGCGCGCAGCAGTTCGGTCTCCACCGGAGCGCCCTCGGGGCTGAACTTCGCCGCGTTGTCGAGCAGGTTCGTCAGCAGCCGGGTCAGCCGGGCCGGAACACCGGGCAGGGCGGCCCGCACCGCGTCGGGGGCCACCCGCAGCGGGAAGGGCGTGGCGGGCCAGTGGGCCGCCGCCGTCGCCACCGCGTGCTCGACCAGCGCGGCCGGCCCGACCACCTCCAGCAGCGGCTGCGGCTCCTCGTCCCTGGCCAGCTCGATCAGGTCGTTGACCAGCCCGGTCACCTCGCGGAGCTGGCGGGAGAGCGCGCCGGAGGCCCGGTCGCGCTGGGCGGGGGAGAGGCGGTCCGCCCTGGCGAGGAGCTCGGCGTTGGTGCGCAGCGCGGTGAGCGGGGTGCGCAGCTCGTGGGAGGCGTCGGCGACCAGCCGGCGTTGGGCGGACACCGACTGCTCCAGCTCGCCCAGCATGGTGTTGAAGCTGGCGGCGAGCCTGGTGACCTCGTCCTCGCGGCCCGGCGGGCCGCTGGGGATCTCGATGCGGTGGCGGGGGTCGCGGGTGGCCGCGATGCGCTCCGCCGTCGCGGTCAGCCGGGCGACCGGGGCCAGCGCGGTGCGCGACACCCCGTAGCCGAGCACGGCGGCCAGCAGCACCCCGGCCGCGCCCGCCGCCGACAACAGCAGCGCCGCCTGCCGGACGCCGCGCTCCACCGAGTCGGCGCGCAGGGCGAGCTGCAGCGCACGGCCGCCGCCGAGCGGGGTGACCGCCATCCGGGCCGGATGCCCCTCGTAGGTGAAGTTGGAGAAGTACGGGGGGCGCTGCCCCGAAGCCACCTCCCGGACCGGCGGTGCGACCGGCAGGAGGTACCCCGCGGCCGGGTCCTTCGCCGCGTCCGACGGCACGACCTGGGCGCACGCGGGCGCCGACAGATAGCGGCACTCGCCCGCCAGCACCCCGGTCGCCGGGTGCCGGTCGGCCTGGACGATACGGGTCCCCGACTGGGTGAGGTTCAGGTCGAGCTGGTGGTACATCTCGTAGCGGATCACGAAGTACGCCGCCGCGCACACCCCGAGCGCGACCAGGGCGACGGCGGCGGCCGTGGCGACCGCGAGGCGGGTGCGCAGCGGCCGGTGGCGGCGCCAGCGGGCACCGAGGGCGCGGCGCCGCCGCCCCCCGCTCACCGGGCCCCCGGCGCGCGGTCGGCGCAGGCACCGGCACTCTCGGCGCGGGCCCCGCGGCGCCCGTTCACGCGCTCTCCAGGCGGTAGCCGACACCGTGCACGGTGTGCACCAGCCGGGACTCGCCCGCCGCCTCCAGCTTGCGCCGCAGGTAACCCACGTACACGGCCAGGGAGTTGGAGTCCGGGCCGAAGTCGCGCCCCCAGACGAGTTCCAGGATGGTCTCGCGCGGGAGCACCTGGCCGGGGTGGCGCAGCAGCAGCTCCAGGAGGGCGAACTCCGTCCGGCTGAATTCGAGCGGGCGGCCGGAGCGGTGCCCCGTGCGGGTCGCCGGATCGACGGTCAGGTCCGCGTAGGAGAGGGAGCCGTCCTCCTCGGGAAGGGGGGCGGCGCGCCGGATGAGGGCCCGCACCCGGGCGACCAGTTCGTCCAGGGCGAAGGGCTTCACGAGGTAGTCGTCGGCGCCCGCGTCCAGCCCGTCGACCCGGTCGCTCACCGAGTCCAGGGCGGTGAGGACGAGGATGGGGGTGCGGTCGCCCGCGCCGCGCAGCCGGCGGCAGACCGCGAGACCGTCCAGCACCGGCATCATCACGTCCAGCACGAGGACGTCCGGCTGCCAGGCGGCGACCGAGGAGAGTGCGGCCAGCCCGTCCGGGGCGCCCCGCACCTCGTACCCCTCGATCGTGAGGCCGTCCTCGACGGCGGCCCGCACCTCCGGCTCGTCGTCGACCACCAGGATCTTCGTCATGTGACGAATCCTGCCAAACCCCGCTCTTAGAACCCTCTTAGGGCGCCTCGTGAGTGTGGCGGCCATGCGCACTCCACTCTCAGTCGTGATCGGAGCCGGCGGCACCGGGGGCCACATCTACCCGGGTCTCGCGCTCGCCGAAGCCCTCCGCCGGGCGGTGCCCGACGCCGTCATCTCCTTCGTCGGGACCACGCGCGGCCTGGAGGGGGACCTCATACCGGCCGCCGGGCACCGGCTGCACACCGTCGACATGATCCCCTTCGACCCCTCCCTCGGGGCGAAGCGGTTCCTGCTGCCCGCCGCCCTGCTCAAGTCGGGTGCGCAGGCCCGCGCGATCCTCAAGGAGCAGGGCGCGCACGTCGCCGTCGGCATGGGCGGCTACCCGTCCGCGCCGGTGATCGTCGGCGCGCGGATGGCGGGACTGCCCAGCCTCATCCACGAGTCCAACGCGGTACCCGGCCGGGCCAACCAGTTCGCCGCCCGGCTGACCCCGCACATCGCCGTCGCCTTCGACCGCAGCCGCGCCCACCTGTCCGGCGGGCAGGACGCGCTCACCGTCGGCATGCCGATCGCCGCCTCCCTCGCCCGGCTCGACCGGCCCGCCCTGCGCGCCGAGGCCCGCCGGGTGCTGGGGGTGCCGGACGGGGCGCGGCTGGTGCTCTTCAACGGGGGCTCCCTCGGCGCGGTCCGGCTGACCGAGGCGGCCGTCGGGCTCGCCGCCCGGTGGCGCGGGCGCACCGACGTACACCTGCTGATCAAGACCGGTCCGGCGAAGCTGGCCGAGACCCGGCAGCGGATCGCCGAGGCCGGGGCAGGTCCGGTGGCGGCCGTCGTCCCCTACCTCGACCGGATGGACCTCGCGTACGCCGCCGCCGACCTGGTGGTCTGCCGGGCCGGGTCCGCGACCGTCGCCGAACTGGAGACCGTCGGCGTGCCGGCCGTCCTGGTGCCCTACCCGCACGCCCCCGGCGACCACCAGACCCACAACGCCCGGGTGCTCTCCGACGCGGGCGCGGCCCAGCTGCTGCCCGACGAGGAGACCACCACCGAGCGGCTCGCCGCCCTGGTGGAGCCGCTGCTCGCGGACCCCGCACGGCTGCACGCCATGGGCCGGGCCGCGGGACCCAGCACCCACGCCCGCGCCGCCGCCCTCCTCGCCGCACAGGTGCTGCGGCTCTCCGGGCTTCCCGAACTCACCCCCGCACAGCACGAACTGGAGTACACGGCATGAACACCACCTGGAACACCGACCCGAACACGGCGCAGGACGCCGGCCGCGTCGACTGGAAGGGCCGCAAGGTCCTGGTCACCGGCGCCGAGGGCTTCATCGGCTCCACCCTCGTCGACCTCCTGGTCGGCCTCGGGGCCGAGGTGCGGGCCTTCGTGCACTACAAGCCGTACGCCGAGAAGGGCTTCCTCAAGCACCATCTGACGAACCCGCGGGTGGAGATGTTCACCGGCGACGTGCGCGACGCCGGGCGGGTGTCGGACGCCGTCGCGGGCATGGACACCGTCTTCCACCTCGCCGCGCTGATCGGCATCCCGTACAGCTACTCCTCGCCCGGCGCGTACGTGCAGACCAACGTCGTCGGCACCGAGAACGTCGCCGAGGCCTGCCGCCGCCACCAGGTGCGCCGCCTCGTCCACACCTCCACCAGCGAGGTGTACGGGACCGCCCTCACCGCGCCGATCGGCGAACGGCACCCGCTCCAGCCGCAGTCGCCCTACTCCGCGTCCAAGATCGGCGCCGACATGATGGCGCTCAGCTTCCACCACGCCTTCGAGCTGCCGGTGACGGTGGTCCGCCCCTTCAACACCTACGGCCCCCGCCAGTCCGCGCGCGCCGTCATCCCCACCATCCTGGCCCAACTGCACTCCGGCGCCCGGCAGATCAGGCTCGGCTCGCTCACCCCCACCCGCGACTTCACCTACGTCACCGACACCGCGCGCGGCTTTCTGGCCGTGGCGGACTGCGACCGGGCGCTCGGCGAGACCGTCAACCTGGGCACCGGCCGGGAGATCTCGATCGGCGACCTGGCCACCGCGCTGATCGCCGCGTCCGGCCGGGACGCGGAGGTCGTCGTCGACCCGGCGCGGCTGCGGCCGGCCGGCAGCGAGGTCGAGCGGCTGCTCTCGGACAACGCGCGGGCCCGCGAATGGGCGGGCTGGGAGCCGGAGATGCCGCTGGCGGAGGGCCTGAAGCGGACCAGCGAGTGGGTCGCGGAGAACGTCCACCTCTTCGCCCCGGACCGCTACCAGGTCTGACTCAGGGCTGCTGCGGAATTCCGCCGAGCCCGCTCACCAGCAGCAGGGTGAAGCTGTGCGCCCACGCCTCGTCCACCGGTTCCGCGCTCACCAGCGCCCGGTGGACGACGGCACCGGCGATCACGTCGAAGATCAGGTCCGCGTTGCGGGCCGCCTGCGCGGGGGACTCCTCGTAGGGCAGCTCGCCGCGGGCCTGCGCGCGCTCCCGGCCCAGCAGCACCAGCCGCTTCTGCCGGTCCACGATCGCCGAGCGGATCCGCTCCCGCAGCGCCACGTCCCGGGTCGACTCCGCGACCACCGCCATCAGCGCCGTCTTCGTCTCCGGCCGCTCCAGCAGCGCCGCGAACTGCAGGACCACCCCCTGCACGTCCTCCAGCAGGCTGCCCCGGTCCGGGAGTTCGAGCTCGTCGAACAGGACCGCCACCGCGTCGACCACCAGCTCGTTCTTGTGCGCCCAGCGCCGGTAGAGCGTCGTCTTGGCCACCCCGGCCCGCTGCGCCACGTCGCTCATCGTCAGCTTCGACCAGCCCAGCTCCACCAGCGCGTCCCGGGTCGCCGCCAGGATCGCCGCGTCGGCGGCCACGCTGCGTGGGCGGCCGGGACGGGGCTGCTGGGCGGCCGTGGCGGTGGTGACGGCAGGGGTGGAAGGGGTGGCGGGGTTGGACATGCCGGAGACCATACCGGCGAGTAGGTCGGGTTCGGCACGCGTCTGGCAAGAGATCGTGAGGGAGATCACCGTGCGCTCGCGGCGCCGTTCGAGTTACGCTACGACCCGTAGCGAAAGCCCGTCCGGAACCGCGGCCGGGCCGAGCGACAACCACTGGCGCCAGGTGGGGACCCGGCGCACCCAATGAATACCGCAACACCACCGTGCAGCAGTAGGGCTTTGCCGTTCGTCCGGACCGGCACCCGCGTCCGCACCGGGGCCCGGGGGGCTTCCCCCGGGATATGGCGGCGGCTTTTCTGAACGGGCCGCCGAGGGGGGAGGATGTACGCATGCAGCCTAGGAACATGTCCATGAGCGGCGTCGTAGACCTCGCCGCGGTGAAAGCGGCCGGCGAGGCCCGGCAGAAGGCGGAGCAGGCGCGCGCCGAGGCCGCCCGGCAGGGCGGCACCGCAGCCGTGCCCGCCTCCCACCTCGTCTTCGACGTCGACGAGGCCGGGTTCGAACGAGACGTCCTCCAGCGTTCTTCCGAGGTCCCGGTCGTCATCGACTTCTGGGCCGAGTGGTGCGAGCCGTGCAAGCAGCTCGGCCCGCTGCTGGAGCGCCTCGCCCAGGAGTACAAGGGCCGGTTCGTCCTGGCCAAGGTCGACGTCGACGCCAACCAGATGCTGATGCAGCAGTTCGGCATCCAGGGCATCCCGGCCGTCTTCGCCGTCGTGGCGGGACAGGCGCTGCCGCTCTTCCAGGGCGTGGCCCCCGAGGAGCAGATCCGCGGGACCCTCGACCAGCTGATCCAGGTCGGCGAGGAGCGCTTCGGCCTGACCGGCATCCAGGTCGCCGAGGGCGACGCCCCCGCCGAGACCGACGAGACGCCGGCCGGCCCGTACGACGCGCTGCTGGACGCGGCGATGGACGCGCTCAACGCCAATGACTTCGCCGGCGCCGTCCAGGCGTACCGGAACGTCCTCGCGGACGACCCGGCGAACCCGGACGCCAAGGCCGGTCTCGTCCAGGCCGAACTCCTGGCCCGGGTCACCGGGTTGGACCCGCAGCAGACCCGCAAGGACGCCGCCGAGCGCCCGGCCGACCCGGCCGCGCAGATCGCCGCCGCCGAGCTGGACCTCGCGGGCGGGCACGTCGAGGACGCGTTCGCACGGCTCGTCGACACGGTGCGCGTCACGGCCGGCGAGGACCGGAACGCGGCCCGGGTGCGGCTGCTGGAACTCTTCGAGGTCGTCGGCGCCGACGACCCGCGGGTCAGCTCGGCCCGCACCGCGCTCGCGCGCGTGCTGTTCTGACGGTCGGTCCTCCGGCGGCGGCGCCCGCCGCCGGTTGATCCTCCGGTACGAGGGTGGTACGGGGTGCGCCAGGTGCTCCTGGGTGTTCAAACCTCAACCACCGCTGCGGGACCCCGTGATGCCCCTCCGCATCGCGATGATTTGGCGACACAGTGACAAAACGCGGCCGCGCTTTACCAAAACTTGGTAATCGCGGCCGCTGTTACTCGCAGTAAAGCAATGTCGCCCTTCTGTCCGCCTTCTTGCGGCAATCACCCGGTTTTCCGTGTCACCCGGAGCAGTGGTCCGCGACCCTGCGAGACCGGTCGGCGGCGCTTCGGTTATCCGGCCGTTACTAGCGAGTAACGAACCCCCTTGTGCCGAGCCCGCCTATGGACCACGATCGGCCACGCTCGGTCCTTTACCCACGCCTGACAAGCCAGTCGGGTCGCGGGACGACACAAGGGTCCCCACCGGGCGGGCCGGCAGCAGTGGTGCCGGCTCTGGACAGGGGGGTCTCCGCCGCATCGGCGGAGCCTGTCCAGCAGGTTGCGCGAACGCGTGGCCAGTGGTTGTCGCTCGGGGGTGATCGCCGGTGATTCGGACGTGGCTCGCGCCTGATGCTCCGACGCGGGCGCTCGTACTCCGAGGACGTAGCACTTCTCCCATCCCAGGACGGGCCCCTGCCCGTACCGGAGATGTACGTCCGAGAAGGAGGAAAGTACATGAGCTCAGCAGTACGCGGTGGAACCAGATGGCGTCGCTTCGCTGTCGTCATGGTGCCGAGCGTCGCCGCGACCGCGGCGATAGGCGTGGCCATGGCCCAGGGTGCGCTGGCGGCCTCGTTCAGCGTCTCCGGCCAGGACTTCAAGGTCACGGCCGACCGGCTGGACGGCACCGGCTTCGTGCAGTACGGCTCCATCGCCGAGGGCACGGACCTGAAGGGGAACCCGGCCGCTCACCCGGTCGCGGTCTCCGGCTTCAAGACCGCCGACATCACCAACATGTGCCAGTCGGTCGTCACTCCTGACGTCCCGATCTTCGGCAGTGTCAGCCTGATGCTCAAGGCGGGTACGGGCGCCACGCCCGTCCACGCCGAGAACATCTACCTGGACGTCGCCGACCTGGACGCCGACGCCGAGTTCTCGAACATCGACATCGGTGTCGCGGCGGGCAAGGCCACCAAGGGTCCGGGCATCCAGAAGGGCACGAAGGCCAACCCCTTCGGCTTCGCCCAGCAGGCCGACAAGGCCGTGCTGACCAAGGTGAAGCAGCGCGCCTGGGCGACCTCCGCGGGCACCTTCAAGCTCAGTGGTCTGAGCCTGCGCCTGCACAAGGGCGTCAAGGAGTGCTACTAAGCACTCCCTTGCGGGCGGGGCGCTCCCAGGGGCGTCCCGCCCGCTCCTTCTCCCTCATCTTCTGCACAGCAACACCGGTTCCAGGGAGCTGTTTTCATGAGCGCCGAGACCTCGGTTCCGAGCCAGAGCCGCGACTTCCACTACTGGCGGCTGCGCTTTCGCGCATGGCGAGGCGTCCGGCCGTTCTGGGCGGGACTCTTCACCATCATCGGTGGCGTCCCGATCATGTATTTCCCGTACAACGACCTCAAAATGGGCGCGCTCACGCTCACCATGGCGACCACCGCGGGCGCCGGTTCGCTGATCATCGGCGTTCTGCTGGTCACGCTCGGGCTCACGATGTGGTTCCACTCCATCGTGCGGATCTTCGCGGGTGTGGCCGCGATCCTGCTCGCGCTGGTGTCCATCCCGGTGTCGAACATCGGCGGATTCCTGATCGGCTTCCTCTTCGCGCTGCTGGGCGGTGCGATGTCCATCGCCTGGGCACCGGCGAAGCCCGGCGCGGAGCCCGCGGGCGCCGGCGCCGCTGATCCCTCCGCCGCCCCTGCCTCCTTCCCCGGTGCGGAACCGGGCGCGGGCGGTGTTCCGGCCGCCGAGCAGACGATGGCCCTGGGCCGGCTGCCGCAGCAGGCGGGCGGGCCGAAGGCGGATCTCACGAAGAGCGAGGGACCGGGGAGCGGCCCGGACACGAACACGACCGACTCAGCTGGCGACGCCGATGGCAGGAGGAACAGTGCGGGGTGACGAGGCCCAGGAGACCGTAGGTGGGGGAGTGGAGGCGCGCGGCAGAAGCGGGCCGCGCCACGCGGCCCCCAGGAAGTCGCTGCTGACCAAGCTCCACATGCCGGCGGGCAAGGCCCTGGCCCTCGCGGCGATGCCGACCGCCGTGTTCGTCGGGATGAGCCTGACGCCGAAGCTGGCGATGGCCGCCGAGGAACCGGCGAACCCGTTCGCCCCCGGCCCGTGCGTCACCCAGCCGGACGCCGACGCCGACAAGGACGCCGAGGCCAAGGAGAAGGACAAGGCCGAGGACGAGGCGAAGGACGGCGCGGCCGGCGACAACGCCGATGGCGCGAAGGACGACGCCGGGACGAAGCCGAAGGACGACACCGCGGACGGCGCGAAGCCGGGCACCACTCCGGCCCCGGGCGCCACGAAGGCCCCCGGGAAGCCGGCCGGCGACACCGCCCCGGAGACCGGCGGGACCGCGGGCGGGAGCACCCCCGCCCCGAAGCCCACTCCCGCGGAGACGGAGCCGAAGAACCCGCTCGACCCACTGGGCGTCGGCGACAAGATCAAGGACTTCTTCGACGGGCTCGGCGGCAAGAAGGAGGAGGCCCCGGCGACCCCGGCGCCCACCACCTCTGCGCCCGCCCCGAAGGAGACTCCCGCGCCGCAGAAGTCCGCCGGGACGCCGGCCCCTCCGGCGAAGAAGGCGCCCGCCGCGGACGGACCCGCGGCACCGAAGCCGGCGGCGGACGCCCCGAAGGCGGGCGACGACGCGGACACCAAGGCGGAGAAGGACGCCAAGGCGGCCAAGGAGAAGCTCGACAAGGCGGCCGAGGAGGCCGAGGAGAAGGCCGAGCAGGCGGCGGCCAAGACCGAGAAGTCGATCCGCGAGGCCGCCGAGAAGCTCGGCATCAAGGTCGCGGACCTCGACCAGGACGGCGACGGCAAGCCCGACCTCGTCCCCAACGCCGACGGCTCGATCCCCTTCCCCTGCCCCACCGCCGACCCCAAGGCGCTTGCGGACGCGAAGCTGGAGCCGGGAATTCCGGACCTGCCGGACGACCCGTGGACGCTGGAGACGTCGATGCTCACCCTGCGGGGCCTCAACTACGAGGGCATCGTCGAGGTCCGCACCGCGGGCGGCAAGATCAAGAAGGTCCTGAAGTTCACCGCCAAGGAAACCGACATCAAGGACCTGCACCAGACCACGGTGGGCCCGAACGGCACCACCGGTCACGTCCAGGCGCGCAAGGGCTCCACCTCGACCCTCCGCCAGGGCACGGTCACCATGTACACGGAGGAGCTGAAGGGCAACCTCTTCGGGCTCATTCCGGTCACCTTCAGCCCGGAGACCCCGCCGCCGCTGAACGTCCCGATCGCGATGTTCACCAAGGCGAAGGTCACCCAGGCCGGTCAGTTCGGCGGCACCCTGACGGTGCCGGGGCTGCACAACTACTTCACGGGTCCGGGCACGGGCCAGTAGCGGGTGGGCGCCCGGGTGCCACGCACACCGGGCACCCCCGCACCGTACGTACGAGGGCCCGGCAGGACGGAGAACGTCCTGCCGGGCCCTCGGCGTTGGGGCACGGCACGGCACGGCCGGGCGGCGGTCCGGCGGCGGCGCGATCCGGCCGGGCGGCGGTCCGCCGGGCGCGGAGGCCCGTCCGGTAATGCTCACTCCGGACACTTGACCTATGACATGGCCATGTCTATTTTCGCGTTACCGCCGGTAATCGACCGGCGCGAACGCGGAGGTACTCGCAATGCCCCGTTTCATCTCCCCCCACAAGGTCGCCGGCGTGCTCGTGGGCGCGCTGACCGTGGCCGCGCTGACGGCCGGACCCGCAAGCGCGGCGCAGGGCAAGGTCGACGGCACCATCGGAGCGGGCGACAAGTCGTGCAGCTGGACCGGCGGTGTCACCAGCGACACCGCTCCCAACAGCCTCACGGTGGACCGCAGCACCATCAACACCCCCGGCGGCAACCTCAGTTGCTCGGGCCTCAGCGCTTCCCTCAACAACGACCCCGCGGTGACCTTCGACGACGCCGCGGGCACCGCCAAGGCGGACGCCCTCGACGTGTCGGTCACGGTCATCGGCGTCACCTGCCGCTACCGGGCCGAGGGGCTGACGGCACAGCGCGACGGCACCACCCGCAGTTACGCGGCGACCGCCGACGTACCGCTGAAGGAGGGCGGATTCCTCTGTCCGGCCACCCAGACGGTCACGGCCACCCTGGCCTTCCACTGACCGCAGGCCAACCGCGCCCCGGCCGGGCACACCCCGGACCGCCGCCGGAACCCGGCCGGGCGTACCCGTGAACGACGGCGGGCCCGGAGTCCCAGGGACTCCGGGCCCGCCCGCGTGCGTGCGTGCGAGGCTGCCGCCGTCAGGCGGTGGCCCCCTCACCGCCCAGGTGGTGCACCCGCACCATGTTCGTGGTGCCGGGGATGCCGGGGGGCGAACCGGCCGTGATGATCATGGTGTCGCCCTTGTTGTAGCGCTTGAGCTTCAGCAGCTCGGCGTCCACCAGGTCGACCATCGCGTCCGTGTTGTCCACGTGCGGCACCACGAAGGACTCCACGCCCCAGCTCAGCGCCAGCTGGTTGCGGGTGCCCTCGTCCGTGGTGAAGGCCAGGATCGGCTGGGCCGCGCGGTAGCGGGAGAGCCGGCGGGCCGTGTCGCCGGACTGGGTGAAGGCGACCAGCGCCTTGCCGTCCAGGAAGTCCGCGATCTCGCACGCGGCACGGGCCACCGAACCACCCTGCGTGCGCGGCTTCTTGCCCGGCACCAGCGGCTGGAGGCCCTTGGAGAGCAGCTCCTCCTCGGCCGCCACGACGATCTTCGACATCGTCTTGACGGTCTCGATCGGGTACGCGCCGACCGAGGACTCGGCGGACAGCATGACCGCGTCCGCGCCGTCCAGGATCGCGTTGGCGACGTCGGACGCCTCGGCGCGCGTCGGCCGCGAGTTGGTGATCATCGACTCCATCATCTGGGTCGCGACGATCACCGGCTTGGCGTTCCGGCGGCACAGCTCCACCAGGCGCTTCTGCACCATCGGGACCTTCTCCAGCGGGTACTCCACGGCCAGGTCGCCACGGGCCACCATCACACCGTCGAACGCCGCGACGACGCCCTCCATGTGCTCGACCGCCTGCGGCTTCTCCACCTTGGCGATGACGGGGACCCGGCGGCCCTCCTCGTCCATCACCTTGTGGACGTCCTTGACGTCGTCGGCGTCGCGGACGAAGGACAGCGCGACCAGGTCGCAGCCCATCCGCAGGGCGAAGCGGAGGTCCTCGACGTCCTTCTCGGAGAGTGCCGGGACGTTGACCGCCGCGCCGGGCAGGTTGATGCCCTTGTGGTCGGAGATGACACCGCCCTCGATGACGATCGTCTTCACCCGGGGGCCGTCCACGGAGACGACCTTCAGCTCGACGTTGCCGTCGTTGATGAGGACCGGGTCGCCCTTCTGGACGTCGCCCGGCAGGCCCTTGTACGTGGTGCCGCAGATGGACTTGTCGCCCGGGACGTCCTCGGTGGTGATGGTGAACTCGTCACCGCGCACCAGCTCGACGGGGCCCTCGGCGAACTTCGCCAGGCGGATCTTGGGGCCCTGGAGGTCGGCGAGCACGCCCACCGCGCGGCCGGTGTCCGAGGCGGCCTTGCGGACGCGGTCGTACCGGGCCTGGTGCTCCTCGTGGGTGCCGTGGCTGAAGTTGAATCGGGCCACGCTCATGCCGGCTTCGATCAGAGCGACGAGCTGCTCGTGCGAGTCGACGGCGGGGCCAAGGGTGCAGACGATTTTGGAACGGCGCATAAGGCGGATCCTAACGGTTTGTTTCGCTGCGGAATATTCCGTCTGGTGGAATGTACAAATGGGCGGGCGGGCGCTCAGACGGGCCCCGTCGGTCATTTGCTGACGAGGTCGAAAACCTGGTTCGCGATTTCCAGTTCCTCGTCGGTCGGTACAACGGCCACGGCCACGCGTGCGTACTCCGGGGAAATGATCCGGGGTTCGTCGGAACGTACGGAGTTCAGCTCGGCGTCGACCGCCAGGCCCAGCTCGGCGAGGCCCGCGACGGCCGCCTCGCGCACCGGGGCCGCGTTCTCGCCCACACCCGCGGTGAAGGCGACGGCATCCACCCGGCCGAGCACGGCGGAGTAGGCGCCGATGTACTTCTTCAGCCGGTGGATGTAGATCTCGAAGGCCAGCTCGGCCCGCCGGTCGCCCTCGTCGATACGGCGGCGGATTTCCCGCATGTCGTTGTCGCCGCAGAGACCGACCAGACCGGACTTCTTGTTGAGGAGCGTGTCGATTTCGTCGGTCGACATTCCCGCCACCCGCTCCAGGTGGAAGATCACCGCCGGGTCCAGGTCACCCGACCGGGTGCCCATGACCAGACCTTCGAGCGGGGTGAGCCCCATCGAGGTGTCGACGCACCGGCCGCCCGCCACGGCGGAGGCGGACGCCCCGTTGCCGAGGTGCAGCACGATCACGTTGACCTCCTCGGGCGCCTTCCCGAGCAGCTCCGCGGTGGCGCGCGAGACGTAGGCGTGCGAGGTGCCGTGGAAGCCGTAGCGGCGGATCCGGTGCGCGTCGGCGGTCTCCACGTCGATCGCGTACCGGGCCGCGTACTCCGGCATCGTCGTGTGGAAGGCGGTGTCGAACACGGCGACCTGGGGGAGGTCGGGGCGCAGCGACTGCGCGGTCCTGATGCCGGTGATGTTCGCGGGGTTGTGCAGCGGGGCGACCGGGACCAGCCGCTGGATCTCCGCCAGCACCTCGTCGGTGACCACGGTCGGGGCACTGAACTTCAGCCCGCCGTGCACCACCCGGTGGCCGATGGCCGCCAGTTCGGGGGAGTCCAGGCCGAGCCCGTCGGAGGCCAGTTCCAGGGCGACCGCCTGGAGCGCCTCGTCGTGGTCGGCGAACCGGGTCTCGGTGACCCGCTTCTGGCCGGCCCGCTCGCCGGTCAGCGCGGTGTGCACCAGTGCGGAGGTCTGCTCGCCGATCCGCTCGACCAGCCCGACCGCCAGCCGCGAGCGGTCCCGCATGTCCAGGAGCTGGTACTTCACCGACGAGGAGCCGGAGTTGAGGACGAGGACGCGGGTGGGGGAGGTGCTCACGGGTGGGGTGCTCTCTGTGGGGGGTACGGAGGTCATGCGCGCTCACCGTCCGGCCGGTCCTGGCTCTGGGCCTGGATCGCGGTGATCGCGACGGTGTTGACGATGTCCTGCACGAGCGCGCCGCGCGACAGGTCGTTGACCGGCTTGCGCAGGCCCTGGAGGACCGGGCCGACGGCGACGGCGCCCGCCGAGCGCTGCACGGCCTTGTAGGTGTTGTTGCCGGTGTTGAGGTCCGGGAAGATCAGCACGCTGGCCTGGCCCGCGACCTCGGAGTCCGGCAGCTTGGTCGCGGCGACCGAGGGCTCCACTGCCGCGTCGTACTGGATCGGGCCCTCGACCTTGAGGTCGGGGCGCGAGGAGCGGACCAGTTCGGTGGCCTCGCGGACCTTGTCGACGTCCGCGCCGGCGCCCGAGGTGCCGGTGGAGTACGACAGCATCGCCATCCGGGGCTCCACGCCGAACTGGGCGGCGGTGCCCGCCGACTGGATCGCGATGTCCGCGAGCTGCACGGCGTTGGGGTCCGGGTTGACCGCGCAGTCGCCGTACACCAGCACCTTGTCGGCCAGGCACATGAAGAAGACCGAGGAGACGATCTTGGCGTCCGGCTTGGTCTTGATGATCTCGAAGGCGGGGCGGATGGTGGCGGCGGTGGAGTGCACCGAGCCGGAGACCATGCCGTCGGCCAGGCCCTCCTGGACCATCAGCGTGCCGAAGTAGTTCACGTCGGCGACCACGTCGTACGCCAGCTCCACCGTGACGCCCTTGTGGGCGCGCAGCGCCGAGTACCGCTCGGCGAAGGACTGCCGCAGCTCGGAGGTCTGCGGGTCGATGAGCTGGGTGGAGCTGAGGTCGATGCCCAGGTCGGCGGCCTTCTTGCGGATGGTGTCCACGTCGCCGAGCAGGGTCAGGTCGCAGACGTCGCGGCGCAGCAGGACGTCGGCGGCGCGCAGCACGCGCTCCTCGGTGCCCTCGGGCAGCACGACGCGGCGGCGGTCGGACCGGGCCTGCTCCAGCAGCTCGTGCTCGAACATCATCGGGGTGACCCGGCCGCTGCGGGCCACCGACATCCGGTCCAGCAGGTCCGCGGTGTCCACGTGCCGCTCGAAGAGGCCGAGCGCGGTCTCCGCCTTGCGCGGGGTGGCCGCGTTCAGCTTGCCCTCCAGGGCGAACAGCTCGCCCGCGGTCGGGAAGGAGCCGCCGGCCACCGAGATGACCGGGGTGCCGGGCGCCAGCCGGGCCGCCAGGGTCAGCACCTCCTGGCCGGGCTTCTCGTCCAGCGTCAGCAGCACGCCCGCGATCGGCGGGGTGCCGGCGCTGTGCGCGGCCATGGAACCCACCACCAGGTCGGAGCGGTCGCCGGGGGCCACCACCAGACAGCCGGGGGTCAGCGCGTTGAGGAAGTTCGGCAGCATGGCGCCGCCGAAGACGAAGTCGAGCGCGTCGCGCGCGAGTCCGGCGTCGTCACCGAGCAGCACGGTGCCGCCCAGGGCCTGGGTGATCTGCGCGACGGTGGGCGCCGCCAGGGCGGGATCGTCCGGCAGGACGTACGCGGGCACCGGCAGCCGGCGGCTGTCGTTGAGCTTCTCGGCTATCTCCGCCCGGTCCGGCGGGGCGACCCGGTTGACCACCAGGGCGAGCACGTCGCAGCCAAGTCCGTCGTACGCCCGGTAGGCGTTGCGGGCCTCGGCGCGGACCGACTCGGCCGGCTGGTCCTGGCCGCCCACGACGGGTATGACGGACGCGCCGAACTCGTTGGCCAGCCGCGCGTTCAGCGCCAGTTCGTCGGGGAGCTGGGTGTCCGCGAAGTCCGTACCGAGCACGAGGACCACCTCGTACCCGCGGGCCGCCGCGTGGAAGCGGTCGACCAGCCGGGACACCAGCTCGTCGGTGCCCTTCTCGGCCTGCAGCGCGGATGCCTCGTGGTAGTCCATCCCGTACACCGTCGCCGGGTCCTGGGACAGCCGGTAGCGGGCCCGGAGCAGGTCGAAGAGGCGGTCGGGGCCGTCGTGGACCAGCGGCCGGAATACCCCCACCCGGTCCACCTGTCGGGTCAGGAGCTCCATGACTCCAAGCTCGACGACCTGGCGGCCGTCCCCCCGGTCGATCCCGGTCACGTACACGCTGCGCGTCACGCGTGCTCTCCGTCTCGTGTCGTCTTCTTCGGTCGTTCGCAGTGACCCCGGCGGTGAGAACCGGGACCGGGCGGTGCGGACCGATTCGGACGGCTCCTGACCCGACTGCCACTGCGACCAGCATTTTTGTTGAGTTTGTACGGTTAGGGTGGTCTTGCACCCTTGACAATACCTTTGGGCATGGATAGGGCGCCCGCCGGAGAAGGTCCCGCGGACAGGGGCCAAAGACCCCCTGTCCCTCTTGTCCCGGAGTATCCGAAAGCGCGCCGCGCATTCGGACCGTGGAACAATTGGCACCTGGCTCACAAGTACCACCAAGAGCAGGAGACACAGCACGATGCGTATCGGAGTTCTCACCGCAGGCGGCGACTGTCCTGGGCTGAACGCAGTCATCCGGTCGGTCGTGCACCGTGCCGTCGCCGGTCACAACGACGAGGTCATCGGGTTCGAGGACGGCTTCAAGGGCCTCCTCGACGGTCACTACCGCCCCCTCGACCTCAACGCCGTCAGCGGCATCCTGGCCCGCGGCGGCACCATCCTCGGCTCCGCCCGCCTGGAGCGCGACCGCCTTCGCGAAGCCGCCGAGAACTGCTCCGAACTCGCCGCCAAGTACGGCATCGACGTCCTCATCCCGATCGGCGGCGAGGGCACCCTGACCGCCGCCCGGATGCTCTCGGACGCCGGAATGCCCGTCGTCGGCGTGCCGAAGACCATCGACAACGACATCAACGGCACCGACCGCACCTTCGGCTTCGACACCGCCGTCGGCGTCGCGACCGAGGCCATAGACCGTCTCAAGACCACCGCCGAGTCCCACCAGCGGGTGATGGTCGTCGAGGTCATGGGCCGTCACGCGGGCTGGATCGCCCTGGAGTCCGGCATGGCCGGCGGCGCCCACGGCATCTGCCTGCCCGAGCGCCCCTTCGAGATCGACTCGCTGGTCAAGATGGTCGAGGAACGCTTCGCGCGCGGCAAGAAGTTCGCCGTCGTCTGCGTCGCGGAAGGCGCCCGTCCGGCCGAGGGCACCATGCCGTACGAGAAGGGCGTGATCGACCAGTTCGGCCACGAGCGCTTCACCGGCATCGGCACCCGCCTCGCCGTCGAACTGGAGGCCCGGCTCGGCAAGGAGGCCCGGCCGGTCATCCTCGGCCACGTCCAGCGCGGCGGCACCCCCACCGCCTACGACCGCGTCCTGGCCACCCGCTTCGGCTGGCACGCGGTGGAGGCGGCCCACGCGGGTCACTTCGGCAAGATGACCGCGCTGCGCGGCACCAGCATCCGGATGGTCCCGCTCGCCGAGGGCGTCACCGAGCTGAAGACGGTCCCCGAGGACCGCATGTACGAGGCCGAGTCGGTCTTCTAGGTCTTCCGGAGCGCTCCGGAGCGCTTTTTGGCCAGGGTGCCTTCCGCGTACCTGCCGTGTGCCATCCGTGCGCCTTCTGGGCGCCTTCTGGGCAAAGCGCCCCGGAGCCCCGTCGAACGGCCCCCGTCGTCTCCCCTGTGGACGGCGGGGGCCGTTCGGCGTGCTGCCGGAGTTGGCGATTCCCACTCTTGAGTTGTCCGGCCGCCTCAACAAGGCTTCAGCCTGTCCGGGACATGTCCCAACCGCCTTGTCGCCGCCCTCCGGACACCGGCCGGACCAGGTGACAGGAGGCGCCCCGGATGCCCGAGCCCGACCCGCGCGACGCCCGCACGCCCGCCGAGTACGTGGCCCGGCTGCAGGCACTGAAGGAGTGGTCCGGCCTCACCTACCGCGAGCTGACCGTCCGCGCCGAGGCGCTGGGCGAGGTGCTGCCGCGCAGCACGGTCGCGAACATGCTCTCCCGGGCGACCGTGCCGCGCGAGGAACTGGTGGCGGCCTTCGTACGGGCCTGCGGTTGCGGTCCCGCGGCGGTGACCGAGTGGCTGGCGGTGCGCAAGGAACTCACGGCCGGGGGCGGACGCGGGAGCGAACCGGCCGCCGGGCCGCACCCGCGGACGGCCGGCGCACCAGAGGCCACGGTCCCGGAAGCGGCGGGACCGAAGTCCCCGCCCGACGGGCCCCGCGGGGGCCGGGGGTCCCGTCTTCCCCGGGCGAAGGTCCTGGTGCCGTCGCTCGCCCTGCTGGTGACGGCGGCGACCGCGGCACTGCTGGTCGGCGACTTTCCCGGTCCGGTCCCCGGTTCCGGCTCCGGGCCTGCCGCCGGTTCCGTTCCCGGCTCCCGTCCCGCCACCGGTTCCGGTTCCGTATCGGGTTCCGTTTCGCCGCCGGGGCCGGTGCGGGGAGCTCCCGCTCCGGGGGAGCGGACACTGCGTGCGGTGCATTCGGGACTGTGCCTGGCCGAGCGCGCCGGGGCCGGCAGCGGCAAGGTCCACCAGGCTCCCTGCAAGGGCCGGATACCCAAGTACTCCCTGGTCAAGATGGATGGAGAGAACTGGCGGATCGCCTCCTGGCACCCGCAGTTCGAGGACGGGTGCATGGGGGTGCGCTGGGGGAGGACCGGCCCGGGGGTCTGGCTGGAGGACGATGTCTGCGAGAACAGGAACCCGGCCGCCGAGACGTTCCGCTTCGAGCCGGTGGGCAGTCCGGTCAAGGGCTACCGGATCCGCCCCCTGCACACGGACATGTGCGTGACGGTGCCGGGAGCCGCCGTCGCGGAGTGGACGGCGCTGGAGCAGCGGCCGTGCACCGCCGACGCGGCGGGACAGCTGTTCCGCTTCGACCCGGTGGGGGCGGACGGATCCTGACGGGTACGGGTACGGGTACGGGTACGGGTACGGACCGGGGCGGTCGGCACGGGCCGGTGCACGCGAGGTCGGGTGACGGCGGCCGGGCCGGGCCGGGGTTGCGCGCGGTCCGGCGGCGGCCCGTCGCGGCGGCGCCCCCGGTCAGCGGGTGCCCTCGGCCCGTTCCCAGAAGTGCGCCACGATCCCGTCCAGGAACTCCCGGCCCGCCGCCCCGTCGCCCGCGTCCCCGACACCGCCGCCCCAGCCCAGCGTGGCCACCATCCGCGACTGGTAGTCGGCGTGCAGCCGCAGCAGTACGTTCTCCAGCGCGCCGCCCTCCAGCGCGGCCCGCGGCACCGGGAGCATCTTGGTCAGCGGCTTCACGTACGCCTGCCAGCGGGTCGTCACCGCGCTCCGCAGCAGCTCCGCCAACTCCTCGTCACGGCCCGCCGCGGTCATGAACTGGGCCGGGGTCAGGCCGAGTTCGGCGGTGAGCGCGGCGGACTGGCGCTCGTTGCCGCGCCACTTGCCCGCCTCCTCCATCCGTACGTACGCGTCCACCCCGAGCCCGACCCGGCGGGCCAGGTCGGCGGCGTCCAGGCCGTGGGCCGTGCGGTGTTCGCGCAAGGTGCGGGCGGCGTGCAGCAGTTCGGCGGGCGCGCACCACAGCACCCCGGCCAGCGCGGTCACCTCGCGGCTGCTGGGGGTGCGCAGTCCGGCCTCCCAGGCGGCCACCAGGTCCGGGCCGACGTCCAGTCCGTACTGGGCGTTCAGTCCGTACGCGACGTTGCCGTGCACCATTCCCAGCGCCTCGCGCAGGCGCCGCGCGGCGGCGGCGTCGAAGGGCGGCGGGGCGTCGGGCGGCGGGACGGCGGAAGGCTGGCGCACCGGCTCACGGTAGGACGAAAGGAGCGCTTTGGCTACGGTGCGTTCCCACGAGATCACAGGTCGGAGGAATGTCCAGGGTGTACAGAGTCGTGAATCTGTGAACTCTACGACCCAAAGGGTGTGTCGCCGGGGCCGGTGATGCATAGTCGCCGCACCTGATGACGAGCAAGGAGGCACCGGTGGCGGAAGAGAGAACGGAGACGGCCGGGACGGAGGGCCGGGGGGCGCGGCGACGCGACCGCTCGCACTACCTGTATCTGGCGGTCATCGTCGCCGTCCTGTGCGGCATCGCGGTGGGGCTCCTGTTCCCGGACGTGGCCAAGGACCTGAAGCCGATAGGTACCGGCTTCGTGAACCTGATCAAGATGCTGATCTCGCCGATCATCTTCTGCACGATCGTGCTCGGCATCGGTTCGGTGCGCAAGGCGGCCAAGGTCGGCGCGGTCGGCGGGCTCGCGCTCGGCTACTTCATGGTGATGTCCACCGTCGCCCTCGGCATCGGTCTGCTGGTCGGCAACCTGATCCACCCGGGCGACGGCCTCGACCTGAACGCGGGCAAGGAGGCCGCCGCCAAGCAGGCGGAGGGCGCCAGCGAGGGCACCGCCGACTTCCTGCTGAGCGTCATCCCCAAGACGCTCGTCTCGGCCTTCACCGAGGGCTCCGTACTGCAGACCCTGTTCGTCGCGCTGCTGGTGGGCTTCGCGCTCCAGGCGATGGGCGCGGCGGGCGAGCCGGTGCTGCGCGGCGTCGGGCACATCCAGCGGCTGGTGTTCCGGGTGCTGGCGATGGTGATGTGGGCGGCTCCGGTGGGCGCGTTCGGCGCCATCGCCGCGGTGGTCGGGGAGACCGGCTTCAAGGCGCTCCAGTCGCTGGCCGTCATCATGATCGCCTTCTACGTGACCTGCGTGCTGTTCGTCTTCATCGTGCTGGGCACGGTCCTCAAGCTCTGCACCGGCGTGAACATCTTCAGCCTGCTGAAGTACCTGGGCCGGGAGTTCCTGCTGATCCTGTCCACCTCGTCCTCCGAGACGGCGCTGCCGCGGCTGATCGCGAAGATGGAGCACCTCGGGGTCAGCAAGCCGGTCGTCGGCATCACGGTGCCCACCGGCTACTCCTTCAACCTCGACGGTACGGCGATCTACCTGACCATGGCGTCGCTGTTCATCGCCAACGCGATGGGCGACCCGCTGAACGTCGGCGAGCAGATCGCCCTGCTCGGATTCATGATCATCGCGTCGAAGGGCGCGGCGGGCGTCACGGGCGCGGGCATCGCCACCCTGGCCGGCGGCCTCCAGTCGCACCGCCCCGAACTGGTCGACGGCGTCGGACTGATCGTCGGCATCGACCGCTTCATGAGCGAGGCGCGCGCCCTGACGAACTTCGCGGGGAACGCGGTGGCGACCGTACTCGTGGGGACCTGGACGAAGGAGATCGACCGCGAGCGGGTGGACCGGGTACTGGCGGGGCACGAGCCCTTCGACGAGCGCACCCTCATGGACGAGGGCGCCCACGACGCCCCGCCCGCCCCCGCCGACACCCCCAGCCTCAGCAAGCCCTGACCAGGCCCTCAGCCGGACCCGGCCGGGCCCTGAACCGGCCCTGACCAGGCCCTGATCCGGCCCGAAAACACCGCCCCGCCCCCGGACCCGGGGGCGGGGCCCGGCGCGTCGCACTGTCGGTGCCGGATGTCAGGATGATCTCCATGAACTCAACGGGGGATCAGGTCATGAACGACGCCCGCACGCAGGACTCCCACGCCTACGAGCCCCACGGGCGCGCACCGCACGGCCTGGACGCCCTGCTCGCCGACCCGGCCGCCCTGCTCCACGCCGACCGCGACTCGGTGCGCGAGGAGTTGACCTCCCGGGCACGCAGGACGGCGGCGGCCGAGGACGGCCGGGCCGTCTTCCGGCAGGCCGAGGCGATATTCGGCCTCCAGGACGTCCCCCGCGCCGAGTTCGCCGCCTGGCTGCACTTCGCCGCGACCGTCCTCGGCCGGTCCGCGTACGCGGACCGCATCAGGGCCGCCGCCCCCGACATGCCGTGGAGCACCGAGTGGGCCTGGTGGCGCCCGGTGGGCCACTACGTGGCCGACCCCAACCTCAGCGGCGACTGCTCCGCCGCGCACCTCCGTCACGAGGGCCGGGAGTTGATCCAGGTCGACGGACTGTGGTGCGACGACCGCTGGTTCGACGCGCACACCGGTGCGCCGGTCGACCCGGTGCCGGAGGACGAGGCCGAGGACTGGGGTCCGGGCCGCGCCGCCGAGGAGGTGCTGCCCGTCCTCTTCGACGAGGACCCGTCGGCGCCGGCCCTGTCCGTCCCGCCCACCTGGGAGTACGCGGAACCCCTCGACACCGAGGGCCGGTACCTCATCGAGGAGCCGCGCGGCATCGCGGTCCTGCGCATCCACAACGACGTACTGGCGGACTGGCCCGTCGGCGGGGTGAGTTACGAGTCGTCGGAGGACGGCGGCTGCGACCTCGACCCCTCGCCCGAGCTGGGTCTTCCGCTCACCGCGGCCCGGATGGACGACACCTTCGGCGCGGGCGTGCGACGGGTGCCCGAGGCCGATCTGCCCGCCGCCCTGGAGCACGGACCGACCCGGAAGTTCCTCTCCGGCGTCGGCATACCCGGCTGGTGGGCGGGCGGCGCCAGCGGGTTCTCCGCGGACTCCGTGCCCACCCCCCTGGACGGCCACCCGGACCTGCTGGTGCTCGGCTCCCTCGACCTGGGGCACGACGAGGGCGAGGTGTGCGTCCACCGCACCACCGGCACCGTCCACTTCGTGCGGTCGGACGAGGACGGCGACGGCGACGGGACCGGCGGGGACGGAACCGGCGGGGACGATGACGGCGACGGCGGCACCGTCGTCCGGCTGGTGCGCGACGTGGAGACCTTCACCCTGTTCCTGGAGAACCTGCGCCGCTACATGAGCGCGAGCTGGGACCCCTACCCCGAGGAGTCCGGCGCGGAGTTCGAGTACGAGAGCCGGATGGAGCGCCTGGACCCGGAGGCGTTCGCGGACGGAGCGCCGTCCCGTGAGATCTGGGAGCAGGTCTTTGCCGCGATCACCGTCCTGGGCGTCTACGGTTACTGACGCGTCCAACGATGCGTGGCCCGGCGACGAACGGTTTCCGGTCGCCCTCGCTGGGGACCCATGTCCGGGCGCAGGCAGGGTAGGAGTTCCAGTCGACGGGCAGCGCCGCCCGCGCGGTATGGGGTGACCAATATGGGCAGGGAACACCGTTGGATGGACGCATCGGTCTGTCTCGCCGAGCTGATGCTCAGCGAAAGGGAGGTCAGCGGGTTCCTGCGGGAGTTCTGCGGCCTCTCGGTCAAGCTGCTCGACACGGTGGCGGTGGGCACGATGCTGGCCGACGAGAGCGGGCTGCTGCGGGTCGCGGCCGTGTCGAACAACGAGCCCGCGCTCCTCGAACTCATAGCCTCCCAGCCCCAGGAGGGCCCCTGCGTCGACGTCTACCGCTCGGGCGAGCCGCAGTACGACATCGACCTGCGCACCTCGGCCGCCCGCTGGCCGGGCTTCTGCGCCCGCGCCCTGGAGAACGGCATCGGCAGGATCGCCGTGCTGCCGCTGCGCCGCACCGGCGAACTGCTCGGCACCTGGCAGGTGTACGGCTCCGACCGCCTGCCCGACCAGGAGGAACTCGAACTGGCCCAGCGGCTGGCCGACATCACGGTGCTGTCGCTGAGCCATTCCAAGAACCTCTGGCACCTCGCCCGCTCGGCCGGTGAACTGCGCACCGCCCTGACCAGCCGGGTCGCCATCGAACAGGCCAAAGGGATGCTGGCGGCCCAGTGGGGCGTGCACCCGGAGCGCGCCTTCCAGCCGCTGCGCGCCTATGCGCGTTCCCGGCAGCGCAAGCTCCGGGACGTGGCGATCGACGTCGTCGAGGGCCGCCTGAAGCTCCCGCCGAGCGATCAGCCGTAGCAGTCGAACACCCCATCAAGTCAAGCAACTTTTCAGAAATTCACTCGAACGAGTCGATTCTGGATGGCTAACCGATTCTGCGTGGAGCCCTCTGCGTACGTTCGGGAAGGCATCCCAGACCCCGGTGCGTCCGTCGCAAGACCGCAGACTGTCCGATCACCTGGGGTGGGTCCTATGTCGCAATCAGCTGCCGAGCAACCCGTGAGGCTGCGCCGTGCGGGAGACGTGCTCGTCGTCACGCTGGCGGGGGAGTTGGATCTCTTCATGGCCCTTCAGTGCGGCCCGCCGATCGACCGGGCGCTCATCGCGCGCCCGGGTCGCACGGTCGCCGACCTGAGCGGGGTCACCTTCATCGACTGCAGCGGCCTCGCCCTGCTGCTGCGGATGCGCCGGCGGGCGGCCCGCTGGGGCGGTGAGTTCGCCATCTGCAGCCCGGACCGCGGCCTGCTCAGGATCCTGCGGTACGTGGAGGTGGGCGAGCCGCTGGCCTTCGTCGACTCGCTGCCCGACGGCGGCGAGGAGCCCGGCATCCCCGCCTGGATGCACTCCCTGCGCTGACGCACGGCAAAGAGAAATACCCCGGCTGGATTGACAGCCGGGGTATTTCTCTGCGTATATTGAGCGTTTCCATGACTGCATCCGAAAAAGGTCATGGTGAACCGCTCTGTCGATACCTTAACCCAGTGGGGGAAGACTTGTCAACCGAGGAATTGTCAACCCAGGAACTGCACCGGGAACAGCAATTCATTGATGGGCTGTACGCGCGCCTCGACGTGCTCCGGGAGCAGGCCGAGACCGCGGTGCAGGGCTCCTTCGCCCAGAGGGGGAACGGCCTCCAGGCCCGGGTGGAAAGGGAAGTGACCGCGACGGAGCGCTCCGGCGCGCTCTCCGCGCTGAACGCGGTGGAATCCGGACTCTGCTTCGGCCGCCTCGACTTCTCCGAGGAAACGGAAGGCGGCGCCACCCACCACATCGGCCGGATGGGAATCCGCCGCGACGACGCGGAACGCAGCCCGCTGCTGATCGACTGGCGGGCCCCCGTCGCCCGCCCCTTCTACCTGGCGACCGGGCATTCCCCCATGGGCCTGCGCCGCCGCCGGCACCTCACCACCCGGGGCCGCACCGTCACCGCCCTGCACGACGAGATCCTCGACCTCGGCGACACCACCCGAACCGGACACGAGGACCCCAGCGGCGACGCCGTGCTGCTCGCCGCCCTCAACAGCGCCCGCACCGGCCGGATGGCCGACATCGTGCAGACCATCCAGGCCGAGCAGGACCGCATCATCCGCGCCCCCCACCGCGGCGTCCTGGTCGTCGAGGGCGGCCCCGGCACCGGCAAGACCGCCGTCGCCCTGCACCGCGCCGCCTACCTCCTGTACGCGTACCGCGAGCAGCTCGCCCGCCGCGCCGTCCTCGTGGTGGGCCCCAACCCCGCCTTCCTCGGCTACATCGGCGACGTGCTGCCCTCCCTCGGCGAGACCGGCGTCCTGCTCGCCACCACCGGCGAACTCTTCCCCGGCGTCACCGCCACCGGCACCGACACCCCCGAAGCCGCGGCGGTCAAGGGCGGGGCGGCCATGGCGGACGTGCTCGCCCGGGTGGTACGGGACCTCCAGAGCGTCCCCGACGACGTGCGGGAGATCGCGCACGACCAGTACACGCTCCGGCTGGAACGGGCCATGGCGGAGGACGCCCGCCACCACGCCCGCGCCACCCGCCTCCCGCACAACCTGGCCCGCCCGCACTTCGGCAGGTACCTCCTGGACGCGCTGACCGAGCAGCTCGCCGACGGCATCGGACGCGCACCCTACGAGGAGATCGCCGAGGAACTGGGCGAGGAGATCCCCGACGGGAACCTGCTGACCCCGCCGGAGATCGAGCAGCTGGGCAAGGAGATCGCGGGCAACCCGGACGTGCTGGCCGCGATCGAGGAGCTGTGGCCCGAACTGACCCCGCGGCAGCTGATCGGCGACTTCCTCGCCGATCCCGCCGGACAGCTGTCCGAGGAGGAGGCCGCGCTGGTCCGGCGGGAGGCCGGCGCCGCCTGGACCCCCGCCGACGTGCCGCTCCTCGACGAGGCCGCCGAACTGCTCGGCGAGGACGACCACGCGGCCCGGCAGGCCGCCGCCCGTGAGTACGCGGAGCGGGTCGAGTACGCCAAGGGCGTGCTGGACGTGTCCTACGGTTCGCGTACCTACGAGTTCGAGGACGTCGACGACGAGGACTCCGAGGTGCTGGGTGCGCACGATCTGATCGACGCCGAGCGGTTCGCCGAGCGGCACGAGGAGGGCGACCACCGCAGCGCCGCCGCACGGGCCGCCGTCGACCGCACCTGGGCCTTCGGCCACATCATCGTGGACGAGGCGCAGGAGCTGTCGCCGATGGCGTGGCGGCTGCTGATGCGCCGCTGTCCCACCCGCTCGATGACCCTGGTCGGCGACCCGGCGCAGACCGGCGACGCGGCCGGCTGCGACTCCTGGAAGCAGATCCTGGACCCGTACGTGGGCGACCGCTACGAACACACCCGGCTCGGCGTCAACTACCGCACGCCCGCCGAGATCATGGAGGTCGCCGCCTCCGTGATGCGGGGCGTCGCCCCCGACTTCCAGCCGCCGGGATCCGTACGCTCCACGGGCGTGGCGCCGGCCCTGGTGACCGTCGACCTGTCGGACGCCGACGCGGTGGCCGCGGCGGTCGCCGACGCGGTGGCCCGCGAGGCGGGCGACGACCGCAGGCTCGCGGTCATCGCCCCGCCCGCCCTGCACGGCGTGCTCGCCGCCCACGGACAGCCCGCGGGCGAGCCCCTCGACCTGACCCGGCCGGTGGTGCTGGTCGACCCCCGGCAGGCAAAGGGCCTGGAGTTCGACACCGTGGTGGTCGTCGCCCCCGAACTGATCCGCGACGCAGGACCGCGCGGCGTCAACGACCTGTACGTCGCCTTCACCCGCCCCACCCGCGGCCTGTGCGTCGTCAGCGGGGTCGGCGACCTCTCGGAACTCGCCGCGCACACCGGCTGAGCGGCCGGGGCGGGTGACCGGAGCCCACCCCGCTCCGGTCACCACCAGGGCCGCCGGTCCTGCCCCGTCCCGGCGAAGGGCCCTACGGCAGTTCGGGCCGCAGCCAGAGGGTCGCCAGCGGCGGGAGGGTCAGGGTGATGCTCGCCGGGCGGCCGTGGCTGCCGACCGAGTCCGGCTTCAGCGGTTCCGCGTTGTGCACACCGCCGCCCCCGTAGCGCTCGGCGTCCGTGTTGAGCACCTCCGTCCACGCCGGTACGTCGTCCGGGACGCCGATCCGGTACTCGTGGCGCACCACCGGCGAGAAGTGGGACACCGCGAGGAGGGGGCTGCCGGAGGCGTCGAGGCGCAGGAACGCGAAGACGTTGTCCTCGGCGGCGTCGCCGTCCACCCAGGCGAACCCCTCGGGGACGGTGTCCCGCTCCCACAGCGCGGGGTTCGCCGTGTACGTGGAGTTCAGATCGCGGACCAGGTCGCGCACGCCCCGGTGGTCGGGCTCGGCACCGTACGACGGATCCAGCAGCCACCAGTCCGGGCCGTACGCCTCCGACCACTCCGCGCCCTGCGCGAACTCCTGTCCCATGAAGAGGAGTTGCTTGCCCGGGTGGGCCCACATGAAGCCCAGGTAGGCGCGGTGGGTGGCGCGCTGCTGCCACCAGTCGCCGGGCATCTTGGAGACCAGCGACCGCTTGCCGTGCACCACCTCGTCGTGCGAGATCGGCAGCACGTAGTTCTCGCTGTACGCGTACACCATCGAGAAGGTCATCTCGTGGTGGTGGTACCTGCGGTGCACCGGCTCCTTGGCGACGTACCCCAGCGAGTCGTGCATCCAGCCCATGTTCCACTTCAGGCCGAAGCCGAGACCGCCGAAGCCGCCGGGGCCGATGTGGTGGGTGGCGCGGGTGACGCCGTCCCAGGCGGTGGACTCCTCGGCGACGGTGACCACACCGGGATTGCGGCGGTAGACGGTGGCGTTCATCTCCTGGAGGAAGGCGACGGCGTCCAGGTTCTCCCGGCCGCCGTGCGCGTTGGGCACCCACTGGCCCTCCTCGCGCGAGTAGTCGAGGTAGAGCATCGAGGCGACCGCGTCGACCCGCAGGCCGTCGATGTGGAACTCCTCGCACCAGTACGTGGCGTTGGCGACCAGGAAGTTGCGCACCTCGGCCCGGCCGAAGTCGAATTCGAGGGTGCCCCAGTCGGGGTGCGCCGACTTCAGCGGGTCCTCGTGCTCGTACAGCGGCCGGCCGTCGAACTCGGCGAGCGCCCAGTCGTCGCGCGGGAAGTGCGCCGGGACCCAGTCCATGAGCACCCCGACACCCGCCCGGTGCAGCGCCTCCACCAGGAACCGGAAGTCGTCGGGGGTGCCCATCCGGGCGGTCGGCGCGTAGAAGCCGGTGACCTGGTAGCCCCAGGAACCGCCGAACGGGTGCTCGGCGACCGGCATCAGCTCCACGTGGGTGAAGCCCAGATCGGCCACGTACGCGGGCAGTTGCTCCGCGAGCTGCCGGTAGGTGAGCCCGGGGCGCCAGGACGCCAGGTGCACCTCGTACACCGAGAACGGGGCCTCGTGCACCGGCCGCCGCGCGCGCCCGGCCATCCAGTCGGCGTCCCGCCAGACGTGGTGGGTGTCGGCGACGATCGACGCGTTAGCCGGCGGCACCTCCGTGCGGCGCGCCATCGGGTCGGCGCGCAGGGTGTGCGAGCCGTCCGGGCGGGTGATGTCGAACTTGTAGAGGTCCCCCTCGCCGACCCCGGGCAGGAACAGCTCCCACACCCCGCTGCCGCCCAGCGAGCGCATCGGGAAGCCGGTGCCGTCCCAGTAGTTGAAGTCGCCTACCGCCCGCACCCCGCGCGCGTTGGGCGCCCAGACGGTGAAGCGCGTGCCCGTGACGCCCTGGTGGGTGAGCGGCTGCGCGCCCAGTGCCCGCCACAGCTCCTCGTGCCGCCCCTCGCCGATCAGGTGCAGGTCGAGACCGCCCAGGGTGGGCAGGAAGCGGTACGGGTCGTGGATCTCGATCTCGTTGTCGTCGTAGGTCACCCGCAGCCGGTACTCGGGCACGTCGGTGAGCGGCAGCAGCCCGGAGAAGAACCCGTCGCCGTCGTCGCGCAGCCGGGCCCGCAGCCCCTCGGCGAGCACCGTCACCGCCTTCGCGTACGGGCGCAGCACCCGGAAGAGGACCCCGCCGGGACCGGGGTGGGCGCCGAGCACGCCGTGCGGATCGTGGTGCGTGCCGGCCAGCAGCCGCTCCCGGTCCGCCCCGTCCAGCGGCGGCGCGGCCCGCACCCCGGGGGGCGACGCTGGCGGTGCGGGCGGTGCGGCAGGGGGAGTGCCGGGGCCGTCCTGCGCGGCGCGGCCCTGGCGCGCGCCGTCCTTCGCGGTCCTTGCCCGGGGAGTTCTGGGGGCCGTGGCCCCGGTCGGGGTGCGGCGCGGCGGCCGGGGGGTCTCCCCGCCGGATGCGGGGGTGGGACGGGGAGTCACGGGTGGGTCCTCTCGCCGGTCGACGTGCGGGGGTCGGGGTGCGGGCCCGGTCAGGGGGCCGGGGAGGCGGCCAGTCTGCGGACGGCCGCCATCGGGACGGTGAGCCAGTCGGGCCGGTGCCGGGCCTCGTAGAGCACCTCGTACACCGCCTTGTCGGTCTCGTACGCCCGCAGCAGTACGGGCATCTCGCGCGGATCGGTGCCAGCGGCGGCCGCGTACCCGTCGCAGTACGCGCCGCGGCAGTCCTCGGCCCAGTCCGGCTGCCAGGGCCGGTGGTGGCGGGCGGCGTAGTCGAAGGAGCGGAGCATGCCCGCGACGTCGCGCACGACGGGCTGCGGGCGGCGGCGTTCGGTGAGCGGTTTGGACGGCTCGCCCTCGAAGTCGATCACCGACCACTCGCCGTCCGGGCCGCGCAGCGTCTGCCCCAGGTGCAGATCGCCGTGCACGCGCTGGGCGGTCACGATCGGGCCGCGCGCGCCCAGCTCCCGCAGCGCGTCGAAGGCCTCGCGCAGTCCGCCCGCGTAGGGCCGCAGCGTGGGGACGGCCTGCACGGCCGCCGCCAGGCGCTCGGTCATCAGGTCGGCGAGGAGCCCGGCCTGCGGGCGGCCGAGGGTGAGGGTGGGCAGGGCGGCGGCGAGCGCGGTGTGCACATCGGCGGTGGCCCGGCCCAGCGCGTACGCCTCGACGGTGAAGTCCCGGCCGGTGGCCAGGGCCCCGAGGGCGAGCCGCCAGCCGTCGTCGGCGTCGTTCAGGAAGGGCTGGAGCAGGCCGAGCGTGAACGGTTCGAAGGGGTCGTCGGGGTTGGCGCCCCGGAACCAGGCGACCGGTGCGGGCACCCGGGCGCAGCCCTCCCGGGCGAGGGCCAGCGGGAGTTCGAGGTCGGGGTTGGCGCCCGGATGGAGTCGCCGGAAGACCTTGAGTATGTACGAATCGCCGTACACCAGTGAGGAGTTGGACTGCTCGGCGCCCAGCGGGCGCGGGGTGAGGCCGGCCGGCAGCGACGCCTCGGGGGCCTTGTCGAAGCGGAGCGGTCCCAGCGGTCCCGGCACCCGCAGCCGCTCCAGGAGCAGCCCGGCCAGCCGGGGGTCGGCCAGGCCCTCGTACACCGTGTGCCCGGCGAGCGGGCCGTCCGTCACCCGTCCCATGCGCGAGGACGCGAGTGCGGGGGGCAGGGAGCGGCGGGTCCCGACGAGGAGCTGGTAGCAGTCGGCGGGCGGCGGCGCGGGGTCGGCGTGGGGCGAGGAGGGCCCCGGTAAGGGGGGCTGCTGCGTACGCACCAGCAGGTGGAGCAGCCCGGGGGAGCCGGCCGGCGGGAGCAGTTCGGTCGCCGAGACCAGGCTGAACCCGGTGATCGGGCGGCCCTTGCCGGCGAACCACCGCTGCCGGGGCAGCCACTCGTGCAGCAGCGGGGCCAGCGAGGTGAGCAGTGCCGATGCGGCCTGTGGGGCGGGTGGGGCGGTGAGGGCGGAGGAGAGGGGTGAGGCGGGGGACGAGGCGAGCGGCGAGGCGGAAGCGGCCTCGGACATGGCATCGCGTCCTTTCCCCGGGCACCCTCGACGGAAGTGCGGAGTGTCCCGGATCGCGGCTGTGCTGTACGGGACGTTCGCTGTGCGGGACGTGACGGGTGCCCCGGGGCCGGAGGGCGAAACCGTCCGGCCCCGGGACACGGGCTCACTGCTTGGGCCGCGGCGGCCTGATCTGCTGCCCCGCGTCCTGGCGCAGCCGGAACCAGTAGAAGCCGTGCCCCGCCAGCGTGAGCAGGTACGGCAGTTCGCCGATCGCGGGGAAGCGCACCCCGCCGATCAGCTCGACGGGGTGGCGGCCGTTGAAGACCTGGAGGTCGAGCTCGGTGGGCTGGGCGAAGCGCGAGAAGTTGTGCACGCACAGCACCAGGTCGTCCTCGCCGTCCCTGGTCGAGGGCGCCTCGCGCAGGAAGGCGAGCACCGCCGGGTTGGACGAGGGGAGTTCGGTGTACGAGCCGAGCCCGAAGGCGGGGTTCTGCTTGCGGATCTCGATCATGCGCCGGGTCCAGTGCAGCAGGGAGGCCGGCGAGGTCATGGAGGCCTCGACGTTGGTCACCTGGTAGCCGTAGACCGGGTCCATGATCGTCGGCAGTGAGAGCCGGCCCGGGTCGCAGGAGGAGAATCCGGCGTTGCGGTCCGGTGTCCACTGCATCGGGGTGCGGACCGCGTCGCGGTCGCCCAGCCAGATGTTGTCGCCCATGCCGATCTCGTCGCCGTAGTAGAGGATCGGCGAGCCGGGCAGCGACAGCAGCAGCGCGGTGAACAGCTCGATCTGGTTGCGGTCGTTGTCCAGCAGTGGCGCCAGACGTCGGCGGATGCCGATGTTGGCGCGCATCCGCGGGTCCTTGGCGTACTCCGCGTACATGTAGTCGCGCTCCTCGTCGGTGACCATCTCCAGGGTCAGCTCGTCGTGGTTGCGCAGGAAGATGCCCCACTGGGCGTTGTGCGGGATGGCCGGGGTCTTGGCGAGGATCTCCGAGACCGGGTAGCGCGACTCGCGGCGCACGGCCATGAAGATGCGCGGCATCACCGGGAAGTGGAACGCCATGTGGCACTCGTCGCCGCCCTTGGAGAAGTCCCCGAAGTAGTCGACGACGTCCTCGGGCCACTGGTTGGCCTCGGCGAGCAGCACCGTGTCCGGGTAGGAGGCGTCGATCTCCTCGCGCACCCGCTTCAGGAAGTCGTGGGTCCTGGGCAGGTTCTCGCAGTTGGTCCCCTCCTCCTGGTAGAGGTAGGGGACCGCGTCCAGCCGGAACCCGTCGATGCCCAGGTCCAGCCAGAACCGCAGCGCGGAGATGATCTCCTCCTGCACGGCCGGGTTCTCGTAGTTGAGGTCCGGCTGGTGGGAGAAGAAGCGGTGCCAGTAGTACTGCTTGCGGACCGGGTCGAAGGTCCAGTTGGACGTCTCGGTGTCGACGAAGATGATCCGGGCGTCCTGGAACTGCTTGTCGTCGTCCGCCCAGACGTAGTAGTCGCCGTACGGTCCCTGCGGATCGCTCCTGGACTGCTGGAACCACTCGTGCTGGTCACTGGTGTGGTTCATGACGAAGTCGATGATCACGCGCATGCCGCGCTGGTGCGTGGCGTCGACGAACTCCACGAAGTCCGCAAGATCGCCGAACTCCGGCAGCACGGCGGTGTAGTTGGAGACGTCGTAGCCGCCGTCGCGCAGCGGCGACATGAAGAACGGCGGCAGCCAGAGGCAGTCGACACCCAGCCACTGGAGGTAGTCCAGCTTCGCGGTGATGCCCTTGAGGTCGCCTACTCCGTCGCCGTTGCTGTCCTGGAAGGACCGGACGAGGACTTCGTAGAACACGGCGCGCTTGAACCACTCGGGGTCCCGGTCCTTCGCCGGGGTGTCCTCGAAGGTGTCGTGCACGGGCTCGTTGACGATCATGTGGGTGACCCTCCGGTCAGCGGGGACGGTCGCAGGGTGACGAGGTGGGCGGGCGCGCGGCCCGGCTCCAGTCGCACGTACGTGGCCCTGCCCCAGTGGTAGGTCTCGCCGGTGAGCTCGTCGCGCACCGGGACGGTCTCGTGCCATCCGTGGCCGAGTGCCGGCATGTCCAACGAGACCGTGGCCTCCTGGGTGTGGTGGGGGTCGAGGTTCACGACCACCACAACGGTGTTCGAGGCGGCCCCACCCCCCGTGGTGCCACTGCTTGCTCCACTGCTGTCGACGGGTGGGCCGGCGGCGTGTTTCGAGTACGCGAGGACCGAGTCGTTGTCGGTGTGGTGGAAGTGGATGTCCCGCAGCTGCTGGAGTGCGGGCAGTTCGCGGCGCAGCCGGTTCAGGGTGGTGATCAGCGGAGTGATCGTCCGGCCCTCGCGCTCGGCCGACTCCCAGTCGCGGGGCCTGAGTTGGTACTTCTCCGAGTGCAGGTACTCCTCGCTGCCCTCGCGCAGCGGGATGTTCTCGCACAGCTCGTAGCCCGCGTACACGCCCCAGGAGGGCGACATGGTCGCGGCCAGCACGGCCCGTACCTCGAAGGCGGGACGGCCGCCGTGCTGGAGGTAGGCGTGCAGGATGTCGGGGGTGTTCACGAAGAAGTTCGGCCGCATGTACGCGGCGCTCTCGCGGGAGAGTTCGGTGAGGTACTCGGTCAGCTCCGCCTTGGTGTTGCGCCAGGTGAAGTAGGTGTACGACTGCTGGAACCCGACGGCGCCCAGGGTGCGCATCATGGCGGGCCTGGTGAACGCCTCGGCCAGGAAGATCACGTCGGGGTCGGTGCGGTTGATGTCGGCGAGCACCTTCTCCCAGAAGACGACGGGCTTGGTGTGCGGGTTGTCGACGCGGAAGATCCGCACGCCGTGCGCCATCCACAGCCGCAGGATCCGCAGGGTCTCGGCGACCAGCCCCGCCATGTCCCGGTCGAAGGCGATCGGATAGATGTCCTGGTACTTCTTCGGCGGGTTCTCCGCGTACGCGATGGTGCCGTCGGGGCGGTGGTGGAACCACTCGGGGTGCTCGCTCACCCAGGGGTGGTCCGGGGAGCACTGGAGGGCGAAGTCGAGCGCCACCTCCATGCCCAGGTCCCGTGCGGTGGCGACGAACTCGTCGAAGTCCTCGAAGGTGCCGAGGTCCGGGTGGATCGCGTCGTGGCCGCCGTCCGGGGAGCCGATCGCCCAGGGCACGCCGACGTCCGAGGCGGAGGCGGAGAGCGTGTTGTCCGGGCCCTTGCGGTACGTCGTGCCGATCGGGTGGACCGGCGGCAGGTACACCACGTCGAAGCCCATGGCGGCGACGGCCGGCAGCCGTTTCGCGGCCGTGCGGAAGGTGCCGGGAGTGGCCGGAAGTCCGCCCTCGGACGCGCTCGCGCCCTCCGAGCGCGGGAACAGCTCGTACCAGGAGCCGAACAGGGCGCGCCTGCGCTCGACGAGCAGCGGCAGCGGCTCGGAGGCCGAGACCGGCTCGCGCAGCGGGTGGCGGGACAGTGCGGCGTCGACGTCGGGGGTGAGGGCGGCGGCGAGCCGGGCGGGGGCCGGGCGGCGGGTGTCGCGCAGGGCGTCCACGGCGGTGAGCACGGCCTCGCGGCCGTCCCGCTTCGGGATTCCGGCGGCGGCCCGTTCGTACAGCGCGGCGCCCTCGGCGAGGACGAGTTCGGTGTCCTGGCCGGCCGGGACCTTGATCGTGGCGTGGTGCCGCCAGGTCGTCACGGGGTCCCCCCAGGCCTCGACGGCGTACGACCACAGTCCCTCGCCGTCGGGCGTCACCTCGGCGCCCCACCGGTCGGTGCCGGGGGCGAGTTCGCGCATCGGGGTCCAGGGGCCGGGGCGGCCCCCGGGATCCAGCAGGACCACGTTGGCGGCCACGGCGTCGTGGCCCTCGCGGAAGACGGTGGCGGAAACCTGGAACGTTTCTCCTGCCACCGCCTTGGCCGGCCTTCTCCCGCGGTCCACCGCGGGAAGGACGTCCAGGACGGGGATACGACCGATCATGCGCTCACCTGTCCGCAATCGCTCGGGGTCTCGGAGGGGGGTGGTGCGAGTTCTCGACTCAGGCGCTCGACGGTGCTCTGCGTTGCTCGACGCGGGTGCTTCGACGCGGGTGTTTCGGCGTAGGTGTCCGGCGGGGTGCTCGACGGGGCTCGTGGCCGTGCTCGGCGTGCTGCCCGACGAGGGTGCTCACTTATACGAGTACCGGGGGAGGCTTCCCCTACACATCGGGGGGTCAATCCGGTGCTTTGTTAACTACCGTCGCGTAACGGTGCGGACAAGGCGTGACGTGGCGAAAAGCAAAGGGACCCGTCGTTCGCGACGAGGCCCCTTTGCTCAACTTTGCTTCTTTCGCGGTCAGTTGTTGACCTGAAGAAGCAGGTTCGGAGAGCCGGTGCCGGGTCCCTTCACCTTGCCCCTGGCCGCCCGGCCGGTGAGTGCGCCGCTCACGTCCGCGGGGGTGGCCCACGCGTGGTCCGCGAGGTACAGCGCCGCCGCACCGGAGGCGTGCGGGGCGGCCATGGAGGTGCCGGAGTAGGTGTCCTCGGCGCCGTCACCGCTGTTCACCGCCGAGGTGATGCCGACCCCGGGGGCGAACAGGTCCACCCGGGAACCCCAGTTGGAGAAGCCGGCCCGGGTGTCCTTGGCGTCGGTGGCGCCGACGGTGACGGCCTCCCCGACCCGGGCGGGAGAGGAGAGGCTCGCGGGCATCCCGTCGTTCCCGGCCGCGACCACGAAGGACACCCCGGACCGGATCGCGTTGCGCACCGCCGCGTCCAGCTGGGCGTTGGCCACCCCGCCCAGACTGAGATTTGCCACCGCGGGTTTCCGCGCGTTCCTCGCCACCCAGTCGATACCGGCGATGACCTGCGCGGTCGTCCCCGAACCCGCGGCGTCCAGCACCCGCACACCGACGACCTCGGCCTTCTTCGCCACCCCGTACCGCTCGCCGACGGCGGTCCCGGCGACGTGCGTGCCGTGCCCGTTCTCGTCCTGGGCCACGGCGTCGTTCTGCACGAAGTCCCAGCCGTCGCTCGCGCGCCCGCCGAAGTCCCGGTGGGAGGTGCGGATTCCGGTGTCGATGACATACACGTGGACGCCCGCCCCGGCGCTTTCGGGCCAGGTGTACGAGGTGTCCAGCGGCAGGCTGCCCTGGTCGATCCGGTCCAGCCCCCAGGACGGCGGGTTCTCCTGCCGGTGCCCGGCCCTCACCACGGTGTCCTGCGTCACCGAGGCGACCCGCGGATCCGCCGCCAGCCGTTTCGCCTGCGCGGGGCTCGCCCGTACCGCGTACCCGTTGAGCGCGCTGCTGTACGTGTGACTGATCCGCACCCCGTACGCGGCGGCGAGCGCCCGGCCCTCCGCCGACGGTGCCCGGACTCCCTGCGGCCCCGCCCGAAGGGTGACGAGATAACCGCCGGCCACGGAACCGGCCGACCCGGCCCCCAGTATTCGCCCCTCCGCAACCGCAACCGTGGCCCCGGCGGCCGGAGCGGCCTGGGCGGGCAGCGCGACGGCCGAAAGGACCGCCGCCGCACCCACGGCGGCAACGGCCCCGACCGTGCGAAGACGACGGCGACGCGACAGTGTCATGTGCTGGCTTCCCCTCCTCGACCCGGCGCATGTCCCGCGGAACCGACCCGCTCGGGCCCCGGCACGATCCGCGGAACGGCCGACCTCCCGCCCGGCGGAACCCCGGGGCCACGACGCGCGCACTTGTCAGCCTCTCGTGCGGTGTGAACCACAACAAGACCGCACGAGGGGGCGGAATCGGCCATATCGCTCGTGAGGGAAATGCGAGGCGAGCGGGCGGGGCCGGGCGGGGGCTTTCCGCCTACTTCTCCCCGGTGGCCGGCGGCGGGGTGGCCGCCGGCTCCATGGTCGCCCTGAAGTACAGGCGCGTGCTGCCCGGGGCGAACTCGTGGAGGAAGAGCGTGACGCAGCGCTGGAGGTACTTGCCCTCGGGGGTGCGGAGCCCGTCGGGGCACGCACGGGCCGTCCGCATGCCCTCGGTGAGGGTCTCCGGTTCCGGCAGCCCGAGGTGGGCGAAACCGTCGGCCGGGCTGTAGTCCTTCTTCTGGGGCCGGTCGTTCGGGAACGTCTTGGGAGACCCCTCGACCAGGCGGTCGACGTAGCCGGTCGCGTCCCGGGTCGGCAGGGTGAAGACCAGCAGCCCCGTGTCCAGTCGCTGCCCCGCCTTGTACCCGGCCCGCCGGTCGGTGGCCGCCTCCGGGGGTCTGACTCCGAGTTCCTCACCCACCCAGGCAGGTGTGGCCCCCTCCTCCCAGCAGCAGTTCTTCTCCTGCGCGTCGATCTCGGACCCGGCCCACTCGAACACCAGCGAGAGCGCCCCGATCCCCAGCGCACCGATCAGACACAGCACCCCCAGCCAGGTGAGCACATGACGCCGCAGGGTCCACCGGCGCCCACCGGGCGCCCTCGGCCGTGGCGCCGACGGACTGCCGCTCGGTGACTCGTTCATGGACGGGATGCTCACCGGCCTTCCTGCTGTTCACGCCCCAGGTCTGTGCGGCTGCCTTCGCGCCCCGGTTCCTCGGGGCCAGGAAGGGGCCCGGAATTCGGAGCCTCTCCGCCGAGGTCGTAGTGCTTGACGGAGCTACTGCCGGCCATGTTGTACTCCTGGGCGATTCCGGCGTTGTGGAGACGGGCCATCTGCCCGTCCGGAATCGACATCGGACCGATCGTGACGCCCTTGCCCTCGTCCCAGTTGTAGCGGTCCCACGCGTTGGCCTGGTAATCGAGGCCGACCCGAGGGCGACCATTCTCATCGGGAACAACCGTCACCACACCCGTGACGTTCGATCTTGTCGAGCCCACCGCGTAGAACCAGTTGCGCTGCGTTTCCTTGTTGAACGAGTAGTCCTCGTTCCTGGTTTCCACGGGGAAGGCGACCGGCTGACCTCCGTTTCTACGGAACTCGGCCAACGCCTGTGCGTGCCATTCGTCCTTGTTCTTGTCGATGTGCAGATTCCGTACATGCTTCTCGAAACCGGCATCATCGAGCATCATCTTGTCGACGGGCAGGTCCATGTCCGTACCACTGTTGCCCAGATAGTGCGCCATGTTGCGCGAGGCGTCGTTCATCCCTCCCCAGTCGGCACCCTCCGCGATCAAGTTCATCGTCTCGCGCGTCCGACGGTCCTCCGCGTTGGGTTCGCGGATTCCGTAGGGCCCGGCCCCTCGGTCGGCCGCGATCTGCTTCACCGTGGGGGTCAGCAGGCCCGCCGCGAGCAGCCCGTCCTTCTGCTCGCTCCACAGCCGGGAGCGGGCCGACGGGCTCAACGAGCCGAACAGACGGTGAAGCTCCGCGCGCTGTGCCTTGTTCGCGTCCTCCCCGAGTGAAGCCAGCTTGGTCGCGCGCGGGAGCTGGTCCTGGTCGAGGGAGGTGTAGCTGCCGTGGCCCGCGTCGTGCGGGTCGTTGCCATGGCTCCTCGACAGTGACCGGGCCAGCGATGCGTCGATCTCCGCCGCGTGCGAGACCAGCCCGGTCAGCGTGTCGGCATACCACTGCATCAGGTCCTTGGTGCGCTGCGAGGTGCCGTCGACGTCGCACACCGCCTCCATGACCTTTACCGTGCCGCCGGGTCCATCCATGACCAGCAGCGCCGGGGTCGGCGATCTGCCGGCCTGGTTGCCTTCACGCGCTTCCGCCGACAGCTGCTTCGCCTGCTTCTGTACCTGGGAGAGTTCGTCGTATGCGTCCTCCAGAAGCTTGGCGATGCTCGTGGCCTCGGTGTGCAGGTCCGTGAACTCCTTCGCGGTCCTGCGTACGAACTCCTGGGTGACCGTGGCGTTCAACCCCGCCCACTTCGCGCCGTCGGAGAGCCTCACCAGGCCGTCACGGGACTGGGCGGCCAGCTTCTTCAGTCCCTCGGCGGTGTTCGCCCATTGAGTCCGAGCGGCCTTGAGCTTGCCGAGATCGACCTCGACAAGATCTGTGTAGGTGAAGGTTCCCATGTCGCATGCCCCCTAGGTCATTTCACGTACTTTTCGAGCTCGGACACGGGGACCGGACGACCATTGCGCTGCTTCATCGATGCTTCGATGAGCGCCTCGTCCTTGGCGTGCTGACCTACGGAATAGTCCAGGTGGTTCGAAATGTGTGCGCACATCTGCAGCACCGTCTTCACCTGGGACGTCCACATCTCCAGCGTCGTGTAGAGCTCGGAGCCGGAGGAGAGGTTCCGGCTGCGCAGTTCGGCAGCCGCCTGGGCGGTCGTGCCCGCGCCGCTCTTGTTCGCACCGCCCCCCGCAACATCTGCCGTCTTCTGCAGAATGCCGTGCAGTCGGAACGCTTCGTTGCCCACTTTCCCGAGGTCGTCCTGGTGAACCCGGAGGTGGGGACCCGGCCCGCTGTTCGCGCCACCCGGCCCAGGACCGTTTGCGTTGAGTTGCATCTGTTCGGCTCGGCCGGCCTTGGCCTCGGCCTTGAGTTGGGCCCACTCCTCGCGGAACGTCACAGTTCCCCCCGGTTGTCGCGCTCCATGTGGGCAAGCTAGCCCATCAGTTCGGATTTGCAGAAGCGTGTTTCCCGATTGTGATCGCGAACCACTGCCTGCCTACGTGCCCCGTCACGCGTACTCCCGCCCGCCCGTCGTGCGCCGTGGATCGGGGGCGTGGGTGCGCACTACCGTCGAGGGGGGTGGGCGCACGCGCGGTGGGTTCGCCCGGAGTCCTTTTGTCCCCTGCGAAGGTGGTCACGTGAAGGCAATTCGTCGGTTCACCGTGCGTCCCGTACTCCCCGACCCGCTCCGGCCGCTCAGTGATCTCGCCCGGAATCTGCGCTGGTCCTGGCACACCGAGACCAGGGAACTCTTCCAGGCCGTCGACCCGGAGGGCTGGCAGGCGTCCGGCGAGGACCCGGTGCGGCTGCTGGGGGCGGTGTCCGCCGAGCGGCTGGCGGCGCTGGCCGGGGACCGCAGGTTCCTGCGGCGGCTGGACGCCGTCGCGGACGACCTCGCCGACTACCTGGGCGGCCGGCGCTGGTACCAGCAGCAGGAGACGCGCGAAGGCGCCGAACTGCCGCGCGCGCTCGCCTACTTCTCGCCCGAGTTCGGGGTGACCGCCGCACTGCCGCAGTACTCGGGCGGTCTCGGCATCCTCGCCGGGGACCATCTCAAGGCGGCCAGCGACCTCGGCGTACCGCTCATCGGGGTCGGACTGCTCTACCGGCACGGCTACTTCCGGCAGTCGCTGTCCAGGGACGGCTGGCAGCAGGAGCACTATCCCGTGCTCGACCCCAACGAACTCCCCGTCAGCCTGCTGCGGGAGGCCGACGGAACCCCCTGCCGGGTGGCCCTCGCCCTCCCCGGCGGCCGGCTGCTGCGCGCCCACATCTGGCAGGCCCGGGTGGGCCGCGTACCGCTGCTCATGCTCGACTCCGACGTCGAGGAGAACGGACCGGGGGAGCGCGACGTCACCGACCGGCTGTACGGCGGCGGCAGCGAGCACCGGCTGCTCCAGGAGATGCTGCTGGGGATCGGCGGGGTGCGCGCGGTGCGGGCGTACTGCCGGCTGACCGGCCACCCCGAGCCCGAGGTGTTCCACACCAACGAGGGGCACGCCGGCTTCCTCGGCCTGGAGCGCATCCGCGAACTCGGCGCGCGCGGCCTGGAGTTCGACGCCGCGCTGGAGTCCGTACGGGCCGGAACCGTCTTCACCACCCACACCCCCGTGCCCGCCGGCATCGACCGCTTCGACCGCGAACTGGTCGCCCACCACTTCGGCTACGACGGCGAGCTGCCCGGAGTGGACGTGGAGCGGGTGCTCCAGCTCGGCATGGAGACCTATCCCGGCGGCGAGTGCAACCTCTTCAACATGGCCGTGATGGGACTGCGCCTCGCCCAGCGCGCCAACGGCGTCTCCACCCTCCACGGGGCGGTCAGCAGGGAGATGTTCGCCGGGCTGTGGCCGGGGTTCGACCCCGACGAGGTGCCGATCACCTCCATCACCAACGGCGTGCACGCCCCCACCTGGGTCGCCCCCGAGGTGGTCCGGCTCGGCGCCCGGCAGATCGGCGCGGGCCGCACCGAGGACGCGCTGACCGTCGGCGGCTCCCCCCGCTGGGACGCCGTCGCGGAGATCTCCGACGCCGAGGTGTGGGACCTGCGCCGGGTCCTCCGCGAGAAACTGGTGCACGAGGTGCGCGGCCGGCTGCGCACCTCCTGGCTCCAGCGCGGCGCGGTCGACGCCGAACTCGGCTGGATCGACGGGGTGCTCGACCCCGACGTGCTCACCATCGGATTCGCCCGCCGGGTGCCCTCGTACAAACGCCTCACGCTGATGCTGCGCGACCGCGACCGGCTGATGGAACTGCTGCTGCACCCCGACCGGCCGATCCAGATCGTCGTCGCGGGCAAGGCGCACCCGGCCGACGACGGCGGGAAGCGGCTGGTGCAGGAGCTGGTCCGGTTCGCCGACGACCCCCGGGTGCGCCACCGCATCGTCTTCCTGCCCGACTACGGGATGCGGATGGCGCAGAAGCTCTACCCGGGCTGCGACGTCTGGCTGAACAACCCGCTGCGCCCCCTGGAGGCCTGCGGCACCAGCGGCATGAAGGCCGCGCTCAACGGCTGCCTCAACCTCTCGGTGCTCGACGGCTGGTGGGACGAGTGGTTCGAGCCCGACTTCGGCTGGGCGGTGCCCACCGCCGACGGCGCCGCCACCGAGCACGACCGCCGCGACGACCTGGAGGCGAGCGCCCTCTACGAGCTGATCGAGCAGCGCGTGGTGCCCCGCTTCTACGAGCGGGGCAGCGGCAGGCTTCCCGACCGGTGGATCGAGATGGTCCGCCGCACCCTGGTCACCCTGGGACCCAAGGTGCTCGCCGGGCGGATGGTGCGCGAGTACGTGGAGCGGCTGTACGTACCGGCCGCGCGCGCCCACCGGGCCCTGACCCCGGACGCCGCACGGGAGCTGGCCGGCTGGAAGGGGCGGGTGCGGGCCGCCTGGCCGCGGGTCGCCGTCGACCACGTCGAGGCCGTCGCCGCCACCGCCGTCAACGGCACCGCCGAACTCGGCTCCACCCTCTCCCTGCGCGTCCGCCTCTGCCTCGGCGAACTGGGGCCCGACGACGTGGAGGTGCAGGCGGTGGCGGGCCGGGTCGACTCCGAGGACCGGATCGGCGACGCCCAGTCCTTCCCGCTCAAGCCCGCTGCGGGCCCCGACGGGGAGGGCCGCTGGACCTACGAGGGCCCCCTCGCCCTCGACCGCACCGGCCCCTACGGCTACACGGTCCGGGTGCTGCCCACGCACCCGCTGCTGGCGAGCGGCGCCGACCTGGGCCTGGTGACCCTGCCGACGGAGGCGACGGGGGAGGGGGCCGGGGTCCTGATGCGCTGACGGCGGGATGCGGCCGGGGTCCTGGTGCGCTGACGGCGGGGTGCGGCCGGGCCTCACGGCCGTGGCCGGTTCTCCTCGTTCGGCACGTCGTCCACCAGGGCCTTCGCGCTGAGCACCTGGCCCGTGAAGCACAGCCGGTACACCGGCAGCGGCTCGTAGCGGTCGTAGCGGTAGTACACGCAGTCGTCGGCCCCGGCCGGTTCGGGGCCGACGCCCGCCGGGGGCCCGTCCAGCGGATGGTCGGGCAGCCGGTGATCCAGCACCGCCCGCCGGTCGCCGACCTGCACCTCCTTGAACAGGTCGCCGTCGAGCACCGCCCGCGACTGGCTGTACTGCTGGAAGACCAGCATCAGCACACCGAGCACCGCGAACACCGCCGCCGGAGCCACGACCGCCTGCACCAGACCGCGCCGCACCCGCCGCCTCGCGGCACTCAACTCCCGCGCCGCCGTGGCCGACCGGTCGGGCACCGGCGGTACGGGCCCGCCCGCCCTGGGCAGCGTCGCCCGCACCCGGAACCCGCCGTCCCCCGTGGGCCCGTGGCTCAGCGTGCCGCCCGCCAGCCGGACCCGCTCGTCCAGCCCGACCAGACCGGTGCCGCCGCGGGCCGTCCCACCCGGCCCACCCGGCCCGGCGGAAGCGGCCTCCCCGGCCCGCGGGTTGACCACCTCCACCCGGATGCCGCCCGCCGCCCGCCCCGCGTCCCCGCCCGCCCCGGCGGGCCCCCGCCCGTCCCCGTCCGGGGCCACCGTGACCCGTACCGGCGCACCCGGCGCGTGCTTCGCCGCGTTGGTCAGTGCCTCCTGCACGACCCGGTGGGCCGCCCGGTCCGCCATCGGCGCCAGCCCCCGCAGCTGCTCCTCACCCACCAGCTCGGCCTTCAGCCCCGAGCGCCCGGCCCGCTCCACCAACGCCGCCACCGTCTCGTCGGCCGGTGTGGTCGGCGCGTGCTCCTCGTCGGTGCGCAGTACGCCGATGATGTCCCGCAGCCGGGCCGTGGCGTCCGCCGCCGCCTGCCGCAGCTCGCCGGCCGCCGCCCGTTCGGCGGCCGGCAGACCGGGGCTGACCTGGAGGGCGGCGGCCCGTACCGCGATCAGGGAGAGTTCGTGGCCCAGCGAGTCGTGCATGTCGCCCGCGATCCGGGACCGTTCGCGCAGCCGCTCCCGGTCGGCGACGGCCCGCTGCTCGCGCTCCATCCGGTCGGCGAGCTCCCAGCCGTTGGCGACCATCCCCGCGTACTGACGTACGAACCTGCCGATCAGCCAGGGGATGACCGCCTGCAGCACCAGCGTCGTCAGCTGCGCGAACCACACCCACAGGGTGTCGTCGAAGGAGGTGCTCCAGACCAGTCCGGCCAGGGCGTACCCGGCGAAGACCAGCACGGTCGGCCACACCCGTGCGGCACGCCGCCCCACCAGGAACGCGAAGAGACACATCGCGGCCGTGTACGTCGGCGAGAACAGCTCGGGGCTGCGGGAGGCGCTCCACACCACCGCCACCGTCAGCGACACCAGCGGCCACTTCCGGCACAGCAGCACTCCGGCGCCGAGCGAGAGGACGCCGCCGACCACCAGGGGCCACGGCTCGCCCTCGTAGGGGCTCTCCTTCATCAGGACGAAGCAGCTCAGGAACGCCCACAGGAGGGCGTCGAGCACCCACTCGCGGCGGTGCTCCCGGCGCAGGGAAGCTGTCACGCGCATGCCGCCAGCTTGCCGGACGCTCCCGCCCGGCGGCACTGACGAAAGTAAGAGCCTGCGCCGGGTCCCGGAAGCCAGTGGTGCCCGGGACCGCCGACGGCCCCGGGCACCACTGTCACTTCGGTTGCTGCTCATGCGCCGCGCGGGGCGGGCACCGGATCAGAAGGTGAGCTTCCACCCGTTGATGTAGCCGGTGTCCTGCGCGGCCTTGTCCTGCACCTTGAGCTTCCAGGTGCCGGCGGCCAGCTCGGAGGAGGCGTTGACCGTGAACTGCTGCTTCACGTTGTCCGCCGAGTCGCCGGAGCTGGTGTTCTTCAGCAGGTAGACGGTGCCGTCCGGGGCGACCAGGTCGACCCGCAGGTCACCGCGCCAGGTGTGGACGATGTCCACGTCCACCTTCAGCGTGGCCGGGGCGTTGCCCGTCTTGGTGACCGCGATCGAGGACGTCACGGCCGCGCCGTTGTCCGGGATCGCCACGTCGGTCTGGTTCTCGAAGACGGAGCCGCCCGGGTCCGGGTCGCCGCCGCCGGGACGGGACCCGACGTTGATGGCGGCCCAGGCGTTCTCCACGCCCTTGACCTCGGCGCTGTTCGCGCCGTACAGCTCGGTCGCCGCGGCCACCGTGCCGACACGGGCGTTGGCGTAGTTGGTGCTGGCCGTGAACTTCGTGGTCAGCGCCTTGAACCAGATCTTCTCGGCCTTGTCGCGGCCGATGCCGACGACCGGCTTGCCGTCGGAGGTCGGGGAGTCGTACGAGACCCCGTTGATGACCTTCGCGCCGCTGCCCTCGGACAGCAGGTAGAAGAAGTGGTTCGCCGGACCCGAGGAGTAGTGGACGTCGATGTTGCCGATGCCCGAGTACCAGGCGTCCTTCGACGCGCCGTCCTTGGACGGCTTGTCCATGTAGCGCAGCGGGGTGCCGTCGCCGTTGATGTCGATCTTCTCGCCGACCAGGTAGTCGCCCGGGTCCTTCGGGTTGTTGGCGTTGAACTCGACGGCCGCCGCGAAGATGTCGGAGGTCGCCTCGTTCAGGCCGCCGGACTCACCGCTGTAGATCAGCTTGGCGGTCGCCGCGGTGACGCCGTGCGTCATCTCGTGCGCGGCCACGTCGATCGAGGTCAGCGGCTTCTGGTTGCCCTCGCCGTCGCCGTACGTCATGCAGAAGCAGGAGTCCTGCCAGAAGGCGTTGACGTAGGCGTTGCCGTAGTGGACGCGGGAGTACGCGCCGACGCCGTCACCGCGGATGCCGGTGCGCCCGTGCACGTTCTTGTAGTAGTCCCAGGTGAGCTGGGCGCCGTAGGCGGCGTCCGCGCCCGCGGTCTCCCGGTTGGAGGGAGCACCGGTGCCCCACGTGTCGTCCGGACCCGAGAAGAGGGTGCCGGTGCCCGACGAACCACCGTTGAGGTCGTACGTCTTGTGGTTGCCGCGCCCGCCGTCGGTGAGGTTGTACGTCGAACCCGACTGCGTCGAGCCGACGGTGACCTGACCGCTGTACTGGGTGTTGCCGACGCCGTTCTCCACGGCCTGCCACTCGAAGAGCTTCTTGCCGGTGGCGGCGTCGGTGATGACGTGCAGCTCGTTGGGGGTGCCGTCGTGCTGGAGCCCGCCGACGACCGTCTCGAACGCGAGGACCGGCGCGCCGGTGCCCATCCAGACGACCTGGCGCGGGGCCATCGACGCCTTGCTGTCCTTGGACCCCTCCGCCTTCGCGAGACCGAGTGCCTGCTTCTCGGCGGCGGCCGGGGCCACCTTCGGGGCGGCGGCGATGCCCTGGAGCTTGGCGGTGGTGGAGCGGGAGACGCCCTTGGTCGTGGCGGCCTTGTCCTTCTTGACGATCAGGTCGCCGCCGAGGACGGGCAGCCCGTCGTAGGTGCGCTCGTAGCGGGTGTGCGTGGTGCCATCCAGGTCCTGGGCGACGTCACGGACCACGAGGGCTTCCTTGGCGCCGAGGCCGAGCTCCTTGGCGGTGGCCGCCTTGGTCTCGTTGGCCTTGGCGATCAGCGCCGCACGCTGGGCGGGCGTCAGCTTCGCGGGCGTGGCGCCCGGGTTGGCCTGCGCCGCGGCCGGAGCTGCGGGCCAGCCGATGTCGGCCGAGGCGGATCCGGTCTGGACGCCTACGAGCAGCGCCGCGGCGGCGAGCAGAGCGCCGGTCGCGGTGGCGCGCTTACGGTGCGTGGATCTCACGCGGACTCCTTCTGCGAGGGGGGTTCCGACCGGCTGGGTGAGGCCGGCGGGGCTGAGCTGTGCAGAGCAGGCAGAGCAGTTGGTGCGCGTGGTGCACGGTCTTCCGCGGTGCTGAGTGCTCCGCGGAACGACGGAAGAGTGGCAGTTGGTTGGACGTGCTGTCAGGAGCGCGTCAACAAGTTGGCCGGATCCATGTCCTTGGGCGGACGGCCATGTTCGGTATGCGGATTGTTTGCCCGTGCGTAAGACAAAGGTGCGTGGGCGGTGCCGAACGGGCCGGTCGGGCCTTTGCCGGGGCCCCGTGCGGACCGCGCCATCGCAAACGGGGGCGCGCGGAAAACGGGACAGCGGTGGGCGGACCGCCCGCCTCCACGGGGCGGACACGGGAGGGGCGGGTGGCCGGTTTCCTGTGGTGGGTGTGATGGGGGTGGGGTGTGGTGCGACCTTCCTGAAAAGGTTGTAACCACCCTCGGGCGGCGGTGCCGCACCCCCCCCGCCCCGCCTCCTTGGGCGGCGGGGCCGCCCCCCGGGGGGCGGGACGGGCGGGCAAGGGGGCGGCCCCCGGCGGAGCCGCACCCCTGTGCCCCGGTCCCGCCCGGCCCCGGCCCGGGTCCCGCTCCGCACCCAAGTGGCCCGCTGCGCGGAGCTTCACCCCACCCCGCCCCTTCCCGAAACCGGGGCTCCGCCCCGGGCCCCGGGTGGCGGGCCCGCCGAGGGAGAGTGCGTACCGCGCGGGAGGAGTGGGGTTGCTCGCGCAGTTCCCCGCGCCCCTGAAGGGCGCGTCACGCTCGCGCCCGCGTGGCGGTAGGCGCACATTGGTACAGCCCCACGCCCCTGACGGGGCGCGTGCTCGTGCCCGCGCGGCGGTAGGCGCACATTGGTACAGCCCCGTGCCACTGAAGGGGCACGCGCCCCGCGGCGGTAGCCGTACCGTGGGGCAGGACCGGGGGCCTGAAGGGCGCGCCCCGTGCGGCGGGGCCGCAGATGAGATGGACGCACCCCCCGCCGGCACGATTCGCTCAGACTCCCGCCTCCACCGGCACCCCCACCAGCGACGCCACCTCGTCCAGCACCGCGTCCGCCCCGGCCCGTACCTCCTGGCTCGCCTCGAAGGTTCCCGCCGTCCGGTCCACCAGGCCCTCGATTCCGGCCACCGACAGCGTCGCCGTCGTCGGGCGCAGTCCGACCCGCTCCAGTACCGGCCGGATCATCGTGATCGCCGGGGCGCCGCCCGAGGGGCCCGCGCTGTAGCTGACCAGGCCCACCGGCTTGTCCTGCCACTCGGCGTAGAGCGAGTCGATCGCGTTCTTCAGCGGGGCGGTGAACCCGCCGTTGTACATCGGCATCACGAAGACGAACGCGTCCGCCGGCGAGATGGTCGCACTCCACTGCTGGGTGTGCGGGTGGGCGTACCGGCCCGTCGACGGGTACTCCGGCTCGTCCAGCAGCGGCAGTCCGACCTCCGCGAGGTCGATCGTCGTCACCTCGAATTCCGGCCGCTGGGCGGCGAGTTCGGCCACCCAGTGGGCCAGCGGTCGGCCGGAGGAGGTGGGACGGGTGCTGGCGGCGATCACGTACAGGCGAGACATGGGTGTTCCTTTGTGTGAAGTGGAGTGAGGCGAAGTGGAGTGAGGCGAAGTGGAGTGGAGTGAGGCGAAGTGGAGTGGAGTGAGGTGGTGTGAGGTGACGTGGTTAACGACGTTCGGTGGTCGGGGGAATGGGGTTGGGGAGAGGGGAAGAGGGGCGTGCCCGCCGCGTTCACCGCCGCGTCAGCGTGAACCGCCTCAGTGCCGGCTGCGTCAGCGGCCCGATCGTCGCGGCGAACAGCACCGTCCCGACCCCCACCGTTCCGCCCAGCAGCCACCCCGCCACCAGCACCGTCAGCTCGATGCCCGTGCGGGCCACGCGGATCGAGATGCCGTGCCGGGCCAGGCCCGTCATCAGGCCGTCGCGCGGCCCGGGGCCCAGTCCCGCGCCCACGTACAGGCCTGTGGCCAGCGCGTTCAGCAGGATGCCGGAGACCAGCAGTGCGATCCGCAGGGCCGTGCTGTCCACGGACGCGGGCAGCATCCGCAGCACCCCGTCCGCGACCAGGCCCACGACGACGATGTTGAGCACCGTGCCGACGCCCGGCCGCACCTTCAGCGGTATCCACGCCAGCAGCACCAGCGCGCCTACCCCGGCCACCACCAGGCCCAGTGAGATTCCCGTGCTGCGCGAGAGTCCCTGGTGGAGCACGTCCCAGGCGGAAGCGCCCAGCCCCGCCGCGATCATCAGCGCCATGCTGATGCCGAACAGGACCAGTCCGAACGTCAGTTGCGCCGACCTGCGCTGCCAGGAGGCGCCGCCCGGAGTCCGTCGACTGCGGTCTGGGCGAGCCACGGTGCCTCCATATGGTTGACGTGTCACTCATTACGTTAGAGGTCGGTTCGGTGACGTGTCAATCAATTCTCGGTACGCTGTCGTACGTGACCACCGACGCCCCCCGCTGGCTGACCGACGCCGAACAGCGCACCTGGCAGGCCTACCGCCGCATGCAGTTGCTCCTCGGTGCGCAGGTCTCCCGCGACCTCGCCCGCGACAGCGGACTCTCCGACGCCGACTACGACGTCCTCTCGCACCTGAGCATGACCGAGGAGCGCGGCTGCCGGGTCAGCGACCTCGCGGCCCGGATGCTCTGGTCGCGCAGCCGCCTCTCGCACCACCTGACCCGCATGCAGCAGCGCGGCCTCATCGTCCGCAAGGGGAGCGCGAGCGACGCGCGGTGCGCCGAGATCACCCTCACCGACGAGGGGCTGCGCACCCTGGAGGCGGCGGCCCCGCTCCATGTGGAGTCCGTACGGCGCCACTTCATCGACCTGCTGACCCCCGAACAGCACGCCGCGTTCGCGGAGATCGGCGAAGTCGTCGTACGCCACCTCTCGGACGGCGCCGAACCCCGGCCGCCGAAGAAGCGCGCCGCCGACCAGTAAGCCCCCCCGGCACCTGCGCCGCCCCGCCCCGTCCCGGTCGTGCGTCAGCCGGTGAGGCCCGGTACCACCAGGCCCGATTCGTACGCGATCACCACCGCGTGCGTCCGGTTCTGCGCGCCGAGCTTGGCCAGTACGTTCCCGACGTGCGTCTTCACCGTCTCCGGGCTCACCGTCAGCGACTGCCCGATCTCCGGGTTGGACAGGCCGGTGGCCATCAGCCGCAGTACCTCCTCCTCCCGCTCCGTCAGCGCCGCCCTCGGCAGTGCCTCGGCGGAGCCCAGCGGGCGGGCGGCGACCATCCGGCGCAGGGCCGCCGGGAAGAGGATCGCCTCTCCCGCAGCCACCACGCGCACCGCCTCGGCGATCTGCCGCACCGGAAGCCGCTTGAGCACGAACCCGCTGGCCCCCGCACCGAGCGCCGCCGTGACGTAGCCGTCGTTCTCGAAGGTGGTGATCATCACGACCTTCGGCGGCCCGGCCGGCCGGGCCGGGTGGGCGAGGAGGTGCCGGGTGGCCTCGATCCCGTTGCGCCGCGGCATCCGTACGTCCATCAACACCACGTCCGGCCGCAGCAGCTCCACCTGCTCGACCGCCTCGACGCCGTCGGCGGCCTCGCCGACCACCGTGATTCCCGGCTGCGCCGAGAGCAGGGTGCGCAGACCGCTGCGGGTCACCTCGTCGTCGTCCGCGATCAAGAGGGTGACGGGCGCACCGGCGGGGGAGGAGCCGCCGCCCGGCGGAGCGGCCGAGCCCGCGCCGGGGCCGCTCATGCCGACATCCGTGCCGGGGCTGCTCGTGCCGACATCCGCGCCGGGGCCGCTCGTGCCGATACCCGTGCCAGTGCCGCTCATGCCGACACCCGCACCGGCAGCCGTACCGACAGCCGCCACTGCCGGGGGCCGTGGGGGCCGACCTCGATCTCGCCGTGCAGCAGCCGCACGCGTTCCGCGAGGCCGGGCAGCCCGTGCCCGGAGGTCCGGAAGGCGCCCGTACGCGTGCCCCCGCCCGCCCCGTTGACCACAGCCAGTTCGAGGCAGTCCGGCAGGACCGCCACCCGGACCCCGATCGGGCCGTCCGCCCCGTGCCGCAGCGCGTTCGTCAGCCCTTCCTGGAGAATCCGGTACGCGGCCCGGGAGAGCGTCCCCTGCACCTGCGCCAACTCCCCGGACAGCGTCACGTCGAGGACCGCGCCCGCGTGCCGCAACCGGTCGAGCAGGTCGGGCAGATCGGCCAGGGACCTGGTCGGCGCCGTCTCCGCCGCCTCCTCCTCCCGCAGCACACCCAGTACGTAGTCCAGGTCCTCCAGCGCCGCCCTGGCCGACTTCTCGATGCTGCGCAGCGCGGCCCGCGCCGCCACCGGGTCCGCGGACATCACCTCGCCCGCGACCGCCGCCTGGATCGTGGTCGCGGTCAGCGTGTGCCCGATCGAGTCGTGCAACTCGTGGGCCAGCCTGTTGCGTTCGGCCAGCCGCTGCTCCCGCTCGGCCAGCAGCGCGAGCCGCTCGCCCGCCGAAGGGCCCAGCAGCCGCGGCGCCAGCCACCGCAGCGCGCCCGTCACCAGCCCGCACACCACCGCCGCGAGCAGCAGGCAGCCGAGCGCCAGCACCCAGTTCCGCCATCCCCCGTCGGACCGCAGCGAGAGGCCGAACAGGCTCAGCCCCGCTTCGGCGCCGAGCCGGCCCCCGGGCAGCGTGATCCCCATGAGGACCAGCACGCCGCTCGTCAGCGCCCCCGCCCACCCCAGCACCACGTGCAGCAGCAGCCACAGGGGAGTCCGCCAGCGGTCCGCGCCGGACGGCACGGCGGCGGGGTCCGGCAACGGCACCCTCAGCAGGGGGCGGGCGCACGCGATCAGCGCCCGGCGCACCGGACGGACCAGGCCCACCGCGCCGATCAGCACCGCCCAGAACAGGAGCACCAGGGCGGCCTGCGCCCCGTAGGGGGCGGACGGCCACGCCAGTGCGGGCAGCATCGCGAGAGCCAGCAGCGGAAGGCCCGCCAGCGCGCCGCAGTAGGCGAACAGCATTCCCGAATAAGTGGAGCCGCGCAGCAACGGCCGAATTCCCCTGAACATGATTTTCCCATTATCGCCGGACGGTTCCCGGCGGCCTCCCCCGATCGGGGGAGGGAATTCTCCCGCCTTTCCGTGATGTGCGTCCACGGCCGCGAAGTCAGGATCGTGCCCTGAGAACTCGTGCCCTGAGAACTCGTGTCCTGAGAAGTCGACCGGAGGAAGAACGATGAACACGCACGGAATGCCGAACACGCACGGAACGGCGGGCGCCCGGGGAACGCTGAGCGCCTGGGGAACGGCGAGCAGCCCCGGCACGGCGGTGCCGCCGCACCGCACCGCACCCGCCAACGGCCTGGCCCGGACCGCCCTGGTGCTCGGCGTCGTCGGCCTGAGCACGTCGATCTTCGTCATCGGCGGACTGGTCGGCGGCATCGGTCTGGTGCTGGGCGTCGTCGCGCTGGCGACGGCCGGGCGGACCGGCACCGGCCGGGGCAGGGCCCTCGCCGGTGTGGTGACGTCGCTCATCGCGATCGTGGTGTCCGCCCTGGCCGCCGCCCTCTTCGTCTGGTACGCCGACAAAACGCAGGAGTGCTACCGGCCCGACAGTTTCCAGCAGTACAAGAACTGCGTCCACAAGCAGTTCACCGGGAATTGACGCGGAATCGGGAAGCGCCCCGCGAAATGCGGGAAGGGGCTTCCCGGTCCCGGCATTCCCGGTGCAACTGCCGGGCCGCGCGGACGGCCCGCCGCTGCCGTCACACCAGGCTGTCCCGCCACGCCCGGTGCAGGTCCGCGAACCGGCCCTCGCCGCCGATGAGTTCGGCCGGGGCGCCGTCCTCGACGATCCTCCCGTGCTCCATCACCAGCACCCGGTCCGCGACCTCGACCGTGGACAGCCGGTGTGCGATCACCACGGCGGTACGGCCGTGCAGCACCGTGTGCATCGCGCGCTGCACCGCCCGTTCGCCCGGGATGTCCAGCGAGCTGGTCGCCTCGTCGAGGATCAGTACCGCCGGGTCGGCGAGCAGCGCCCGCGCGAAGGCCACCAACTGCCGCTGGCCCGCGGAGATCCGGCCGCCCCGCTTGCGTACGTCCGTGTCGTAGCCGTCGGGCAGCCCCATGATGAAGTCGTGCGCGCCGATCTCCTTCGCGGCCTGCTCGATCTCCGCGCGGCTCGCCTCCGGGCGGCCGATCGCGATGTTCTCGGCGACCGTCCCGGAGAACAGGAACGCCTCCTGGGTGACCATGACGACCCCGCGCCGCAGCTCGGGGACGGACAGCTCGCGCAGGTCGGTGCCGTCGAGCAGCACCCGGCCCTCGGTCGGGTCGTAGAACCGGGCCAGCAGCTTGGCCAGCGTCGACTTGCCCGCGCCGGTCGAGCCGACCACCGCGACCGTCTGTCCCGCGCCCAGCGTCAGGTCGAAGGCGGGCAGCACCTCGCCGCCGGTCCGGTAGGCGAACCGCACCCCGTCGAACTCCACCTCGCGGCCCGGGTGCGCGGAGTCCTGCACCGGCAGCGGGCGCGGCTCGGCCGGCTCCGGCACCGTCGGGGCCTGGGCCAGCAGCCCCGCGATCTTCTCCAGCGAGGCGGACGCCGACTGGAAGGAGTTGAGGAACATGCCGAGCCGGTCGATCGGGTCGTACAGCCTGCGCAGGTACAGGACCGCGGCGGCCAGCACGCCCAGCGCGAGGGTGTCGGAGGCGACCCGGTAGGCGCCCCACAGGACGATGCCCGCGACGGCCGTGTTCGCGACCAGGCGCGAGCCGACGACGTAGCGGGCCATCTCCAGCAGCGAGTCGCCGTTGGAGATCTCGTGCTTGCGGTTGAGAGCGGCGAAGGCCTCGTCGTTGGGCCGCTCGCGGCGGAAGGCGCGGACCGGTCGGATGCCGTTGAGGGTCTCCGCGAACTTCACGATCACCGCGGCGATGGCGGACGAACGGTGGCTGAAGACGACCCCGACCCGCCGCTGGTACAGCCGCACCAGCAGGTACAGCGGTACGAACGAGGCGACCGCGACCGCGCCCAGGCCCAGGTCCAGCCAGAGCAGCAGCACCGAGATGGACACGAAGGACAGGACGACCGCGATCAGTTCCTGGAGGCCCTCGGAGAGCAGCTCGCGCAGCGACTCCACGTCGGTGGTGGCCCGGGAGATGAGCCGCCCCGAGGTGTAGCGCTCGTGGAAGTCGACGCTGAGCGCCTGCCCGTGCCGGAAGATCCGGCCGCGCAGGTCGAGCAGGACGTCCTGGTTGACGCGCGCGGAGGTGCGGAAGAAGGCGTACTGGAGCGCGCCGGAGGCCACCGAGCAGATCAGGTAACCGACGCCGACCGCGATCAGCGGGCCGTGGTCGTGGTCGCGGAAGGCGGGGACGCCCCGGTCGATGGCGTACGCGACGAGCAGCGGACCCGCCTGGATGGCGGCCTGCTGGAGGAGGAGGAAGAGCGCCGAGAGGGCCACGTACCCGCGGCGCGGACGCAGCAGCGAACCCAGCAGCCGCCAGGTCGCGCCGGGCGGGGACGGCAGTTCGTCCTGGTCGAAGGGGTCGACGGCCAAAGCCGAGGCGGCGGCACCGGCCGCCCGGTCGGGGGCCACGGGCGGCTTGCCCTGGTCGATGGTGGTCACGCGTCCGCTCCCTCGTGCAGGCTCTTGTCGGCGGTGGTCTTCGCCCGCTCACCGGAACCAGGTGATCCGGTCTCCGGTCCGCCGGGTTCGGGCGATTCCGTCTCCCGGGCACCGGTTGTCGGCCCGTCCGGCTCCTGTGCACCCGACATCAGCCAGGCGTACTCGGCGTTGTCCCGCAGCAGTTCGTGGTGGGTGCCGACGGCGGCGATCCGGCCGCCGGACAGCAGCGCCACCCGGTCGGCGAGCATCACCGTGGACGGGCGGTGCGCCACCACCAGCGCGGTGGTGTCGGCCAGCACGCGCCGCAGCGCCGCCTCCACCAGGGCCTCCGTATGGACGTCGAGAGCCGACAGCGGATCGTCGAGCACCAGGAAGCGCGGCTTGCCCACCACCGCGCGGGCCAGCGCGAGACGCTGCCGCTGGCCCCCGGAGAGGCTCAGCCCCTGCTCGCCGACCTCGGTGTCCGCGCCCTGGGGCAGCTTGTGCACGAAGTCGGCCTGGGCGATGCCCAGCGCGCGCCGCAACTCCTCGTCACCCGCGTCCGGACCCGCGCCCATCAGCACGTTCTCGCCGACCGTCGCCGAGAAGAGGGTCGGTTCCTCGAACGCCACGGCCACCAGCTCGCGCAGCTCGGCGCGCGGCATCGTGTCGATGTCCCGTCCGTCGAGCGTGATCCGGCCGCCGGTCCGCTCGTGCAGCCGCGGCACCAGCGCGGTGAGCGTCGTCTTGCCGCTGCCGGTCGCCCCGACCAGGGCGAGCGTCTCACCGGGCCGGATGTGCAGATCGATGCGCTCCAGCAGGGGTACGGAGTCGGCGGGCGCGTCCGGGTAGCGGAACTCCACTCCCTCGAACCGCAGACCACCGGACGCCTCGGACCCGCCGGCCGCCGCGGTACCACCCTCCGTACCAGCCCCGGTTCCCGTACCGGCCCCGGCCTCCACATCGGCCCCGCCTTCCGCGCCGGCCCCGGCTTCCGCACCGGCCCCGGCGGTGCCCGCACCCGGCTCCGCGCCCTCCGGGTCCGTCTCCTGCGGCGAGTCCAGCACCTCGAAGAAGCGGTCCGTCGCCGTCGCCGCCTCCTGGCTCATCGCCAGCAGGAACCCGATCGACTCGATCGGCCAGCGCAGCGCCAGTGCCGTCGACAGGAACGCCACCAGCGTGCCCGCCGACAGCCCGCCGTCCGCCACCTGGATCGTGCCGAGCACCAGCGCCGCACCGATCGCCAGCTCCGGGATGACCGTGATCAGCCCGAGGATCCCCGCCAGCAGCCGGGCCTTGACCAGCTCCGTACCGCGCAGCCGCTTCGACAGCTCGCGGAACGCCTCCGCCTGCGCCCGGTGCCGGCCGAAGCCCTTGATGATGCGGATGCCGAGCACGCTCTCCTCGACGACCGTCGTCAGGTCGCCCACCTGGTCCTGCGCCTTGCGCGACACCAGCGCGTACTTCTTCTCGAAGAGCGCACACAGGATCATCAGCGGGATCACCGGCACCATCAGCACCAGGCCCAGCGTCCACTCCTGCATCAGCAGGATCACGAAGCCCACCAGGATCGTCGTGCCGTTGACGATCAGGAAGGTCAGCGGGAACGCCAGGAACATCCGGATCAGCATCAGGTCGGTGGTGCTTCGCGACAGCAGCTGCCCCGAGGCCCACTTGTCGTGGAACGCCATCGGCAGCCGCTGCACATGCCGGTAGAGATCGGCGCGCAGCCCCGCCTCCACCCCGGCGAGCGGACGCGCGACCAGCCACCGCCGGAACCCGAAGAGCGCGGCCTCCAGGATGCCGAGGCCCAGCAGCGCGCCGGCCCCCAGCCAGACACCGCCCGGGTCGCGGTCGGCGATCGGACCGTCGACCATCCACTTCAGGACCAGCGGGATGACCAGGCTCAGACACGACGCGACGATCGCGATGACCGCCGCGCTGCCCCAGCGGGCCCGGACGGGTCTGACGTAGGGCCACAGGCGCAGCAACGAGCGCACGGCGGAGCGCTTCTCAGGCTTCTCCTGGCGCGTCCGGCGCGCGTCCGGTATTTCGGTGGTGGGCTCGGGGGATGTGCGTGTATCGGTCATCGGACCTGAGCCTACGATTCGCCCACGCCGGGGCCCAGTGAGTATTCGGGGGCGCAGGGCAGCACGCCCCGGCCCGGCCAGGCGAGCCGGTACGCCCGGCCCCGCTCCGTACTCCTGCCCGTACCCCCGAAGCGACCCCGACGCCGCCCTCGGCCCGCTCGGGGTGTCGTACGGGACGGGTCGGCCGATCGGCGTCCGCATCAACCGATCGGCCGATGCCCCGGTCGAGCGCGATGGCCGATACCGGCGCGGCGGCCGTCGGGCGAAGCTCCTGCCATGCCCCTCATCGAAGTCAGCGAACTGCGCAAGTCCTACGCCGGCCGCCCGGTCGTCGACGGTGTCTCCTTCACCGTCGAGGAGGGCGAGATCTTCGGCATCCTGGGCCCCAACGGCGCCGGGAAGACCACCACCGTGGAGTGCGTCAGCGGTCTGCGGACCCCCGACGGCGGCACCGTCCGGGTCGCCGGTCTCGACCCCGTGGCCGACCACGACCGGGTCACCCGGCTGCTGGGGGCCCAGCTCCAGGAGAGCGAACTCCAGCCCAAGATCCTGGTCCGCGAGGCCCTTGAGCTGTACGCCGCCTTCTACCCGAACCCGGCCGACTGGCGCCCGCTCGCCGAACGTCTGGGCCTGGCAGCCAAGTTGACCACCCGGTTCGGCAAGCTGTCCGGCGGCCAGAAACAGCGGCTGTCCATCGCGCTCGCCCTGATCGGCAACCCGAAGGTGGTCGTCCTCGACGAACTGACCACCGGGCTCGACCCGCGCGCCCGCCGCGACACCTGGCAGCTCATCGAGGACGTCCGCGCCCAGGGCGTCACCGTCCTGCTGGTCACCCACTTCATGGAGGAGGCCCAGCGCCTCTGCGACCGCATCGCCGTCATCGACAAGGGCCGGGTGGCCGCGCTGGACACCCCCGCCGGGCTGATCGGCCGCTCGGCGAGCTCCACCGTCATCACCTTCACGCCGTCGGCCCCGCTCGGCCCCGAGGACCTCGCCGCCCTCCCGGAGGCCGCCTCGGTCGACCGCAAGGGCGAGCAGCTGACCATCACCGGCACCGACGCCACGGTCAACGCGGTGATCACCCTGCTCGCCCGGCGCCGGATCACCGCACGCCAACTGCGGGTCACCGACGCCACCCTGGACGACGCCTTCCTCGACCTCACCGAGGACCGCGGCACCGCCCCGGCAGCCCCCACCGCCCACCTCACAGACAAGGCCGCCTGAACCCATGAGCACCGCATCCGCCCCCGCACGTCCCACCGCCGGCGCCCGCGGCCAGGGCGACAAGGTCCTCGCCGCCGTCTTCAGGGCGGAGGGCCGCCTCTTCCTCCGCGAACCGGGCTCCCTCTTCTGGATCCTCGGATTCCCGACCCTGCTGCTGGTCATCCTCGGCCTGATCCCGTCCTTCCGGGAGGCCAACCCGGACCTCGGGGGCCGCCGCGTCATCGACCTGTACGTCCCCGTCGCCGTACTCCTCGGCATGATCATGGCGTCCATCCAGGCCATGCCGCCGGTCCTCACCAGCTACCGAGAACGCGGCATCCTGCGCCGGCTGTCCACCACCCCGGTGCGCCCGCTGTCCATCCTGGGCGCGCAGATCGCCCTGCACGGCGCCGCGATGATCGTCTCCGCGCTGCTCGCCATCACGGTCGGCCGGCTCGCCTTCGGGGTGGCGCTGCCGTTCGGGCGGCCCGGCTACCTGCTGGCGATGCTGCTGATGACCGCCTGCGCGCTGGCCCTCGGCTCGACCCTCTCCGCCATCGCCGCGACCACCAAGGCGGCGACCGCCATCGGCTCGGTGGTGTTCATCCTGATGATGTTCACCTCCGGGGTGTGGCTGCCGGTGCAGACGATGCCCGACCTGCTCCAGACCGTCGTGGGCCTGACCCCGTTCGGTGCCGCGTCCCAAGCCCTCGACCGGTCGATGCTCGGAAGCTGGCCGAACTGGTCGCACCTGGGGATCATGGCCCTGTGGGCAGCGGGACTGACCGGTGCTGCGGCACGCTGGTTCCGCTGGGAATGACCGGCACGGTGCCGGGAGCACACGGACCGACCGGGGGGCGGCACATGAACGACCACGACGAGTGGTGGCTGAGGTTCTGCCGCTGGGGCCCCTACGCCCTGCTCGCCCTCGCCACCGTGATCGCGGCCTTCACCGTGGACGAGCTGGAGATGAGCCCCGGCGAGGTCTACGCGGTGCCCCCGCTGCTGGTCACCGCCCTCGCCCTGCACCTGTGGGCCGGGTGGGCCGGGGTGTGGAGCGGGACCGTGGACCCCGACACCGGCGTCGTCACCCACAACTTCGCCTGCGTCGCGTACTACGTGGTGCGTACGTTCCTCGCCTTCGCCCTGACCTGCCTCAACCCCTTCTACTCGATCTACGCGGTGATCGGCTACTTCGACGCCGGGCACCTGCTGCCCGGCCGCTGGTGTCGGGTCGGGCTGCTGGTCACCGCGGTGACGATGGCGCTGTCGCAGTCCGGCGGGGCGTGGGGCCTGTTCGTCGCACTGTTCTTCCTGCACGCGGCACTGACCATGGTCTTCGAACACCTCGGCCGCAAGGCGGAGGCCGACCGGCTGGCGAAGGCCGCCACCATCCTCGCGCTGGAGGACGCCAACGCCCGCTTGGAGAAGGCCCTCTCGGAGAACGCCGGGCTGCACGAGCAGCTTCTCGTCCAGGCACGGGAAGCGGGCGTCACCGCCGAACGCACCCGCCTCGCCGCCGAGATCCACGACACCATCGCCCAGGCGCTCACCGGCATCGTCACCCAGCTCCAGGCCGCCACCGACAGCCCCGACCCGGCCGCCACCGCCGCCCACATCGACCGGGCGACCTCCCTGGCCCGTACCGGACTGAGCGAGGCACGCCGCTCCGTGCGCGACCTGAGCCCCGCCGCACTGGAGCACGACGACCTGCCCGAAGCGCTGGCGAAGACCGTCACCGAGTGGGCCAGATCCACCGCCACCCGGGCCGAGTTCACCGTCACCGGAGCCGTCGCCCCGCTGCACGACGAGATCCAGGCGACCCTGCTGCGGATCGCCCAGGAAGCCCTCACCAACACCGCCAAGCACGCCAGGGCCAGCCGCGTCGGCGTCACCCTCTCCTACATGGGCGACGAGATCACCCTCGACGTGCGCGACGACGGCCGCGGCTTCGACCCCGGGGCGGAGTCCGGCCTCGGCTTCGGCCTCACCGGGATGCGCGCCCGCGCCGAACGGCTGGCGGGCACCGTCGACACCGAGTCCGAACCGGGGTTCGGCACCGCCATATCCGCCCGCGTACCGTTGGTGAACCATGCCTGAGAACCCGCCCGTCACGTCCCCCATCACCCTCCTGCTCGTCGACGACCACCCGGTGGTGCGCGACGGGCTGCGCGGCATGTTCGCCGCCGCCGAGGGCTTCGAGGTGCTCGGCGAGGCCGCCGACGGGCCCGCCGGAGTCGAACTGACCGCGCGGCTCGACCCGGACGTCGTCCTGATGGACCTGCGGATGCCCGGCGGCGGGGGAGTGGCCGCCATCACCGAGCTGACCCGCCGCGGCCTGCGCGCCAAGGTGCTCGTCCTCACCACGTACGACACCGACTCCGACACCCTCCCCGCGATCGAGGCGGGCGCCACCGGCTACCTCCTCAAGGACGCCCCGCGCGACGAACTCTTCACCGCGGTACGGGCCGCCGCGGCCGGCCGCACCGTGCTCTCCCCGGCGGTCGCCACCCGCCTGGTCACCCAGGTGCGCGGCCCGCGCCCCGCCCCGGCGGCCGAGTCGGCCCTCTCCGCCCGCGAGCACGAGGTCCTCACCCTGGTCGCGAAGGGCACCTCCAACCGGGAGATCGCCCGCACCCTGTTCATCAGCGAGGCCACCGTCAAGACCCACCTCACCCACCTCTACGCCAAACTCGCCGTCAACGACCGCGCCGCGGCCGTCGCCACCGGCTACCAACGAGGCATCCTCACCTGACCGTTGGGTCCACGGCCCCACCCGCCCCACCGCCCACGATCGTGACCCGCCCGTGCTGGCCGCCCCACCCGTCCCGCCCGCACCATGCGCGAGGACAAGTGAGCGAAAAGGGTGGGGACAGTGGGGAAGAAGTGGAGAGCGATGGCAGTGGCGGCACTGCTGGTCGCGCTGGCGGCGTGCGAGGCGGGGGCGGACGCGCCGGCCAGGAAGACCGCCTCGCCGAAGCCCACCGGCCCGCACGCACTCTTCAAGAGGCCCCTGCGGGACCAGGTGCACGCCGCAGGCCGGGCGACGAAGGAGGTCGGCAACGCCCACTTCCGCTCCACGCTCCGCTACGGCTCCGCCCGGGGCGACATCGTCCTGACGGAAGAGGGCGACCAGGACTACCTCACCGATTCGGCGGTCGCCCGGACCACCTTCCGGATGCCCGCCGCGCACCCGCGCGGACTGCTGGACGACATCGGCGAGGAGTCCCGTACGAGCGAGAAGAACTTCGCCGTGGTCGACAGCGACGTCTACTACCGCACCGCCTCCGGCCGCTGGCTGCGCTACTCGCGCGGCATGAGCCAGGAGTTCAGCGAGAACGCGTCGCACATGCTGAACAGGAACGCCGATGCGGCGCCCTACTCCGTGCCGTTGACCGGCATCATCGCCGCGATGGCCCCCCGCAGAGCGCCGCAGGTGCGGCCGGACGGCATCCGCCGGTACACCGCGCCCCTGACTCCCGCGGACATCCAGGCACTTCTCCCCGAGCAGTTGGACAAGCTGCTCCCGGACCGGGCGCGCGACGGGCTGACGGCCCCCCTGACCGTCGACATCGACGCACAGGGCCGGCTGAGGAAGGCCACCGCCCAGCTCGACGGCGTGCTCGCGGTGCTGAAGAAGCACCGCTCCAGCTACCGGGGACTCACCACGCTCCGCGCCGAGTACACCCTCTCCGGCTTCGGCCGCTCCTCGCCCAAGGGGCTGCCCGGCGGCTCGGGCGTCGACGACGCGGAGAAGGTGCTCGTGGCGCTGAAGTCGGCGCGGCCCGGTGCCTGCGGCACCACCGACACCGGCCTGTCGGGCATCTCCCTGATGCGCCCGGTGGACTGCGCGAAGCCGCACGACGTGCGGGTCTTCGCCCATGTCTCCTTCGACGAGAACGTCCCGGGAGCCACCTACGACAAGGCCATGGACATGGCGCTGGAGGCCTGTGACGGGAAGTACGGCTCGATGCCCCGTGCCTGGCGGTCCTCGAACGGCGACTTCTGGGCCCATGAGGACGCGTACGACCTGTGGATCGGATCCGGGGAGTCGCAGCTCGTGGCCGACTACACCTGCTTCACCCGCACCTCCTGACCCGCCGAACACACCCGCAGCAACAACACCGCCCGCCCCGGCACCACCACCTTCTCCCCGCCCGCGTACACCGTCCCCGGTGCCTCCCCCTGCTCCTCCCGCGAGGTGTCCACGACGCAGGTGTACGCGGCGGCCCACGGTTCCCCGGGCAGGGTGAACGGGGCCGGGGTCTCGTCCGCGTGCAGGATCGCCAGGAAGCTCTCGTCCACCACCTGCTCGCCGCGCGCGTCCCGGCCCGGGATGTCCAGGCCCGACAGGTACATCCCCAGCGTCGCCGCCGGCGCGTACCAGTCCTCCGGCGTCATCTCCTCCCCGCGCGCCGTGAACCACGCCAGGTCCCGCAGCCCGTCCGCCTGCTGGGGGCTGCCGGAGAAGAACGCCCGGCGGCGCAGCACCGGGTGCGCGTGCCGCAGCGCCAGCAGCCGGGACGTCAGGTCGAACAGGGCGCGCCAGCCGGGGTCCGCGAGCAGCGACCAGTCCACCCAGCTGATCTCGTTGTCCTGGCAGTAGGCGTTGTTGTTGCCGCCCTGGGTGCGCCCCATCTCGTCGCCCGCCACCAGCATCGGCACCCCGGTCGACAGCAGCAGCGTCGTCACCAGGTTCCGCAGCTGCCGCCGCCGCAGCGCGGCCACCGCCGGGTCGTCGCTCACGCCCTCGGCACCGCAGTTCCAGGACCGGTTGTCGTTCGTCCCGTCGCGGTTGCCCTCGCCGTTGGCCGCGTTGTGCTTGCGCTCGTAGCTCACCAGGTCGCGCAGGGTGAAACCGTCGTGCGCGGTGACGAAGTTGACCGAGGCGTACGGCCGCCGGCCGCCCCAGGCGTACAGGTCGCTGGAGCCGGACAGGCGGTAGCCGAGGTCCCGCACGTCCGGCAGCGCACCCCGCCAGAAGTCCCGCACCGCGTCCCGGTACCGGTCGTTCCACTCCGTCCACAGCGGGGGGAACGCCCCCACCTGGTAGCCGCCGCTGCCCACGTCCCACGGCTCCGCGATCAGCTTGCAGCGCCGCAGCACCGGGTCCTGGCCGATCACCGCCAGGAACGGCGACAGCATGTCCACGTCGTGCATGGACCGGGCCAGCGCCGCCGCCAGGTCGAAGCGGAAGCCGTCCACCCCCATCTCGTTCACCCAGTACCGCAGCGAGTCCGTGATCAGCCGCAGCACGTGCGGCTGCACGACGTGCAGGGTGTTGCCGCACCCCGTGTAGTCCGCGTACCGCCGCCGGTCGTCCTGGAGCCGGTAGTAGCCGCCGTTGTCGATCCCGCGCAGCGACAGCGTCGGGCCCAGCTCGCCCGCCTCGGCCGTGTGGTTGTAGACCACGTCCAGCACGACCTCGATGCCCGCCGCGTGCAGCGCCCGCACCATCCGTTTGAACTCGCCGACCTGCTGGCCCGCCGTGCCGGTCGCGGCGTACCCCGCGTGCGGGGCGAAGTAGCCGATGGAGTTGTAGCCCCAGTAGTTCCGCAGGCCCCGGCGCAGCAGATGGTCCTCGTGGGCGAACTGGTGCACCGGCAGCAGCTCGACCGCCGTCACCCCCAGGGCGCGCAGGTGCGCGATCGCCGCCGGGTGCGCCAGCCCCGCGTACGTACCGCGCAGCTCCTCGGGGATGTCCGGGTGGCGCATCGTGAAGCCCCGTACGTGCAGCTCGTAGATCACCGAGTCCGCCCACGGCGTCTTCGGCCGCCGGTCGTCGGCCCAGTCGTCGTCGTCATGGACCACGACCCCCTTGGGGACGTACGGCGCCGAGTCGCGCTCGTCGCGCACGGTGTCGGCCACCTGCTGCTGCGGCCAGTCCCGTACGTGTCCGTACACCTGCGGCGGCAGCCGGAAGTCGCCGTCCACCGCCCGCGCGTACGGATCGAGCAGCAGCTTGGCCGGATTCCACCGCGCACCCGTCCACGGGTCCCAGCGGCCGTGCACCCGGAACCCGTACCGCTGTCCGGGGTGGACACCCGGCACGAAGCCGTGCCACACCTCGTGCGTCAGTTCGGCCAGCGGGCACCGCACCTCCGCGCCGTCCTCGTCGAACAGACACAGCTCGACCGCCTCCGCGCCGGCCGCCCACAGCGCGAAGTTGGTGCCCGCCACGCCGTCGGGGCCCACCCGGAAACGGGCCCCCAGCGGGTTGGGAGCCCCCGGCCACACGGGCGGACGGGGGCTCTCACCAGGCCGTTTCCACCGGCCGTTGCCGGCTGCGGCTTTGGTCGGCAGTTCGGCCCGAACTCCGGCTCCGGCACCGGAGGGCGGGGCGTGCGGCGCCCCGCCCTCCCGTGCCACCTGCGGCTTGTGCTCGGGTGCGCTCGACACCTTCTCGCCTCCCGCGGCTCGTCGGGACCGGCGAGTCGAGCGGCACAGCGGCGTCCCTGCCGCCAGGCTCTCCACATGAGGTCCTCCCTGCTGTTCTGCCCAGAGTGGCGCTCGCACTCACGTTTCCCTCGTCGAGCGGCCCAACTGCTCCTGCGCGCCGGGTCGGTCACCGCCCTGGCCCTCGCCCTCACCGGCTGCGGCGTCGGCTCCTGGTTCGACAGCGAACCGCCGACCCCCGAGGAGACGATCACCATCACCCCGGCCGACCGCGCCAAGGACGTCGGCGCCGCCACCCGCCTCGAAGTGAGCGCCCCGGACGCCAGGCTGGAGCGGGTGAAGGTGCTGCGGGTGGAGGACGCCGAGCAGCAGGAGGTACGGGGAAGGATCAGCGCCGACGGCACCTCCTGGCAGCCGGACGCCTCCCGCCCCGACGGGAAACTGGTGCTGGCCGCCAAGTACCGCGTCCAGGCCGTCGCCGTCGACGAGGACGGCCGCCGCTACGCCCGCACCACCACCTTCACCACCCACGTCCCCGACGAGCGCTTCATCGGCTACTTCAAGCCCGAGAACCGCTCCACCGTCGGCACCGGCATGATCGTCTCGTTCTCCTTCAACCGGCCCATCGAGAACCGGGCCGCCGTCGAGCGCGCCATCCGCATCACCTCGCAGCCCGCCGTCCCCGTCGTCGGCCACTGGTTCGGCAAGGAACGCCTCGATTTCCGGCCGCGCACCTACTGGCAACCGGGCACCCGCGTCTCCACCGACATCCGGCTGCGCGACGTGCAGGGCGCCCCGGGCGCGTACGGCATCCAGAACAAGACGGTCACCTTCACCGTCGGCCGCCACCAGACCTCCGTGGTCGACGCCGAGTCGCACACCATGACCGTCACCCGCGACGGCGAGGTCCTCTCCGAGGTGCCGATCAGCGCCGGGTCGCCAAAGAACCCCACGTACAACGGGAAGATGGTGGTCAGCGAGATGCACGACGTGACCCGGATGAACGGCCGCACGGTCGGATTCGGCGGCGAGTACGACATCTCGGACGTACCGCATGCCGTTCGGCTCACCGCCTCCGGCACCTTCCTGCACGGCAACTACTGGTCCAGCGGGGTCTTCGGGTCCACCAACGCCAGTCACGGCTGCATCGGGCTGCGCGACGTCAAGGGCGGCAGCGGGGACACTCCGGCCGGCTGGTTCTTCGACCGCACCCTTGTCGGGGATGTCGTGGAAGTAGTGAATTCGACTGACCGAAAGGTCGCTCCTGACAACGGCCTCGGCGGCTGGAACATGGGATGGGAACAGTGGACCGCGGGCTCCGCCCTGCGCTGAGCCCCGGTCACTCCCGCACCTGCTCCCACTTGGGACGGAACGGTGACATACGAGGGGAGTTCCAGCCGCGTCCGATGTGATTGTCTAGCGCAGTGCGCGGTAGTTGCGTACGGGGGTGCGGGCCTGGTCAGGGCCGTGCGCGAGGGGAGAATTCCACATTGAACAGGCAGCCGATATCCGTCCGTTCGGGACTTTCGGAACCCGCCGCCAACCGGCCCCGGACGCGGCGGCGCGGCGGCCGGACACTGCTCGCGGTCGTCCTGGGCGCGCTGCTCCTTCTGGTCACCGCCTGCGGCGGGGGCGGCGGGGACAAGGCGGGTCCGGCCGACAAGGAGAAGCCGGGCGCAGAGCAGGCCGACACCAAGGCCTCCCAGGCAGTCGTCACGGTGGCACCGAAGAACGGTGCCAAGGACGTCGCCACCAGCGGCAGCCTGAAGATCACCGCGGACAAGGGCAAGCTGTCCGAGGTCAAGGTCACCGACACCAAGGGCAACGAGGTGGAGGGCAGGATCGCCGCCGACGGCGCCGCCTGGGAACCCGCCCACCACCTCGCCGCCAGCACGACGTACAAGGTGCACGCCCTCGCGAAGGACTCCGAGGGCCGTGCGTCCGCCCAGGACACCACCTTCACCACGCTCGTCCCGAAGAACACCTTCATCGGTGAGTTCCGCCCCGAGGACGGCAGCACCGTCGGCGTCGGCATGCCGGTGTCCTTCAACTTCACCCGCGGCATCACCAACCCGGCCGCCGTCGAGAGCGCCATCAAGGTGACCGCCGAGCCGGCGGTGCCGATCGAGGGCCACTGGTTCGGCAACGACCGCCTCGACTTCCGCCCGGAGAAGTACTGGAAGGCCGGCACCAAGGTCACCGTCAAGATGAACCTGGACGGCGTCGAGGGCCGCCCCGGCGTCTACGGCAAGCAGACCAGGACCGTGAAGTTCACCATCGGCCGCAGCCAGGTCTCCACCGTCGACGCCAAGAGCAAGACCATGAAGGTCGTCCGCGACGGCAAGACGATCCGGACCATCCCGATCACCGCGGGCGCCCCCTCCACGACGACGTACAACGGCCAGATGGTCATCACCGAGAAGCTGGAGGTGACCCGGATGAACGGCGCCACCGTCGGCTTCGGCGGCGAGTACGACATCAAGGACGTGCCGCACGCGATGCGCCTGTCCAACTCCGGCACCTTCATCCACGGCAACTACTGGGCCTCCTCCGGCACCTTCGGCTCCGCCAACGTCAGCCACGGCTGCGTCGGCCTGCGCGACCAGCGCGGCGCGGGCGACCCCGGCACCCCGGCTGCCTGGTTCTTCAACGGCTCCCTGGTCGGCGACGTGGTCGTGGTCAAGAACTCCCACGACAAGCAGATCGCCCCGGACAACGGACTGAACGGCTGGAACATGCCGTGGTCGGAGTGGACCAAGTAACTCCCGCCGCGTTACGAACCCCTCGCAGGCACTTCTGCGCCACACCCGGACGGGCCCGGCACACCGCGACACGGTGCGCCGGGCCCGTCCGTCCTTTCCTCCGGGGCCACCGGGTTCGCACCCGGCACGGGCCAAGGACGTGAGCGCCCGTTAACCTCGCTCCCATGACCGCAACCCTCGAAGTCACCAACGGCGTCGGCACGATCCGCCTCGACCGCCCCCCGATGAACGCCCTCGACGTGGCCCTCCAGGACAAGCTGCGCGCGCTCGCCGAGGAGGCGACCCGCCGCGAGGACGTCCGCGCCGTCATCCTCTACGGCGGCGAGAAGGTGTTCGCGGCCGGCGCGGACATCAAGGAAATGCAGCACATGGACCACGCGGCGATGGTCCTGCGCTCCCGCGACCTCCAGGAGTCGTTCACCGCCATCGCCCGCATCCCCAAGCCGGTCGTCGCCGCGATCACCGGTTACGCGCTGGGCGGCGGCTGCGAGCTGGCGCTCTGCGCCGACTTCCGCATCGCCGCCGACAACGCCAGACTCGGCCAGCCCGAGATCCTGCTCGGCCTGATCCCCGGCGCGGGCGGCACCCAGCGCCTCTCCCGCCTCATCGGCCCCTCCAAGGCCAAGGACCTCATCTTCACCGGCCGCATGGTCAAGGCCGACGAGGCCCTCTCCCTCGGCCTCGTCGACCGCCTCGCACCCGCAGCCGAGGTGTACGAGCAGGCCCAGGCGTGGGCGACGAAGCTCGCCCAGGGCCCGGCGCTCGCGCTGCGCGCGGCCAAGGAGACGATCGACTCGGGGCTGGAGGCCGACCTGGAGACCGGCCTCGCCCTCGAACGCACCTGGTTCGCCGGACTCTTCGCCACCGAGGACCGCGAGCGCGGCATGCGCAGCTTCGTGGAGGAGGGTCCGGGCAAGGCCAAATTCCTCTGACGCATCAGCAGTTGATGGTGGGTCAACGCACCGCCCGGGGTGACGCCCCCGGGCGGGCGGGCCGCCCCCGCCTTAAGACAGGATTAAGAAACCCCGCCGCCGCACTCCCGGTGATCACTCGCGCGCGCGGGGTAACCGCAGGTGGGGCGGGGCGCGGTGGAACGTTTTTGTTCCTGGCATATGCCGGGAGCCCTCCGGCCAGGGGGTCGCTTTGGGTGACTGATTCACCCGGAACGGCCCCGGAGGGCTCCGGCTGCCGCCATGATGGGGGACATGGCGGGGCTGGAGGATGTGGAGGAACCGCGGCAGCAGGGGCAGACGACGGCTGCGCGGTGGGCGCCGGCCGTCGACGACGAGCGGGCCCTGCTGGTGCTGGAGCTGTTCGGGAATCCGACGGAGGGCGAGGTGCGGCTGCCGTCGCGCCCGGAATCGGCCGGGCACGCGCGCCGGCTGACCCAGTGCATCGTGCAACGGCAGTGGGGCCTCTCGGCGCAGCTCACGGAGTACGCCGTACTGCTGGTCTCCGAGCTGGTCGGCAACGCGGTGCGGCACACCGGAGCGCGGGTCTTCGGCCTGCGCATGCTGCGCCGCCGGGGCTGGATCCGCATCGAGGTCCGCGACCCGTCCCGCGGACTGCCGTGCCTGATGCCCGTGCACGAATTGGACGTGAGCGGCCGGGGCCTGTTCCTGGTGGACAAGCTGTCCGACCGGTGGGGCGTGGACCTGCTGCCGCGGGGCAAGACGACGTGGTTCGAGATGCGGGTCGTGGACCGCGAGCGCTGACTCCGGGCTGTGGGGCCCGGTCCACCGAACAGCGGTGGGCTGTCGGCCCGCGGGGCATCCGCCCGAAACGCCAGAAGCCCCCAGGCGCCGGGGTGGGGCGCGCTGCGGGGGCTTCCGAGGGGGCCGCGGGGCGGAAGGGGTGTGCTCCACGGCCTGGTTCGACGAACTGGCCCGGGTCAATGGGGTTCGTGTCTCCGACTATGGCAGACAGGTGGCTTCAAGCCAAAAGCTCCTACTCGGGCATAACGCCGCAAACCATCACGCTTTAAAGATGAATCCTTGGTGAGCTGAGCCACTCACCTGGTTTTCTTTGCATAAGTATGAAGTTCTCCGAGTGATTCCTTGATCTACTCGCGATCGACCTTGGTGTCACTCCGCCTCTCCCGCCCCGTTCCTCAAAACGCCCCCAAACACCTCAATCGTCAAATTCTTCTCTTTTCACATTTATGGTGCTCACTCGGGGCGACCCCGTCCCGGCCCGACCCCACCCCACCGGGAGAGGTGAGCCCGATCGCTCCACCACCACACCGCCGTACGGTGCTGCGAGCCGGAGCCGGAGCGTTGCTGGCCCTCCCGGCGGCCACGGCATGCACGTCGCCCCCCGCCGGCACCCACCGCGCACCGCCGGCCGCGACCCCCTCGGCCGGTACGTCCCCGGGCGGCGGGACCTCCGGCGGTGCGGCGGCCCGCGGCCCACGCCGTTTCCCCGGCCACCCCGCGCAGATCGAGCACGGACCCCGGGACCGCGCCCGGGTGGCCCTCACCTTCCACGGCCAGGGCGATCCCGCCACCGCCCGCGCCGTCCTCACCGAAGCGGAACGCGCCGGGGCCCGGGTCACCGTCCTCGCGGTCGGCAGCTGGCTCGACGAACACCCGGCCATGGCCCGCCGCATCCTCGACGGCGGCCACGACCTCGGCAACCACACGCAGCGCCACCTCACGGTCTCCGAGATGCCGGAGGGGGAGGCGTACCAGGAGATCACGGCCTGCGCGCAGCGCCTGCGCAGGCTCACCGGCTCGATCGGGACCTGGTTCCGCCCGTCCCGCACCCAGTACGCGACCCCGCTGGTCCAGCGCCTGGCCCGCAGGGCCGGGTACCCGCACGTCCTCTCGTACGACGTGGACTCGCTCGACTTCACCTCGCCCGGCGCGACGGCCGTCACCCGCAAGGTCGCCGGGGAGATCCGCAACGGATCCGTGGTGAGCCTGCACTTCGGCTACGCGGACACGGTCGCCGCGCTGCCCGCCCTCCTCGACGACCTCCACCGCCGCAAGCTGCGCGCGGTGACCACCACGGAGCTGCTGACACCATGACCCCGCTGCCCCCTCCGCCCCCACACACCCCACCGACTCCCGCACCCACCGCCACAACGCCCCCCGGGCCCGGCCCCGCGCGCGGCGCCCGCACCCGCGTGCGGGCGCTCTGCGCCGCCGGGCTGCTGCTCTCCGCCCTCGCGGGCTGCGCGGACTCCTCCGGCAAGGGCGCGGTGGAGGCGCTCGGGAGCAAGGCCGCCGCACCGCCCGCCCAGGTCAAGAAGGCGGCCCCGGCCGGTCTGCCGGGGATGCCGCCGGTCCTCGACCCGCAGGACATCTACGCCGCCAACCGGCCCGGCAACATCGCGCCGGTGGCCCGCGGCTACCCCGCCCGGGTCTACGTCCCCAACACCAACTCCAACACCGTCTCGGTCATCGACCCGGCCACGTACAAGGTCATCGAGACGATCCCGGTCGGCATCCAGCCGCAGCACGTGGTCCCCTCCTGGGACCTCAAGACGCTCTGGGTCAACAACAACCGGGGCCACACCCTCACCCCGATCAACCCCGAGAACGGCACGGCGGGCAAGCCGGTCGAGGTGCACGACCCGTACAACCTCTACTTCACGCCGAACGGCAAGTACGCGGTCGTGATGGCCTCCATGGACCGCGAACTGGTCTTCCGCGACCCGCACACCATGAACCGGGTGAAGACCGTGCCGGTGACCTGCGCGGGCGTCAACCACGCGGACTTCTCCGCGGACGGCCGCTACTTCGTGGTCTCGTGCGAGTTCTCCGGCGAACTGCTCAAGGTCGACACGGAGCAGATGAAGGTCGTCGGCCAGCAGAAACTCCCCTTCGAGGGGGCGATGCCGCAGGACGTCAAGATCTCGCCGGACGGCAGGACGTTCTACGTGGCCGACATGATGGCGCACGGCATGTGGGTCCTGGACGGCGAGAAGTTCACCACCCCCAAACTCCTTCCCACGGGCAAGGGCTGCCACGGCCTGTACATCTCCCGCGACTCCAAGGAGATGTACGTACCGAACCGGGGCGAGGGCTCGATCTCCGTGTTCGACTTCGCGAAGAACAAGCTGACGAAGAAGTGGCACCTGCCGGACGGCGGCAGCCCGGACATGGGCGGAGTGTCGGCGGACGGCAAGGTGCTGTGGCTGGCCGGCCGCTACGACTCCGAGGTCTACGCCATCGACACGAGGTCCGGCCGCCAACTGGCCCGCATCCCGGTCGGCGACGGCCCCCACGGCCTGGCGGTCTACCCCCAACCGGGCCGCTACTCCCTGGGCCACACGGGCATCTTCCGCTGACCTGACGAGAGGCACGAGTACCTCCGCGAGCAACCGAGGACGCCGCGGCAGGTCATGGCCGGCCAGCGGTTCAGGGAAGGGCCGGGGGAGGGGAGGGCCACCCGCAGGCGCAACCCACACCGGCGGGAGCCCACCCCCGGGGCACCCGGGGCAACCCGCCCCGGGTGCCGTGACCCCCGGCGCGCCTGGGTGGAGGCGGGACCTGCACGAAGGGCCCCCGGGGGGCACCAGCGAGGGACCCCGGCACACGGGAGGCTGTCGCTCCCCACCCGGGCGGGACCCACAACGGACCCCGCCCCACCCGCACAAGCTCCCTCACCCCACCCCTCAAACCTGCACCATCAGGACCTCCGACCCCACCGCCCGAAACCCCGCCGCCTGGAAAGTGCGCACACTCCGCGCGTTGCCGGGCGACTGCTGAGCCCACACCACCCCGGCCGCACCGCGTCCGCCTCCTTCAACCGGGCCACCCTCGCACCCCGATACCAAGTGCCTTGCTGCGACGGCCAGTTGGCGCCCGAGTCCGCGCCCCCGTACCCCCTCGTCGACCTCGACGGACGTCTCCCACCGGCCGGCCACACCCCGCCCCAGCACGACCAGACCGCCGAGCGGCGTCCGCCACCCCCGTACCTCGTCGCGGAACTTCCGGGCCCGGACGACGCGCGGATGCGCGGGATCGTCGAGCTCCTCAAGCCGGAGCGCGGGATCGGGGTCGCCCGGCAGGGCGTCCGCCACGGTCAGCAGATCGATGGTGTCGTTCATCCGCCGCCCTGCACGCCCGGCCAGCGCGACGAGGAACGCGGGGTTCATGGACGCGGCCAGCGGATCGCAGGGCGTCGCGGCCAGCGTCGTACGCACCCACTCCGGTTCCACGTCCGTGAAGATCACCGAGTGGGCGGTGAAGGACAGCACCCCGGCGACCAGGGCCCCCGGCTGCGGAACGACCGTCACGCCCCCGTCCGCCGGCGGAAACACCCCACGCGCCGCCGCGTCCAGAAACCCCCCGAGCGCCCCAACCCCCACAACGCCCCCACCCGCACCGACCACGCCACTCACTCCCACCGCTCCACTCAACTCATCTCACCCACACCGCTCACGCCGGCCACCCCACTCACGCCGCTCGTGCCACCCACTCCAGTCGCTCCACCCACGTCAGCCATCCCACTCCCGCCACTCCCACCGTTCATGCCACTCACCCCACCCACACCAGCCACTCCACTCACGTCAGCCACCCCTCTCCTCCATGGGGAGATCCAAGCACCGCCTCTGTTTGTCCATGGCGTCACCCCGCGCCCCACCCCTACCGTCCGGCCATGTCACCCATGCCGAACTCCGCCTCCCGCACCGGGGCCCTGGCTCTCGCCGCGACCTCCCTCGTCGCCGCGTCCCTCCTCGCCGCCCCCACCGCCCAGGCCGCGGCCCCCGCCGCGCGCCCGGCCGTCCCCACCACGCACTACCTCGACTGCGGCGCCGGCAACGACAACGCCAACGGCACCTCCACCCGCACCCCCTGGCGCACCCTCGCGAAGGCATCCACCGAGTACCGCCCCGGTGACCGCCTCCTCCTCAAGCGCGGCACCAGCTGTACCGGAACCCTCGCCCCCACCGGCCGGGGCACCGCCACCGCGCCCATCCGGCTCGACGCGTACGGATCCGGCGCCAAGCCCCACATCGAGGGCGCGGGCGCCCGCGCGGCGGTGCTCCTGCGCAACTCCCAGGGCTGGGAGATCCGCAACCTCGACCTCTCGAACACCGGCCCCGCCACCACCACGGACCGCCGGGCAGGCCTCCTCGTACTCCTCACCGACTACGGCGTCGGCCGCCACTACGTCGTCGACGACGTCGACGTCCACGACGTCAACGGCTCCGACCACAAGGACCCCGACCCCAGCGGCGGCATCCTCTTCGTCGTCCAGGGCGACCGGACGCCCACCCGCTTCGACGGCATCCGCATCGAGGACTCCACCGTCCGCCACGTCGACCGCACCGGCATCGGCACCATGTCCACCTGGGGCCGCCGCGCCGCCTACCCGGACGGCCCCGGCACGTCGTTCGAACCGATCACCGGTGTCCGCATCCAGCGCAACGACGTCCGCGACACCGGCGGCGACGCGATCGTCACGCACAACGCCGACGGCGCCCGCGTCGAGCACAACTACGTGAACGGCTTCAACATGCGCTCCGCGGGCTACAACGCGGGCGTCTGGTCCTGGAACTCAGACAACGTCCTGACCCAGTACAACGAGGTCACCGGCGGCCACGGCACCCGCGACTCAGAGGCCTTCGACATCGACGGCGGCAACACCAACAACGTCTTCCAGTACAACTACAGCCACGACAACGAGGGCGGCTTCCTCCTCGTCTGCAACGGCGCGGGCATGACCAGCAAGGGCAACAAGGTCCGCCACAACATCAGCATCAACGACCGCAACACCGAAGCCCCGTACGGTGTCGTCGCCGTCGTCTGCGGCCCCACCACCGACACCCAGGTCTACAACAACACCATCGTCACCAACCACCCCGGCACCCGCATGGTCAGCAACAACGGCCAGGCCGGCACCACCTTCCGCAACAACATCTTCGTGGGCGCCCCGGACGCCACGGGTTCCCCGACGGTGGACACCCTCTCCACCTACACCGGCAACCTCTACCTCAACACCGGCCAGCCCCGGGACACCGCGGCCGTGAACGCCGACCCCCGTTTCCGCGGCGCGACGCCCCGCACCCCCGGTGACGTATGGCTGCAGTCCGGCTCCCCGGCGTTCGGTGCGGGCACCCCCACCGCCGACGGCGTCAGCCGCGACTACTTCGGGAACCGCGTCCCCAACCCGCCCCACATGGGTGCCTACCAGGGCCGCTAATCTGTCGGTCACACGAGCCGGGCCACCGGGCCCGGCACGCTGTGACTGACTTGCCCGACTTGACTGATTTGACTGCACCAAAAGGGGTGGACCACGTGGCGAACATCGACATCGAGTCGGCGCGCACGGCATTCGCGAAGTTCGACAAGAACGGCGACGGCACGATCACGGCGGCCGAGTACAAGAGCCTGATGGCCGAGCTCGGCGACTTCACGGTCACCGAGACCGTGGCACAGGCCGTCATCAACGCCCACGACGGCAACAAGGACGGCCGCCTCGACTTCGACGAGTTCTGGGCCTCCCGCAACAAGGCCTGACCACGAGGGAAAGGAGGTCCCGCGGAACACCCCCGGGACCTCCACCCGGGCGGCACGGAATCCTGGACCGCGGCCCTACGCGTCCAACTCCCGCAACTCGACGGCGGCCTCCTCCAGCCACCCCACCCAGAACCGTTCCATCTCGATCCCGGCGCGCAGCACCAGGTGCTGCAACCGCTCCTCCCGGCCACCCCGGCGCTCCGCCCCCAGGTGCCCGAAGTCCCGCTGCTCGATCTCCCGGTACGTGGCCAACTGCCCCCGGTGCAGCGAGAGATGACGCTCCACCTCGCCGAGCAGCTCCCCGGTGCCGACCATGGCCGCCGCACGCAGCCGCAGGGCGAAGGCGTCCCGCAACGGCTTGGGGTCCTCGGCCCGCCCCACCCACGAGGCCAGCTCCGCACGCCCGCCGGCCAGCACCTCGTACTCCCGCTTCTGCCCCCGGGCGGGCACGTCCTGCGGGAGGGCCCGAATGAACCCGGCCTGCTCCAGCTTGCCCAGCTCGCGGTAGATCTGCTGGTGAGTGGCGGACCAGAAGTACCCGATCGACATGTCGAACCGCCGAGTCAACTCCAACCCCGAGGAAGGCTTTTCCAGCAGGGCGGTGAGGATGGCATGCGGCAAAGACATACCCGCATCCTAGGCACCCCCTCCCCTCCGGGGGCGCGGGGCTGCGCAACCGTGCGGCTACCACCGCGCGGGCACGAGCACCTTCCCTCCTCCGGTGCAGGAACGCGCCCCTTCAGGGGCGCGGGGAACTGCGCGAGCAACCCCACTCCTCTCGCGCGTGCGCACTCTCCCTCGGCGGGCTCGCCACCCGGGGTCCGGGGCGGAGCCCCGGTTTCGGGAAGGGGCGGGGTGGGGTGAGGCTCCGCGCAGCGGGCCACTCCGGTACGGAGCGGAACCAGGACCGGGGCCGGGCGGGACCGGGACACAGGGGTGCGGCTCCGCCGGGGCCGCCCCCTTGCCCGCCCGTTCCGCCCCCGGGGGGCGGCCCCGCCGCCCAAGGGGGCGGGCGGGCGAGAGGTGCGGCCCCGCCGCCCAGAGGGACGGCGCCGAGGCCGCGAAAGCGCGGCCCCCGCCCCTACAACCCCGCCCCCACCTCCGTCCCACCCCGAATCGCCCCCTTCGCATCCAACTCCGCCGCCACCTCCGCCCCACCGATCAAACGCACCGACACACCCCCCGCCACCAACACCTCGTACAGCTCCCGCCGCGACTCCTGCCCCGTGCACAGCACCACCGTGTCCACCTCCAGGACCTGCCGCTCGCCCCCGACGACCACATGCAGCCCCGCGTCGTCGATCCGCTCGTACGTCACGCCCGGCACCATGCGCACGCCCCGCTTGGCCAGCTCCGCGCGGTGGATCCAGCCCGTGGTCTTGCCGAGGCCCGCCCCCACCTTGGTCTCCTTGCGTTGCAGCAGGTGGACGGTCCGCGTCGACCTCGTCCGTTCCGGCGCCCGCAGCCCGCCCCTGCTCCCGTACTCCATGTCCACACCCCACTGCCGGAAGAACACCTCCGGCGTGAGGCTCGCCTCCTCGCCCTCGTCCGTCAGGAACTCGGCAACGTCGAAGCCGATCCCGCCGGCCCCGAGGATCGCCACCCGCTCGCCGACCCGCACCTCACCGCGCAGCACCTCCAGGTAGCGGACGACGCTGGGGTGGTCGATGCCCTCGATCTCCGGGATGCGCGGGGTGACCCCGGTCGCCAGCACGACCTCCTCGTAACCACCGGCCTCGATCAGCCCGGCCGTCACCTCGACCCCGAGCCGCACCTCGACCCCGTACTCCTCCAGCCGGTTGCGGAAGTACCGCAGCGTCTCGTTGAACTCCTCCTTGCCCGGCACCTGCCGGGCCACGTTCAGCTGACCGCCCACCTCGTCGGCCGCGTCGAACAGGGTCACCGCGTGCCCGCGCTCGGCCGCCGTCACCGCGCACGCGAGCCCCGCCGGTCCGGCCCCGACCACCGCGACCCGCTTGCGCAGCCGCGTCGGCGACAGCACCAGCTCCGTCTCGTGACAGGCCCGCGGGTTCACCAGGCAGGAGGTGATCTTGCCGCTGAAGGTGTGGTCCAGGCAGGCCTGGTTGCAGCCGATGCACGTATTGATCGACTCCGGCCGTCCGTCCCGCGCCTTCGCCACGAACTCCGGGTCGGCCAGGAACGGCCGCGCCAGCGACACCAGATCTGCGAAGCCTCCGGCCAGCAGCTCCTCCGCCAGCTCGGGGGTGTTGATGCGGTTGGTCGTCACCAGCGGTACGCCGACCTCACCCATCACCCGCTTGGTCACCCACGCGTACGCCCCGCGCGGCACGGACGTGGCGATCGTCGGGATCCGCGCCTCGTGCCACCCGATCCCGGTGTTGATGATGGTCGCCCCGGCCGCCTCCACGGCCTTCGCCAGCTGGACGACCTCCTCCAGCGACGATCCGCCCGGCACCAGGTCCAGCATCGACAACCGGTAGATCAGGATGAAGTCGGGCCCGACCCGTTCCCGCACCCGCCGCACGATCTCCCGCGGGAACCGCGTCCGCGCCTCGTACGACCCGCCCCACCGGTCGGTCCTCTTGTTGGTGTGCTCCGCGATGAACTCGTTGATCAGGTATCCCTCGGACCCCATGATCTCGACCCCGTCGTACCCGGCCTCCTGCGCCAGCCCGGCTGCCCGCACGAAGTCCTCGACGGTCTGCTCGACCTCCGCGTCGGTCAGTTCATTGGGTACGTACGGACTGATCGGCGCCTGCAACGCGCTGGGCGCGACCAGCTCCGGGTGGTAGGCGTACCGGCCGAAGTGCAGGATCTGCATCGCGATCCGCCCGCCCGCCTCGTGCACGGCGTCGGTGACGACCCGGTGCCGCGCGGCCTCCTCGGCGGTCGTGAGCATCGCCCCGCCGGGATACGGCCGCCCGGCCTCGTTGGGCGAGATGCCCCCGGTCACGATCAGCCCGACGCCACCCCGGGCGCGCTCCGCATAGAAGGCCGCCATCCGCTCGAACCCACGCTCGGCCTCCTCCAGCCCGATGTGCATGGATCCCATGACCACACGGTTGGGAAGCGTGACAAACCCCAGGTCAAGCGGACTGAACAGCTGCGGGTACTGACTCGACGGCCTCATCCAACGCCTCCACACGCGATAACCAAGTTATGCAACTAGTTGCACAATAGCGCGCACCGCCGTCGGTGGGGGAGGGCCGGGTCGCCCCGCCTCGAACTGCGGGTTTGACGCGGAGCGGCTGCTTCCGTAAGGTTCTGCGGGTTGTCCTATGTGAGTACCGGTTCCGACCGGCCCGGGACGGCCATTCCGCAGAAACCAAGATCAATGAGTCGACATCCGTCGCGCTCATTAGTCATGCCTTTTTGCGAAATGAGGAATCCGCGTTCGAGAGAACGGACCCCGATTGGCATCGGGGCCCAGGAATCCGCTAATGTCTCACCTCGTCGGAACGGCCCAACAGCCGGGAAGACAAACCCCGCTGACTGGGAATCAGGCCCGAAAGGTTCTGGTAGAGTCGGAACCGCCGGAAAGGGAAAACGCGAAAGCGAAGGACCTGGAAAGCACCGAGGAAATCAGCACTGGAAACGGTCTGATAGAGTCGGAAGCGCAACAACACAAAAGAAACACCGAACGAAAACGTCCGGAGGAAAGCCCGCAGGGGTGAGTACGAAGGAAGCGTCCGTTCCTTGAGAACTCAACA
>NZ_JBIAMU010000015.1:0-209251 GCF_042874215.1 Streptomyces sp. NPDC004111
TTTGTCTTCCCGGCTGTTGGGCCGTTCCGACGAGGTGAGACATTAGCGGATTCCTGGGCCCCGATGCCAATCGGGGTCCGTTCTCTCGAACGCGGTTTCCTCATTTCGCAAAAGCACACACAAAGACAATGCGACCGTGAGTCGCGCGCTTGAGTGGTTGGTGCGGAATGGCTGTCCGGGGACCGGCCGGAGGCCAGCACTCACAGTCGGACAGCTCGGAGAACATTACGTACCCGTTAATCGCGTGTCAACCCCGGGCCGGAGCGCTACGGTGGTTCGCATGACTACGCGTACGTGCACCTTCAGCTGGTGGGCCGCCTGACGGCGGCCACGCACACGTATGCAACCACGGCCGCCGCTTCGGCGGCCGTTCGTGTTTCTCCCTCCGGGAGGTCGGTCGCCGGTGGTGGCGGCCTCGACCAGGAGGAGAGAAGAGATGACGCGGGTCTTCAGCGGAATCAAGCCGACCGGGCACATGACGCTCGGGAACTACCTCGGTGCCGTGCGGCAGTGGGCCGAGGTGGACCAGTACCGAGGTGAGGCCCTGTTCAGCGTGGTCGACCTGCACGCGCTGACCGTGGAGCACGAGCCGGCGCGGGTGCTGCGGCTCAGTCGGCAGGTGGCGACGCTGTTGCTGGCGGCGGGGCTGGATCCGGCGGTGTGCACGTTGTTCGTACAGAGCCATGTCGATGAGCATGTGCGGCTGTCGTACCTGCTGGAGTGCACGGCCACCGACGGGGAGATGCGTCGGATGATCCAGTACCGGGAGAAGGGTGCGCGGGCGCGGGCGGCCGGGGAGAGCGTACGGCTGTCGTTGCTGACGTATCCCGTGCTGATGGCGGCGGACATCCTGGCGTACGGGGCGGACGAGGTGCCGGTGGGGGACGACCAGACGCAGCACGTGGAGCTGACCCGGGATCTGGCGGTGCGGTTCAACCAGCGGTACGGGCAGACGTTCGTGGTGCCTCGGGCGGTGAAGCCGGAGGTGGCCGCACGGGTCATGGATCTTCAGGACCCGGCTTCGAAGATGGGGAAGACGACGGCAGGTACGGGTGGGGTGGTGTTCCTGCTGGACGAGCCGGAGGTCGTACGGAAGAAGGTCATGCGGGCGGTGACCGACAGCGGGAGCGGGGTGGAGTACGACCCCGTGGGGCGGCCCGGGGTCGCCAACCTGCTGGAGATCCTGGCGGCCTGCGGGGGCGGGGACGGCAGCGGTCCGGCGGTGCTGGCGGAGGGGTACGCGACGTACGGGGCGTTGAAGCGGGATGTCGCGGACGCGGTGGTGGAGGTGTTGCGGCCGGTGCGGGAGAGGCATGCGGAGCTGGCGGCGGATGCGGGGTATGTGGACGGGGTGTTGAGGGAGGGGGCGGAGAGGGCTCGGGGGATGGCTCGGGGGCGGGTTGATGGGGCGTATCGGGCGGTGGGGTTGATGGGGAGGGGGTAGGGGGTGTGGGGGTAGCGGGTGGGGGCGGACCGTGCGGGTGGGGCTCTGCCGGGGCGTCCGGGGCGGGGTGCGTGCGGCTCCGCCGGGGGGCCGCCCCCTTGCCCGCCCGTTCCGCCCCCGGGGGCGGCCCCGCCGCCCAAGGGGGCTCGGGCGAGGGTGCGGCTCCGCCGCCCGAGGGGGCCGGGGGCGAGGGTGCGGTCCCGCCGCGCCTGGGGCGGGGAGGTTAGGCGGTGCCGGTGGCTAGGGCTTGGCTGCGGTCTCGGGCGGCTTCGAGGGCGGCGATGAGGGCGGCTCGTACGCCGTGCTTTTCGAGTTCGACGATCGCGTTGATCGTGGTGCCGGCCGGGGAGGTGACCGCTTCGCGGAGCTTGACCGGGTGTTCGCCGCTGTCGCGGAGCATCACGGCGGCGCCGATGGCGGCCTGCACGATGAGGTCGTGGGCCTGGTTGCGGGGCAGGCCCAGGAGGATGCCGGCGTCAGTCATCGCCTCGACCAGGAAGTAGAAGTAGGCGGGGCCCGAGCCGGAGAGGGCGGTGGCGGCGTCCTGCTGCGATTCGGGAACGCGGAGGGTCTTGCCGACGCCGGAGAAGATCTCCTCGGCGTGGGCGAGGTGGGTGCCGTTGGCGTGGCTGCCTGCGGAGATGACGGACATCGCCTCGTCCACGAGGGCGGGGGTGTTCGTCATGACGCGGACGACCGGGGTGCCGGTGGCGAGGCGTTCCTCGAAGAACGAGGTGGGGATACCGGCGGCGCCGCTGATGACCAGGCGGTCGGCGGGCAGGTGGGGGGCCAGCTCTTCGAGGAGCTTGCCCATGTCCTGCGGCTTGACCGTGAGGATCAGGGTGTCGGCGCGCTTGGCGGCCTCGGCGTTGGAGACGGGCTCGACGCCGTAACGGGTGCGGAGTTCGTCCGCCCGCTCGCTGCGGCGTGCGGTGACCAGGATGTCGGCCGGGCGGCGGCCGCCGCGGATCATCCCGCTGAGGAGGGCTTCGCCGATCTTGCCGGTGCCGAGGACTGCGACCGTGGTGGGCCCGGCCTGGTCGGGCCCGGGTGCGTGTGCGGCTTTGTCGGTCATGCGGATTGCCCTCCGTACCGGTGGAACTGGGGTCCTGAGACTCGCCCTGTGCTGGTGGGGCCGGTGGTGTCCGGCCGCCGGTGTGTGGTGCACGGCCATCTTCGCACCGGGCGTTCCGGGGGGTTCGGGCGTTCCGGTATGTGGAGCCGGTAGGTGGGGTCGGCGGGTCAGCGGATTTCGACGACGTCGCCCAACCGCAGGTGCTGGAAGAGCCATTTGGCGTCCGCCTCGGGGAGGCCCAGGGCGCCGTCGGTCGCGTCGAGGCGGCCGAAGAGTTCCTTGGACTGGCTCGGGAAGGCGAGGGCGTACGTCGTCTGTCCGGCGGGGCCGCTGAGTTCGACCACCCAGGAGGCCCGGTAGTCGTACTGGTCGGTGAGGCCGATCAGTTTGCCCTCGATGACGCGTGTCGCGGAGAGGGCGGTCACGGTCATGCGGCCGGTGGCGGTAGGGGTTTCCTTGCGGCCGGAGGTGATCGGGACGGTGCGGGCCTCGCGGTCGCCGGACCGGGGCATCGTCAGCTGCCGCGCCGCCAGGTCGACCGTCGCCACGGGGGCGACGGTGGGCGCGGGGCCGGCGGAGGACGGGGGCGGGGCGGCGGGGCCGGGGCCGGCCGGGTCCTGGGGTGTCAGTAGGGGGACGCCGAACAGCAGGGCGAGCCCGGCGACCACGGTGGTCACGGCTCCTGCGGCGGCTGCCCGGCGGCGTCGACGGCGCCGTTCGGCAAGGTGACGCACCTGAGCGCCGCCCCGGTGCGGGGCGGGGGTTCCGGAGGCGTCGGCGAGGTCGTGGAGGGCGGTGGAGAGGGGGTCGTCGGAGAACGGGTCGGTGGGGAGGGCAGGGTGCGGGGGCGTCGCACCGCGGGTGCCGGGGACCGACGAGTGGGGGCTTTCCGGGGGCGGGCCCGGGGTGCGGGAGGTGCGGGAGGCGCGGTGGACCCGCTGGGGCGGGCCTGGAGTGGCGGGGCCGTCCGGCGAGGCGACTGACGAGTTGGTGTCACCCGACGACTGGACCCGCGAGCGGGAGCTGTCCGGGGGTGAGTCGGACGAGTCAAGGGCGTCCGGTGACGGGCCCGACGAGCCGGAGCCGTCCGGGGCCGGGCCGGGCGAGCGGGAGCCGTCCGGGGTCGGGCCAGGCGAGCGGGAGCCGTCGGAAACGGAGCCCGACGAGCGAGAGGCATCCGAGGTCGGATGCGGCGAGCCGGGGGCGTACGAGACGGAGCCCGACGAGCGAGGGGCACCCGGGGTCGGGTGCGGCGGGCCGGAGTCGTACGAGACCGGATTCGGCATCTGGGGGCCGTCCAGCGACGAAGCTCGCGAGTGGGGGCCGTCCGGAGGTGAGTCCGGGGAGTGGGTGGCGTCCGGCGAGGAGTCGGGCGCGTGGGGGCCGTCCGGGCCAGGAGTGCGGGTGGCGGACGGTGACGGACTCGGCGCGTGGGGACCGTCCGGGCCCGGGATGCGGGGGTCGTCCGGGGCCGGGTCGGGCGAGCGGGGGTCGTCCGAGACGGAGCCCGAGGAGCGGGTGGCGTCCGGCGAGGGGCCCTGTGCGTGGGGGCCGTGCGGGTCCGGGGTGTGGCGGCTTTGCGGGTCCGGGGTGGGGTTGGAGGGGTCAGGCACGGGCTTCCTCCTTTGCTTCGGGGGCCAGTTGGCGGGCCAGGGATGCTCGGCCGCGGGCCAGGCGGGCCTTGATCGTTCCGGTGGGCGTGCCGGTCTCCGCGGCTATCTGGTCCACGCTCAGGTCGCACAGGTGGTGCAGGACGATGGCCTGGCGCTGGGGTTCGGGGAGGGTGCGCAGGGCCTCCACGAGCACCGTGTGTTCGGGGCTGGGGCCCGCGACCCGGTCCTGCGGCGGGTTGCGCCGCACCAGGTCGAGCCACTTGCGGGTGCGGCGCCAGCGGCTCACCGCCAGGCGCATCGCGACGGTGCGGATCCAGGCCTCCGGGGCGCCGTCCGCCAGGAAGGAGGCGCGCCGGTCCCAGGCTCGTACGAACGCCTCCTGTACGACGTCCTGCGCCTCGCCGTGGTCGCCCGTCAACGCGTACAGCTGCCCCACCAGGCGGGGGAAGGAGGCCGCGTAGAAGGCGTCGAACTCCTCCTCCGTCATGGCCGGGAACTTACCCGAACTTTCGTGCAACCCGGTGGGCGCCCGGTGCGTACAGGAAGCGCGGGGCCGGAGTGACGGGCCGCGCAGCAACGCGTACCCGGCCGTACGGCCGGGTGGAACGATCTGGGGGATTTCAATGACGCGTCGTGATCGCATCGTTCGGGCGGGCGCCGTCGCGCTGCTTCTCGGGCTGGCGCTGGGGGCGGGCGGTTGTGCCAAGGGCGGTGCCGTTCCCGGGGCGGCGGGGGCCGAACTGGGCTCGGCGGGGGTGAGCGGCGGCGCGGGCGGGTCCTCGTCGGCCGCCCCGGGTACGGCGCGGCCCACGCCGACGGCAACCCCGGTGCCCGCACCGCTGCGGGCCGGGGCGTTCCGGGTGAACATCGTCGAGGGAATGACGGCGGGGGTCGGGCTGCCGGTGTCGGTGACGTTCAAGAAGCCCGTTCCGCAGGCGGAGCGGGCCGCCGTGGAGCGGCAGTTGAAGGTGACCGCGAATCCCGGCACGGAGGGGTCCTGGAGCTGGGTCAAGGACCGCAACCTGCACGCGGGGCAGCGGGTCGACTTCCGGCCCCGTGCCTACTGGAAGCCGGGGACCCGGGTGACCGTCGCGGTGGGGCCGCAGGTGACCCGGCACTTCACCGTCGGGCGATCGCTGGTGGCGACCGTCGACGTGAAGACCCACCGGATGACCGTGGTCAAGGACGGGGTGACCCGGCGGATACCGATAACGGCGGGCGCCCCGGGGATGGACACCTGGAACGGGACGATGGTCGTCTCGGACAAGCAGCAGCGGGTGTTCATGGACAGCCGCACCGTCGGGTACGGGGACTCGTACTCCGACTGGTACTACTACGCGGTCCACCTGACGGCGTCCGGTACGTATCTGCACCAGAACCCGGCCGCGAACAGCGTCGTCGGGCGGCGCAACGTCACCCACGGCTGTGTGGGGCTCTCCTCCGACGGGACCGCCGCTGCCTTCTACCGGGAAGTGATCGTCGGGGACGTCGTCAAGGTGGTCAACTCCACGGAGACGGTGGCGCCCGGCAACGGCTACGGCGACTGGAACGTGGAGTGGCCGGAGTGGAAGGCGGGGAGTGCGCTCCGGTGAGGTGAGCTGAGGTGGGTTGAGGTGAGTTGAGGCGGGGTGATTGCGCCGGGCGGTTCTACGGGGTGCGGCGGCGGAGCGTCGCCGCACCCAGGAACAGGACCAGGACCGCCACGGCCGCGACGATCGTCGTGTCGAGGAGGAACGCGGCGGTCGGCTCGGTGTGGGTGCGGATCTCGTTCATGGCGTCGACCGCGTACGACATCGGGAGTACGTCGGAGATCGCCTCCAGCGCCGGGTGCATCGCCTCGCGCGGTGTGAACAGGCCGCACAGCAGCAGCTGCGGGAAGATCACCAGCGGCAGGAACTGGACCGCCTGGAACTCCGAGGCCGCGAAGGCCGACACGAAGAGGCCGAGGGCGGTGCCGAGGAGGGCGTCCAGGACGGCCACCAGCAGCAGGAGCCACGGGCTGCCCGTCACGTCCAGGCCGAGCAGCCAGACCGAGAGCCCGGTCGCCAGGGCCGACTGGAACAGGGCCAGCACCGCGAACGCGAGGGCGTAGCCGGCGATCAGGTCGGCCTTGCCGAGGGGCATCGCGAGGAGGCGTTCGAGGGTGCCGCTGGTGCGTTCGCGCAGGGTGGCGATGGACGTGATCAGGAACATCGTGATCAGCGGGAAGATGCCGAGGAGCGAGGCTCCGACGGCGTCGAAGGTGTGCGCGTTCGCGTCGAAGACGAAGCGCAGGATCGTGATCAGGACGCTGGGCACGAACAGCATCAGCGCGATGGAGCGCGGGTCGTGGCGGAGCTGACGGAGCACTCGGGCGGTGGTGGCGAGGGTGCGGGCGAGGCTCATGACGGGTCGTCCTCGGGCAGTGGGGCGGTGGGGGCGGGGCTGTGGGGTTAGTGGGGGCGGTGGCGCTGTGGGGCCGGGGGCAGTGGCTCTGTGGGGCCGGGGGCGCTGTGGGCTGTGCTGAGGGGTCAGTGGCTGTGGGTTACCAGGTGGAGGAAGGCTTTTTCGACCGTCGGGGTGGCGGTGGTCGTGCGTAGTGCCTGTGGGGTGTCCTCGGCCAGGAGGACTCCTTCGCGCAGGAGGAGCAGGCGGTCGCAGCGTTCCGCTTCGTCCATGACGTGCGAGGAGACCAGGAGCGTGGTGCCGCGTTCGGTGGCCAGGGCGTGGAAGAGGTCCCACAGGTCCCGGCGGAGCACCGGGTCCAGGCCCACGGTGGGTTCGTCGAGGACCAGGAGTTCGGGGGCGCCGAGGAGCGCCACGGCGAGGGACGCCCTGCTGCGCTGGCCGCCCGAGAGCCGGCCGGCCAGGGAGTCGGCGTGCGTGCCGAGGTCCACGTCGGCGATGGCCCCGGCGACCGCGCTGCGGCGGCGTTCGGCGGCGGCGCGGCCGGGGTCGAGCACCGCGGCGAAGTAGTCGAGGTTCTGGCGGACGGTCAGGTCGTCGAAGACCGCCGGCGCCTGGGTGACGTATCCCGTACGGGAGCGCAGCGCCGGGTCGCCCGCCGGGCGGCCCAGGACCGTGAGGGTGCCGGTGGCCTTGGCCTGGGTCCCCACGACCGCGCGCATCAGCGTGGACTTTCCGCAGCCGGACGGGCCGAGGAGGCCGGTGATCCGGCCCGCGGGGACGGTGAAGTCGAGGCCGCGGAGCACCGTCCGGGCGCCGCGGACGACGGTGAGGGCGCGGGCTTCGAGGGCGGGGGGCGGGAGGTCGGCCGGGCCCGGTGCGGCGGAGGGGCCGGGGGTTCGCGGTTCCGGCTGCGGCGGGTGGTGCGGCGTGGTCATGGGGACCTCCGGCGAATATTCATCGTGTGATGAATACTCCTCCTGGGTCCGGAGGCCGTCAAGGGCGAGGGCGCGGCGGGGGCCGGAGGGGGCGTGCGGGCGGGGGCCGGGGCGTGGTGCGCTCCCGTGCGACCCGGACGGGTTCCGCAGGACCGCCCTTCGTCAACTTCCGCTTGTCATAATAGAGTTCAGGTGCAGGCGTCCCCCGCCTGCACTTCCCCTGTGGGGACCCGCGCATCTCCGTCGTCCGTTTTCCGTTCTGGAGGTGCTCGTTTTGGCTGCCCCGCGTACCGCGCGTGTCTCGCGCTTCTTCTCCTCGGCCGCTCGTCCGCCCCGGTTGTCCCGGCTGTCCCGGCTGTCCCGGAGCGATGTGGTCGCTTCTCTCGTGGTGTTCCTGGTGGCGCTGCCGTTGTGCGTGGGCGTGGCCGTGGCGTCCGGGGTGCCCGCCGAACTCGGGCTGATCACCGGGATCGTCGGCGGGCTCGTGGTCGGGGTGCTGCCGGGCAGCAGTCTGCAGGTCAGCGGGCCCGCCGCCGGGCTGACCGTGCTCGTGTACGAGGCCGTGCAGCGGTACGGCGTCGGGTCGCTCGGTGTGCTGGTGGCGGGTGCCGGACTGGTGCAGCTGCTGCTCGGCGGGCTGGGCCTCGGCAGGTGGTTCCGGGCCATCTCCGTGGCCGTCGTGCAGGGGATGCTCGCCGGGATCGGGCTCGTGCTGATCGCCGGGCAGGTGTACGCGATGGCCGACGCCGAGGCTCCGGCGGGTGGCGTCGCGAAGGTGGCCGGGCTGGGCGGCCTGGTGACCGGGGTGCCGAGTACGGCCGCGCTGGTGGTGGGCGTGGGGACCGTACTGGTGCTGGTGGTGTGGCCGAAGTGGCGGTGGGCGGCGCGTTTCGTGCCGGCTCCGCTGGTGGCGGTGGCGCTGGCCGCCGGGGCGACCGTACTGCTGGATCTGCGGGTGCGGCGCGTGGAGGTGCAGGGACTGCTGGATGCCGTACGGCTGCCGCAGGGGCAGGACTTCGTACGGCTCGCCGAGGTGGGGGTGGTGGGGACGGTGCTGGCGTTCGCGCTGATCGCCTCGGCGGAGTCACTGTTCGGGGCGGCGGCGGTGGACCGGCTGCACGACGGGCCTCGTACCGACTACGACAAGGAGTTGGTGGCGCAGGGCGTGGGGAACACCGTGTGCGGGGTGCTGGGGGCGCTGCCGTTGACGGCGGTCATCGTGCGCAGTGCGGCCAATGTGCAGGCGGGGGCGCGGACGAAGGCCTCGCGGGTGCTGCACGGGGTGTGGCTGCTGGTGTTCGCGGCGGCGCTGCCCGCCGCGCTGACGGTGATTCCGGTGGCCGCGCTGGCGGGGGTGCTGGTGCATGCGGGGGCGAAGTTGGTGCCGGTGCGGGCGCTGGGGGCGCTGTGGAGGGAGCACCGGGGGGAGTGTGTGGTGCTGGTGGTCACTGCGGTGGCGATCGTGGTGACGAATCTGTTTGAGGGGGTGTTGTTGGGGCTGGTGCTGGCGGTGGGGAAGACGGCTTGGGAGGTGAGTCATGTGCAGGTGGAGGTTGTTGAGGAGGGGATTGTTGGGGTTGGGAGTGGTGGGGGTGGGAGTGGTGGGGCTGTGAGTGGTGGGGAGGGGGTTGTTTTGCGGGTGCGGGTGGTGGGGAACGCGACGTTTCTTCGGCTGCCGAAGTTGCTGGACGCGTTGGAGGCGTTGCCCGAGGGGCGGGCGGTTGAGCTGGATCTGAGTGGGCTGCGGCATGTGGATCATGCGTGTGCGGGGGCGTTGGAGGGGTGGGCGGAGCGGAGGGGGAAGAGGGGGAGGGTGGGGGTGGGGTAGGTGGGGTGGCCCCGGGGGGGCTGGCCTCCCCCGGGCCCCGGGTCTGGGGTCGGGGGAGGGGTACGGGGTGCGGGGCGTCCGGGGGTGGGGGGTTCGGCTCCGCCGGGGGCCGCCCCCTTGCCCGCCCGTTCCGCCCCCGGGGGGCGGCCCCGCCGCCCAAGGAGGCGGCGGCGGGGTGGGAAGGGGCGGCCCCGCCGCCCAAGGGGGCGGGTGGGGCAGCGCGGGTGGGGGTGGGGAATGGGCGGCCCCGCCAAGGGGTGGGGGCGGGGGTGGGGTGGGAAAGGTGCGGCCCTGCCGCCCGGGGGGGCTGGGGGTTAGAGGGGGGTGGGGGTTTGGTGGAGGTCGGTTTGGTAGGTCTCTTCCAGTTCGGCGGAGGGGAAGAGGGTGAGGAGTTCGGCGCGTTCGCGGGCCAGGAAGCGGGCGGTGGACTCCTTGTCGCGGACCAGGAAGACCGAGTGGGTCGCCAGGTTCGCGAGGTGCGCGTCCAGCGGGATGCGGCGGCTCCAGCGGACCGTGCGGCGGGTGAAGGTGACGGACTGGTCCTTCGTCAGGGCGGGGGCGTGGTCCCCCCGGGCCGCCGAGGTGGGCAGTTCGACGCCGAGGAACACGCGGAGGCGTTCCGCCTGGTCTCGCTGCCACGGGACGTCCGTGTCCGTACGGTTCCACCACAGCGCCAGCGCGCCGCCCGGACGCAGCACCCGCAGTGCCTCGGGCAGCGAGCGCGCCGGGTCGGTCCAGTGCCAGGCCTGCGCGTAGGTGACCAGGTCCACGGAGGAGTCGGCCAGCGGGAGCGCGTTGCCGTTGCCCCGTACGAGCGCGACCTCGGGGTGGGCGCGGCGCAGTTCCGCCGCCATGCCTTCGCCGGGCTCGACCGCCGTCACCCTCGCCCCCCTCGCCAGGAGCTGTGCGGTCGCGATGCCGGTGCCCGCGCCGATGTCGGCGACCCGGGCGCCGGTGAGCGGGCGGCCGGCCAGTTCCTCGACGGCGTCGAACAGGGCGGGCGGGTACGAGGGGCGGTACGCCGCGTAGTGGGCCGCCGCCGCGTTGAAGGAGTGGGCACGGGCGTGGAAGTCCGGCTCGGGCGAGTGGACGGCCGAGGCGTTCGGGTCCGGAGGGTTCGTGGGGGTGGGTGGGGTGGTGGTCATGCCGCCATCCTCGTACCGGGGGCGATCTCCGGACAGGGGGCCGCCGGGGCGGTCCGGTCCGGTGCTCCCCCGCCCGCTGCTACTTCCGCTTCGGCTTCTTCTTGCGGGCCGCCGGGTTGCCGGTGCGGGTGCCGCGGCGGCGTTCGTACTGGGCGCGGGCCGTCTCGTACTCCGTACGGTGCAGCTTCTCGCCCGGGGCCTCCGTGAGGGAGCGGCAGAAGTACGCGAGGAGCGAGCCCACGAAGCCGATCGTCTTCAGGCTGCGCAGGGACTGTTCGCGGGCCGGGTCGGTGGCGCGGACGGTGAAGCCCTCCCACGTCTTGCGGAACGCGATGGCGCTGCACACCGCGAACATCACCACGACCAGCGCGCCGACGAACCCGCCCACGTCCGCGATCTGCAGCCCCTCGTACGCGAAGCGCAGCAGGAAGCAGCCCGCGGCGGCGGCGGCGAGCGAGCCGACCGCCACGCCCGCACGGCGCAGCGCGTAGCCGTTGCTGTGGTCCAGCCAGGTGGTGCCGAAGAAGCGCAGCGGCTCGGGCTGCGGGCCCGCGGGGCCGGCCGGCGTGGGGGCGTCGGAGTTCTCGGGGTTCTCGCTCACGGTGTCGATTATCCCCGGAGCGGGGGTACGGCGCGGGGTGCGCGGCGGCCCCGGCGGGCGGTGTCGGCGGCACTGCCGCGCAGGTGGGGAGGGAGTGCCGAGCTGCGCGGCGACACCGTTGACTACCCTGTGATCCCAACGGTACTTACGGGGGACGGAGTTGGACCGTGGCGTTGTCCGTGGGGGACCCCGGATCGATCGGTGGCCACCAGATTCTGGACCGGCTCGGCACCGGGGGCATGGGGACCGTGTTCCTCGGCAGGTCGCCCTCGGGGCGTGAGGTCGCGGTCAAGCTGGTGCACGAGCAGTACGCCTCCGACGCGACCTTCCGCATCCGCTTCCGGCAGGAAGTGGCGGCTGCCCGGCGGGTGAGCGGCGCGTTCACCGCTCCGGTGGTGGACGCCGACCCGGAGGCGGCGCGGCCGTGGATGGCCACCCAGTACGTTCCCGGGCCCACCCTCGCCGAACAGCTCCACCAGCACGGCCCGCCGCCGGCGGCGGAACTGCGGCAGCTGGCGCTCGGGCTTGTCGAGGCGCTGCGGGACATCCACCGGGCCGGGGTCGTCCACCGGGACCTCAAACCGGCCAACGTCCTGATGGCCGCCGACGGGCCCCGCGTGATCGACTTCGGCATCTCCCGGGCCGCGGACCACCAGACGCTGACCGCGACCGGGCACGTGATGGGCACCCCGCCCTTCATGTCGCCGGAGCAGCTCAGCGACCCCCGCACCACCGGCCCGTCGTCGGACGTCTTCTCGCTGGCGGCGCTTCTGGTGTTCGCGGCGGTGGGGCGCGGTCCGTTCGACGCGGACAGCCCGTACATGACGGCGTACCAGGTGGTGCACGCCGCTCCGGAGCTGGACGAGGTGCCGCAGCCGCTGCGGCAGATCCTCGAACGGTGCCTGGCGAAGACGCCGGAGGAGCGGCCGGGGCTGGACACGCTGGCGCAGCTGTTCCTCGGCCTGCCGACCCGGGCCGGGGAGGTGGCCGGGGCACCGACGGCGGAGGCGACCCTCGTGGCGCGGGCCGACGAACCGCGGGCCGACGAACCTCGGGCTGCCGCACTGCGGGCCGACGTACCGAGAGCCGAAGCACCGCAGGCCGCCGCACCGCACCCCGCCGCGCCCGCGCCCGCCGCCACGCCCACCACCGCACCCGCCACCGGCGCGCCCGCGCCCACCCGGAGTCGCTCCCGGACCCGGCGGACCATGCTCGTCGCCGCGGCCTCCGTGGTGGTGCTCGGGCTCGGTGCCGGGGGTGTCGTCCAGTACCTCGAAGGGCGGGACAGCGGCCGGGGTGCCGCCTCCCCCGGCGCCGGGTCCGGCGGTGCGAACCCGGCGACCCCGGGGTCCGGCAACGCCGAGGCGCTGCCGGCCGGCTGGCGCCCCTGGCAGGCCGAGCTGCCCGTCGAGAACCCCGCGGCCGACCAGCCCGCCGCCGGTGCCGGCAACGTCCGCTGTCTGACGGCGGGCCCGGCCACCTACTGCGGCGGCTACGACCTCCGTTCGGTACGGCTCGACCAGGCCACCGGCCGCATCCTGTGGCAGGCCAAGGCCCGGCGGAAGGGGCCGTCCGACGGCACCGTCAACAACTCCGCGCCGCTCGGCGCCGTCCCCGAGGCGGTCCTCGTCAGCGAGGTGGACAGCGACGGCGCCGCCCGGCTGGTGTCCCTCTCCGCCACCGACGGCAGCCGGCTCTGGGAGCGGCAGGCCGCCCCCGACGTCTACATGAGCGGCGCGGTCGTCGGCCGGCTCGCCGTGGGACCCGGCCTCAAGGGCGACGCCCTGGTGGCGCGCGACATGGTCAGCGGCGAGACGCGGTGGACCTCCTTCGACCCGGAGGGGCTGCGCTGCAACCCGCTCGCCATGCAGGGCAAGCTCTACGCCAAGTGCGCCGACGACCGCGGCGACGAGCCGAACCGGATCACCTATCTCCGTTACGACGCGGCCACCGGCAGGCCGACCCGGATCGCCACCTACGGCGAGGGGTACGAGCTGGTGGGCGAGACCGGTGAGCGGCTGGTGTTCGCGAAGTGGTCGCGCACCGACCCCGACTCGGCGGCCCGGCACGCCAACGGGGCGGGCGAGTTCGCCGCCCTGGAGCTGCGCGACCCCACCGGGGCGCGGCCCGTGGAGACCGTGCGGCTGGACCGGCCCAGGACCGGGACACCGCGGCTCGTCGGCGACACGCTCTGCTTCGTGAACCCGGCGGGCACCGTCGGCGCCCTCTCCGCGGCGAGCGGCAAGGGCCGGTGGGAGACGCCGTTGAAGGTCCCGGGCCTCGGCCTGCCGCAGCCCGACCGCGCCAACCGCGTCCTGTACGTGCCGGCCGTCGACGGCCGGGTGCTGGCGCTGGACCTGCGCACCGGCAAGGAGCTGTGGCGGTCGGCGGCCCGGGGCGGCAGGGCGGTGGACGGTGCGGAGCCGGTGATGACGGTACGTACCGGGGGCGCGCTGCTGGTGACGCGTACGGACCGGACCGTCTTCGGCATCGCGCCCGAGCTGCCCGGCGGGGCCGGGCAGCGGCAGGGGAAGGCGGGCTGACCCCGCCCTCCCCCGTCGCCGTACCGCTGTCCTGCCGCTGCCGGGTCAGCCCAGCTTCGACACGTCGCGCACCGCGCCCTTGTCCGCGCTCGTCGCCATCGCGGCGTACGCGCGCAGGGCCTGGGAGACCTTGCGCTCGCGGTTCTTCGGGGCGTAGACGCCGCCGAGGGCCTCGCTGCGCTCGGCCAGTTCCTCGTCGCTCACCAGCAGTGCGATGGAGCGGTTCGGGATGTCGATGCGGATGCGGTCGCCGTCCTCGACGAGCGCGATGGCGCCGCCGGACGCGGCCTCCGGGGAGGCGTGGCCGATGGACAGGCCCGACGTGCCGCCGGAGAAGCGGCCGTCGGTGATCAGGGCGCACTGCTTGCCCAGGCCGGTGCCCTTGAGGTACGAGGTCGGGTAGAGCATCTCCTGCATGCCGGGGCCGCCCTTGGGGCCCTCGTACCGGATGACGACGACGTCGCCCGCCTTGACCTCCTTGAGGAGGATCTTCTCGACGGCCTGCTCCTGCGACTCGCAGACGACGGCCGGGCCCTCGAAGGTCCAGATCGACTCGTCGACGCCCGCCGTCTTCACGACACAGCCGTCGACGGCGAGGTTTCCGCGCAGGACCGCGAGGCCGCCGTCCTTGGAGTACGCGTGCTCGACGGAGCGGATGCACCCTTCGGCGGCGTCCGTGTCGAGGGTGTCCCAGCGCTCGGACTGCGAGAAGGCGGTGGCGGAGCGGACGCAGCCGGGGGCGGCGTGCCACAGCTCGACGGCCTCGGGGGCGGGGGAGCCGCCGCGCACGTCCCAGTTCTTGAGCCACTCGGCGAGGGAGGCGGAGTGGACGGAGTGGACGTTCTCGTTGAGGAGTCCGCCCCGGTGGAGTTCGCCGAGGATGGCGGGGATGCCGCCCGCGCGGTGCACGTCCTCCATGTAGTACGTGCGGTTCTTGGCGACGTTGGGCGCGACCTTGGACAGGCAGGGGACGCGGCGCGAGATCTGGTCCATCTCGGGGAGGCCGAAGTCGAGTTCGGCCTCCTGGGCGGCGGCGAGGAGGTGCAGGATCGTGTTGGTGGAGCCGCCCATGGCGATGTCGAGGGCCATGGCGTTCTCGAACGCGGCGCGGGAGGCGATGGCGCGCGGGAGGACGGTCGCGTCGTCCTGCTCGTAGTACCGCTGGGTGATCTCGACGATGGTGCGGCCCGCGTTCTCGTACAGCGCGCGGCGGGCGGTGTGGGTGGCGAGCGTCGAGCCGTTGCCGGGGAGCGCGAGGCCGATGGCCTCGGCGAGGCAGTTCATCGAGTTCGCGGTGAACATGCCGGAACAGGAGCCGCAGGTGGGGCAGGCGTTCTCCTCGATACGGAGCATGTCCGCGTCGGAGATCTTGTCGTTGACGGCGTCCGACATCGCGTCGACGAGGTCGAGGGTGCGGACGGTGCCGTCGACGAGGGTGGCCCGGCCGGACTCCATGGGGCCGCCGGAGACGAAGATCGTGGGGATGTTGAGGCGGAGGGCCGCGTTCAGCATGCCGGGGGTGATCTTGTCGCAGTTGGAGATGCAGATCAGGGCGTCGGCGCAGTGGGCCTCGACCATGTACTCCACGCTGTCCGCGATCAGGTCGCGGGAGGGGAGGGAGTAGAGCATTCCGCCGTGGCCCATGGCGATGCCGTCGTCGACCGCGATGGTGTTGAACTCGCGGGGGACGGCACCGGCGGCGTGGATCGCCTCGGAGACGATGCGGCCCACGGGGGCGAGGTGGGTGTGGCCGGGGACGAACTCGGTGAAGGAGTTGGCGACCGCGATGATCGGCTTGCCGATGTCCTCGCTCGCTACACCGGAGGCGCGCATGAGCGCGCGGGCGCCTGCCATGTTGCGGCCGTGGGTGACGGTGCGGGACCTCAGCTCGGGCATCGGGTTCACTTCCCTGGGGGTACGAGTGCGAGTGACGTCGAGCGTACGCCTTGGGTCCGGGGGGTGGACGGGGTGTCCGGGGAGCGGGACGCGGGGCGGGGGGTGGAGGGGGTACGGGGGCGGGGGCGTCCGGGGCGGGGAGCGTGCGGCTTCGCCGGGGGCCGCCCCCTTGCCCGCCCGTTCCGCCCCCGGGGGGCGGCCCCGCCGCCCAAGGGGGCGGGGGCGGGGTGGGCGGCGCCGCCGCCCAAGGGGGCGGTCAGGTGGTGAGGTAGGTCTGGAGGACGGGGCCCACGAGCTGGACCACCTGTTCGACGTCCACCGATGCCAGGGGGTCCGCCTCGATCACGTAGCGCAGGATCGCGACGCCGATCATCTGCGCGGCGGCCAGTTCGGCGCGGAGCGTGGGGTCCGGGACGGAGAGTTCGGCCGCGATGCGCTCCAGCAGGTGGCGCAGTACGAAGCCGCGCAGCACCTTCGCGGCGCCCTCGTGGGTCAGCGCGGAACGGACGACGGCGAGCAGCGGGGCGCGGGTGGCAGCGTCCTCCCAGACGCCGAGGAACGCGCGGGCCAGCCGTTCGCCGAGCTGGTCGGGCGGGCCGTCCAGCAGGCGCGTCAGGACCAGGGCGGGCTCGAAGGACATCTCGATGGCGGCGGCGAAGACGTCGTCCTTGGTGCCGAAGTAGTGGTGCACGAGTGCCGCGTCGACCCCGGCGGCACGGGCGATGCCGCGCACGGAGGTCTTGTCGTAGCCGCGCTCGGCGAACTCGCCGCGGGCGGCGAGGAGGATGCGGTCCCGGGTGGCGGGCCCGGCCGCGTCCCGGGCACTGCGGGAGGGCCGGCCGCGACGGCGGGGTGCGGGGCCGGCGGGGGCGGAGGCGGGGTCCGCGGAGGAGCCGGGGCCGGTGGAGGAGCCGGGGCCGGTGGGCGGGGCCGGGGCGGGGCCGGCGTCGGGCTTCGGGCCGTCGGGCGGGGGCCCGGTCATGTGCCCGGCACGCGCGCCGGTCGCGCCGGGGTGCCCGGCGCGGAGGCCGACGCCAGGTGCAGCCGGGTGAAGGCGAGCGCCTCCGCCAGGTCGGCCTCGCGTTCGGCGGACGACATGGCCCGGCGGGTGTTGACCTCGACGACCACGTGGCCGTCGAAGCCGGAGGCGGCCAGCCGCTCCAGGAGCTGGGCGCAGGGCTGGGTGCCGCGGCCGGGGACGAGGTGCTCGTCCTTGGCCGAGCCGTTGCCGTCCGCGAGGTGGACGTGGCCGAGCCGGTCGCCCATGCGGTCGATCATGGCCATGGCGTCGGTGCGGGCGGTCGCGGTGTGCGAGAGGTCGACGGTGAAGTGCCGGTAGTCGTCCTTGGTGACGTCCCACTCGGGGGCGTACGCGAGCATCTCGCGGTCCTTGTACCGCCACGGGTACATGTTTTCGACCGCGAAGCGGACGTCCGTCTCCTCCGCCATCCGCCAGATCCCGGAGACGAAGTCGCGTGCGTAGCCGCGCTGCCAGCGGAACGGCGGGTGGACGACGACGGTGGAGGCGCCCAGCTTCTCCGCGGCGGCCTGCGCGCGCTGGAGCTTGACCCACGGGTCGGTCGACCAGACCCGCTGGGTGATCAGCAGACACGGGGCGTGCACCGCGAGGACGGGGACACCGTGATAGTCGGAGAGTCTGCGCAGTGCCTCGATGTCCTGGCTGACGGGATCCGTCCACACCATGACCTCGACACCGTCGTAGCCGAGGCGTGCGGCGATCTCGAAGGCCGTCGCCGTCGACTCCGGGTAGACGGAGGCCGTGGACAGCGCGACCTTCGCATCCGGGATGCGCACCGCTGGTTTCGCCACTTCTGCCACGAGGGACAGCGTACGGTCCCCCGCTCCGGCTCGGGGAGGCGAGGGGGCAAAGGGCCCGTCCGCCGCCCGTTCCCGGCCACCCGGACACCCGGCTGCCCGCCACCCGGCCCCCGGCTGCCCGCCACCCGGCTCCCCGCCCCGGGCCTCCGGCCGTCCGCCCCGGGCCTCCCGCGCGCTCCCGCCGGCCGGCCCGTACGGAGGCTCCTCAGGACGAGGGCAGGTTGTCCAGCCGGCGCAGGATGACGCCCTCCCGCAGCGCCCACGGACAGATCTCCAGCGTCTGCACCTCGAAGAGGTCCATGGCGGCCTCGGCGACCAGGGCTCCCGCGACGAGCTGCGGGGCGCGCTCCACCGACACGCCGGGCAGGCCCGCGCGCTGCTCGGCGGTCATCGCGGCCAGCTTGGGCACCCACTCCTCCAGCGAGCTGCGGCTCAGCTCGCGCTGGACGTAGAGGCCGTCCGCGGAGCGCGCGGCACCGGCGATCCGGGCGAGCTGCCGGAAGGTCTTGGAGGTGGCGACCACGTGGTCGGGCTTGCCGAACCGGGCGAACTCCCCGACCGTACGGGCGATTTCGGCGCGTACATGTCGGCGGAGCGCGCGTACGTCCTGGGTGTCGGGCGGGTCGCCGGGCAGCCGGCCCGCGGTCAGCCGCCCGGCGCCGAGCGGCAGGCTGACGGCCGCGTCGGGGTCCTCGTCGATGCCGTACGCGATCTCCAGCGAGCCACCGCCGATGTCGAGCAGCAGCAGCTTGCCCGCCGACCAGCCGAACCAGCGGCGGGCCGCCAGGAAGGTCAGCCGGGCCTCGTCCTCGCCGGACAGCACCTGGAGGTCGGCGCCCGTCTCCTCGCGGACCCGGGTCAGTACGAGATCGGCGTTGCTGGCCTCCCGGACGGCCGAGGTGGCGAACGGCAGGACGTCCTCGCAGCCCTTGTCCTCGGCCGCCTGCATCGCCTCCCCGACGGTGCTGACCAGGAGGTCTATGCCTTCGGGGCTGATCGCACCGCCCTCGTCGAGCAGCTGGGCGAGGCGGAGTTCCGCCTTGTAGGAATGCGCGGGAAGCGGGCGGGCGCCGCGATGGGCGTCCACCACCAGCAGGTGCACCGTGTTCGAACCGACGTCGAGGACTCCGAGTCTCATGTACGGAACGCTACTGCGGCGCGCCGGACCCGCCGCTGCGCCTACCCTTGCCCCGTGCCAAAGACGAAAAAGGCGAAGCCGGGAAAAGCCGCCAAGCAGTCGAAGCCGGACGTGGCGAAGAACGACGAGCAGGGGCTGGACTTCGCCCGTGCGTGGGTCGAGTTCCCCGATCCGGAGGATGCGGAACAGGTCTTCCGGTGCGACCTGACCTGGCTGACCTCGAAGTGGACGTGCATTTTCGGAAGCGGCTGCCAGGGCATCAGGCTGGGGCGCGCGGACGACGGCTGCTGCACGCTGGGGGCGCACTTCTCCGACGAGGACGACGAGCAGCGGGTGGCCGGCCACGTGGCCCGGCTGACGCCGGACATCTGGCAGTTCCACGACGTGGCGCAGACGTCCCGGGGCGTGAAGGGCCCGAACGGCGGCTGGGTGCAGACCGACGAGGACGGTGACCGCCAGACGCGGCGCTGGGAGGGCTCCTGCATCTTCCAGAACCGGCCCGGTTTCGCGGGCGGCGCGGGCTGCTCGCTGCACATCCTCGCGCTGCGCGAGGGCAAGGAACCCCTGGAGACCAAGCCGGACGTGTGCTGGCAGCTGCCGGTGCGGCGGACCTACGACTGGATCGAGCGGCCGGACGACACGAAGATCCTCCAGGTCACGATCGGTGAGTACGACCGGCGCGGCTGGGGGCCCGGCGGCCACGACCTGCACTGGTGGTGCACCTCCGCGACCTCCGCGCACGGTGCGGGCGACCCCGTCTACGTGTCCTACCGCCCCGAGCTGACCGAGCTGATGGGGGCCGGGGGCTACGCGAAGCTCGCCGAGCTGTGCGAGGCCCGTCTCGCCTCCCAGCTGCCGCTGGTGGCCCCGCACCCGGCGGACCCGACGGGCTGAGCCCGTCCGCGGGGGCGGCCGGGGGCCGTGTCAGGAGGGTGACGGCGTCGCCGGAGGGTCCGAGGGCGGCGGGGTGGTCGGCGGCTCCGACGGCGGCGGCGTGCTCGGCGGGTCCGTGGGCGGTGTGGTCGGCGGGTCCGTCGGCGGGGTGGTCGGCGGATCGGTGGGCGGCGTGGTGGGCGGGTCCGTCGGCGGGGTGGTCGGCGGGTCCGTGGGCGGCGTGGTCGGCGGATCGGTGGGCGGGTGCGTCGGCGGCGTGGTCGGCGGGTCCGTGGGCTGTGTCGGGGAGGGGCCTGGGGTCCCGCCCGGGGTCGGCCCGGGGTCACCGCCGTGGCCCGGGTCCGTACCGGGTCCGGTCGGCGCCGTGCCCCTGCCGGAGACGGATATCACCGCCCCGGAGGGCGACACCCCGAGCCGGGCGGTCCAGGGGTCGGCGGGCTCCCTGCTCCGGTCGACCGTGATGTAGACGGTGGCGGACTCGCCGGGCGCCAGGGTTCCGGCGCTGCGGCTCAGGTGCAGCCAGGGCGCGTTGGACCACATCGACCAGGTGACCGGCCCGGCCCCCGACACGGCGAGCCGGACCACCGTCGTACCGCCCGAGGGCACCGCGGTCACGGTCAGCGTGCCCGCGCCGGGCGAAGTGCGGCCCGGGGTCAGGACCTTGACGGCGACCCCCGGGCCGCCGCGGGAGCCCCGGTCGGCCCCGTCGTGCGCGTTGCCCGCGTTCTCGTAGCCGCTGGTGGAGCCCTCGTACGGGGTGCCGTCGCGCCCCGGCACGCCGTCCTCCTCGCTGGCGGTGACCGAGGCGCCGCGCGGCCCCTCGCCCGTCGCGGGGGCGCCCCGGTAGGCGGCCCACAGCGCCAAGACCGGGGCGGCGACCACGGTGGCCACCACCGTCGTGGTGACGGCGCGGGTGCGCAGCCGCTCCCGGCGCGCGGCCCGGTCCTTGGGGTCGAGCGGGAATCCGGTGCGGTCGAAGCGCGGGGTGTTGTTCCGGGGCACGCGCGGGGCGTGCAGCATCGCCGCGTACGCCGCCGCCCTGGGTGCCTCGACCAGGGGGAGGCGGCCGGGGGAGGCGCCGGTGCCGGGCCACGGGCCGCTCGCGCCCGCGCGCTCGGCGGCGCGCCGGCAGAGCGGGCAGTCGTCGACGTGCCGGACCAGTTCGCCGCGGAGCGCGGTGCTGAGCAGCACCTGGCTGTCGTCGGTGAGCCGGGCGACGGTCGGGCAGTTGCCGGTCTCGACGACGATCAGGGCGGCCCGGGTGCGCTCCACCTCGCAGGCCGCGGCGGCCAGCAGTTCGCGCGCGGAGGCGTGGTCGAGGTTGAGGACGGAGGCGAGCTGGCGGGCGGTCAGGCCGTGCCGGACGGCCAGTTCGAGGGCCTCGCGCTGCTCGGGGGTGGTGCCGGCCGCCTCCGGCCAGGCGAGCCGGGTGAGGTCGGCGTGCCGGGCACGGGCCACGCTCGCCTCGACCGGGATCTCCGGTTCGGGGACGGCCGCGGGCGGGCGGTGGGACTGGTGGCCGCCGTGCGTGGCCTGGCGGCGGCGCTTGTCCTCGGCGAGCCGGCGCAGACAGCCCCAGCGGGCCAGCGCGTAGAGCCACGCCTTGCGCTCCGCCTCGTCGGTGGGGCAGCGGCCCTGGCTGCGCTCGGCGAGGGCCAGTACGTCGCCCAGTACCGCGGTCGCCACGTCGTGGTCGCGCAGCACGGAGAGCGCGTAGGTGAACAGCCCGTCCAGATGGGGTTCGTAGCGGGTCGGCGGGCGCTGGGCGAGCGTGCGGGGCGCACGCCGGTGCGCGCGGCGCGCCCCGGTGGCACCCGCCGAGGTGCTCTGGGCGGTGTCGGCGCCCAGGGAGGGGCCCGCGCCCCCTGGGCTCCCGGCGGTGCCGGTGTTCCCGGAGGGGCCCGTGGCGCCGGTTTTCCCGGTGGTGCGTGTGGGGTGCTCCCGCCTGCTGCTCGTCATCCGGCCGACCGTAGGCGCGTCACACCCGCCCCCTGGCTCACCTGGCGCCCATTTAATCCGTACGGGTGAACAGATCCCTCAAAAGAGGACAGGAATCGCGGATTCCGCCCCTGTTCGGCCCTTACCGGTGGCCTATGCCCTCACCCACCGCGACGATGCCCGGCGCTCCCGCGCACTCCCCCGCGGGCGGCCCCCGGCCGCGTTGTCAGTGCGCGTCTGTACGGTGACGCCATGGCTGCCCGTACGAAATCCGCGAAGGACCGGCCGTCCTACCGCTGCACCGAGTGCGGCTGGACGACCGCCAAGTGGCTCGGCCGTTGCCCGGAGTGCCAGGCCTGGGGGACCGTCGAGGAGTACGGCGCGCCCGCGGTCCGCACCACCGCCGCGGGCCGGGTCTCCACGGCCGCGCTCCCCATCGGCCAGGTCGACGGCCGCACCGCCACCGCCCGCTCCACCGGCGTCGACGAACTGGACCGGGTGCTGGGCGGCGGCCTGGTGCCGGGCGCCGTGGTGCTGCTCGCGGGCGAGCCGGGCGTGGGCAAGTCCACCCTGCTGCTCGACGTCGCCGCCAAGGCGGCCAGCGAGGAGCACCGCACCCTGTACGTCACGGGCGAGGAGTCGGCGAGCCAGGTCCGGCTGCGCGCCGACCGCATCAACGCCCTCGACGACCACCTCTACCTCGCCGCCGAGACCGACCTCTCCGCCGTCCTCGGCCACCTCGACGCGGTCAAGCCGTCCCTGCTGATCATGGACTCCGTGCAGACCGTCGCCTCCCCCGAGATCGACGGCGCGCCCGGCGGCATGGCCCAGGTCAGGGAGGTCGCGGGCGCCCTCATCCGGGCCTCCAAGGAGCGCGGCATGTCGACCCTCCTGGTCGGCCACGTCACCAAGGACGGCAACATCGCCGGCCCCCGCCTCCTGGAGCACCTGGTCGACGTCGTCCTCTCCTTCGAGGGCGACCGGCACGCCCGGCTGCGGCTGGTCCGCGGCGTGAAGAACCGGTACGGGGCCACCGACGAGGTCGGCTGCTTCGAACTGCACGACGAGGGCATCACCGGCCTCGCCGACCCCTCCGGCCTCTTCCTCACCCGCCGCGACATCGCCGTGCCCGGCACCTGCCTGACCGTCACCCTGGAGGGCCGCCGCCCCCTGGTCGCCGAGGTCCAGGCCCTCACCGTCGACTCCCAGATCCCCTCCCCCCGCCGCACCACCTCCGGCCTGGAGACCTCCCGCGTCTCGATGATGCTGGCGGTCCTCGAACAGCGCGGGCGGATCAGCGCGCTCGGCAAGCGCGACATCTACTGCGCCACGGTCGGCGGCGTGAAGCTCTCCGAACCCGCCTCGGACCTGGCCGTCGCCCTCGCCCTGGCCTCGGCCGCCAGCGACACCCCGCTGCCCAAGAACCTCGTCGCGATCGGCGAGGTGGGCCTCGCCGGAGAGGTCCGCCGGGTAACGGGCGTACAACGAAGACTGGCCGAGGCGCACCGGCTGGGATTCACCCACGCGCTGGTTCCGGGCGACCCGGGCCGTGTTCCCGCAGGAATGAAGGTGACCGAGGTGGCGGACATGGGCGCCGCCCTGAGCGTCCTTCCGCGCCGGTCTCGCGCACAGGCCCCACGGAGCGAGGAGGAGCGCCGGTAGACTTTGCCCTGGTCTCGCCTGTCCACCGCGTACGCGAGGCGAAGTTGACCGTCCCTGCCAGGGACGGCCCCGACCCGTGACCCCCGTGACCGGAGGAGTGCAGTGGCAGCCAACGACCGGGCCTCGTCACCCGGAAAGTCCGGCGGAGGCTCCAGCACCTCGGGCTCCGGCAACGAGGCCCAGATCCGCGCCTCGCTGAGCGCCGTAGCGCCCGGCATGGCGCTGCGCGACGGCCTGGAGCGCATTCTGCGCGGCAACACCGGCGGACTGATCGTCCTCGGCATGGACAAGACCGTCGAGTCGATGTGCACCGGCGGCTTCGTCCTCGACGTCGAGTTCACCGCGACCCGGCTGCGCGAGCTGTGCAAGCTGGACGGCGCGCTGATCCTCGACAAGGACATGACCAAGATCCTGCGGGCGGGCGTCCAGCTGGTGCCCGACGCGTCGATCCACACCGAGGAGACCGGCACCCGGCACCGCACGGCGGACCGCGTCTCCAAGCAGTGCAACTTCCCCGTCGTCTCGGTCTCCCAGTCGATGCGGCTGATCGCTCTGTACGTGAACGGCGAGCGCCGCGTGCTGGAGGAGTCGGCCGCGATCCTCTCCCGGGCGAACCAGGCGCTGGCCACCCTGGAGCGGTACAAGCTCCGCCTCGACGAGGTCGCGGGCACCCTCTCCGCCCTGGAGATCGAGGACCTGGTGACGGTCCGCGACGTCACGGCCGTGGCGCAGCGCCTGGAGATGGTCCGCCGGATCGCCACCGAGATCGCCGAGTACGTGGTCGAGCTGGGCACGGACGGCCGTCTGCTCTCCCTCCAGCTGGACGAGCTGATCGCCGGTGTCGAGCCGGAGCGCGAACTGGTCGTACGGGACTACGTGCCCGAGCCGACGGCGAAGCGCTCGCGCACGGTGGGCGAGGCGCTCACCGAGCTGGACGCGCTGACCCACGGCGAGCTGCTGGAACTGCCGATAGTGGCGAGGGCGTTGGGCTACAGCGGCTCGCCCGAGACGCTGGACTCGGCGGTGTCGCCGCGGGGCTACCGCCTGCTGGCGAAGGTGCCGCGCCTTCCCGGCGCGATCATCGAGCGGCTGGTCGAGCACTTCGGCGGGCTGCAGAAGCTGCTCGCCGCGAGCGTCGACGACCTCCAGACGGTCGACGGCGTCGGCGAGGCAAGGGCCCGCTCGGTCCGCGAGGGCCTCTCCCGCCTGGCGGAGTCCTCGATCCTCGAACGCTACGTCTGAGAGCCCGGGTACACGGCCGCGGCCGATACGCGACCGCTCGCGCAGTTGCCCGCGCCCCTTCGAGGGGGCGCGGGCAACTGCGCGAGCGGCCCACAACGCTCTGCCTGATCAGTCCTTCTTCAGGTAGACCGAAGCCGGTACCTTCGCCCCCACCAGTTCCACCACGTACGTCCCCGGCGGGACCGAACCGCCCGCCGGTGCCTCGCACTTCTTCGCGTCGCTGCGGGTGCGGTCCCACTCCACGGGGTGGGTGACCGTCGTCTTCGCCGGGACGCGGAGCATCAGCGACCTGGCGCCCTCGGGGCAGTCCTTGGAGGACCAGACCGTGTCGCCGTCGGTGTTCTTCACGTTGACCACCGCCGCCGCCGGACCGAAGTCCAGCTTGCAGTCCGCGGCCGAGAGGTTCTTCGCGACGACCTCGAACTTGGCCTTCTTGTCGACGTCGACGTCGTTCTGCACGGTGCGCACGGTCAACTCGACCGAGGCGGGCGCACAGGTGACGAGCGGTGAGTTCGCCGGGACCTGCTGACCGGCACCACCGGCACCGCCGCCGCCACCGGCACCGCCCGCACCGCCCGAGCCGCCGGAACCCCCGCCGGCCCCCGCCGAACCCGCGCCCGCCGCAGACCCGTCGGCGCCGCCGGAGTCCGTACTCCCGCCGCCCGTGGAGCCGTTGTCCGCGCCGTCGCCGCCCGAGCCGCCGGGCTCGTCACGGCCGCCCGGTTCGCCCGGGACCACGGGGCCGGTGCCCGAGGGGCCGGGGGTGATGGAGGCGGCGGGCGACGGACCGCCCTTGCCCTTGCCGCTCTTGTCGCCGTCTCCCCCACCGGAGAGCACGGCCCAGAGCACCAGCACCACCAACAGCGCCAGCACGGACAGCCCGACGGCCCTCCGTCGCCAGTAAATGGAGGAGGGTAGCGGCCCGACTGGATTGCGCAGAGATCCCACGGCCTGAACTCTACGAGAGAAGCGGGCCCAACTCCTGCCCCACCCGCCGCTGTCACGACAACTTTTGCCGATCATCATTCCGGTCGGGCGGCGCCCGTCCGCCCCTCGCGCCCCCGCGCACCCCCTACTTTCGTCGGGGTCGGGGGATGACGTTCGCCGATTGTGTGTGCAGAGCCCACTTTCCGTACCTTCTGTGTTCATGGAAAGCAGCAGCGCGCTCTACCGCGCCATCCTCAACTTCGCGCACTCCACCCCCGGCTGGTTCCAGTACCTGGCGGAGATATGGACGGAGCTGGGGCTGCTGATCTTCGCGGGCCTGTTCCTTCTCGTGTGGTGGCGCGCCCGCGGCGACAGCGCGGCGGCCGTCGCGGTGGCCGTGCTGGCGCCGCTGGCCACCGGGGTGATGTACGTGGTGAGCGAGGTGTCCAAGTCGTTCATCCAGGAGGACCGGCCGTGCCGGGCCGTGGCCAGGGCGGCCCGGCCGTTGATCGAGTGCCCCGCGGTGGGCGACTGGTCCTTCCCCAGCAACCACTCCACGATCGCGGGCGCCGCCGCCGTCGGGCTCATCCTGGCGTGGCCGCGGCTCGCGGTGTTCGTCGCGCCGATGGCGCTGCTGATGGCGCTGTCCCGGGTGTTCGTCGGCGTGCACTACCCGCACGACGTCCTGGTGGGCCTGCTGGTCGGCGGGATCGGCGCGGGCCTGCTGGTGTGGGGCTCGGCCCGGCTCGCCCAGTCCTCGGTCATGTGGATGCGGGCGAGCAGCATAGGAGTGCTGCTGTGGTTCGCCGGACCGGGCACCACGCGGCGCACCCGGAGCCTGACATGACCGCGCCCGTGTCCCGCCTCGGCCGTCCGCACGGCGTTTCGTGCCAGGATCGGAAGTGCCATGACTGCGACCACTGAGTTCACTCCCGAGACCGAGACCGCACCCGCGACCGCGTCCAAGGGCGCGTACGAGAACGGCGACGGCCCCTCCGGCGCCGCGCTGCCCGTCCTGCACCCCCACGTCAACGCCTGGTTCGACGGCCACGCCCGCGACCTGCCCTGGCGGCACCCCGAAGCGGGTCCCTGGGGCGTGATGGTCAGCGAGTTCATGCTCCAGCAGACGCCGGTCAGCCGGGTGCTGCCGGTGTACGAGCAGTGGATGGCGCGCTGGCCGCGCCCCGCCGACCTGGCCGCCGAACCCTCCGGCGAGGCCGTCCGCGCCTGGGGCCGGCTCGGCTACCCGCGCCGCGCGCTGCGCCTGCACGGGGCGGCCACCGCCATAACGGAACGGCACGGCGGCGACGTGCCGCGGGAGCACTCGCAGCTCCTCGCGCTGCCCGGGATCGGCGAGTACACGGCCGCGGCCGTCGCCTCCTTCGCGTACGGGCAGCGGCACGCCGTCCTGGACACCAATGTGCGGCGGGTGATCGCCCGCGCGGTGACCGGCGTCGAGTACCCGCCGAACGCGACCACCGCCGCCGAGCGCAAGCTGGCCCGCGCGCTGCTGCCCGAGGACGTCCCCACCGCGGCCCGCTGGGCGGCCTCCTCGATGGAGCTCGGCGCCCTGGTCTGCACCGCGAAGAACCCGGAGTGCGGGCGCTGCCCGGTCTCCGCGCAGTGCGCCTGGCTGCAGGCGGGCAAGCCCCCGCACGAGGGTCCCGCCCGGCGCGCCCAGACGTACGCGGGCACCGACCGCCAGGTCCGCGGCCGGCTGCTGGCCGTACTGCGGGAGGCGACGACTCCCGTGCCGCAGGCGGCACTTGACGCCGTGTGGCACGAGCCGGTGCAACGGGCGCGCGCCCTGGACGGGCTGGTTTCGGACGGTCTGGTGGAGCCGCTGGCGGGCGACATGTACCGGCTTCCGCACAGCTAAACCTGCTGGAGCGCATTCGTCGTTACACAACCGATGGACAGCCGTGCGCCCTCCGAGCGCTGACCCGCACAACCCCGTGACAACCCCTCCGTAGCTTCATGAGCACAGGGGATACGCAGTGGGAAACGGGACGGGACGGAGGCGGTTCGAATGGCGCACGGCGAGGTGCTCGGATTCGAGGAGTACGTACGCACGCGGCAGGAGGCGCTGCTGCGCAGTGCCCGTCGGCTCGTCCCGGACCCGGTCGACGCCCAGGACCTGCTGCAGACCGCCCTCGCCCGTACGTACGGCCGCTGGGACGGCATCGCGGACAAGTCGCTGGCCGACGCCTATCTGCGCCGTGTCATGATCAACACGCGTACGGAGTGGTGGCGGGCCCGCAAGCTGGACGAGGTTCCCACCGAGCAGCTGCCCGACGCCCGCGTCGAGGACGGCACGGAGCAGCGCGCGGACCGCGCCCTGCTGATGGACATCCTCGGTGTGCTGGCGCCGAAGCAGCGCAGCGTGGTCGTATTGCGTCACTGGGAGCAGATGAGCACCGAGGAGACCGCTGCCGCTCTGGGCATGTCTGCCGGTACCGTCAAGAGCACACTGCACCGTGCGCTCGCACGGCTGCGCCAGGAGCTGGAGAGCCGGGACCTGGACTTCCGGGCCCTGGAGCGGGGTGACGGCCGGGGCGGCAGTGACGTGCGTGGCGGAGTGCGGGGCGAACGGGGGCAGGAGCGGTGCGCGGCCTAGGCAGCGGAAACGGCGTCGAGGACAGGCCCGGCGGCGACCCGGACAACGAGCCCGGGGACCGGCCCGGCGACGGGACCGAGGTCCTGTCCACGGGTCCGGCAGGCAGGTCCGGACGCGGCGGCGTGTCCCAGCGGGGTTTCATGGCGGTGAGCACCACGGCGGTGGCCGGGCTCGCCGCCGTCGGCCTGTTCGCCGTCTCCTGCGGTACGGGGGGAACCGGCACCCGGGACGAGGGTCCGGCCCGCTCCGACCCGGTGGCCGCGAAGGTCACCCCGCAGCCGCGGTCCTCGGCGTCCGCGTCGGACGCGATGCCCGCCGAGCGGATCGACCCGGTGGAGCTCCTCAAGAACGACCCGAAGGTCAGCGAGACCGTCAAGCAGGACCTCAAGCCGTGCGTGAAGGACATCTTCCCGGTGGACGCGTCGTACGGCAGGGTCACCGCCAACGGCTCGGACGACGTCGTGGTCAACGTGATGACCTGCGCCGACGCGGTGGGGATCGGCTCGTACGTGTTCCGCGAGGAGCAGGGGCGCTACAAGAACGTCTTCGTGGCCGAGGAGCCCGCGGTGTACGCGGAGATCGACCGGGGCGACCTGGTGGTGACCCGGCCGCAGTACAAGCAGGGCGACGCGGTGGCCTTTCCGTCCGGGGAGGTGGTGGTGACGTACCGCTGGACCGGGGACAGGTTCACCGAGCACGACCGGGTGGAGAACAGCTACAGCAAGGCCGTCGGCAACGGCGACGGGAACGGCGAGAAGCAGAGCGCGGAGCAGCAGGAGACCGAGCGGCTCAAGAAGGAGGCCGCCGAGAAGGCGGCGGGCGAGCGGGCCGGGAAGTCCGCCGGACCGGGCACCACGCCGAGCGCCGCACCCACCGGACCGGCCGACGGGCCGACGCCGTCGCCCGGCGCGGGCCGGAGCACCGAACCGAATCCGTGACGGAGCCACGCGCCGGGACCGGGCACCCCGGGCCCGGCACTGGCAACCTGGTACGGAACACCCCGGCGCCGGACGGCCGGCCCCGGCCCCCGGCAACACCTGGCACCCGGCACCTGGCACCGACCCGACCCAGCAGCGGAAGAGCAGCGAGAGAGCAGCACATCATGGCCGATACCCACGTCCTGTTCGTCGAGGACGACGATGTGATCCGTGAGGCGACCCAGCTCGCCCTGGAGCGGGACGGGTTCACCGTGACCGCGATGCCGGACGGCCTGTCCGGCCTGGAGGCGTTCCGCGCGCAGCAGCCGGACATCGCGCTGCTGGACGTGATGCTGCCCGGGATGGACGGGGTCAGCCTCTGCCGGCGCATCCGTGACGAGTCCACGGTCCCCGTGATCATGCTGTCGGCACGCGCCGACTCCATCGACGTGGTCCTCGGGCTGGAGGCGGGCGCCGACGACTACGTGACGAAGCCGTTCGACGGCTCGGTCCTGGTCGCCCGGATCCGCGCCGTGCTGCGCCGCTTCGGCCACGCCTCGGGCGGCGCGGGCGCCGGTGCGGACGCGGTGCCCGGCGACGGCGAGGGCGGGGTGCTGACCTTCGGCGAGCTGGTGGTGGACACCGAGGGCATGGAGGTCCGCAAGGCCGGGGAGCCGGTGGCGCTGACACCGACCGAGATGCGGCTGCTGCTGGAGTTCTCGGCGGCACCGGGCACGGTGCTCTCCCGCGACCGGCTCCTGGAACGGGTGTGGGACTACGGCTGGGGCGGCGACACCCGGGTCGTGGACGTCCATGTGCAGCGGCTGCGTACCAAGATCGGCCAGGACCGGATCGAAACGGTCCGCGGCTTCGGCTACAAGTTGAAGGCCTGAGGCTCGCTCCTTCATGAAGCGCTTCGTGCTCCGCACCGGCATCCGCTGGAAGATCAGTGTGGCCATCGCCGCGGTCAGCGCGCTCATCGCCGTCGCGCTCAGCCTCGTCGTGCACAACTCTGCGCGCGTCTCGATGCTCGACAACGCGCGCGACCTGCAACTGGACCGGCTCCAGTTCGCCCAGCGGCTGTACGAGTCCTCCCGCGACCCCAAGGTCGGCTCCAAGCTCAACGACCCGGCGCTGCCCGCGGAGCTGCGCGCCAAGCTGGCGCACGGCCGGCGGGCCACCTACGTCCAGGAGGACTCCAAGGGGGTCCCCGAGGTGTGGGCGGCGGTCCCCTACCCCGGCAACGACATCCTCTCGCTGCACACCCGTTTCCCCGGCAACGCCGCCGTGGTCGAGGACCTCGACAAGGCGCTGGTGATCGGCTCGGTGGCGGTCGTCTTCGGGGGCTGCGCGCTCGGCATCCTGATCGGCGGTTCGATCTCGCGCCGGCTGCGCAAGGCGGCTTCGGCGGCCACGGACGTCGCGCACGGCAACTCGCAGGTCCGGGTGCGGGAGGCGATCGGCGGTTTCGTACGCGACGAGACGGACGAGCTGGCCCGCGCGGTGGACGCGCTGACCGACGCGCTCCAGGAGCGGGTGGAGGCGGAGCGGCGGGTCACCGCCGACATCGCCCACGAGCTGCGCACCCCGGTGACCGGTCTGCTCACCGCCGCCGAACTGCTGCCCCCCGGGCGCCCCACCGAACTGGTCAGGGACCGGGCGCAGGCGCTGCGCACCCTGGTCGAGGACGTACTGGAGGTCGCCCGGCTGGACAGCGCGGCCGAGCGGGCGGAGCTCCAGGAGATCGCCCTGGGCGAGTTCGTCTCGCGCCGGGTCTCCTCGCTCTACCCGGACGCGGTCGTGCGGGTGGTGCACGAGAGTTACGTGAACACCGACCCGCGCCGCCTGGAGCGCATCATCGGCAACCTCCTCGGCAACGCGGCCAAGCACGGTGCGCCGCCCTTCGAGGTGACGGTGGAGGGCCGGGTAGTGCGGGTGCGCGACCACGGCAAGGGGTTCCCGGCGGACCTGCTGCGCGAGGGCCCTAGCCGGTTCCGCACCGGCTCGTCGGACCGGGCGGGCCACGGCCACGGCCTGGGCCTGACCATCGCCTCGGGACAGGCCAAGGTGCTCGGCGCCCGCCTCACCTTCCGCAACGCCCAGCAGGACGGCGGCGCCATCGCGGTCCTGTGGCTCCCGGAACACGCCCCGACGGCCACCGGCAGCTTCCCCATCGTCAACCTGGCGGACCTGCCCCCGCGCCGCCGCTGACCGGTCGGCGGCAGGCTCCCGCCGGGGGCCTCCCGCTGCCCGCCGCCCGCCCGCCGGGCAGCCAAAGGCCCCCGGGGTGGGGAGTCCCCGGGGGCCTTCTCGTGCACGGGACCGGCCAGGCCGTGGCCGGTAGCGCTCCCGTACCGGCTACGCCTTGGCCGGGACCGGTTCCCGGGCCTCGGTGCCGCCCTGCTCCGCGGCGGCGGGCGCGTCCTTCGGGCCCGCGCCCTTCAGTACGACCTCCTTCACGAAGAAGGCCGCCACGAAGGCCACCACCGCGACCCCCGCGCCCAGCAGGAACGCCCCGTGCGTACCGGCCGCGACCGCGTACTGGACCATCTCCCGCATCTGCTCCGGCAGCTTCGCCAGCGCCTCGGCACTGACCGCCGCGCCCTTGGGCATACCGCCCGGCGCGCCGCGCGCCACCATCTCGTCGGCGACCCGCGCCGTGAACAGCGCGCCCATCACCGAGACGCCGAACGAGGAGCCCAGGGTCCGGAAGAGGGTGGTGGAGGACGAGGCGACGCCCATGTCCTTGGGCTCCACGCTGTTCTGCGCGACCAGCATGGTGATCTGCATCAGGAAGCCCATGCCGGCGCCGAGCACCGCCATGTAGATCCCGGAGGTCAGCCGCGAGGTCCCGGTGTCCATCTGGGACAGCAGGAACAGTCCGACCGTGATCAGCGCACCGCCCGCGATCGGGAACATCTTGTACTTGCCGGTGCTGGTCGTGACCCGGCCCACCACCAGCGAGACCACCATCATCGACAGCAGCATCGGCAGCAGGAGCAGGCCGGAGTTGGTCGCCGACGCACCCTGTACGGACTGCTGGAAGAGCGGGAGGTAGAGCACCGCGCCGAACATCACGAAGCCGACGATGAAGCCGATCACCGACATCAGCGTGAAGTTCCGGTTCCGGAAGATGTGCAGCGGAATGATCGGCTCCGACGCCTTCGTCTCGACGAACAGGAAGGCGGCGATCGCGACGAGACCGGTGGCGATCAGGCCGAGGATCAGCCCGGAGCCCCAGGCGTACTCGGTGCCGCCCCACGTCGTGACCAGCACGATCGCGGTGATGCCGATGGTCAGCAGCCCGGCGCCCAGGTAGTCGATCTTCCCCTTGCCCCGCTCCTTCTTCGGCAGGTGCAGCACGGAGACGATCATCGCGAGGGCGACGGCACCCAGCGGCACGTTGATGTAGAAGGACCAGCGCCAGCCGAGGTGGTCGGTGATCGCACCGCCGACCAGCGGGCCGCCGATCATGGCGAGCGCCATCACGCCGGCCATCATGCCCTGGTACTTGCCGCGCTCGCGCGGCGGAATCAGGTCACCGATGATCGCCATCACGCCGACCATCAGACCGCCCGCGCCCAGACCCTGGACGGCCCGGAAGCCGATCAGCTGGCCCATGTCCTGGGCCATTCCGCTGAGCACGGAGCCGAGGACGAAGACGACTATGGAGGTGAGGAAGATGCCCTTCCTGCCGTACAGGTCGCCGAGCTTGCCCCAGATCGGGGTGGAGGCGGCCGTGGTCAGCGTGTAGGCGGTGACCACCCAGGACAGGTGCTCCAGCCCGCCCAGCTCACCGACGATGGTCGGCATCGCGGTGCCGATGATCATGTTGTCCAGCATGGCGAGCAGCATCGCGATCATGAGCGCGAGCAGCACCACCCGCACGCTGCGCGGCTGCTTCTCCGCCTTGTCCGTTCCGCTCGGCCCGCCCGGCGCGCCCTGCGCCGGTGGCTTGGTGATCCCCGTTTTCCCCATGTCCTGCTCCCTCTCGACACTTACTTGCCGCCCGGCAAGTTGGCTACACTCAAGGAAGTTAGAGCGCCAACTAGCCGGGCGTCAAGTAAGTTCCGTCGAGTTGAACAAGCCTTGGGAGAACGTGGATGAGCAGCAGCAGCGGTACGGGCCGGGCGCGGCGCAGTGACACGCGTCAGCGCATCCAGGACGTAGCACTGGAGATGTTCGCGGAACGCGGTTACGAGAAGACCTCGCTGCGGGAGATCGCCGAGAAGCTCGACGTCACCAAGGCGGCGCTCTACTACCACTTCAAGACCAAGGAAGACATCCTGGTCAGCCTCTTCGCGGACCTGACGCGGCCGATGGACGAGCTGATCGAGTGGGCCCAGGGGCAGCCGCGCAGCCTGGAGACCAAGACGGAGCTGCTCGGCCGCTACAGCGCCGCACTGACCAAGGCGGCCCCGCTGTTCCGCTTCATGCAGGAGAACCAGGGCACCGTGCGGGACCTGTCCGTCGGCAACGGGTTCAAGGAGCGGATGATCTCCCTGGTGGACGTGATCAAGGAGCCGGAGGCTCCGCTCGTCGACCAGGTGCGGTGCATCAGCGCACTGTTCACGATGCACGCGGGGATGTTCGCGCTGAAAGACATCGAAGGCGACCCCGAGGAGAAGCGGAAGGCCGTCCTCGAAGTCGCCGTCGATCTGGTCACCCGGGCCCAGCCGCCGCAGCCGGCGGCCTGAGCGGCCGGCGGGCGGGCGTCCGGAGTCCGCCGGGGGGGGTCAGACGACCACGCCCACCGAGCGCAGGTAGGCGACCGGGTTGACGGCCGAGCCGTAGTTCGGGGTGGTGCGGATCTCGAAGTGCAGGTGCGGGCCCGAGGAGTTCCCGGTGTTGCCGGACAGGGCTATCTGCTGGCCCGCGGCGACCTGCTGGCCGGGGCGGACCTGGATGCGGGAGAGGTGGGCGTACTGGGAGTACGTCCGGTCCGCGTGCCGCACGACGATCGCGTTGCCGTACGCGGGGCCGTCACCGCCACCGTTGGGACCGGCCTTGACGACGACACCGGCAGCCGCGGCCCTCACCTTGGTGCCGACCGGCACGGCGAAGTCCTGGCCGGAGTGCTTGTGGGACCACATGGTGCCGCCCCTGCCGAACGTGGCGGAGAGTGCGTAGCCCTGGACGGGCTTGGCCCACCGCTTGGTCTTGGCGGCCTTCTTCTTGGCGGCCTGGCCGACGGACTTGGCCGCCGCGGCGGGAGCCTGGGCCGGAGCCTTGGCCTCGGCGGCGAAGGCGGTCCCGGCTCCGGCCACGACCGTCGCACCGAAGGTGGCGGCGACGACTGCGGTACGGATGCGGCGGGACGAGACGCGCTTCGACATACGGGCGATACCTCCGGAGTCACGAGAGCCCGGCGGGTTCGCCGGGCTTGCCCCACATTCGTAACCCCGCCCCCAGCAGCCACCCAAACCGCTCCGCTACTACGGCCCCTCGTAGCGGCGGCGCCGGAATTCCGCTCCTTGACGCCCGCGCCGACCCCCGTCCAGGCACCAAAAAATCTTCGCCGGAACGGGTTTAACCGCACACCACAACGCCCGTGATCGGACATAAACCCTCGTCGGCGCCCGGTCCCGGCGCTCCGGGCCCAAGGACCGGGCCCCCGCACCCCAAAAGCCCCACCGAGGGCCCGGAGAGGCCCACTATTGCCGCTAGTAGGGGCGAAATGACCTGTGCGCCTTGTCACGGGGCCGGGGCCGCGCGACCCCGGCGCACCCCCGTGAAGCACCTCGTGCGGCGCCCCCGCACGACCCCACGCACGTCAATCCGTCACTTCCGCCCCACTCGTACGGAGGACTCCGCGCCGATCCCCTCGACCGCCCGTTCCTCGTGCGCAAGTCTCAACCGCATGAGGGGTGTCGGCGTACCGTGGTGGCGGAGGGCTGTGCTGGCAGGACCGGAGGGGCACCGTATGGGCGAGGACCGTACGCACGACAACGGCGACAGCGGCGGGGACGACAGCAGAGGGGGCCACGGCGGCGGCGCCCGTGGCGGCACCGAACCCGAGGTCATCTGGCACACGGTCGTCAGCGGACGCCGGGTCGACCTCCCCGCCACCCTGCCCACCATCCGGGCCGCCCTCACCGCCGACCAGGCCGCGGACCTGGACGCCGAGATCGCCCGCACCCCCGCGCTCGACCTCCCCTTAGTACTGGCCCGCTGGGCGCTCGCCCCCACGGACGCCGCAGCGGAGGACGAGGCGGTGTTCGCCCGCCTCGCGACCGGCGACTTCTCGGACTGCGTGGCCGCCTCCACCGACGAGCCGCGCCCCGGCCACGACCCCCGCCCGGACGCCTCATGAGCAGGCTCCGCGTCCAGTACGCCCCGGCGGCCGAGACGGCCCGGCACGCGATGCACCCCGACCTCCGCCAGCGCTTCGAGCAGTCCATGCGCGCCCTGGCCAGGGACCCGTACGGCCAGGGGACGAGAGAGGTCAAGGGCGAGAAGGACCGCCGCCAGGGCGTCGCGGGCGGTGCGGTCGTCGTGTACTACGTGAGCGCGGCGGTGCTGGTGGTGACGGTGGTGCGGATCGTGCACGCATAGTCCCCGACCGCCGGATCGTGCACGCATGGTCCCCGACCACTTGCCGCGGGAACCACGCCCTCCCCAAACTCCGTTGTAGCAAGCGGTGGTTCACGTCTACAGGGGGGTTCGTCATGGCCGACGACAGCGAGCACGAATTCGACGGCATCGAGCTGGCGGACGCGGTGGAGTCCGTACGCAAGCAACTCCTGGCCGCCTCCGCGCAGGGGGTCGGCAAGGAGATCACCTTCACCGTGGAGGACATCCAGATGGAGTTCACGGTCGAGCTGCGCAAGGAGCTCAAGGGCGGCCTGAAGGTGAAGGCCTGGGTGGTGGAGGCGGGCGCCGACGCGGGCCGCTCGACGGGCAGCACGCACAAGGTGTCGCTGACGCTGAAGCCGAAGGTGGCCGAGACGGGGGAATCGCTGGATGTGAGCAACCTCCGGCCGGGGGATGTGAGCGGCTTCGGTGACGTGGACTAGGGGAACGCCTCCGATGTCCGCGCCCCACAGGTTTTCCCGGCTCGCCGTGGCCGTGCTCGGTGAGCACCAGGGCTCCGGTGTGATCATCGCGCTCAACCACAGCTTCGCACGCGGCGGCCCGAGCCTGGTCCTGACGTGCGCCCACACCCTGGGCACCCGCACGGCGGCGGAGATCGCCGTGCCGGGCGTCCAGGGCGTGCGGCCCTACCGGACGGTCTGGCGCGACGACGCACTGGACGCCGCACTCCTGGCCTCCGACGACCGTGCCTCGTTACTGGCGGGGGCCCTCCGGCCGCCGTCACCGGGCGACGATCTGCGCCTCAGCGTCCCCGAGACCTCCGCCCCGCTGCCCGGCTGCCAGGTCATCGGGTTCCCCGACGTCCAGCGGTACGAGGAGACCAAGCTCGACAGCGACCAGTTCACCGGCACCGTGCTGCCCGCCGCGGGCCTGATCAGCCGCGACCTGGTCTTCGAGTTCGACCGCCCGCCCGCCGCCGAGCGGGCCGACGGCACCTCCCCGCTGGCCGGTCTCTCCGGCTCCCCGGTCTTCTCCGGCAGCAACCTGCTCGGCATCGTCAGGTCGGTCCCGGCCGGGCGCCACCACTTCAGGCTGCTCTGCGTACCGCTGCGGCGGATCGTCGGGAGCGCGGGGTTCCGGGAGGCGCACGCCGCGGCGACCGGCCGCAAGGTCACCCTCGAACCCCTCACCGGCTCGCACCCCGAGGACCCGCCGCACGAGCGCGAGTACGCCCTCGCCCTGCGCGCCGCCTACCGCAAGACCAAGATCTTCGGCCTGGACGAACTCGGCAAGCAGGACGCCGAATGGGACCTGGACACCGCGTACCTGAGCCTGGAGGCGCAGTCCGCCGGCGGCCGGGGGTCCACCGCCGCACACGCCCCGCAGCGCATCGACGCCCTCCTCACCTCCCGTCCGCGCGTCCTGCTGCGCGGCGACGCCGGGGCGGGCAAGACCACCCTCGTGTGGTGGCTCGCCTCGCACGCCGCCGCCGGCACGCTCGGCCCGCAGCTCTCCGCCCTCAACGGCCTCGTCCCGTACGTCGTCCCGCTGCGCACCCTCCGCGCCCAGGGCCGCTCCTTCCCCACCCCCGCCCAACTCCCCACCGCCTCGCGCCTGATGATCGACCAGGCACCGGACGGCTGGGTGGGCCGGGTGCTCAAGGCGGGCCGGGCGCTCATCCTGGTGGACGGGCTCGACGAGGTCTCCCAGGACGACCGCGAGGACGCCCACACCTGGCTCGCCGACCTGCTGGCCCGCTACCCCGACAACCGCTGCATCGTCACCTCCCGCCCGCTCGCCGTGGACCAGGGCTGGCTCGCCTCGGAGGACTTCGAGGAATTGCGCCTCCTGCCCATGCGGAACAACGACATCCAGTCCTTTGTCTCCGCCTGGCACCGGGCCGCCCGCCTGGGCACCGACACCCAGGAGGAACTCGACGGACTCGAACGCGACCTCGCCCACCAATTCCGGCAGAATCCGGCCCTCCGCGATCTGGCCCGAACACCACTGCTCTGTGCCGTGATCTGTGCGGTCCACCGCGCCCGGCAGGGCTTTCTTCCGGAAACCCGCTGGGCCCTCTACCAATCGGCCCTGCACATGCTCCTCGGCAACCGCGACCGCCGCCGCAGAATCGGCTGTCCCGAGGGCATCGACATGACCATCGAGGAACACACCCAGCTCCTTCAGCGCATCGCCGTGTGGCAGGTGCGCGGTGGACAAACGGAATTCACCCGTCTACAGGCGGTGCGCCAACTCCAGCCCGCACTCGCCGGAATGGAACGCGTCCGCGCCCAGGGCGACTCCAACGCGATCCTCACCCACCTGGTGAACCGGACCGGGCTCCTCCAGGAACGTACCGACGACTTCTTCCAATTCACCCACCGCACATTCCAGGACTTCCTGGCGGCGAAGGAATTCATCGAGGGCGACCACCTCCCGGAACTCCTGAAGCACGCGGGGAACCCGCAATGGGAGGACGTCGTCCTGCTCTCGGCCGGCCACTGCAACCGGCGCGAACTCCAGCACCTGGTGACCGGGCTCCTGGCGCTCGACGTGACCCGGCCGATCCTCACCGCCCTGTGCGCCCAGCACGCCACCTGGCTCGACGAGACCGTGGCCCGCCACGTCCGCAACCTGGTGCGCACGGTCGTCCCGCCGGTCAGCGTCGAGCACGCCGCACAGCTCGCCCGGCTGGGCCCGTACGTCGTGCCGCTGCTGCCGCCGCCCGACGGGCTGAGTTCGCAGCAGGCCTTCTACACGGCCCGGATGCTCGGACGGATCGGCGGCCGGGAGGCCCTTGCGTACGCCGCGGAGCTGGCCCGGCACGCCGACGCGGACACCTCCCAGGTCCTCTCGGACAGCTGGCCCGAACTGGAGCGGGCGGCACAGCGGTAGAAAGGGGCCGGCCCCGGAGACCTTGGGTCTCCGGGGCCGGCCCCTGCACGCTCTCGCGCGTTACGCGTCCTTCGTCATGTTCGGTCCGTTGCCACCGGCGGCGGACTCGATCGGCGGGACGTCCGGCAGGGCTGCCTTCTCCTCGCCGCGGAAGGTGAACTCCTTGGCGTCGCCCTCGCCCTCGGTGCCGACGACCACGATGTGGCCGGGACGCAGCTCGCCGAAGAGGATCTTCTCCGAGAGGACGTCCTCGATCGAGCGCTGGATCGTCCGGCGCAGCGGCCGGGCGCCCATCACCGGGTCGTAACCCTTCTTGGCGAGGAGCGACTTGGCCTCCGAGCTGAGCTCGATGCCCATGTCGCGGTCCTTCAGCCGCTCGTCCACCTTGGCGATCATGAGGTCGACGATCTGGATGATGTCTTCCTCGGTCAGCTGGTGGAAGACCACGGTGTCGTCGACACGGTTGAGGAACTCGGGGCGGAAGTGCTGCTTCAGCTCTTCGTTGACCTTGTTCTTCATCCGCTCGTACCCGGTCTTGACGTCGCCCTGGGCGGCGAAGCCCAGGTTGAAGCCCTTGGAGATGTCCCGGGTGCCGAGGTTGGTCGTCATGATGATGACCGTGTTCTTGAAGTCGACCACGCGGCCCTGGGAGTCGGTCAGGCGACCGTCCTCCAGGATCTGCAGCAGCGAGTTGAAGATGTCCGGGTGGGCCTTCTCGACCTCGTCGAAGAGAACCACCGAGAACGGCTTGCGCCGCACCTTCTCCGTCAGCTGGCCGCCCTCTTCGTAGCCCACGTAGCCGGGGGGCGAACCGAAGAGGCGCGAGACCGTGTGCTTCTCGCTGAACTCCGACATGTCGAGGGAGATCAGCGCGTCCTCGTCGCCGAAGAGGAACTCCGCCAGCGTCTTGGACAGCTCGGTCTTACCGACACCGGACGGACCGGCGAAGATGAACGAGCCACCGGGGCGCTTCGGGTCCTTCAGACCGGCACGCGTACGCCGGATCGCCTGGGAGAGCGCCTTGATGGCGTCCTTCTGGCCGATGACGCGCTTGTGGAGCTCGTCCTCCATGCGCAGCAGGCGGCTCGACTCCTCCTCCGTCAGCTTGAAGACCGGGATGCCGGTGGCGGTCGCGAGGACCTCGGCGATCAGCTCGCCGTCGACCTCGGCGACGACGTCCATGTCGCCGGCCTTCCACTCCTTCTCCCGCTTGGCCTTCGCGGCGAGGAGCTGCTTCTCCTTGTCGCGGAGCGAGGCGGCCTTCTCGAAGTCCTGCGAGTCGATCGCGGACTCCTTGTCGCGACGGACGTTCGCGATCTTCTCGTCGAACTCGCGGAGGTCCGGCGGCGCGGTCATCCGGCGGATGCGCATCCGGGAGCCGGCCTCGTCGATCAGGTCGATCGCCTTGTCCGGCAGGAAGCGGTCCGAGATGTACCGGTCGGCCAGCGTCGCCGCCTGGACGAGGGCCTCGTCCGTGATGGAGACGCGGTGGTGGGCCTCGTACCGGTCGCGCAGACCCTTGAGGATCTCGATGGTGTGCGGCAGCGACGGCTCGGCGACCTGGATGGGCTGGAAGCGGCGCTCGAGAGCGGCGTCCTTCTCCAGGTGCTTGCGGTACTCGTCGAGCGTGGTGGCACCGATGGTCTGGAGCTCACCGCGGGCCAGCATCGGCTTCAGGATCGAGGCCGCGTCGATGGCGCCCTCGGCGGCACCCGCACCCACGAGCGTGTGCAGCTCGTCGATGAACAGGATGATGTCGCCGCGGGTGCGGATCTCCTTGAGGACCTTCTTCAGCCGCTCCTCGAAGTCACCGCGGTAGCGGGAACCGGCGACGAGCGCGCCGAGGTCGAGGGTGTAGAGGTGCTTGTCCTTGAGGGTCTCGGGCACCTCGCCCTTGACGATGGCCTGCGCCAGTCCCTCGACGACGGCGGTCTTGCCGACGCCGGGCTCGCCGATGAGGACCGGGTTGTTCTTGGTACGGCGGGACAGCACCTGCATGACCCGCTCGATCTCCTTCTCGCGCCCGATGACCGGGTCGAGCTTGGACTCACGAGCGGCCTGGGTGAGGTTCCGGCCGAACTGGTCGAGCACCAGGGACGTCGAGGGCGTGCCCTCGGCAGGCCCGCCGGCTGCGGCGGTCTCCTTGCCCTGGTAGCCGGAGAGCAGCTGGATGACCTGCTGCCGCACCCGGTTGAGGTCGGCGCCCAGCTTCACCAGGACCTGGGCGGCGACGCCCTCGCCCTCGCGAATCAGGCCGAGCAGGATGTGCTCGGTGCCGATGTAGTTGTGGCCGAGCTGGAGGGCCTCGCGGAGCGACAGCTCCAGGACCTTCTTCGCACGCGGGGTGAAGGGAATGTGGCCGGACGGAGCCTGCTGGCCCTGACCGATGATCTCCTCGACCTGCTGGCGAACCGCCTCAAGCGAAATGCCGAGGCTCTCCAGGGCCTTAGCGGCGACACCCTCACCCTCGTGGATCAAACCCAGGAGGATGTGCTCGGTGCCGATGTAGTTGTGGTTGAGCATCCGGGCTTCTTCCTGAGCCAGGACGACAACCCGCCGCGCGCGGTCGGTGAACCTCTCGAACATCGTTATTCGCTCCTCAGAGCGGTCGGGCAGTTAAGGGGTCGGTCCCCTCCCTGTCCTTCCGCATGCTAGTCCCGCGGGGCGGGACAGCTCATTCCAACTGCCGACACCCGTTCCTGCCTCCCGGCTTGAACAGCCGACGTACTTCCACAACTCGATGGTGCGAGACGATGTTCCCGCAGGCCAAGCAGTTACCCCTATCGCCACTACGCCGATGGCGAACGTGGGACCGCTCGGGAAGCGTGTCGCCCCTCCCCACTAGGTCTGTCTTACCCGCAAGGACTGACACTCCATGCGGCGCACGCCGGTTCCCTCAGCTACGGGCGAACATCCTTGCGCCACCGGGTGCACCCCTACGCCCCCAATTCCCCCACGGAGCGCGTTCAACCGCCGACGGAGCGTAACCATGCGGGCGGTGAGACGTTTCTCCAGGCATGGCTCCCACCGTTCCCCCGCCCCGGCCGCCGCTGCCCGACGGTGGCATCGCGCAGCGGGCCGCCGGGGACTCCCGGGCCACCTGGGCCGCCTGGTACGAGGACGAACTCGGCTGGGCGACGGTCACCGCCCCCGGTGAGCCGGTCCTGCTCCGCGCCGGTCTGCACTTCGACGTACTGGAGCTGCCCGCGGACGCCGGACGTGCCGTACTGCGCCGGATCGGGCCCACCGGCCCGGTCGTGCTGCACGGGCGGCGGATGCGGCTGCTGGTGGCCGCGGGGAGCGCGGAGGAGGTGCCCGGACTCCTGGAGTGGCTGGAGTGGGGCTCCCTGCCGCTGGATCTCCGGGCGATCGGCCCGGGGAGCCTGATCACCGCTCCCGCACCGCCCGGAACGCCGCCGTGCGGCCCAGGACGGCCGGGTGGGGCCGCGGTCTGGCTGCGGCCCCCCGCTCCGGCGGACGAAATGGAGCTGACGCTTCCGGCCTTTGACGGCTTCGGGGGCGCCGGCCGCGGGGGCCGCCGGGCAGCCCCCGATCTCGTACGCCTGCTGGCCGCGGCGGCGACGGAATGCCACCGGGCCCGGTTGATCGTGAATACGGCACTGTCAAAAGAGCGGCAGACTCAGCCGTTGGCCTTCTCGTAGGCCTCGCGCACGGAAGCCGGGACGCGACCGCGGTCGTTCACGTCGTGGCCGTTCTCCTTGGCCCACTTACGGATCTCGGCGGTGTTCTGGCTGCCGCCGGAAACAACGCGCGCCTTGCCCCGGCCCGCGGCGCGGCCACCGGTACGACGGCCGTTCTTGGTGTACGGGTCGAGCAGCCCGCGGAGCTTCTCCGCGTTCGCGGTGGTGAGGTCGATCTCATAGGTCTTGCCGTCCAGAGCGAACGTCACCGTCTCGTTCGCCTCGACGCCGTCGAGGTCGTCAACAAGAAGGACCTGAACCTTCTGTGCCACCGGATTTCCTTTCATCGAAAATGCAGTACGCGGAAAGGAAACCGCTTTTCCGGGGAAAACACAAACCCCTGTCGCAGGTTCAGTACCCCGAGAACACGGGAAACGTGCGCGTTTCGGACATAGGGTTACACCCGCTTACAGGCGTTTCAGAGGTGCAGAAGCATCCGGCTGTTGCCCAGGGTGTTCGGCTTCACCCGTTCGAGACCGAGGAACTCCGCGACACCTTCGTCATAGGAACGCAGCAGCTCGCTGTAGACATCTCCGTCAACCGGCGCCTCGCCGATCTCCACGAAGCCGTGCTTGGCGAAGAACTGCACTTCGAAGGTCAGGCAGAATACCCGCCGCACTCCGATCCAGCGGGCGGTCTGGAGGAGTTTGTCCAGGACGCGGTGGCCCACTCCGGCGCCCTTGAAGTCGGGATCCACGGCGAGAGTGCGCACTTCGGCGAGGTCTTCCCACATGATGTGCAGGGCGCCGCAGCCGACCACGCGCGCGTCCTCGTCGCGTTCCGCCACCCAGAACTCCTGGATGTCCTCGTAAAGCGTCACGTTCGCTTTGTCGAGCAGGATGCGACTGCGTGCGTACGTGTCCACGAGAGCGCGGATGGACGGCACATCACTGGTGCGCGCCCGCCGGACGGTGATGGCTTTTGCCGAGGCAATACGATCTGGGGCCATGCCCGGACGCTATCGCCCCGGGCCCTTCTCGCCCTCACCGGGGACTTCACCGGGCCCTTCGCCCGGGTCTTCCGTCAGGACTTCGGCCAGGACTTCCGCTTCTTCGGGGTCGTCGCGTTGAACGACCCGCATCGCGTCCTGAAGTGCCGCGCGCTGCTCGGCGGACATCATGCCGAAGAACGCGACCAGAGCGGCGGCGGGGTTGTCACTGGTGGACCAGGCATCGTTCATCAGTGCGGCCGAGTAGGCGGCACGTGTGGAGACCGAGGTATATCGATAGGCCCGGCCGTCTACTTCCCTGCGCACCCAGCCCTTCTGATGGAGATTGTCCATTACGGTCATGACGGTGGTGTAGGCGATGGACCGGTCCTTCTGGAGATCTTCGAGGACTTCCCGGACGGTGACCGGACGGTTCCACTGCCACACGCGCGTCATGACGGCGTCTTCCAGCTCTCCCAATCGGCGTGGCACAGCGCCACCCTAGTGGGAGATATCCGGAATGCCTGGTTATTCGGGCGGACGGGCAAGAAAAATAGGGGCGCACGGTCCGGTTGATTAACCGGACCGTGCGCCCCTGTGCGCTGCTTTCACACCCGTGGCGCGCTCGTGCGCGTGCCGCGGCGGGCACGCACCGCGCTCAGGCGCCGGTGGAACGGTCGTCGGAATCCTTGGATCCGGCCGGCGTCGAGGAGGTCTGCGCCGCGGCGTTCGACGCGGCGACGGCGTCCACGAACGCGTCCTCCTTCGCCTTGTTGGAACCGCCCTGCGTCTTGACGATCACCACGATGAGGGCGATGAAGAAGGCGGCCATCACCACCGGGGGCACGAGCGCGGAAACATAGTCCATGCCCCCAGGGTATCTAGCTCGCTTCCCGTCGCTCCCCGGGGGGCGCGGGCTTCTTGCGGGGCGGGAAGGCCTCGGCCGGGGTGGGTACCGGGCGGGGCGGGGCGGGCCTGTCGGCGGGGGCCGGTCGGCCGGGGGCGGCCGGGGGCTCCGCCGCGCGGGCGGCGCCCGCCGCCCTGGGCAGGGCGGGTCCGCCGGCGCCCCGGCCGCCCGGGAGTGCGGTCAGCCGGGTGCGCGGGCCGGGTGCCGCCGGGGCGGTGATGCCCGGGGTCCCGGGGGCCGTACGGGCGAGCCGGGCGCGGACCGAGCGTTCGGCGATGCCCTGGCAGCGGGCCAGCAGGGCGGCGCCGAGCGGCAGCCCGCGCAGCGAGCGCAGGGCGGTGAGGTCGTCGGGCTGGGGCCGGTAGCCGGCCGCCAGGGCGTCCTGGAGGAGTTCCAGGTAGCCGGTGGCGGAGCCGGGGAGCGCGGCCCGGTAGCGGGCGAGGTCCGCGAGCAGGAAGGCGCGCAGCCGGCCCGCCTCCCGGATCGCTTCGTCCACGGAGTCCGCCAGACGCAGGCACTCGCGCACCTCGTCGGCGGGAAGGGGGGCGGGGTGGAGGGCGAGGGCGAGGGCGCGTCGGAGCACACGCAATTCGTCTGCGCTGAACGCCATGCCGCCGCGGGAACCGTATGGCGTGGGCATGTGGCGACTTTAAGCGCATAGCGGACAAAATCCGTTTATCGGGTGTTCGGTGGCGCGTTGCCCTCGGAAATGCCCGTCCGGAGCGCCGTGCGGTCCGCCCCGGACGGACGGAGACCGCGGCCCGTCCGGCCCCCGCGCACGCGTCGAGGTCGCGCGTGGGGGCCGGACGCGGTGTCACATACGGGCGATGTTGCGCTCGTACACCAGGCGCAGGCCGATCAGGGTCAGCCAGGGCTCGTGCTCGTCGATCACCGAGGACTCGCCGAGGATGATCGGGGCGAGGCCGCCGGTGGCGATGACGGTGACGTCCTCGGGGTCGTCCGGGGAGAGCTCGCGGGCCATCCGCGCGACGACTCCGTCCACCTGGCCGGCGAAGCCGTAGACGATGCCGGACTGCATCGCCTCGACGGTGTTCTTGCCGATGACGCTGCGCGGTCGGGCCAGCTCGATCTTGCGGAGCTGGGCGCCCTTGACGCCGAGGGCGTCCACCGAGATCTCGATGCCGGGGGCGATCACGCCGCCCGCGTACTCGCCGCGCGCGGAGACCGCGTCGAAGGTGGTCGCGGTGCCGAAGTCGACGACGATCGCCGGGCCGCCGTACAGCTCGACGGCGGCGACCGCGTTGATGATGCGGTCGGCGCCGACCTCCTTGGGGTTGTCCATCAGGATCGGTACGCCGGTCTTGATGCCGGGCTCGACCAGGACGGCGGGCACGTCGCCGTAGTAGCGCCGGGTGACCTCGCGCAGCTCGTGCAGGACCGAGGGGACGGTCGAGCAGATCGCGATGCCCTCGATGCCGTCGCCGAGTTCGTTGCCGAGCATGGGGTGCATGCCCATCAGCCCCTGGAGGAGCACGGCGAGTTCGTCGGCGGTGCGGCGCGCGTCGGTGGAGATCCGCCAGTGCTCGACGATCTCCTCACCGTCGAACAGGCCGAGGACGGTGTGCGTGTTGCCGACGTCGATGGTGAGGAGCATCAGGCGTCGACCCCTGCCCCGGCGTGGCCGGCTTCCCGCAGGTCGAGGCCGATGTCGAGGATGGGCGACGAGTGGGTGAGCGCGCCGACGGCCAGGTAGTCCACGCCGGTCTCGGCGTACGCGCGGGCCGTGTCGAGGGTGAGCCGGCCGGAGGACTCCAGGGCGGCCCGGCCCGCGACCAGGGCGACCGCCTCGGCGGTCTGCTCCGGGGTGAAGTTGTCCAGCAGGATCAGGTCGGCGCCCGCCGCCAGCACCTCGGTGACCTGCGCGAGCGTGTCGACCTCGACCTCGATGGCCAGGTCGGGGAAACCGTCCCGGACGAGCTTGAAGGCCTCGGCCACTCCCCCGGCGGCCACCACGTGGTTGTCCTTGACGAGCGCCGCGTCGGACAGCGACATGCGGTGGTTGACGCCGCCGCCGCAGCGGACCGCGAACTTCTCCAGCGAGCGCAGGCCCGGGGTGGTCTTGCGGGTGTCGCGCACCTTCGCCCCCGTACCGTCGAGGACATCGGCCCAGGCGCGCGTGGCGGTGGCGATGCCGGAGAGGCGGCACAGCAGGTTCAGTGCGCTGCGCTCGCCGGTGAGGAGGTCGCGGGTGCGGGTGGTGACGGTCAGCAGCTTCTGGCCGGCCTCGACGCGGTCGCCGTCCTCGACGTGCCGTTCGACCTCGAACTCGTCGGTGCAGACGATCGACAGGACCGTCTCGGCGATCCGCAGGCCCGCGACCGTACCGGCCTCGCGGGCGGTGAAGTCGCCGGTGGCGACGGCCTCCTCGGGGACGGTGGCGACGGTCGTGACGTCCACGCCGTGGGCGAGGTCCTCGGCGAGGGCGACGTTGGCGATGTCCTCCACCTCCACCGGGTCCAGGCCCGCGTCCAGCAGGAGCTGGGCGAGGTGCGGGTCGAGGCCGCAGTCGGAGAGGTCGTACGTGCCGTCCTCCTGGAAACCCGCGGTGCCCGCGCCGTCGCCCGAGCAGCCGCATGCGTCGCCGCAGCCGCCGGCCGCGTCGGCCTGCGGCAGCAGCCGGGGGTTCTCGGGGTTGCTCACTGGTGCTGCTCCTTCGGGAGGGTGTGGGGTGCTGTCGGAGCCGGTTCCACGGGAGCCGGTCGCACGGGCGGGAAGGCGGCGGTCGCGGTGCGGCGCACCACCAGGCGGCGGTCCGGGGTCAGCCGGGCGACCAGATGGCGCCGCCAGTGGGTGTCGTCGCGGTCCGGGCGGTCCTCGCGCCAGTGGCAGCCGCGGGTCTCCTCGCGCTCCAGGGCGGCGGCCACCAGCACGCGCGAGACGCACAGGAGGTTGGTGGTCTCCCAGGAGTCGACACCTGGTTCGGCGGACTTGCCGTGACTGTCCCGGTCGTGGACCGCGTTGAGCTGTACGGCCTCCAGCTCGTCGGCGGCGTCGTTCAGACTCCGGGCGGAACGCAGCACTCCGGCACCCTGGGACATCGTCCGCTGGATGTCGTGCCGGGCCTCGGGCGCGATGAGCGGCTGGACGGCCGCGGGCGCGGCCGGGGTGCCGGGGACGCGAGGTGCGGCGGTGGTGATGTCCTCCGCGATGCGCTCGGCGAAGACCAGGCCCTCCAGGAGGGAGTTGGAGGCGAGCCGGTTCGCGCCGTGCACGCCCGTGCAGGCGACCTCGCCGCAGGCGTAGAGGCCGGGGACGGTGGTGCGGCCGTGCAGGTCGGTGCGGATGCCGCCGGAGGCGTAGTGGGCGGCGGGGGCGACCGGGACCGGCTCGGTGACCGGGTCGATGCCGTGGGAGCGGCAGGCGGCCAGGATGGTCGGGAAGCGCTGCTCCCACATCTCGGCGCCGAAGTGGCGGCCGTCCAGGTACATGTGGGTGGTGCCCTGCTCCTGCATCCGGCGCGTGATCCCCTTGGCGACGATGTCGCGGGGGGCCAGCTCGGCGAGTTCGTGCTGCCCGAGCATGAAGCGGACGCCGTCGGCGTCGACGAGGTGCGCGCCCTCGCCCCGTACCGCCTCGGAGACCAGCGGCTGCTGGCCCTCGGAGTCCGCGCCGAGGAAGAGCACCGTCGGGTGGAACTGGACGAACTCCAGGTCGGAGACCTCCGCGCCCGCGCGCAGCGCGAGGGCGACCCCGTCACCGGTGGAGACGGCGGGGTTGGTGGTGGCGGCGAACACCTGGCCCATGCCGCCGGTCGCCAGGACCACCGCGGGGGCGTTGACCGCGCCGACGCCGTCGTGCTGGCCCTCGCCCATGACGTGCAGGGTGACGCCCGCGGTGCGGCCGTCGGCGTCGGTGAGGAGGTCGAGCACGAGGGCGTTCTCGATGGTGTCGACGGCCCTTTCGCGGACCGCCCCGACCAGGGCCCGGGAGATCTCCGCGCCGGTGGCGTCGCCGCCCGCGTGCGCGATGCGGCGGCGGTGGTGGCCGCCCTCGCGGGTGAGCTGGATGGCGCCGGACTCCGGGTCGGTGTCGAAGAGCGCCCCGGTGTCGATCAACCGCCGTACGGCGTCCGGGCCCTCGGTGACCAGCAGGCGCACGGCCTCCTCGTCGCACAGCCCGGCGCCCGCCACCAGGGTGTCGTCCAGGTGCTGCTGGGGGGTGTCGCCCTCGCCGAGCGCGGCGGCGATGCCGCCCTGCGCCCAGCGGGTGGAGCCGTCGTCCAGGCGGGCCTTGGTGACCACGACGGTGCGCAGCCCGGCGGCGGTGCAGCGCAGGGCGGTGGTGAGTCCGGCGACGCCGGATCCGACGACCACCACGTCGGCTTCGATCGCCCAGCCGGGGGCGGGTGCGGCGAGACGTATGCCGGTCACTTGGCTGCTCCTTGGTCCTCGCCGAAGTCCAGCGGGAGGTTGTCGATCAGTCGGGTGGTGCCGACCCGGGCGGCGACCGCGAGGATCGCGGCCCCGGTGTGGCCGTCGGGGACCTCGGTGAAGTCGGCCGGGTCGACCAGGGCCAGGTAGTCCAGCACGAGCGGGGTCTCCCGGTGGGCCGCCGCGTCGAGCACGGCGCGGGCGGCCTCCCGTACGGCGGCCGGGGCGGGCCCACAGGCGTGCTCCAGGGCGTGCGCGTCGGCCGCCTCGCGCTCCTCGCCGAGCGCGGCCAGGGCCTCGGCACGCGCGCGGGGGGCGAGTGCCGGGGCCTGTTCCCGTACGCGCGCGTGCAGCGCCTGCTGGGCGGCCAGCCGGTCGCGGCCCGCGAACAGGGCCGCGGACAGGGCGAGTGCGGTGGCCCGCTCGGGCTCGGAGAGGAAGCGGTTGCGGCTGGAGAGGGCGAGACCGCTCTCCTCGCGGACGGTGGGGACGCCCTCGACGGTGACGGGGAAGTTCAGGTCGCGGGCCATCCGCCGGATCAGGGCGAGCTGCTGGGCGTCCTTCTGCCCGTACAGCGCCACGTCGGGCGCGGTGAGGTGCAGCAGCTTCGCGACGACGGTGAGCATGCCGTCGAAGTGGCCGGGGCGGGTGGCGCCTTCGAGGCACTCGCCCATGGGGCCCGCGGTGATACGGACCTGGGGCGCGCCGCCCGGGTAGACCTCCTCGACGGACGGGGCGAACACGGCGTCCGCGCCGGCCTTCCCGGCGATCAGCAGGTCGGCGTCCAGGGTGCGGGGGTAGCGGTCGAGGTCCTCGTTCGCACCGAACTGGAGGGGGTTGACGAAGACGGTGACGACGACCTGGCCGCCCGCGCCCGGTCCGCCCGCTGCCGCGCTCTCCCGGTCGGCCCGCGCGCGTGCGGCGCGGATCAGGGTGGCGTGGCCCTCGTGCAGGGCGCCCATCGTCATGACGACGACGCGGCGGCCGGTGCGCGGCAGGGCGGCCAGTTCGGCGGCGGTACGGACGAGGGCGGTGGGCCCGGTCCGCGCCGCCGGCCCGGCCTGTGCGGTCCGCGCGGTGGAAGCGGTCCGTGCGCCCTGCGTGGTGGAGGCGGCCGACGGTGCCGGCCCGGTCTGTCCGGTCATCGCAGGTCTCCTTCCGCGAGGACGCCCAGCAGGTCCTCGGCCAGCTCCGGCTTGAGCAGACCGTGCGCGAGGGCGCGGTCCGCGGTGGTGCGGGCCATCGCCAGATAGCCCGCGACGGTCTGCGGGGCGTGCTTGCGCAGCTCCGACACGTGGGCCGCCACGGTGCCCGCGTCCCCGCGTGCGACGGGCCCGGTGAGGGCGCCGTCGCCGGAGCGCAGGGCGTTGTCCAGGGCGGCCCCGAGCAGCGGGCCGAGCATCCGGTCGGGGGCCGCGACGCCCGCCGTGCGGAGCAGCTCCATCGACTGGGCGACCAGGGTGACCAGGTGGTTCGCACCGAGCGCGAGGGCCGCGTGGTAGAGCGGGCGGGCCTCCTCCTCGATCCACTCGGGTTCGCCGCCCATCTCGATGACCAGTGCCTCGGCGGCGAGCCGCAGTTCTTCGGGGGCGGTGATGCCGAAGGAGCAGCCCGCGAGGCGCTGGACGTCCACGGAGGTGCCGGTGAAGGTCATCACGGGGTGCAGCGCGAGCGGCAGCGCGCCGGCCCGCAGGGCGGGTGCCAGGACCGCGGTTCCGTACCGCCCTGAGGTGTGCACGACGAGCTGGCCGGGGCGGATCGCACCGGTCTCGGCGAGGCCCTCCACCAGGGAGGGCAGCGCGTCGTCGGGGACCGTCAGCAGCACCAGGTCGGCGCGGGCGAGCACCTCGGCCGGGGTGACCAGCGGCACGTCCGGCAGCAGGGCGGCGGCCCGGCGCACGGAGGCGTCCGAGACGCCCGACGCGGCGACGGGGCGGTGCCCGGCCTGGCGCAGGGCCGCGGCCAGGGTGGCGCCGACCCGGCCCGCGCCGACCACGCCGACGGTGAGGCGGGCGGGGCGGTCCGAGGGGTCGGGGTGGGGGGCGGGCAGATGCGATGCGTTCACGCGGAAACGGCCTTCCGTTCCAGTCCGCAGGGGGTACCGGACGATTGCCCGTCATGCTACGCCAGCGTTCCTGAGCCTTCCTGGGGTGCGGTTTCGCGACGTCCCGTACGGTCGCCGGGCGTTGTCCACAGGCTGTGGGAAATTCCGTTCCGCACGGTCGGGGCGTACGTCATGATCGGCGGATGACCGACACCACGGACCCCGGCACGGCACCGCACCCGACGGACCCCGGCACCGCCGGGACCGACTCCCCCGGCTCCCCGCCCGAATCCGCGCCCGACCAGCGGCACCGCAGGCGGACCGCCTGGCGTGCGGCCACCCGCACCCTCGCCCGCTCCTCCGCCGAGCACCGGATCGGCGAGCGGCTGGCCGACCTCGCCGCGCACGCGTCCTCGGTGTACGACCCGGACGACTGGACCGACATGTACGGCGACGGCGTCGTCGAGGAGCTGGAGCGGCGCGTGGCCGGCCACCTGGGCACCGAGGCCGCCGCCTTCTTCCCCACCGGCACCATGGCGCAGCAGGTCGCGCTGCGCTGCTGGGCCGCCCGCACCGGCAACCCGGTCGTCGCCCTGCACCCGCGGGCCCACCCCGAGCTGCACGAGGGGGGCGCCTTCGCCGCGGTGAGCGCTCTGCGCACCGTGCACCCGACGAGCGAGCCGCGGCTGCCCACCGCCGACGAGGTCCGGGAGTGCCCGGAGCCCTTCGGCGCGCTGATGCTCGAACTGCCGCTCCGCGAGCCCGGGTTCGTCCTGCCGACCTGGGACGAGCTGACACAGACCGTGGCGGCGGCCCGGGAGCGGGACGCGGTCGTGCACTTCGACGGGGCGCGGCTGTGGGAGTGCGCCCCGCACTTCGGGCGGCCCCTGGCGGAGATCGCGGGGCTCGCGGACAGCGTCTACGTGTCGTTCTACAAGTCGCTCGACGGCATGTCGGGGGCCGCGCTGGCGGGGCCCCGCACGCTGGTCGACGAGGCGCGGACCTGGCGGCACCGCTACGGCGGCCAGCTCTTCCAGCAGTACCCGGCCGCGCTGAGCGCGCTGCTCGGGCTGGAGCGGGAACTGCCCCGGCTGCCGGAGTACGTGGCGCACGCCAAGGTGGTCGCGAAGGCGCTGGGGGCGGGGCTGCGGGAGGCGAAGGTGCCGTGGTTCCGGGTGAACCCGGAGGTCCCGCACACCCATCAGTTCCAGGTGTGGCTGCCGTACGACGCCGAGGTGCTGACCGAGGCGGCCGTACGGCAGTCCGAGGAGACCGGGACGACCCTGTTCCACCGGTGGTTCCCGTGCCCGGAGGGGCCGCCGGGAGTGTCGGTGACGGAGGTGACGGTGTCGTCCGAGGGGCTGGCGTGGACCGCTGAGGACGTGCGGTCGGCGGTGGCGGAATTCACCGGCCGGATCGCCTAGGCCCTAGTTGCAGCCCGCCGCGCGGGGGCGCGGGCAGGAGGGGGCGGTACGGGCGGCCGGGGCGGTGCGGGCGGCCTGCGCCGTCCGCGTGGCCGGGGACGTGCGGGGGGTGCGGAGGCGGTCGGCGAGGCGGGCGAGGGCGGCCCTGAGGTAGGAGCGGGCGGGCCGCTCGGAGACCACCGCGCGGAAGCGGAGGTCGTCGCGGACCGTGTCGCGCAGTTCGCGCACGGTCCGCCAGTCGTGCTGTCCGGGGGCGGGCGGGGTCGGCCGGCCCTGCTGGGCGGCCCGGTAGGCGTCGAAGAGGTGCTGCTGGGATGCGTTCATGTCCCTCACGCTGCGCCCCCCGCGGCCAGGGCCGCCAACCGATTGACGGGGGTCGTCAATCAACCCCCCTCCGATTGACGGCCGCCGTCAATCGAAGGGCCGATTGTCGGTGCGGGCGGGCACCATGGGGCCATGAGCGTCTCCGTGGACATCACCGGTCTGCCGCCCGAGCGGATCGACTTCGCCATCTCGCCGCTGGGCGAGCTGGGCATGGCGCTGCACGCCCTGTCCGAGCCGGGCCACCACCCCGGGCTGCACGGCTGGGCGACCGCGACCTCCTCCGGCCTCAAGCCCGACCTGGCGGACCGGCTGACGGAGGCCGACTTCCTGTGGCGGACCACGTTCTCCGACGTGTTCCTGCCGTTCGCGGGAGTCAAGGACGGCCCCGGCAGGCCCGGCGCGACGCTCGACGAGGACCTGGACCTGCTGGACCGGCTGGACGACGAGGAGTTCGTGTCGGCGGCCCTGGAGTTCACCTGCTCCAGCATGTACGCGGTGGGCGGCCCCTCCCCGCTGAAGGACACCGCGCTGCGGGCCCGCGCGCTGGACCTGGCGGCGGCCCGCGGCCCCAAGCAGCTGGACTTCACCGAGCGGCTGCTGACCGACCCCGGCTGTGTGCGGATCTGGCTGCGGCGGCTCTTCGAGGACTGCAACGAGGCCTTCTTCGCCGACACCTGGAACCGGGTGCGCGTCCAGCTCGCCTCCGACGCCCGCCACAAGCAGGACGTGCTGCGCCGCCGGGGCCTGGCCGAGGCGCTGCACGCGGTGTCCCCCGCGCTCACGCTCGACGAGAAGGCCCAGCGCATACGGGCGGACAAGCTCGCCGAGGGCCACACCACCGCGGTGGACCCGGAGGTCGGCGCGGGGCTGACCGCCGTGCCGAGCACCTTCGGCTGGCCGCACCTGCTGGTGCTGCACGCCCCGGGCTGGCGGCCGGTGATCCACTACCCGGTGGGCGCGCCCGAACTGCCCTCGCCCGCCTCCGTACAGCTGTTGCAGCAGCGGATGGACGCGCTGGCGCACCCGATGCGGATGCGGCTGTGCCGGTTCCTGGCGCGCACGCCGTACACGACGGGCGAGCTGGCCGACACCCTGGCCATCACCGCTCCCGAGGTGTCCCGGCACCTGGGCGTGCTGAAGAAGGCCGGTCTGATCACCACCCGCCGCCGCGGCCGGTACGTGCTGCACCAGCTGGACACCACGGTGGTGGCGCGGCTGGGCAGCGACTTCCTGGAGGGCGTGCTGCGGTAGGGGGAAGGGCGGAAACCGGTGCCGCACGGGGGTCGGTACCGGTTTCCGCCCGGCTCATGGGCGGCCTGCGGGTCCGTCAGGCGGAGCCGGGCGAGCCGCCGGCTCTCACCAGGCCCGTCTCGTACGCGAGGACGACCACCTGCACGCGGTCGCGCAGGCCGAGCTTGGTGAGGATGCGGCCCACGTGCGTCTTGACGGTGGCCTCGGACAGCACCAGCCGGGCGGCGATCTCCCCGTTCGACAGTCCCTGGGCGACCAGCAGCATCACTTCGCGCTCGCGCTCGGTGAGCTTCTCGATCTCCTTGTGCTGCGGCTCCTTGCCGGTGCTGGGCAGCATCGTGGAGAACCGGTCGAGGAGACGGCGGGTGGTGGAGGGGGCGACCACCGCGTCCCCGCTGTGCACGGACCGGATCGCGGCCAGCAGTTCGCCCGGCGGCACGTCCTTCAGCATGAAGCCGCTGGCTCCCGCCTGGAGCCCGGAGAAGGCGTACTCGTCGAGGTCGAAGGTGGTCAGGATGAGCACCTTGGGCGGGTCGGTGGCCGCGCAGATCTGCCGGGTCGCCTCCACCCCGTCCAGCCGCGGCATGCGTACGTCCATCAGGACGACGTCGACCTCCGTGCCGCGCAGGATGTCGATCGCCTCCTGCCCGTCGCCCGCCTCCGCGACGACCTCCATGTCCGGCTGCGCGGCCAGCACCATCCGGAATCCGGTGCGCAGCAGCATCTGGTCGTCGACGAGCATGACGCGGATCGGCGGCATTGGGGGACCTTCCGGGAGGGTTCGGGTTCGGGGGACGGGGAGAAGCGGGACTCGTGGGCGGTGGGCCCGGCCGGTGGCGGTGACCGGCGCGGGCCGGTGGCTGCTGTCGGCGGGGCGGCGCGCGTGGTCAGTGGGCCGGTTTCAGCGGCAGCAGGGCGCTGATCCGGAAGCCGCCGCCGGGGCGGGGCCCCGCGTCCAGCGTGCCGCCGACCATACCGACCCGCTCGCGCATGCCGATCAGACCGTGCCCCTGGCCGTCCGCGCCGCCGTCCTCGTACAGCTCGTGGGCGGCGCCCCGGCCGTCGTCCTCGACGAGCAGGCCGAGCCCGTCGTCGAAGTAGACGAGCCGGACGCTGGCGCCCGCCTCGGGGCCGCCGTGCTTGCGGGTGTTGGTGAGGGCCTCCTGCACGATGCGGTACGCGGTCAGCTCGACGCCGCTGGGCAGCGGGCGGGCGGTGCCCTCGACCTTGAAGTCGACGGTGAGCCCGGCGGAGCGGACCTGCTCCACCAGGTCCTCGATCTGCTGGACGTCGGGCTGCGGCACGTACTCGCCGCTCTCCTGGTGCTCGCCGGTGCGCAGTACGCCGAGCAGCCTGCGCATCTCGGCGAGCGCCTGCCGGCCGGTCGTCGAGATGGTCTCCAGGGCCTGCTTGGCCTGGTCGGGCGAGGCGTCCATGACGTACGCGGCGCCGTCGGCCTGCACCACCATCACCGACACGTTGTGCGCGACGACGTCGTGGAGTTCGCGGGCGATCCTGGCCCGTTCCGCGGCGACGGCGACCTTGGCCTGTGCCTCGCGCTCCTTCTCCAGCCGGGCGGCCCGCTCCTCCAGCTGCGCGAAGTACGCGCGCCGGGTGCGCATCGAGTCGCCCAGCACCCAGGCCAGCACGAACGGCACCGTCAGGAAGATCGCGAAGGCGTACGGCGCGACCGGGTCGCCCTTGTCCACCGCCCAGCGGAGCTGCGAGATCGTGCCGGCCAGCGCGGAGGCGCCGAGCGCGAGCCGGGACGCCCAACGGGCCCCGTTGGCGGCGACGGTGTAGACGGTCGCGAACATCGCCAGGTTGGAGAAGTTCGGCTCGACGGAGATGGCGACCTGGAGGAGCCCGGTCGCGATCGACAGGAGCAGCATCTTCTCCGGTGCGCGGCGACGCAGCGCCACCGTGAGGCACATCAGGAGGACACAGAAGAGCGTCGCGCCGAACCGGGACCCGCTGTAGACACCGGCGGACAACGCGGACATCCCGAACAGGACCACAGCCCAGAAGCTGTCGACGCCCGTCGGGTGTCTGCGGAGGAAATCGTAGAGGCGCTGCACACCACCAGCGTAGGGAAACCGCAGAGGTCGATGGGTCAACCGGAGGAGCGATCCGGCGCCCCGGCCACTACTCCCCAAGGTGGAGACGGAGTGGAGACTGGGTGCCGTGAGCGATGAGAAAAGGCATGAACTGTCCGAGTGGCGCGGGTGGCGGGAGGCGACGGAGCGCGCGCTGTACGGTCCTGGCGGTTTCTACCTCCGCCCGGAGGGCCCGGCCGGCCACTTCCGGACGTCGGTGCACGCGTCGCCGTTGTTCGCGGGGGCGGTGGCACGGCTGCTGCGCGAGACGTACGAGGCGCTGGGCGAGCCCGCCGACGGCATCGACCTGGTGGACATCGGGGCGGGCCGCGGCGAACTCCTGACGGGGGTCCTGGCGGCGCTCGACCCGGAGCACGACGCGGGGGGCCGCGCCGGGGGGTTCGAGGTGCGGGCGTACGCCGTCGAACGGGCCGGGCGGCCGGCCGGTCTCGACCACCGCATCGAGTGGCGGTCCACGCCGCCGACGGGTGTCACCGGCCTGCTGTTCGCGAACGAATGGCTGGACAACGTCCCGGTGGACGTCGCCGAGGCCGACGGCTCGGGGACGGTGCGGTACGTGGAGGTACGGCCGGACGGCACGGAACGCCTGGGCGCGGAGGTGACCGGGGCGGACGCGCGGTGGCTGGAGCGGTGGTGGCCGCTGGCCGGCCGTCCCGGGCACCGTGCGGAGATCGGGCGCCCCCGGGACGAGGCGTGGGCGGACGCGGTCGGGACGCTGGCGGCGGGGCGGGCGGTGGCGGTCGACTACGCGCACGCAGCGGAGGACCGGCCGCCGTTCGGCACGCTGACGGGGTTCGCGGGCGGCCGTGAGGTGCCGGCGGTGCCGGACGGGAGCTGCGACGTGACGTCCCACGTGGCGTTGGACGCCTGCGCGGCGGCGGGGGCGGGCGCGGGTCCCGGTGCCGAGGCGCGTACGGGCGCGGGCCGGGGGGCGGCGTTCCTCACCACGCAGCGGGAGGCCCTGCGCGGGCTGGGGGTGACGGGGGAACGTCCGCCGCTGTCACTGGCGTCGACGGACCCGGCGGGATACGTGCGGGCGCTGGCACGGGCGGGAGAGGGCGCGGAGCTGGTGGCCCGGGGAGGGCTGGGGGACTTCGGGTGGCTGGAGGTGGAGGTGCGGAAGTGACGGGAAGCGGGGTGTGCGGGCGGGTGGGCGGAAGCCCGGGGGCCCGGTCCCGGTGGGGCGGGGGATACTGTCCCGCATGACGCAGACGCCTCCGCAGACGACCACCGTCGGCATCGGCGGTGCGGCCGATGCCACCGACATGGTCCTCAACATCGGCCCCCAGCACCCCTCCACCCACGGCGTCCTGCGCCTCAAGCTCGTCCTCGACGGCGAACGCGTCCAGCACGCGGAGCCCGTCATCGGCTACATGCACCGCGGCGCGGAGAAGCTGTTCGAGGCGCGCGACTACCGCCAGATCGTCATGCTGGCCAACCGCCACGACTGGCTCTCCGCGTTCTCCAACGAGCTCGGCGTCGTCATGGCGGTCGAGCGCATGCTCGGCATGGAGGTGCCCGAGCGCGCCGTCTGGACCCGCACCCTCCTCGCCGAGCTGAACCGGGTCCTCAACCACCTGATGTTCCTCGGCTCGTACCCCCTGGAGCTCGGCGGCATCACCCCCGTCTTCCACGCGTTCCGCGAGCGCGAGGAGCTCCAGGCCGTGATGGAGGAGATCTCCGGCGGGCGCATGCACTACATGTTCAACCGGGTCGGCGGCCTCAAGGAGGACCTCCCGCTCGGCTGGCTCGGCCGGGCCCGCGACGCCGTGGCCTCGGTCCGCTCCCGGATGGACGTGTACGACGACCTCGTCCTCGGCAACGAGATCTTCCGCGGCCGGACCCGCGGCATCGGCGTGCTGTCCGCCGACGCCGTCCACGCGTACGGCGTCTCGGGCCCCATCGCCCGCGCCTCCGGCGTCGACTTCGACCTGCGCCGCGACGAGCCCTACCTCGCGTACGGCGAACTCCAGGACACGCTCGGGGTCGTCACGCGCGAGGAGGGCGACTGCCTGGCCCGCTTCGAGTGCCTGCTGGAGCAGACCCACAACGCCCTCGACCTCGCCGACGCCTGCCTCGACCGGATGGCCGACCTGCCGCCGGGGCCGATCAACCAGCGGCTGCCCAAGGTCCTCAAGGCCCCCGAGGGACACACCTACGCCTGGACCGAGAACCCGCTCGGCATCAACGGCTACTACCTGGTCAGCAAGGGCGAGAAGACCCCGTACCGGCTCAAGCTGCGCTCGGCGTCCTTCAACAACATCCAGGCGCTGACCGAACTGCTTCCGGGGACGCTCGTCGCCGACATGGTCGCGATCCTCGGGTCGCTGTTCTTCGTGGTCGGCGACATCGACAAGTAGGCGACGGGCCGTGCACACGGCGAGGCCCGGCGGACAGTGTCCGCCGGGCCTCGCCGTGTGGAGCGGTGGGTCAGGAGCTGATCGCGCTCCTGAGGTCCCGTACGTCCAGCTGCTCGGTCTCGTCGTGCGCGGTCAGGTCGATGACCTCGCCGACCGCTTCGCTGTCCACGCCCGCCCGGGACGACCGGTGCAGTGCCAGGGCCTCCTCGCCGACGACGTCCGCGAGGTCCTCCTGCTGCACGGCCTCCGTCATGGCGCCGCGGGCCGGCTCCAGCGCCGGGGCCCGCGAACCGGCGGCGGAGTCGGCTGCGGGGGCGGCGCCCGCAGCCGCGCCCGCGCCCGTGCCGAAGAAGTCGAAGCCGCCCTGCTTCTTCACCGCGGGCAGGTTCTGCGGGGCGTACGGCGCGAGGGCCGACGACGGGCGGGTGTGCTCGCGCGCCGCCTGGTCGCGCACCGGAGCGGGGACGGCCCTGCGCACCAGCGGCGCGGGGGCCGGGGCCGGCGCGGCCGGGGCGGACGGGACCGGGGTCAGGGCGTCCGCGTCGATCCGGGCCGGGGCCTGGGCCGGAACCCGTACCTCCAGCTGGGCCGCCGCCGCGGCTGCCGACCGGGCCGTGTCGGCGGCCCTGCGCTGCGCCTCGCCGTTGCGCGCCAGGTTCTCCAGCGCGGCTGCCGCCCGCATGTACGCGGCGGGCGTCGGCGTGGACGGTGCGGCGGTCAGCTCCTTCACCGGGGACGACGCCATGACGAGCATCCGGCGGCTCTCCAGGGCGCTGGCCCGCTCGGTCTCGGCGGTCGCGTACCGGCGCAGCAGCGCGGCGTGCTCGTTGCGCAGCCCGGCCAGCTCCACCCGCTTGGCGCGCAGCTTGGCCTCCAGCCTGACCCGCAGGGCGCGCGACTCCTCAAGGTCGCCCTCGATGTCCGCGATGCGCTCCTCGGTCTTCCAGCCGTCGGCCTCGCGCGCCCGGTTCAGCTCGGCGACCTTGCGGCCGGCCGTGCGGTCCCAGTTGCGCATCAGGGCCGCGCCGGTGACGGCTGCGGCGGCCGCGGCGGCGACGAGTATCCGCAGCACCACGGGATCCGCCACGAACCAGGCACCGGCGGCACACACGAGTGAGCCGCCCGCGACCGCCGACGGGGGGAGCAGTTTGTGCAGGGGCGGGGAATGGCGGTGGCGTCCACGTGGCATGGCCCGAAATTTACCGTGCGCAAGACACGTATGGGGCACCGCCCGGCAATCTGTTCCCGTGCGGTTACCCGGGAATCGTTCCGGTGCCGTTGACGGGCCGGTCCGCATTCGGTCCGGGCGGTGCCCCAACTGCCGCCCCGCTACTTCTTTATGAGGTCCTTCGACTCCAGATAGGCCTTCGCGGCATCGGCCGGCTTGGCGCGCTCGATGTCGACCTTGCGGTTGAGTTCACCGAGATCCGCCGTGGTCAGAACCTTGGTGAGCTTGCCGAGCGCCTCCGCGACGGCGGGGTCGCCCGCCTTCTTCGCGTTGACCACGGGCAGCAGGTTGTCCGCGTTCTGGAGCTTCTTGTCGTCGTCCAGGAAGACGAGGCCGAAGCTGTCGATGGTGGCGTCCGTGGTGGTGGTGAGGACGAGCTGGTCCTCACCGTCCTTGACGGCCTGCTTGGACTGCGGGGTGCCGACGCCCTTGGGGTCGATACCGGCGACGTCGATTCCGTACTTCGACTTCAGGCCCGGCGCGCAGAACGGCCGTATCTCGCATTCGTCGCCCGCCGCGATCTTCACCTTGATCTTGGACTTCCCCAGGTCGGAAAGCGTCTTGAGCTTGTTCTTGGCGGCGAATTCCTTGGTGACGGCGAACGCGTTCTGGTCGACGGCCTCGCCCGCGGGCAGCACCTTCAGCCCGAGCGGACCCGCCAGCTTCTCCAGGTTGGCGACGGTGGCCTTCACGTCGGGCGAGGCCAGCGGCTTCTTCTCCGCCTCCTTGGCGCCGTTCACCTTGGCGTTGAGGAATTCGGTGAGGGTCGCCGCGTACTCCGGTACGACGTCTATCTCGCCCTTCTCCAGCGAGGGCTCGTACAGTTCGCGGTTCTTCACCACGGTCACCGAGGCGCCGTACCCGGCGTCCTTGAGGACCAGTGCGTACAGCTCGGCGAGCACCTTGGACTCGGTGAAGGCGGCGGCACCGACCACCAGGGAGCCCTTCTTGCCGCCGGCCGCGGCGTCGGAGGACCCGCCGCCGGGCTTGCCCTTGCTCTCCAGGCTGTCACCGCCGCAGGCCGCGAGCGACCCGGTCAGGGCCACCAGGCCGACTACCGCACCCGCGAGGCGTGAGGTCTTGCTCATGAGGGTTCACCATCCAGGAAATGCACGAGGGTGCAGGAAAGGGACAAAGGGACTGTCAGACGGTCTTGCGCAGCGGGGAGAAGAGCCGGCCGAGCAGCACGAGCGCCCCCTCCACCAGCAGCGCGAGCAGCGCCACGAGGATCGCGCCGGCGACGACCTGCGCGGTGTCGTACGTGTTGAACCCGGCGGTGATGATCCGCCCGAGCCCGCCCTGGCCGACCATCGCCGCGATCGAGGCGGTGGCCACGACCTGGACGGCCGCCGACCGCAGCCCGGTCATCACCAGCGGATAGGCGAGGGGCAGTTCGACCCGGACGAAGAGCTGCCGGCCGTCCATCCCCATGCCGCGCGCGGCCTCGACCACGGCCCGGTCCACCTCCCGCATGCCGACGTAGGCGTTGGTCAGCAGCGGCGGCACGGCGAACAGCACCAGCGCGATGATCGTCGGTACGTAGCCGGCCGAGCGCAGCGGCGAGACCATGAAGAGCGCGAGCACCGCGAACACCGGGACGGCGCGCCCCACGTTGGAGATGTTGACCGCGAGCGCACCCCCCTTGCCGAGGTGGCCGAGCAGGAAGGCCGTGGGCAGCGCGAGCGCGCAGGCGATGAGGAGCGCGACCCCGCTGACGTAGAGATGCTCCGTCAGCCGGTTGAGGACGCCGCCGTCCCCCGACCAGTTGGAGCCGGTCATCAGCCAGGTCCAGGCCTCGCCGAGCACACCCATCGCGATCAGCCCGCCTCAACAGCCGCAGAAGTCTTGCGTATTCGGTCCGCCAGCGGTTCGCGCCGGACCTTGTGCACCCGGGTCCACGGCGTCAGCAGCCGCTGCACCCCGAGCAGCAGCAGGTCCGCCACCAGGGCGAGCAGGACGCACAGCACGGAGGCGGCGAGCACCTGGGCCTTGAAGAAGGTGGGCAGCGCGTCCTCGATGAGGTTGCCCAGGCCGCCCCGGCCGACGATGGAGCCGACCGTGGTGAGCGCGACCGTAGAGACGGTGGCGATGCGCAGCCCGGCCATCAGGGCCGGCAGCGCGAGCGGCAGTTCGACCTCCCAGAGCATCCGCCACGGCCCGTATCCCATGCCGCGCGCGGCCTCCCGGGCCTCCTCGGGGACGGCTTCCAGCCCGGCCAGGATGTTCCGCACGAGGATCGTCAGCGAGTACAGCACCAGGCCGGTGATCACCAGCGCGGAGGAGAGCCCGAACAGCGGGAGCAGCAGCGAGAACATCGCCAGCGAGGGCACCGTGTACAGGACAGTGGTCAGTCCCAGCACGGGTCCGGCGAGGCGCTTGCTGCGCCGGGCCAGCAGGGCGAGCGGGAAGGCGACGGCCAGCCCGATCAGCACCGAGGCCACGGTGATCCCGATGTGCTGGACGGTGGCGTCGATCAGCTCCTGGCTGCGGGAGCGCAGGTACTCCCCGCATATCCAGTCGTTCGTCACCAGACAGCTCTGTTCGCTCACACGTCCCCACCTCCCCCGTCAGGCCGATTCCAGTCGCCCGAGAACGTATGTTCAAGACCATAGCCCGGGGCACTGACAACCGCTTCGGGCCGCCACATCCCGGCAACACGCCCTTCACACAACTTCCGTCACCAACCGTCACAATGGGGCCCCATGATCCGGTTCGAGCACGTCACCAAGCGCTACGCCGACGGCACGACGGCCGTCGACGACCTGTCCTTCGAGGTCGCCGCGGGTGAACTCGTCACGCTCGTCGGGCCGTCGGGCTGCGGCAAGACCACCACGATGAAGATGGTCAACCGGCTGATCGAACCGAGCGAGGGGCGCATCCTGCTCGACGGCGAGGACATATCCGGCGTCGATCCCGTCGAACTGAGGCGCCGGATCGGCTACGTCATCCAGCAGGTCGGCCTCTTCCCGCACAAAACGGTCCTCGACAACACGGCGACCGTCCCGCACCTCCTGGGTGTGAAGCGCTCGCAGGCCCGTGCGCGGGCCGCCGAACTCCTCGACCTGGTCGGCCTCGACCCCTCCGTCTACGGCTCCCGCTACCCCGAGCAGCTCTCCGGCGGCCAGCGCCAGCGCGTCGGCGTCGCCCGCGCCCTGGCCGCCGACCCGCCCGTCCTCCTCATGGACGAACCCTTCGGCGCCGTCGACCCGGTGGTCCGCGAGCACCTCCAGAACGAGTTCCTCAAGCTCCAGTCCCAGGTGCGCAAGACCGTCCTGTTCGTGACCCACGACATCGAGGAAGCGGTACGCCTCGGCGACCGGATCGCGGTCTACGGCCAGGGCACCATCGAGCAGTTCGACGCCCCCGCGGCGGTCCTGGGCGCCCCCGCCACCCCGTACGTCGCGGACTTCGTCGGCGCCGACCGCGGCCTCAAGCGGCTGTCGGTCACCCCCATCGAGGAGTCCGACCTCGACCAGCCGCCGGTCGTGCACCTCGACGACCCGCTGACGACGGCCACCGCCCGGCTGTCCGCCGAGGGCGCCCGCTGGGCGGTCGTCCTGGACGGCGAGGACAACCTGCACGGCTGGATCCCGGCGGACGCCACCGGCTCCGGCGGTACGGTGCGCGAGCACGCCCGCCGCATGGAGGCGTGGCTGCCGGTCGGCGCGTCCCTCAAGCAGGCCTTCGCCACGATGCTCCAGCACGACGCGGGCTGGATCGCGGTCATCGACGAGGCGAGCGAGGGCCGCTTCCTGGGAGTGCTGACCCCGGCCCGGCTGCACGAGGCGCTGCGGCGCTCGATCGACGCGGACGGGCGGAAGGTCTCCCGTACCGAGGTGGACGTGGAAACGGTCGGCTGACCGGCCGGGTCCCGGAGACCGGGCGCGCGACCGGCCGGACCCCGGGGGCCGCACGCACCACCGGCCGGACCCCGGGAGCCGCACGCACCAGCGGCCGGAACCCGGGGGCCCCACGTGCGAGGGCGCGGAGCGTCACCGCCCCGCGCCCTCGCTCCCGTACCCGCGCCGCTAAGCGCGCGTCAGGCGGTGAGCTTCTTGCTCAGCCACTCCACCGCCGCCGGGATCTCCCGCTTCCAGGTGTTGAAGTTGTGCCCGCCGCTGTTCAGCGTGATCGAGGACACCCGCGTCGGCGGCTTCACCTTTTCGATGAACTTCAGCGTCGGCTTGAGGTTGTCCTCGCCCTTCTTGCTGGTGGTGAGCAGCAGCGACGTCCTGGGGGCCGGCAGGTTGTCCAGCGACCACAGCAGGTCGGCCCGCTGCTTCAGCTTCGGGTCGCCGCCGAAGAGGTCGCCCGTCGTCGGGTCGTCGGCCGCCTTGTAGTACGCCGAGAGGCCCGCGCCGGCGGCGAACTTGTCCGGGTGCTGCATCGCGATCTTCACCGCGCAGTAGCCGCCGGTGGAGTTCCCCATGAAGCCCCAGTTCTCCGGCTTCGTACCGACCCGGTACGCGTCGGAGATGGCCTGGCGCAGGTCCTTGGCGAAGAACGTCTCGGTCTGCGGGCCGTTCGGGATGTCCACGCACTCGGTGTCCCGCGGCGGGGCGACGGTCGGCCGCATCATCACCATGATCATCGGCTGCGCCTTGCCCGCGCGGGCCTGCATCAGGGCGGTCTGCGGGTAGCGCAGCCCCTTGATCAGGTTCATCGCGGTGCCCGGGTAGCCGGTCAGGACGACGGTGGCCGGGAAGTTCTTCTTGGCGTACTTGGGCTGGAAGTACTCCGGCGGCAGGTACACGAAGGCCGGGCTGGCGATCTTGGACTCGCGGCCCTCGATCCGGACCTCCTGTATCTGGCCGCCGACGGACGGCTTGTTGCCGCCGGGCACGTCCATGGCGCGCGTGCCGATCAGCTGGGCCTGCTTGCCGCCGCCCTGCGCGTGGTCGACGACCACGCCCATGCCCTCCTCCTGGCCGAAGAGGTCGGCCCAGGACCCGTAGAAGAGGAACGATTTGTTCGCGGCGAGCCCGACCGCGGCGAACAGCGCCAGCTGGGTCACCAGAAGCATGCCGACCCGGCCGAGGACGGCCCTCCAGTTGCGGCCCGAGAGGCGCGGCCAGAGCCAGACGGTGGCGGCGAAGAGCAGGACCGCGATCACTACAGCGAGCGCGAGAACCTTGGTACTGGTGAGACCCATGACGAGATCGTTACTTCCTGGATGAGAAATTCCTGAGAGCCGAGTGAACCCACCCCCCGGAAGCACCGTCCTAGTGGACGCACATTGCCCGGACGGACCTTCTCCAAGTTCCGCGGGCACAAAACCCCTCGCGAAAACCTCGGGAAGCGATGTCAATCAGAATAGATGGGGATAAGTCCGGAGCGGTTCCGGATCGGGTGCGGCGGATCCTTCGGGGACCGCGAGCCGAGAAGGTCCCCGCGCTGGTGGGCGCGGCCGTCACCCTCGTCGGACTGCTCGACATCGCTGCAGGAGTCTTCCCCCGCTTCCGGCACAGCCGGATGCACAGCATCGCCGAGGTGCTGCCCGGTACTTTCGGGCCCTTCGCCGCCGCCTTCTCACTGACCGTGGGCATTCTGCTGCTGCTCCTGGCGCACGGCCTCAAACGCCGCAAGCGCCGCGCCTGGCGCTCCGCGGTGATCCTGCTGCCGGTCGGCGCCGTCGCCCAGTACGCGTACCGCCACTCCGTTCTGGGCGTCCTGATCGCGCTCGCACTTCTCGTGCTGCTGCTGGTCCACCGGAGTGAGTTCGCCGCGCTGCCCGACCCGCGCAGCCGCTGGAAGGCGCTCGCGAACTTCGTCCTGATGGGTGCCGGCTCGATCGCGCTCGGCCTGCTGATCGTCAGCTCGCACCCGGGCCGGGTCATCGGCAACCCGGGCCTGCCCGACCGCCTCCAGCACGTGCTGTACGGCCTGGTCGGCATGGAGGGCCCCGTCTCGTACGGCGGCCAGGTCTCCTGGACCGTCGGCTACTCGCTCGGCGCGCTCGGCTGGCTCACCGCGATCACCACCCTGTACCTGGCGCTGCGCCCCGAGCACCCGGCCGCCCGCCTCACCGAGGAGGACGAGGTACGGCTGCGCGCCCTGCTGGAGAGGCACGGCGCCCGCGACTCGCTGGGCCACTTCGCGCTGCGCCACGACAAGGCGGCCGTCTTCTCGCCGAGCGGCAAGGCGGCGGTCACCTACCGGGTCGTCTCCGGTGTGATGCTCGCCTCGGGCGACCCGATCGGTGACGTCGAGGCCTGGCCCGGCGCCATAGAGCGGTTCATGGACGAGGCGAAGGCTCACTCCTGGACGCCGGCCGTGATGGGCTGCTCGGAGACCGGCGGCGAGGTGTGGACCCGCGAGACCGGTCTCGACGCGCTGGAGCTGGGCGACGAGGCCGTCGTCGACGTACCCGACTTCTCCCTCTCCGGGCGCGCGATGCGCAATGTGCGGCAGATGGTGAAGCGGATCGAGCGCAACGGTTACGAGACCCGGGTGCGCCGGGTCGGCGACCTCGACCAGGAGGAGCTGGAGCGGATCCGCCGGGCGGCGGCGGACTGGCGCGGCACGGACACCGAGCGCGGCTTCTCGATGGCGCTGGGCCGGGTCGGCGAGCCGGGCGACGAGGACTGCTTCATCGCCACCGCCCACAAGGCCGACGAGGAGGGCGCCCAGCCGGGCCCCTACGGCGACATCAAGGCGGTGCTCCACTTCGTGCCGTGGGGCCCCGACGGGATGTCCCTGGACCTGATGCGCCGCGACCGCGCCGCCGACCCCGGCATGAACGAGCTGCTGATCGTCGCCTCCCTGACGGCCGCCCCCGGGCTCGGCATCAAGAAGGTCTCGCTGAACTTCGCGATGTTCCGCTCGGCGCTCGCCCGCGGCGAGAAGCTGGGCGCCGGGCCGGTGCTGCGCGGCTGGCGGGGTCTCCTCGTCTTCCTCTCCCGCTGGTTCCAGATCGAGTCGCTGTACAAGTTCAACGCCAAGTTCCGGCCGCGCTGGGAGCCGCGCTTCGTGGTCTTCCGCACCACCCGCGACCTGCCCCGGATCGGCTTCGCGGCGATGCAGGCGGAGGGCTTCGTCACGCTGGGCCTGCCCCGCCCGTTCGCCCGCAAGTCCTCCGCCAAGCGCGAACCCCACCCCTGCGCCCACATGGACCCCACCCCCCTCCCCAACACCCCAAGCGCCTGACCCCCAAGGCCCCCGCCCCCTTGGGCGGCGGGGCCGCCCCTCTCGCTCCCCCGCCCCCTTGGGCGGCGAGGCCGCCCGCCGAGCCCCCTTGGGCGGCGGGGCCGCCCCCCGGGGGCGGAACGGGCGGGCAAGGGGGCGGCCCCCGGCGGAGCCGCACACCTCGCCCCCCGCCCCGGACACGCGCCCGCCCCGCCCCAGACACGCACCCCGAACACCCCGCCTCGCCCCAGACACGCCCCCCGCCGCCGCTCAAGGCCCCCCCTCAAGCCACCTTGATCGCGATCTTCCCCCGCGTATGCCCACCCATGCTCTCCCGGAAGGCATCCGCCACCCGCTCCAGCGGATACACCGCCGCCACCTCCACCTTCAGCTCCCCCCGCTCCACCAGCCCGCCCAGCGCCGCCAGGTCCGCCGCGTCCGGCCGTACGAAGACGTAGTCGCCACCGAGCCCGGTGACCGCCCCGTCCGCGACGGACGCCAGCCGGCCGCCCTCCGCGAGCAGCTGCGGCGACACCTGGAGCGCCTCGCCCCCGACCAGGTCGAGCACCGCGTCCACCCCGTCCGGGGCCACCGCGCGCACCCGCTCCGCCAGGCCCTCGCCGTACGTCACCGGCGTCGCGCCCAGCGACCGCACGTACGCGTGGTTGTGCTCGCCCGCCGTCCCGACGACCTCCGCGCCCTGGGCCCGCGCGATCTGCACGGCGAGCGAGCCGACGCCGCCGGCCGCCGCGTGCACCAGCACCTTCTCCCCCGCCCGCACCTTCAGGCTGCGGTTCAGCGCCTGGTACGCGGTGAGGCCGGCCAGCGGCAGCCCGGCCGCCTCCTCGAAGCTCGTGCCCGCGGGCTTGCGGGCCAGGGTGCGGACCGGGGCGGCGACGTACTCCGCGAAGGTGCCCCGCGAGACGAAGTCCTCCCGTACGTACCCCACGACCTCGTCGCCGGGCGCGAACTCGGTCACCGCGGCGCCCGCCCGCTCCACGACCCCCGCCACGTCCCAGCCCGGCACGACCGGGAAGACGGCGTCCAGCACCGGGTCGAGGTAGCCGCCGAGGACCTTCCAGTCGACCGGGTTCACCGAGGCCGCGCGGACCTTGACCAGCACCGAGTCGGGGCCGAGCTTGGGCATCGGGCGCTCGCCGTACTCCAGGACGTCGGGGCTGCCGTATGCGCGGTACGAGATGGCCTTCATGGCGAACACTCCAGTCACGGTGGATCAAAGGTGGACAATCTCAAGTAATTCCCTTCGACCGTAAACCTCAATGTTTGAGATGGTCAAGTTTCCCGGCGTACACTGCGTGTCATGGCAGCCAACTCCCCTCCGTCCTCCGGGACGGCCCCGACGACGGCCGAGCTCATCGAGCGGCTGGCCACGTCCTTCGGGCTCTACTACGGCGACTTCACCCTCGCCGCCGCCACCGTCGGGCTCACCCCCAGCCAGGCCAAGGCACTCAGCGTGCTGCGCGGCGCCCCCGCCCCGATGCGGGCCCTGGCCACCACGCTGGCCTGCGACGCCTCCAACATCACCGGCATCGTGGACCGGCTGGAGAAGCGCGAACTGGTGCGCCGCGAGCCCAGCGCCACCGACCGCCGGGTCAAGAACGTCGTACTGACCGCGCTCGGCGAGGAGACCATCGACACCGTCCGGGCCCGGATGCACGGCACGCTCGGCGCCCTGGACACCCTGGACGACGCCGACCGCGGCGCCCTGTACGCGCTCCTCGGCAGGGTCTTCCCGCACGGTACGGGCGGTTCGGGGAGCACCGGCTGACGCCTAGGCTGGTCGTATGAGTACGTTGCGCACGCGCCCCGCAGAAGGACTGCCGGAAGGACTGCCGGAGTGGGACCGCTGTGCGGTCATGGGCGTCGTCAATGTGACGCCCGACTCCTTCTCCGACGGCGGCCGCTGGTTCGACACCGCAGCCGCCGTCAAGCGCGGCCTCGCCCTGGTCGCCGAGGGCGCCGACCTGGTCGACGTGGGCGGCGAGTCCACCCGCCCCGGCGCCAGCAGGGTGGACCCCGACGAGGAGCTCAAGCGGGTCGTGCCCGTGGTGCGCGGCCTGGTCTCCGAGGGCGTCACCGTCTCCGTGGACACCATGCGCGCGGCCGTCGCCGAGCAGGCAGTCGCCGCCGGCGCGGTGCTGGTCAACGACGTCAGCGGCGGCCTCGCCGACCCGGACATGATCCGGGCGGTCGCCGCCGCCGAGGTCCCGTTCGTCGTCATGCACTGGCGCGGCTTCAGCGAGAACATGAACAGCCTCGCGGTGTACGACGACGTGGTCGGCGAAGTGCTCGCCGAGCTGCGCGCCCGGGTGGACGCGGTCGTCGCGGGCGGCATCGCCCCCGAGCGCCTGGTCGTCGACCCCGGCCTCGGCTTCGCCAAGCGGGCCGAGCACGACCTCGCCCTGCTGGCCCACCTGGGCGAGCTGCGCGCCCTGGACCTCCCCCTGCTGGTGGCCGCCTCCCGCAAGCGTTTCCTGGGCGCCGTACTGGCCGGGGAGGGCGCCGCCCCGCCGCCGGCCCGCGAGCGCGACGCCGCGACCGCCGCCGTCTCCGCCATCGCCGCCCACGAGGGCGCCTGGGCCGTCCGGGTCCACGAGGTACGGGCCACCGCGGACGCCGTCCGGGTCGCGCGTGCCGTGGCGGGCGCCAAGTGACGCCCCGCGGCACCGACGCCGAACAGGTCGAACTCGCCAACACCGCCTTCTACGAGTGCCTGGAGCGCGGCGACTTCGAGGAGCTCTCCGCGCTCTGGCTCGCCGACGACATCTCCTGCGTGCACCCCGGCTGGCCGGTGCTCTCCGGGCGGGGCGAGGTGCTGCGGTCGTACGCGCTGATCATGGCGCACACCGAATACATCCAGTTCTTCCTCACCGACGTGAAGGTCTCGGTGATGGGCGACACCGCCCTGGCCACCTGCACGGAGAACATCCTGAGCGGCGGTCCCGCCGAGGAGAGCGGCGAACTGGGGCCGCTGGTGGGACAGTTGGTGGTGGCGACCAATGTGTTCCGGCGCACCCCGGACGGCTGGCGGCTGTGGGCGCACCACGGGTCCCCCGTACTGGCCGATGCGGACGAGGACGCCGAGGACGACGATTCCTCCTCCTGAATGGGTAGGGGCCTTGGAAGATGAGCCTCGGAAGGACCCGCCCCACAGGTTCCTCCGGTAGCGTCCACGGCCCCGCGAGCGGGGGCTGTCGGTGCTCGCAGGTAGATTCGATCCAGGTGAGGTGCCGACCGCATGCGGCACGGAGCCCTTCTACTACGAACAGCAGGAGTGATTCGCGTGGATCGTGTCGCGCTGCGCGGCCTCAAGGCCCGCGGGCACCACGGCGTGTTCCCGAGGGAACGCGAAGAGGGCCAGACCTTCATCGTGGACGTCGTGCTCGGCATGGACACCCGTCCCGCCGCCGCCGACGACGACCTGACGAAGACCGTCCACTACGGCGTGGTCGCCGAGGAGGTCGTGGAGGTCGTGCAGGGCGAGCCGGTCGACCTGATCGAGACGCTCGCCGAGCGGATCGCCCAGCAGTGCCTCAAGCACGAGGGGGTCGACGAGGTCGAGGTGTGCGTCCACAAGCCGGACGCCCCGATCACCGTCCCCTTCGACGACGTCACCATCACCATCACCCGGAGCCGCGTATGAACCCCATGCACAGCGACCCCACCGTCCAGCCGGTGCCCGCCTCCGTGACGGAGCAGGTGGACGCCGCCGACATCACCCTCTCCAACCCCAAATGGGCGGTCATCGGCCTCGGCAGCAACCTGGGCAACCGGCTGGAGACCCTCCAGGGCGCCGTGGACCTCCTGGAGGACACCCCGGGCGTCCGCGTCAAGGCGGTCTCCCCGGTGTACGAGACGGAGCCGTGGGGCGTCGACCCCGGCTCCCAGCCCTCGTACTTCAACGCGGTGATCCTGGTGAAGACCACCCTCCCGCCGTCCTCGCTCCTGGAGCGCGGCCAGGCCATCGAGGAGGCCTTCGACCGGGTCCGCGAGGAGCGCTGGGGTCCGCGCACCATCGACGTGGACATCGTCTCGTACGCCAATGTCGTCTCCGACGACCCGGTCCTCACCCTGCCGCACCCGCGGGCCCACGAGCGCGGCTTCGTGCTCGCCCCGTGGCACGACGTGGACCCCGAGGCGGTCGTCCCGGGCCGCGGCGCGGTCGCCGACCTCCTGACCGGCATCGGCACCGACGGCGTACTCCCGCGCGTCGATCTGGAACTCCGACTGCCCGAATAGGCGTTGTACGAGCATGGAACCGGCCCACGACCCGACGGAGAACGAGACCTCGTGAAGCAACTACGGCTCGGGGTGCTGGCCGGCGTGTTCGCCGTGTCGGGCGTGCTGTCCTGGGCGGGCGCCCGGCTCTGGGCCTCGATCGACACCCTGCCCGGGGTGCCGGTCGCGGCCCCGGTCGTGCTGGCCCTGATCGCGGCGGTCCTGCTGGCCACCGCGCTCGCCCTGCGCGCCCGCCTGCGCGCCCAGCGGGAGCGGCGGCCCGAGGCAAAGGGCGTCGACCCGATGCTGGCGGCCCGCGCGGTCGTCTTCGGCCAGGCGAGCGCGCTGGTCTCGGCCCTGGTGGCGGGCGTGTACGGCGGCCTCGGCGTCCACTTCCTGCTGGACGGCCTGGACCTCCCGATGCGCCGCACCCAGGCCCTCTACTCGGGCCTCTCGGTACTGGCCGCCGCCGCGGTGATCGCCGCCGCCTTCTTCCTGGAACGCGTCCTGCGCCTCCCCGAAGACGAAGACCACTCCCCCGCCCCCACCACCTGACCGGCCCCACGCTCTCCCGCCCACCCCGGGCGGCGGGGCGCCCGCCGAGAGCCCCCTCGGGCGGCAAGGCCCCCGGGGGCGGAACGGGCGAGCAAGAGGGGCGGCCCGAGCGGAACCGCACTCACCCCGCCCCGGACGCCCCCCGGCCCCGCCCCGGACGCCCCCGGCCAGGCCCCCTGACACGCCCCGGGGCGCTCCCGCTGCCCCCTCAGCGCGCCATCACCAAGCTCATCGCCTCCGCACGCGTCGCGGGATCCCGCAGCTGCCCGCGCACCGCCGAGGTGATCGTCTTCGCCCCCGGCTTCCGCACCCCGCGCATCGTCATGCACATGTGCTCGCACTCCACGACCACGATCACCCCGCGCGGCTCCAGGATCTCCATCAGCGAGTCGGCGATCTGGGTGGTCAGCCGCTCCTGGACCTGGGGGCGGCGGGCGAAGACGTCCACCAGGCGGGCCAGCTTCGACAGACCGGTGATCTTGCCGTCGGCGGACGGGATGTACCCGACGTGCGCGACCCCGTGGAACGGCACCAGATGGTGCTCACAGCTGGACATGACCTCGATGTCCTTCACCAGGACCATCTCGTCGTGGCCGAGGTCGAACGTCGTCGTCAGGACGTCCTCGGGCTTCTGCCACAGACCGGCGTATATCTCCTTGTAGGCCCGCGCCACCCGCCCCGGAGTGGCCCGCAGGCCCTCGCGGTCCGGGTCCTCGCCGACGGCGATGAGGAGTTCGCGGACCGCGTTCTCGGCCCGCTTCTCGTCGAACTCGCCGATGGTGGCCTCGCCGTCCAGCGTCACCGGGTCGGTCATCAGTGCCTCGTTCCTGTGGTTCTCCGCGCGGCCCAAATGAATGTCACTGCGGAAATGCCGCGACCCCCAGGCTAGAACCTGGGGGTCGCGGCATCCATTCCGGGCCGGGTGTGACCCCGGCGACGGAGGGGTTAGCTGTTCTCCGGACGGTCCTCCGGGACCGCGTCGGCCTGCGGGGCGTCCTTGGTCACCGAGGTGATCGCGGGCGTCACGCCGTTGGCGGCACCGTTGGTGAGCGCCAGTTCCTTCGGCGAGAGCACCGGAGGCCGGGTGGAGGGGGTGCGCCGGGAGGAGCCGGTCCACGCGGGGCGGGCCGGGCGCTTCACGATCGGCTCGAAGATCTCGGCGATCTGCTCCTTGTTCAGCGTCTCCTTCTCCAGGAGGGCCAGAACCAGGTTGTCGAGGACGTCGCGGTTCTCGACCAGGATCTCCCACGCCTCGTTGTGCGCGGTCTCGATGAGCTTCTTGACCTCTTCGTCGACGAGAGCCGCGACCTCTTCGGAGTAGTCGCGCTGGTGCGTCATGTCCCGGCCCAGGAAGGGCTCGGTGTTGTCGCCGCCGAACTTGATCGCGCCGAGGCGCTCGGTCATGCCGTACTGGGTGACCATCGCGCGGGCCGTACCGGTGGCCTTCTCGATGTCGTTCGCGGCGCCGGTGGTCGGGTCGTGGAAGACCAGTTCCTCGGCGGCGCGGCCACCCAGCATGTACGCCAGCTGGTCGAGCATCTCGTTGCGGGTGGTCGAGTACTTGTCCTCGTCCGGGAGCACCATGGTGTAACCCAGGGCCCGGCCGCGCGACAGGATCGTGATCTTGTGGACCGGGTCCGAGTTCGGCGAGGCCGCCGCGACCAGGGCGTGACCGCCCTCGTGGTACGCGGTGATCTTCTTTTCCTTGTCGGACATGATCCGGGTCCGCTTCTGCGGGCCGGCCACGACGCGGTCGATCGCCTCGTCGAGCATGTGGTTGTCGATCAGCTTCTGGTTGCTGCGCGCGGTGAGCAGCGCGGCCTCGTTCAGCACGTTCGACAGGTCCGCGCCCGTGAAGCCGGGCGTACGACGGGCAACCGCGCCCAGGTCGACGTCCTTGGCGACCGGCTTGCCCTTCTGGTGGACCTTGAGGATCTCCAGACGGCCCTGCATGTCCGGACGGTCGACCGCGATCTGCCGGTCGAAACGGCCCGGACGCAGCAGCGCCGGGTCGAGGATGTCCGGGCGGTTGGTGGCGGCGATCAGGATGACGCCGCCCTTCACGTCGAAGCCGTCCATCTCGACGAGCAGCTGGTTGAGCGTCTGCTCGCGCTCGTCGTGACCGCCGCCCATGCCGGCGCCGCGGTGGCGGCCGACGGCGTCGATCTCGTCGACGAAGACGATCGCCGGGGCGTTCGCCTTGGCCTGCTCGAAGAGGTCGCGGACGCGCGAGGCGCCGACACCCACGAACATCTCGACGAAGTCGGAGCCCGAGATGGAGTAGAAGGGGACCCCCGCCTCGCCGGCGACGGCGCGCGCGAGGAGCGTCTTGCCGGTACCGGGCGGGCCGTACAGCAGCACGCCCTTGGGGATCTTGGCGCCGACGGCCTGGAACTTCGCCGGCTCCTGGAGGAACTCCTTGATCTCGTGGAGCTCCTCGACCGCCTCGTCGGATCCCGCCACGTCGGCGAAGGTCGTCTTCGGGGTGTCCTTGGTGATGAGCTTCGCCTTGGACTTCCCGAACTGCATGACCCGGGAGCCGCCGCCCTGCATCTGGTTCATCAGGAACAGGAAGACGACGACGATGAGGACGAAGGGCAGCAGGGAGAGCAGGATCCCGACGAAGGCGTTCTGCTTCGTCGGCGTGACGGTGTACCCGTCCTTGATCTTGCCCGCCTCGTACTTCTGGTCGAGCTTCGCGGCGAGCTTGGAGCCCTGGTCCCCGATGTAGCTCGCCTGGATCTTGGAGCTGTCGTCGACCTTCTGGTCGCCCTTCAGCTGCACCTTGATGATCTGTTCGTCACCGGTGGTCAGTTTGACCTGGTCGACCTGGTCCTTGTCGATCGCCTGGATGACCTTGCCGGTGTCGACCGTCTTGTAGCCGCCAGACGAGCCGACGACCTGCATCAGCACGACCACGGCGAGGACGGCCAGCACGATCCACATGACCGGCCCACGGAAGTATCGCTTCACGTCCATCCATACGGGGCGAACTGCGCCCCGTCCCTCCTGCCCGTAGGTAAATGCCGCTGAATAAAAGACTGTTCTTCGGACGGTACCCCAGCATTGTCACCCGCGACCGCAGGGGACGGCTGACAAACCTGCCTTCCCCTGCTCCAACGGCGGGAATTGCGCGAGGGTTCCCCGCTACTGCTCCGGTAGGGGTCCTTCGGCCCTACCGGAACGCCTCAGCCCCCGTAGACGTGGGGCGCGAGGGTCCCGACGAAGGGAAGATTGCGGTACTTCTCGGCGTAATCCAGGCCATATCCGACGACAAACTCATTCGGAATGTCGAAACCGACCCACTTCACGTCGATGGCGACCTTCGCGGCCTCCGGCTTGCGCAGCAGAGTGCACACGTTGAGGGAGGCCGGCTCGCGCGAGCCGAGGTTCGACAGCAGCCAGGACAGCGTCAGGCCGGAGTCGATGATGTCCTCGACGATCAGGACGTGCTTGCCCTTGATGTCGGTGTCCAGGTCCTTGAGGATCCGGACCACGCCCGAGGACTGGGTGCCCGCGCCGTACGACGACACCGCCATCCAGTCCATCGTGACCGGGGTGGACAGCGCGCGCGCCAGGTCCGCCATCACCATCACGGCGCCCTTGAGGACTCCGACGATGAGCAGGTCCTTGCCCGCGTACTCCGCGTCGACCTTCGCGGCCAGCTCGGCCAGCTTCGCGTCGATCTCTTCCTTGGTGATGAGCACCGACTTGAGGTCGGTGCCCATGTCGTTCGCGTCCACCCGCATCACTTTCGTAGAACTTCAGCCCTGCCGAATGACCAGTCTGCCACCCTGCCGCTGAGCCTCCACCCGGCCGGGGAGGTTGATGGCCCCCTGCCCGCGCCATCCGGTGATCAGGCGGTCCACCTCCTCGATGTGCCGGGCGAAGAGCGAACCGGCCGGGGAACCGGCCTCGACGACGGCCCTGCGCAGCACCCGGCGGCGCACGGCGGGCGGCAGCGCGTAGAGCTTCGCGCACTCCAGCCGGCCGGTGGCGTCCCGTACGGAGGAGGAGGCCTCGGCGGCCCAGTGGTCGAGGGCGTCCGCGTCGTCGCGGGAGAGCTGGGCCGTCCGGGCGAGTGCCTCGACGACGCCCTTGCCCAGCGCCTTCTCCAGCGCGGGCAGGCCCTCCTGGCGGAGCCGGGAGCGGGTGTAGGCGGGGTCGGTGTTGTGCGGGTCGTCCCAGACGGGCAGGGACTGGACCATGCAGGCCTTGCGGGCGGTCTGCCGGTCGAGCTGGAGGAAGGGACGGCGGTAACGCCCGGCCGCCCCCGAGACGGCCGCCATTCCGGAGAGCGAGCGGGTGCCGGAGCCGCGGGCGAGACCCAGGAGGACGGTCTCGGCCTGGTCGTCACGGGTGTGCCCGAGGAGGATCGCGGCGGCGCCGTGCCGCAGGGCCGCGCCGTCCAGGGCCGCGTACCTGGCGTCGCGGGCGGCGGCTTCCGGCCCGCCGGCCCGGCCCACGGTCACCGCGACGGCCTCCGTGGGGGCGAGTCCGAGAGCGGTCATCCGGGTGACGACCTCGGCGGCCCGGGTGCCGGAGCCCGCCTGGAGGTTGTGGTCGACGGTCACGCCGCCCGCCCGGATGCCCAGTTTGGGCGCCTCGAAGGCGAGCGCGGAGGCCAGCGCCATGGAGTCGGCGCCGCCGGAGCACGCCACGAGCACGAGCGGGGAGCCCCCGTCCGTGCGCGGCTGTGCGGTGCGGTTGTGTTCGTTCAGTACGTCGTGGAGTACGCGGCGGACCGCCAGGCGTATCGCTGCGACCGCAGGATGGGGACCCATGTCCGGTGCCCTTCGGTGGAGTTGGGGTGCCTCGGGAGGGAGGCGCCTCTGTCACGGAGAGTGCGTAGATGGTGACAGAAACGAGCGGTTACCCGAGCATTGCACGCCTACCCAGCGCTTACGGTCCCTCGGATGGGTGATTTAGCGGGCGTTTCCCTTACCGTTCCTGCAGTCGCACGCACCCGGATCACGCTTCTCCTCTACGGTGCACCCTCGCGACCCAGTCCGCCGGTTTGGCGATCTCCGACTTGGTCGGCAGGGTGTTGGGCGAGGTCCAGATCCGGTTGAAGCCGTCCATGCCGACCTCCTCGACCACGGCCCGTACGAACCGCTCGCCGTCCTTGTACTGCCGCAGCTTGGCGTCCATGCCGAGCAGCTTGCGCAGGGCGAGGTCCAGCCGGCTCGCGCCCTTGGCACGGCGCTGCTGGAACTTCTCGCGGATCTCCGCGACGGACGGCACGACCTGCGGCCCGACCCCGTCCATGACGTAGTCGGCGTGGCCTTCGAGCAGGGACATCACGGCGGTGAGCCGGCCGAGGATCTCGCGCTGCGCGGGGGTCTGCACCAGCTCGACGAGGCTGTGCCCGTCCTCGCCCTCCTCGCCCTCCGGGCGGCTGCCGGCGAAGGCCTGGGCTGCCTCGCGGAAGCGCTCCAGGATCGTCGAGGGGTCCACCTCGGTCTCGCCGAGGAACGACTGGATCTCGCCCTCCAGGTGGTCGCGCAGCCAGGGCACCGCGGTGAACTGGGTGCGGTGGGTCTCCTCGTGCAGGCAGACCCAGAGCCGGAAGTCGTGCGGGTCCACCTCCAGTTCGCGCTCGACGTGCACGATGTTCGGCGCGACGAGCAGGAGCCGGCCGCCGTCGCCCGAGCCGCCGGCGAAGTCCCGGCCCACCGGGGCGAAGGTCTCGTACTGGCCGAGGACCCGCGAGGACAGGAACGACAGCAGCATGCCGACCTCGACGCCGGTGACCTTGCCGCCGACGGCGCCGAGCACCGCGCCGCCGGGGGTGTTGCCGCGCCGCTCCTGCATCTTCCCCAGGAGCGGTTTGAGCAGCTCCCGGAAGCCCTCGACGTTGGCCTTGACCCAGCCGGCCCGGTCCACGACCAGAACGGGGGTGTCCTCGGGTTCGGTTCCTTCGGGGATCATCCGGGTGAAGGCCCGGACGTGTTCCTCGGACGCCTTGGCGTGCCTGCGCAGCTCCGCGACGACCGCCCTGGCCTCGTCCCGACTGATGTCGGGTCCGGGCCTCACCAGTCGGGTCGCGGTCGCCACCGCGAGCTTCCAGTCGACCATCTCCGCACCACCGATGCTCGTCATGCGTCAACCGTACGTTGTCGAAGGCCACCCGGGAGGCTGGTCCGGCGACCTGTTGTCCGGGGAGCGGCGGCCGGGGTCAGGGAAGGGTGGTCAACGTGGAGGCCAGGGTGTCCAGGGCCTTCTGGGCGGGGTCGGGGGCCGGGGTGCCGTCGGCGAGGAAGGCGAAGGCCAGGAGGCGGCCGTCCTTGGTGACGACGGTGCCGGCGAGGGTGTTGAGGTGGCTGAGGGTGCCGGTCTTGGCGCGGACCAGGCCGGTGCCGCCGGTGTCCCCCGCGTAGCGGGTGCTCAGGGTGCCGCTGAAGCCCGCCACCGGCAGCCCGGTCAGCACGGAGCGCAGTTCGGGGTGCGCCGGGTCGGCGGCGCGGGTGAGGAGGGCGGTGAGCAGGGCCGCCGAGACGCGGTCGTTGCGGTCGAGGCCGCTGCCGTCCGCGAAGCGGGCGCCGGTGAGCAGCCCTTCGGCCGGCAGGTCCAGCTCGGCCAGGGTGTCGTACACCGCCTTGCCCGCGCCCTCGAAGCTCACTTCCTCCCCCGCCGCCAGCGCCGTCTGCCGGGCCAGTGCCTCCGCGATGTCGTTGTCGCTGTTGGTGAGGGTCCGCTCGACCAGTGCGGACAGCGGGGCGGAGAGCGCCTTGGCCACCGGTGCCGCGTCGGCCGGGGCCTTCTCGTCGACCGGGTCGCCGGTCAGCTCCACGCCCAGTGCGCGCAGTTCCGCGGCGAAGGCGCGGGCCGCGTCGCCCGCCGGGTCGGGGGTGCGGTCGCCGATGCCGCTGCGGGTGCCGTCGGTGCGGCCCTCGTTGACCATCAGCGGGGTGACCCGGGCCAGGTTCTCGTTGCCGGCGCCGATGGGGTGGATGTCGGGGCCGGTGTAGAGCGTGGTGTCGTACGCGAGGGAGACGGGACCCGCGCCGCGGTCGCGCAGGGCGCGGGCGGTGTCGGTGGCCAGGGCGCGCAGCCCCTCCTTCTCCAGCGTCGGGTCGCCGCCGCCCTTGAGCACGATCCGCTTGCCGTCGGCGGTGGCCAGCACGGTGGTCGCGATGCGGTGGTCGGGACCGAGGGCTGACAGCGCGGCGACGGTGGTGGCGATCTTCACGGTGGAGGCGGGCGTCATCGCGGTGCGCTCCCCGCGCCCGTACAGCTGCTTGCCGGTGGCCGCGTCCACGACGGAGGCGGTACGCAGCTGCCCCAGCGCGGCACTGTCGAGGAGCGGCCCGAGGGTCTTGGCGAACCGGCCGTCCCCGGCGGGCGGCGCGGCGGCGCCGAGCGCCCCGAGAACGGTGCCGGCACTGGGCGCGGGGTCCGGTTCGGCCGGATCTGGGCGCGGGGATTCGTGATGTGCGCCACCCGTACGGTCCTGGGCGGCGGCCAGCTCCCGCTCGGCCTTACGCTGACCGGAGTCCCAGGGCCCCGCCACGGCCACCGCACCGGCCGCCAGTGCCAGTCCGGCCACGGCGGAGCCCGCCGTGAGCTGCCAGGTTCTGAGCTTGGGCACTGCGGACCAGCCCCTTTCGCGATCACAGGTCTGCGTGAGGGACACTTAACCACTGCGTCTTGCGCGAGCAGAGCACCTGGCGGGGCACATCCGGCCCATTCGGCCGGGGCCCCGGGGGTCGGTTTCCTCCGGGAGGACGCAACACCCGAGAAAACTGTGTTGATCATGGAGGAGCCACCCGTGGAGTTCGACGTCACCATCGAGATTCCGAAGGGTTCGCGGAACAAGTACGAGGTGGACCACGAGACCGGCCGGATCCGTCTGGACCGTCGCCTCTTCACCTCGACCAGCTACCCCGCGGACTACGGATTCGTCGAGAACACCCTCGGCGAGGACGGTGACCCGCTGGACGCGCTGGTCATCCTCGACGAGCCGACCTTCCCCGGCTGTGTCATCAAGTGCCGCGCCATCGGCATGTTCCGCATGACGGACGAGGCCGGCGGCGACGACAAGCTGCTGTGCGTCCCGGCGTCGGACCCGCGCGTGGAGCACCTGCGCGACATCCACCACGTGTCGGAGTTCGACCGCCTGGAGATCCAGCACTTCTTCGAGGTCTACAAGGACCTGGAGCCGGGCAAGTCGGTCGAGGGTGCGGACTGGGTCGGCCGCACCGAGGCCGAGGCCGAGATCGAGGCCTCGTACAAGCGCCTTGAGGCGCAGGGTGGCGCCCACTGACGTCGCACCGCGATGGTCCGTGCGAGCGGGCGGTACACCCTCTGCGAGGAGGGGTGCCGCCCGCTCTCATGTGTGCGGGGCGGCCGGGGGCGGCGGTGGCCGTGGGGCGGCGCCGCGAGTGAGTTCGTGAACATACTGGGCAGGCGGACATCTCCGGGACTGGAGTGGCGGAAGAGAGGCGAGTGGTGGCGGAGGCGGAGCGTGGCAGGGGCGGTACCGGTGCCGAGGGGCCCGAGGACCGCAAGCCGCAGTCGGACGAGGCCCACAGCGCGTTCTCGGCACCGTCCGGGGCGACATCCGGTGACAGGTCCGGTTCCGGCCCGAAGCCCGACGCGAAGTCCGGCCCGAAATCCGGCGTGAAGTCCGACACGAAGCCGGGCCCGAAGACCGACGCGAAGGCCGAAGCCAAGCCCGGCCCGAAGGCCGACGCGAAGGCCGACGCGAAGGCCGACGCCAGGCCCGGTCCGAAGGCCGAGGCCAGGTCCGGTGCCGTGCGGACCCCGCGGGCCGTCTCCAGCACAACCTCCGGCATCGGGGCGACCCAGGCCATTCCCGTGGTGGTGCCGGACGAGGACCAGTCGACCACCTCGGAGTTCGCGCTTCCGCAGGGGCTGAAGCCCGCGCCCGTGGTCGAGGAGGACCAGCCGACCTCGGAGTTCGCGCTCCCGGAGGGGCTCACACCGGAGGCTCCGCCGGCCCAGGAGGGCTCCGCCTTCGACGTGCCCAGAACCGCGGCACAGAAGCGGAACGGCTTCGACAGCCCCCGGACGTACAGCGCCAGGAGCTCCCCGCCCGCGTTCACCCCCGCGCAGGGCATACCGGTGGTCAAGCTGACCAAGGAGGCCCCCTGGCAGGACCGGATGCGGACCCTGCTGCGGATGCCGGTCGGGGACCGCCCCGTACCGGACAGCGTGCAGCGGCACGGTGACGACGAGGACTCCGGGCCCGCCGTCCCCCGCGTGCTCGACCTGACGCTGCGCATCGGCGAGCTGCTGCTCGCGGGCGGCGAGGGCGCCGAGGACGTCGAGGCGGCCATGTTCGCGGTGAGCCGGGCCTACGGGCTCGACCGGTGCGAGCCGACCGTCACCTTCACGCTGCTGACCATCTCCTACCAGCCCTCGCTCGTCGACGACCCGGTGACCGCCAGCCGTACGGTGCGGCGCCGGGGCACCGACTACACCCGGCTGGCGGGCGTCTACCGGCTGATCGCGGACATCACCGCCGAGGACATCGACGTCACCCTGGAGGAGGCGTACCGCCGCCTCGCGGAGATCCGCCGCAACCGGCACCCGTACCCGGGCTGGGCACTGTCGGGCGCCAGCGGGCTGCTCGCCGGTTCGGCTTCGGTGCTGGTCGGCGGCGGGGTGATCGTGTTCGTCGCGGCGGCGATCGGGGCGATCCTGGGCGACCGGCTGGCGTGGCTGTGCGCGGGGCGCGGGCTGCCGGAGTTCTACCAGTTCGTGGCGGCGGCGATGCCGCCGGCCGCGATGGGCGTCGGGCTGGCCTTCGTACCGGACAACGTGGTGGGCGGCATCCTGCCGTCCGCGGTGATCACCGGTGGGCTGTTCGCCCTGCTGCCCGGACGGGCGCTGGTCGCGGGCGTGCAGGACGGGCTGACCGGCTACTACATCACCGCGTCCGCGCGGCTGCTCGAAGTCATGTACTTCTTCATCGCGATCGTGCTGGGCGTGCTGATCGTGCTGTACGTGGGCGCGGGGCTGAACCCGAACCTGCACCCGGACGCCACGATGCACGTCCAGCCGCGGCCGGTGATCCAGATCCTGGCGTCGATCGCGCTGTGCTTCGCCTTCGCGATCCTGCTCCAGCAGGAGCGCAGCACGGTGATCATGGTGGCGCTGAACGGCGGTGTCGCCTGGATCGTGTTCGGCGCGATGAACGTCGTCGGAGGCATCTCCGCGGTCGCGGCGACGGCGGTGGCGGCGGGCCTGGTCGGCCTCTTCGGCCAGCTCTTCTCGCGCTACCAGTACGCGTCGGCGCTGCCGTACGTGACGGCGGCGATCGGGCCGCTGCTGCCCGGTTCGGCGACGTACTACGGACTGCTGGGCATCGCGCAGAACGAACTGAACACGGGCCTCGCCTCGCTGTCCAAGGCGGCGGCCATCGCGCTGGCCATCGCGATCGGCGTGAACCTCGGAGGCGAGATCTTCCGGCTGTTCCTGCGGGTGCCGGGCTCGCGCGAGGGCGGGGCCCGGCGGGCGGCGAAGCGGACGCGAGGATTCTGAAGTACGTACGAAGGGGGCGGCCCGGACCTTCCCGGTCCGGGCCGCCCCCTTGTGCTGGACTTCTGACTACCGCTTGGCGTGCCGGCCGCGCTGCGGCGGCTGCGGCGGCTGCTGGCCGGGGTACTGCTGGGCCTGGTCCGGGTAGGGCTGGGCCTGGTCGGCGTACGGCTGGGCCCGGTCCGGGTGCTGCTGGGACTGGTCGGCGTACGGCTGGCCCTGGTACGGCGGCGGAGGCTGCTGGCCCGGGTAGGGCTGCGGGGCCTGCGGAGCCTGCTGGCCCGGGTAGGGCTGCTGGGCCTGCTGGCCCGGGTACGGCTGGTTCTGGCCCGCGTACTGCTGCGGGGCCTGCCCGTCCGGGTGCTGCGGGGAACGGCCCGGGTACGGCTGCTCCGGGGCCTCCTCGGCCGGCTTCGGGCCGGCCTTCTTGGCCTGGCTGCGCGCCTTCAGCACCTCGACCACGATCGGCACGACCGAGATCAGCACGATGGCGATCAGGATGTACTCGATGTTCTTGTGGACGAACTCGACGTTGCCGAGCGCCGCGCCCAGCAGCGTCACGCCCGCGCCCCACAGGACGCCGCCGATGACGTTGTACGTGATGAACGTGCGGTAGTTCATCTTGCTGACGCCGACGATGATCGGCGTGAAGGTGCGCACGATGGGCACGAAGCGGGCCAGGATCAGCGCCTTCGGGCCGTGCTTCTCGAAGAACTCGTGCGCCTTCTGGACGTTCTCCTGCTTGAAGATCTTGGAGTCCGGCCGCTTGAAGAGGGCGGGTCCGACCTTGCGGCCGAAGAGGTAGCCGGCCTGGTCACCCAGCACCGCCGCCAGCACGATCAGCAGACAGAGCAGCCACAGCGGGGTGTCCAGCTTGTTGGTGGTGACCAGCAGGCCCGCGGTGAACAGCAGGGAGTCGCCGGGCAGGAAGAATCCGATCAGCAGGCCGGACTCGGCGAAGACGATGGCGAGCAGTCCCCACAGGCCGAACGTGTTCAGCAGATAGTCCGGGTCCAGCCAGGCCGGTCCTAGCGCAAGCGTATTCACGAGTTCCGGACTCCAGGTCTGATCGTCTGCGGTGGGCTGGCCAAAAGTACCAACGCGCGGAGGCGGGGGCGGGTTCCCCCAAGGCTCCCAGGGTGCACTCTGGGCAGAGCGGCGCAAAGCGGCTTCCCGGAAACTCGGCTCAAAGCACACCCCGCGCGCACGGCCCGCCGACGGCTCCCCGAGGGGCCCTCGACCGCCCCGCGCCGCCCCCGCGGACCCGCCGGCTACAGGTGGCGCAGCGAGTTGGCCAGGATGGCGTCGCGCAGGTACACCGCGAGGCCCGGCGCGATGGCCTCGTAGGTGGCCGTGAAGCGCTCGTCCGCCACGTACATCTCGCCGAGGTTGGCGTGCATCTCGTGCGAGCAGTCGTAGTGGTCGGAGGCGATGATCAGCCGGTGCTCCTCCGCCGCGTCCATCGCCTCCGCGGAGTCGGCGGGGACGCCCGCCGCCATCAGGCCGGCGATCTTGTGGTGCGAGGCGTCGAAGCGGTCGGTGACGCGCTTCCAGTCCTCCTTGGTGTAGCCGGCGGTGATCTGCTGCGACCGGCGCCACTGCTCCGTGCCGCCCCAGCGCCGCTCCGCCTCCTCCGCGTACTGGTCGGGGTCGAAGTCCCCGAAGACCTCGAACTTCTCCTCGGGTGTGAGGTTGATGCCCATCTTCCGTGCCTCCATGGCGGTCTCGACGGCGGTGGCCATCTGCTGGAGCTTGCCGATCCGGTCGGTGAGCAGCCGGTGCTGGCGCCGCAGGTGCTCCCGCGGGTCCGCGTCCGGGTCGTCCAGCAGGGCCGCCACCTGGTCGAGAGGGAAGCCGAGCTCCCGGTAGAACAGGATCTGCTGCAGCCGGTCGAGATCGCCGTCGCTGTAGCGCCGGTGTCCCGCGAGGCTGCGTCCGCTCGGCGAGAGCAGGCCGATCGCGTCGTAGTGGTGCAGGGTCCGCACGGTCACTCCGGCGACCTCGGCGACCCGTCCCACGGCGTGGCTCATGGCTGCCCGCTCCCCTCTCCTCGGTGGTTTCCTCGGTACGTCCCCCAGCCTGGGTCCTCACGTCGCGTGAGGTGCAAGCCCCCACGGGAACACGCGAAACCGCACCCCCGGTAGTCAAATTTGATTAGAGTGGCGGGCATGGCCGAGAAGACGATTCCCCTGCTGCCCTGCCGGACCATCCAGCCCGTCGTCGACTTCTACACCGCACTGGGTTTCACGACCACGTTCCTGCAGAAGAGCCCGTATCCGTACGCCGTCGTGCAGCGCGGCGGCATCGAGCTCCAGTTCTTCGGGATGAAGGAGTACGACCCCGCCCAGTCCTATTCCGGGGTCTACGTCGTCACCGAGGACGTGGACGCCCTCTTCGCCGCCTTCCGGGCGGGCCTCAAGGAGGCGTACGGGCGCGTCCCGGCGCGCGGGCTGCCGCGGATCGGGCCGCTGAAGGACATGAGCTACGGGATGCGGCAGTTCCTGATGACCGACCCCGGCGGGAACTCGGTCCGCGTCGGCCAGGAGATCGCCGAGGACAAGGGGCACGGCGAGGCGCCCCGGGAGACCTTCGCCAGGGCGCTGCACTACGGGACGCTGTTCGCCGACTCCAAGGAGGACCTGCCGCGCGCCGCGAAGGTGCTGGACCGGGCGCTGGCGGTCACCGACGAGACGCCGACGGCCGCCCAGCTGGTACGGCTGCTGGTGATGCGCGCCGACGTGGCGATGCGGTCCCGGGAGCCGGAGCGGGCCGCCGCTCTGCTGGAGCGGGCCGCGGCCGTCCCGCTGGCGGACGACGAGCGCAGGGCCGTACGGGACGACCTGCGGCGGGCCGAGGAGCTGCGCGAGGCGCTCCTCGGCCGGTGACCGGGCCGCCCGCGCCGGCTACTCGCCCAGTTCGTGGGAGCTCTTGCCGTCCAGGGACTCCCGGATGACGTCCGCGTGGCCGGCGTGCCGGGCCATCTCGGTGATCAGGCGCAGCAGGACCCAGCGCAGGCTGACGTCCTCCTTGGGGAACCAGGGCGCCTCGGGCAGCGCGAAGGTGGCTTCCAGGTCGGCGGCGCGGCTGAACTCGGCCCCCCTGCGGGCCACTTCGGCCCAGGCGTCGAGCTGTCCGGCCACCGTCTCGCCCTTCTCGGGGACCAGCCGGAAGCTCTCGCCCCAGTCCGCCTCGGTGCGCTGGATCGGAGCGATGTCGCAGCCGGCCATCGCGAGCCAGTTCTGCTCGACCTCGGTGACGTGCTTGAGCAGTCCGGAGAGGGAGAGCTCGCTGGCGCTGGGAGTGGTCGCCGCCTGCTCGTCGGTGAGACCGAGCAGGGCGTTGCGGATGCCCTGCCGCTGCTCCTCCAGGAAGGCCAGGAGGGTGGAGACCTCATCGGTGCAGTTCGCGGAGCTGACGTGCAGGACCATGACGGGCCGCCCTTCGGGGAACGTACGACTTGCTGGGAACAAGACCTACATTAGGAAGACTTGCGGACAACTGCTGTCCGCAAGGAGCACGGTTTCTGGAATTGTTCCGCGGGCCGCCCGGAAGGCCGCCCGGACGGGGTGCTCAGAAGGGGTACTGCGAGCGGCCGTGCTGGATGGAGATCCACTTGTGGGTGGTGAAGACCTCCACCGTGGACTCGCCGTTCATCCGGCCGATGCCGGAGGCCTTCTCGCCGCCGAAGGCGACCAGCGGGTCGTCCTGGATGGTCGAGTCGTTGATGTGCATCATCCCGGTGTGGACGCGCTGGGCGAACCGCACCCCGCGTTCCACGTTCCCGCTGTGGACGGCGCCGCTGAGGCCGTACGGGCTGTCGTTGGCGATCCGTACCGCCTCGTCGTCGCCGTCGAAGGGCAGCAGCAGGGCCACCGGGCCGAAGATCTCCTGCTCCAGGATGGGCGAGCCCTCGGGCAGGCCGGTGAGGACCGTCGGCTCCACCAGGTTGCCGCGGGTGGCGCCCCGGACGAGCGCGGTCGCCCCCTCGGCGAGGGCCTGCTCCACCAGACCCGTGAGGGCGTCCGCGTGGAAGGTGTTGATGACGGGGCCGAGCTGGGTGGCCGGGTCGGCCGGGTCGCCGGTGCGCAGGGTGCGGACCTTGGCGACGAACTTCTCGGTGAACTCCCGCTCCACGGCCCGGTCCACCAGGATCCGGTTGGCGGCCATGCAGACCTGGCCCTGGGAGACGAAGCGGCTGAAGACGGCCGCGTCGACCGCGTAGTCGAGGTCGGCGTCGTCCAGCACCGCCAGGGCGCTGTTGCCGCTGAGGGAGAGGACGGTGCGCTTGAAACGGGCCCCGGCCACCGCCGCGACGTGGCGGCCGGTGCGGTCGGAGCCGGTGAAGGCGATCACCTTGGGGACGGGGTGCTCCAGCAGCGCGTCGCCGATCTCGGCTATGTCCGTGATCAGCACGTTGAGCAGTCCGGCGGGCAGGCCCGCGTCCTCGAAGAGCCGGGCGATGAGTCCGCCGCCGGCCACCGGGGTGTTCTGGTTCGGCTTGATGACGACGGCGTTGCCCAGGGCGAGCGCGGGCGCCGCGGCCTTCATGCCGGTGAGGAAGGGGAAGTTGAACGGGCTGATGACCCCGACCACGCCGACCGGCAGGCGGTAGACCCGGTTCTCCTTGCCGGGCACCGGTGAGGAGAGGATGCGGCCCTCCGGGAGGGTGGCCAGCTGGGTCGCCTCGCGCAGGAACTCCATCGCCAGGCGGACCTCGTAGGTGGCCTTCACCAGCGTGCCGCCGACCTCCTCGGTGATCGCGGCGACGATCTCCGCCTGGCGCTCCTCGACCAGCCGCAGCACTCTCTCCACGACGTCGCGGCGGGCGTACGCGTTGACCGCGGCCCACTCGCGCTGGGCGCGCTCGGCGGCGAGATAGGCGTCGTCCACCTCCGCGACGGAGGCGACGGTGATCGCGGCGAGCTTCTCCCCGTTGTACGGGTTGAAGTCGATGATGTCCCACGAGCCGCTGCCGGTACGCCACTCGCCGTCGATGTACTGGTGGGCCAGGTCGGTGAAGAAGGACATGCGATCCCTTTGGTCTGCCACGGTCTCCCCGTGTGCCACTGTTCCCCCGTGCAATTCCCGGCGCGGTGCACCCCCGTACGCCTCGCCGGCCGTACCTCCTGCCGTCCCCTCGGACGCTCCCCTGTGACATGTGATGCTCGTGGGGAAGTCGAGGTTCCGTCAACGTACATCTGGATCAGATCAGTTGGAGGAGTCCGCGCAGGACGTCCCGGGTGTCGGAGGGACTCGGGCAGTCCTCCTGGAGGCGGTCCATCACCCGCTCGTACTGGGTGACCTCCTCGCGCTTGTCGAGGTAGAGCGCGCTGGTCAGCTGCTCCAGGTAGACCAGGTCGGAGAGGTCGGACTCCGGGAAGCGCAGCAGGGTGAAGGCGCCGCTCTCGCCCGCGTGGCCGCCGAAGTTGAACGGCATCACCTGGAGCGTGACGTTCTCCCGCTCGGAGATGTCGATCAGGTGCTGCAACTGGCCCCGCATGACGCCGCGGTCGCCGTACGGGCGGCGCAGCGCCGCCTCGTCGAGCACCGCGTGGAAGTGCGGCGCCCGCTCGGAGACCAGGATCTTCTGCCGCTCCAGCCGCAGCGCGACGCGGCGGTCGACCTCGGCGCCGGTGGCCTGCGGAATGCCGCGCGAGACGACGGCGTTGGCGTACGACTCGGTCTGCAACAGGCCGTGCACGAACTGGACTTCGTAGATACGGATGAGCGAGGCGGCGCCTTCGAGTCCCACATATGTCTGGAACCAGCCGGGGAGTACGTCGCCGAAGCTGTGCCACCACCCCGCGAGGTTCGCCTCCCGCGCCAGTGCGAGCAGCGAGTCCCGCTCGGCGCCGTCCGTCACTCCGTACAGAGTGAGGAGGTCTTCCACATCCCTGGCCTTGAAGCTCACCCGTCCCAACTCCATGCGGCTGATCTTCGATTCGGATGCACGGATCGAGTAGCCGGCCGCCTCGCGGGTGATGCCGCGCGATTCGCGCAGGCGCCTGAGCTGTGAGCCCAGCAGGATGCGCCGCACCACGGATCCGCTCGACTCGCCTGCGGTCACTTCTCCGGCCCTCCCTCTCGGTCATCTGTGCGCGAGGCCCTCCCCCAGTGCCCCGAGAGCCGAAGTCTGCCACCAAAACGCTTCGCCCCGTACTCATTCGGTTACGGAAATGGCAAGGGTGTGAAAGTGGTCCCAGGAAGAAATGAGCAAGAAACGGCACTCTGTTGTTCAAGTCCGGCGCGTGCACGTGCATCTGCCCTTGCATCTGCTGTGCGCATTCGGAACCATGGTCCGCGCGCACGTATGACCACCGCTGTATCGCCGCGACCGCGACACCCGGGAGTGCCTCGCATGGGGACCAATGGATCGACCATGCTCGTGCCGTTACGGCAGGGCTTGCCCCCCATCGACCCGTCGGCGGTGACAGGATCGGCTTCCTGCGCGCTGCCCGCGAGATACGAAGCGGTGCGCGGGGCACGGAAGTTCACCCGGAGCACGCTCTGTCAGTGGCGCCTGGAGGACCGGTTCGACGATGTCGCGCTGGTGGTCTCGGAACTCGTCACCAACGCGCTGCGGCACGCCCTTCCGCCGGACACCCCGCGCGAGAGCGTCCCGCCGGTGCGGCTGCACCTGATGCACTGGAACTCCCGGCTGGTGTGCGCGGTGCGCGATCCCAGCAGGGAGGGGCCCACCGCGCGCGAGAGCGACGACTTCTCGGCGGAGTCGGGGCGGGGGCTTTTCCTGGTGGACTCCTTCAGCGACGACTGGGGGTGGCACCCCCTGGCCGGGCCGCTGAACGGAAAGGTCGTGTGGGCGCTGTTCCGCCTCGGCGACGAGCAGGACGCCGGGCTGTAGCGCACGGTCCGGTCCGCTCCACCGGCCCCGGTGGGTTTCCCGGAGCCGTACCCGGTACCGCGCCCGGCCCCGCGGGCCGCGGCCGGACGGTTTCCCGTGGCCGGACGGTTCAGTTCCCGGCCGTCAGATGGTCGAACTCGCCGTCCTTGATGCCGAGCAGCATCGCCTCTATTTCCGCGGGCGTGTAGACGAGGGCGGGGCCCTCGGGATGTCGCGAGTTGCGCACCGCGACATTTCCGCCCGGGAGTTTCGCGAACTCCACACAGGAACCCTGAGAGTTGCTGTGCCTGCTCTTCTGCCAGACCACCCCGTGCAGATCTGTGGCCGCCATGCCGTTGTATGCGTGGTGCACAGGTCGCTCCCGGAAGTACTGGTGTCAACTGCTGGCGTCAACTGCCGGCGCCCACAAACCGTGGTCACCGCCGTTGCTGTCATTGGCTGTCGAACTGTCAACTGACCCGGATCATAGCTTCGTTCATCTGCCGATGCATGGGCAGATGCACGTGCACGCGGGGTTGCCCCTTGACTACAGAACGGCCCGGCCTTATTGGCACCCAGCTTTTACGACTAGACGCCCTGGTAGCTTGACGCGTTCCTTCCGCAAACCAATCGGGCAACCAACATGGGGAGTTTGGAGTGCACCAGCACATTCGTACCGTCGCCGGAGCCGCCGCGGTCGCGGCGGCCCTTCTGCTGACCGGATGCAGCAGCGACGGCGCCCAGGGCGACAAGGCCAAGCCGTCGGACGGGGCCGTCGGCAGCGGCGCCGACCAGGGGTCCGGTTCCGGCGGTGCCGGCACGCCGCCCGCCGGGGACGCCGGAGCGGGTGACGTCACCGGCTCCTGGACCGCCACCGCCAACGGCAAGCTGGTCGTCCTGACCATCCAGGGCGACATGGCCGGCATCGCGGGCGAGAACCTGTGCACCGGCCGGGTGGTCCGCCAGGGCGGGGTCACGCTGGACATGAAGTGCCCCAACGGCAACACCGACCGGGCCAAGGGCACGGTGACGGCGGGCGGCGACGGCAGGACCCTCACGGTGAAGTGGGAGGGCAGCGGCACCGAGGAGAAGTTCACCAAGGCCGCGGGCGCCGGGCTGCCGTCGGGCGTGCCCACCGACTTCCCCTCCGGGCTGCCGTCGGCCGCCCCGAAGGTGCCGGGCACCTGAGCCGCCGCTAGGTGCCGCCGGTGCGGGCCGCGTTCCCCTTGGGGCGCGGCCCTTCCGCGTCCAGGGTGTCGGTGAGTTCGTCCAGCGCTTCCAGGAGCAGCCCGGCGCCCTTCCGTACGACCTTGTCGTCGCCCGCGGTGTCCTCGGAGTCCCAGGCCGCGAGCGCCGCCCGGAAGGCGTCCCACTCGGGCGCCCGCCGCTCGCGCACCGCACGGGCCGCCTCGTCCACGTCGGTGCGCAGGGCCTCGGCGAGAGCGGCGGCGGCCGGCACCGGGCGGGTGTCCCGGGCCGGCAGGTGGGCCTCCATCAGCATGGCCACCCGGGCGAGCTGGGCCAGTGCGTCCGGGGCGTCGGCGGCGGCGGACCGGGAGAGCCCGCGGTGCCGGACCGGCTCGTTGGCGGCCCGCTCCACGGCCCCCTTCCAGGCGACCCGGGCCTCCCTGGTGGCCAGCAGGGTCTCCCGTACGGCGTCGGAGGGGGCCCCGGCGGGGTCGGCGTACCGCTGGAGGACGGCGGAGGCGTACCGCCCGTCCGCCACCAGCCAGTCGGCGAGACGGGTGCGCAGCCGGGGCGTCTCCCACGCCGGGTAGACGGCGTACGCCAGCATCGCGAGGAGGCCGCCCGCCAGGGTGAGCAGGACGCGCTCGGGCACCGTCTGGGTCCACTGGAGGCCGCCCATGCCGAGCAGGAAGACCACGTACGCGGCGACGCAGGCCTGGCCCACCGCGTAGCTGGTGCGCAGCAGCAGGAACATCAGGAACGCGCAGCCGACCGCGATGGCGGCGGACAGCTCGGTGCCCGGGTGGGCGAGCTGCACGAGACCGGTCGCCAGGGTGACGCCGAGCAGGGTGCCGCCGAAGCGGGCGACGGCCCGGGAGTACGTCTGCGAGAAGTCGGGCCGCATGACCATCACGGAGGCCATCGGCGCCCAGTAGCCGTGGCCGAGCGGCAGGGCCGTACCGACGGCGTAGCCGGTGGCGCTCACGGCGGCCACCCGCAGGGCGTGCCGGAAGACCGGGGAGTCGCGGCGCAGCTCGCCGCGCATCGCGCGCAGCGCGACCGGGAACAGCCCGAACACGGTCGGCCTGCGCAGGTGGTCGACCGGGTCGGCGCGGTGCTCGGGACGGCCGCCGATCTTCCGGGCCGCCTTGCGGGCGGCCTCCTGCGCGGCGTGGGCGGCGGCGCGGTACTGCGGGCCGCCCTCCTGCGGGGCGCCGCGTCCGGTGTCGGTGGTGCCGGTGCCGCGGGCGGTCTCCACCACGTCCCGCAGCAGGTTGATCAGCCGGGACTCGGCGCGGCGGGCGGGCCCGGAGAGCACGGCGCCCTCCTTGGGCAGGGCCAGTACGGCGGTCGCCGCCGGGGACATCACGACGGGCTCGCCGTGCCGCACCGCGCGGGCCGCGGCGTCCAGCGTGGACGCGGCGGCGGCCAGCAGCTCGCGCACCCGGGCCCGCTCCTCGCCCTCCGCCGGTACGCCCAGCGCGGGGTCGGCGAGCGAGGCGAGCACGGGCCGGATGCGTTCGGCCAGACCGCGGGTGCCGTGCAGTTCGGCGGGGCGGCGGCGGGCCTGGCGCGGGGTGATCGCGGCGGCGCTGCGGGCGGTCATCAGCGGCTCGGGGTCGAACGGTGCGACGGGGTCGTGGCGCAGCCGGCGCGCGTAGTCCGCCTCGGCGGCGAGGGCGTCGGCGAGGGCGTCGCGCTGGGCGCCCCAGCGGCGCACCGGGAGCAGGACGATCAGGGTGGCCTGGACGACACCGCCGACCATGATCATCGCGGCGTGGCCGGCGGCGGCCGAGACGGAGGTCGGCAGGGTGACGGTGACCAGCATGATCGCCACGTTGGAACTGGCGATCATGCCGGCGGTCGGCCCGACGGCCCACGCCATCCCGGCCAGGAACGTCCACGCGGCGAGGAGCGTGATGAACAGGGCCGGGTGGCCGCCGGTCAGATAGCCCGCGAAGGTCGACACGGCGAGACTGGCCCCGGAGGCGAGGGCCAGCACGGGCCGGGTGCGCCAGCTGCGCTGGAAGGTGGCCAGGGCGGCCTGGAACGCGCCGAACGCGGAGCTGACGGCGACCGCCGGGCCGAAGAAGTGCAGGGCCACCCCGACGACGATGGCGAGGCCGAGGGCGCCTCGGGCGGCGATCAGCGGTTCGAGGCGCTGCCGCTCGACGGTCAGGCCGGAGCGGGCGGTGTGTTTCAGGGCCTTCAGCCAGCTCATGGGGTTGAGGGTAGCCGGGGTGCGGGTGGGGGCGGTGTGTGACCTGGGGGTGCGTCGCGAGTGCGGGAGGCGCTCCCTGGGGACGTGAGGGGCTGCTCGCGCGGTTCCCCGCGCCCCCGGGGCGGGTCACGTCGTGTTGAGGGCGACCGTGGGGTGGAGGCGGGAGGCTCGGGCCGCCGGGTAGAGGCCGGCGGTGATGCCGATCAGGAGCGTGGCCGCCAGGCCGCCCGCCAGGGACCACGGGGGAACCACCGCCGTCCACCCCTGCGCCGCCGCGAAGGCGTACGTCGCGGCGGCGCCCAGTGCCGCCCCCGCCGCCCCGCCCAGCGCGGACAGCAGCAGCGACTCCGTCAGGAACTGGATCCGGACCGCCCCCTTCGTCGCCCCCAGCGCCCTGCGCAGCCCGATCTCCTGACGGCGCTCCAGGACCGAGACGACCATGGTGTTGGCGACGCCCACACCGCCCACCAGCAGCGCCACCGCGCCCAGCCCCAGCATCAGCGTCGTCAGCCCCTCGTCGGTGGCCGCCTTCGCCGCGAGCGCGTCGGACGGGCGGGACACCTTGACCGCGTACTCGTCGCCGGGGTTCACCGTGCGGCCGAGCACCGCCCGTACGTCCTCCACCGCGTCGTCCCTCGACCGCTCGAACACCGTGCTCGGACGGCCGTCGAAGGCGAAGTACTTCTCGGCCGCCGGGAAGCCCACCATGGCCACCCGGTCGAGCGTCGGGACCAGCTCGACGGGTTCGAGGATGCCCACGACCACCACGTGCACGTCGTTCAGCATGATCTTGTCGCCGGGCTCGGTGATGCCGAGCCGTTCGGCGGCGACCGCGCCGAGGACCGTGACGGGGAGCCGTTCGTTCGCGACGTTGAGCCAGACGCCCCGCGCCACCCGCGCGTTGAGCGCGTCCAGCAGGTCGGGGCGGGCGGCCTGGGTGGTGACCCCGGCGGTGCGCTCGGGCGGCACCACGTCGCTGCGCCTGATCCGGGCGTCGACGTTCGCGGTCGCGGTGGCGTGCTCGACGGGGCCGATCCGCTCGACCATGGCGACCGCGTTCCTGGGCAGTACGGCCTCCCTGCCCTGCTCGTCCTTGCCCGCCTCCGCGGTGAGCAGATTGGTGCCGAGCCGGTCGAGCCGCGCCATCAGGTCGGCGCGGCTGGACTGCGAGAGGCCGACCACCGCGACCATCGTCGCGATGCCGATCGCGATGCCCAGCGCGGACAGGACGACCCTGGCCCGGCGGGCGCGGAGCCCGACCGCGCCGACCCGCAGCACGTCGCGCGGGCCGAGCCGGGCGGGCTTCAGCCCCAGTCCCCCGCCGTTCATGGACGTACCTCTTCCGGATTCCGGGCCGGTGCCGGTGCCGGGTGCGCGGACGGGGCGGCCGGGGTACCCGAGTCGGCGACCACCTCGCCGTCCCGGAAGCGGACGCGGCGGGGCAGCGAGTCGGCGATCTCGTTGTCGTGGGTGATGACGCAGATGGTGGTGCCGACCGCGTTCAGCTCGCGGACGAGTTCCATGACGATCTCGCCGGACGCCGTGTCGAGGGCGCCGGTGGGCTCGTCCGCGAGGAGCAGGGCGGGGTCGCCGACCAGGGCGCGGGCGATGGCCACGCGCTGCTTCTCACCGCCGGAGAGCTCGTGGGGCCGGTGCGAGAGGCGGTGGCCGAGACGGACCCGTTCGAGGGCGGTACGCGCACGGGCCCGGCGGGCCTTGAGCGGAACGCCCGCGTACAGCAGCCCGTCGGCGACGTTGTCGACCGCGTCCCGGCCGGACGCCAGGTGGAAGTGCTGGAAGACGAAGCCGATGTGCCGGGCGCGCAGGGCCGACAGCTGGGCGTCGGACAGCTCGCCCACGTCGTACCCGGCGACGCGCACGGTGCCCGTGGTGGGCTTGTCGAGGGTGCCGATGACATTGAGCACGGTCGACTTCCCGGAACCGGAGGGCCCGACGATCGCCACCAGCTCGCCCCGCCGCACGGTCAGATCCACCCCCCGCAGGGCATGCACCCCACCGGGATACGACTTGGCCGCCCCGCACAACTCGACCACGGGAACACCGGGACCGCCCCGGCCCCCCACCACGCCGACGGCACCCGCACCCGGTTCCCCGTCCCTCACGTTCCTCCGCCCCTCCCTCATGACTTCGCCATCCCGACCCGCATCCCCTCGCGGAGCAGGGAGCCGCTCACCTCGATGCGGCCGTCCGCCGTCATGCCTGTTTCCACCCGGATCATCCGGGACTTTCCGCCCTCCACCACCTGGAGGCCGTAGCCGCCCTTCTCGCCGCGCAGGGCGACCACCGCCTCGACCGGCACCGCGAGGACGCCCGCGCGGCTCTCGCTGACGAACCGCACGCTCGCCGACGCCTTCGCGTCCTCGCCCGACGCGGCGCCCGCACCGCCGTCCAGGACGACCTCGACGGTGATGCCGTCCTGCGCGCCGCCGGCCCCCTGTCCCGAGGCGGCTTCCGTCGTTTCGGGGCGGACCGTTCCCTCGACCCTGCCGTTGGCCTTCCGGCCGCTGGGCAGGGTGACCTCGACCCGGGTGCCCTTCGAGGTGAGCGCCCCGTCGGTCTGGTCGAGCCGGGCCCGTACGACCGGCTTGGTGGAGCCGATCGTCAGGACCGAGGTGTCGGGTCCGACCTGGTCGGCGAGTGCGGCGTCGGCGGCGAGCACCTTGACCGGGCCGGGCTGGAAGACCACCTCGCCCCGGCCGACCCGGCCGGTGGGTTCGCGGTTCAGCGACTTCTGCCACTGCTTGACCGCGGCCTCGGTGTCCTTGTCGTACCGCACGTCGACGTACAGCTTGGAGCCGTACCCCAGGTCCCGCAGGTTGCGCTCCAGCTGGAGCACGTCGCTGCCCCGGTCGCCCGCTCTCATCTCGCGGAACATCGGGACCGGGCCGTAGAGCAGCGTGACGGGCTTGTCGTTCAGCTCGTACAGTGCCTGGCCCCTGCGCACCGTCCGCCCCTCGGCGGCGGCGACGGTGACGGTGCCCTCGACGGCGGACTTCACCGCGCGGCGCTGCGCGAAGTCCAGCCTGCCGTCGACCGTCTTCGACTGGGTGAGGTCGGTGCGCACGACGGTCGTGGTGGCGGGCGGCAGCTTGCCGCCGCCGGTGCCCACCGGCTTCGCGCCCCCGTCCAGGAGCAGGAACCCGGCCCCCGCGGCGGCGACGGCGGCGACCGCGCCGGCGGTGCGCAGGACAGTGCGGCGCTTCATCTACTGCATCCCGTCCAGGCCGTCGAGGAGCTTCGACCTGCACGCCTCACGGGCCTTCTTGTAGGCGGGCGAGGTGGTGTCGATGGACGGCGACGCCGGGTTGGGGTCGCCGCCGGGCTGCGCGTTGCCGGCGCTCATGGTCGGGTTGGTGAACTTGGAGACCCCGTTGTCGCGCATGCACTTGGCGTGCGCGAGCATCGACTCGAAGGACTTCTGCTGGTCCCGCTTGGGCTCGGCCGCCATGGCCGCCTGGAGTTCGGTGCGGCAGACGCCGTCCTTGCCGCCCTTGTACGCCTCCATCTGCCCCGGCCGGGAAGCGATCTCGTCGATCTTCGTCCAGTCCAGGTAGCCGCTGAGCCTGGGGTCCGGGTAGTCCGTGTAGCCGCCCTTGCCGCGCATGCACTGGACGTACTTCAGCTGCGCGTCGTAGAAGGCGCTCCGGCCGGGCGGCGGAGCGCTCGCGCTGTTCCCGTCGTCCGGCCGCGCCCCGGAGGCCGCGGGCGCGTCGGGCACGGACGCCACGTCGTCCTGCTTCGGGGCCTCGGCGCCGCCCCCGCAGGCGACGGCGAGGGCGAGGACGGGAGCGGCGGCGAAGGCCGCGAGCCGCGGCCGGGAGGAGGTCTGGGTGCTCATGCCGCCACACTCCGAGCGCCACATGGCGGTCGCTCCATGAGCACATGATGGGAACGTAACAATGCCCCCGGCCTGCGCTTCCGTCCCCGCCGCGGGGCCCTGGGCGGCCCGTGCGCCGCACATAATCGCTCCCATGCCGCATGTACTGCTCATCGAGGACGACGCTTCCGTACGGGACGGAATGGAGCTCGTGCTGCGCCGGCACGGGTACGGCGTCGACACGGCCGCCACCGGTGAGGAGGCGCTCGCCCTGCTCGACGGACCCGGCGGCGACCGGGTGGAGCTGGCCGTCCTGGACCTGATGCTGCCGGGCATGGACGGCTTCGAGGTGTGCCGCCGCATCCGCCGCAGGACCCACACCCTGCCGGTGATCATGCTGACCGCGCGCGGTGACGACGACGACATCGTGACGGGCCTGGAGGCGGGCGCCGACGACTACGTGGTGAAGCCGGTCACCGCGCCCGTGCTGGAGGCCCGCATCAGGGCGGCGCTGCGGCGCGCGGAACCGTCCCCGCAGCCGGCCGCGAACGGGCGGCCCGCCGCGCCCGCCGCTCTCGCCGGGCTGCTGATCGACCGCGCCGGGCTGACCGTCACCAAGTACGGCACCCCGGTCGCGCTGCCGCCCACCGAACTGCGGCTGCTCCTGGAACTGTCGGCCTCGCCCGGCCGGGTCTTCAGCCGCGAACAGCTCCTCGCCTCCGTGTGGGACCACAGCTTCCTGGGCGACTCCCGGCTGGTGGACGCGGCGGTCGGCCGGCTGCGCGCCAAGATCGAGGACGTACCGGCGAAGCCCCGCTACGTCCAGACGGTGCGCGGCTTCGGCTACCGGTTCGGACCGCTGTGAGACGTACGGGCGGGCCCGGGTCCGGCGCTCGCGCGGACACCGGCGGGGCGGACGCGGGCCGCGTGCGGCCCCGGGCCGGCGCACCGCGCCGCTCCCGCCGTCTGGTCGGCGGGCTGCGTGCCCGGCTGGTCGCCGCGTTCGTCGTCGTCGCCCTGCTCAGCGCGGTCACCGCGACCGCCCTCGCCTACCGGGACGCCCGTACCGCCGTCCTCCAGCGCGCCCAGAACGCGGCCGTGAACGACCTCAGGGAGCGGGTCGCGGCGGTCGCCGCCGAGTTCGACGTACCGCCCGACCAGGCCTCCCTCACCAGGTTCGCGACCCGGGTCTCGGACGGTCTCGGCGCCCGCGTCGTGGTCGCCCGCTACCAGGACCTGACGGCCGTCTCCGACGCGTCCGCCGACACCGCGGGCCGGATCACCGCGGAGCTGCGGGCCGCCGTACGGACCAGGGACACCACCCAGTTCCAGCGGGTGCAGTGGCGGGGCGAGCCGTACGTGGTGGTCGGCACCCCGGTGACGTACGCGGACGGCGACCGGCGCACCTCCGGCCTGGAGGTCTTCGCGATCTCCGACCTGCGCGCCGAGCGCGACGACGCCAACGCCCTGCTCGACTCGGTGCGTTCGGGCCTGGTACCGGTCGTCCTGCTGGCCGCCGTACTGGCCCTGCTGGCCGCCGGTACGGTCCTGCGTCCGGTACGGAAGCTGGGCCGGGCCACCCGTGAACTGGCCGCGGGGGACCTCGGCACCCGGGTCGCGGTCCGCGGCCACGACGAACTCGCCGACCTGGCGCGGACGTTCAACGAGACCGCGGACGCCCTCCAGGAGTCGGACGCGGAACTGCGCGCGCAGGAGGCGAAGGCCCGCCGCTTCGTCGCGGACGTCTCGCACGAACTGCGCACCCCGCTGGCGGCGATGACCATGGTGGCGACCGTGCTGGAGGAGGACGCCGAGCAGCTGCCGCCGGACGCGGCGCTGGCGGCCCGTACGGTCGGCGCGGAGACGGCCAGGCTGGCCCGGCTGGTCGAGGACCTGATGGAGATCTCCCGCTTCGACGCGAAGGCGGCCCAGCTGAACGCGGCGGAGGCCGACCTCGCCGGTACCGTGCGGGCGTCGTTGGCGCTGCGCGGCTGGACGGACCGGGTGGAGGCCCGGCTGCCGGAGGGGCTGCGGGCGGTGGTCGACCGGCGGCGCGTCGATGTGATCGTGGCGAACCTGGTGGGGAACGCGCTGCGGCACGGACGCCCACCGGTCACCGTGACGCTCCGGGTCGAAGGGGCGGGCGGGGACGAAGAGGCGGGCGGGAACGGAGACGCGGTCGGGGACGGACGGGCGGGCGGGGACGGAGGTGGCTGGGTGGTGCTGGAGGTGGCCGACCGCGGGCCCGGACTGCCACCGGAGGCGCGGGAGCGGGTCTTCGACCGGTTCTACAAGGGGGACTCCGCACGCACACGGGCCGCCGTCGACGACGGAACGGGACAGGGCAGCGGGCTCGGTACGGCCATCGCGCGGGAGAACGCGCGGCTGCACGGCGGCACGATCGAGGCGGCCGGGCGGCCGGGCGGCGGCGCGGTGTTCACCCTGCGCCTGCCCCTGCGGCGCACGGGCGCCGACGAAGCGGCAGAGACACCCACCGGGACCGGCACCGACGGCCCCCCGACCGGCACGAAGGACACGGCATGAAGGACACGGCATGAAGGTGTGGCGGGCCGCTCTCGGCATCGCTCTCGGCGGGCTGCTGGCGGTCGGCTGCGGGGTGCGGCCGACCGGGGTGATAGACGCGGGCGAACCGGCGACCGGGCTGAGCCGCGGCATGCGCCTGTACTACGTCTCCGACACCGGACTGCGCGCGGTGCCCCGGCCCGACCTGGAGGTCACGAACATCGCCTCGGTGGTGAAGCACCTCACGCTCGGCCCCTCCCCCGCCGAGCTGCGGGGCGGGCTCACCTCCGTCGTCGACCTGGGCGGGTACGGGGTCTCGGCGGCCGGGCGCGAGGTCACCGTGGAGCTGGACGGCGCCTACCGGGCCACCGGCCGCGACCAGGGGACGGGGCAGCTGGTGTGCTCGCTGGCGCGCGGTCAGGCCGTACTGGAGCCGAAGGTGGGCGCGGACGACGTCGAGGTCGTGATCCGGCCTGCCCGCGGACCGCAGCTCGGCCCCTTCAAGTGCGCGGACTTCCTCACCCGTTGAGCCGCCCGCCCGGCCCGTCGAGGGGCACGCCGCCCCGGCCGTGCACCGACGCCCGGTCGGCGGCGGCCGTGCCGTGCTCCCAGCCCGCGAGGTCGTTCACCCCGCGCACCCGGGTGGAGGTGGTGCGCGGGAACATCTGCTCCGCCCGGTCCGTCACCGCCACGTCCCGCGCCGCCAGTACGGGCAGCAGGTCGCCCGCGCCCGCCTCCTCCACCACGTGCTCGGTGGCCGCCGCGAGACGGGTGCCGAGCCTGCTGGCGTACGCGGTCAGGAAGGACTGCCGGAACGACTTGGTCCGCTTCCTGCCGCCGGCCCGCTGGGCGGCCTCGGCACGGGTCATCGCGGCGGTGCCCTGCACCAGCAGCGAGGTGTACAGCAGCTCGACCGCCGCCAGGTCCGCCTCGAACCCCACCACCGTGGAGAACCCGAACTCGCTGTTCCACACGGCACGGCAGCGGTTCGCCGTGGCCACCGCGTCCAGCAGGATCGCCCTGGCCGTCTCGTACGGCGCGTCCACCCCGATCCGGCACGCCCCCGGCCCGGCGCCCTCGCCGCCCCGCCCCACGGCGAGCACGGCCTCGTCGACGCTGTGCCGCGCCATCAGCTCCTGCGCCTTGGCGGTCAGCGCCTCGGCCTCCTCCGGGAAGCCGGTGGCCTCGGCCTTGGCGAGCAGGGCGCGTATCCGGGTGAGCATGCGCGGCTCCCCGGCCGCCGCCCGCTGCTGCCTCAGCGGCACGGACTCCCCCGGCGCGGGCCCGACCGGCTCGATCGCGGGCAGCGCCACCAGCAGCCGGAACAGTTCGAGCACGGCGGTGGCCAGCGAGAACCGGTCGGTCCGCTCGCGCCGGGCCAGCGCGTCGGCGTACCGCTCGTCGCCGCCCCAGGACACCGGGCCGTCCGCGCCCAGCTCGCGCAGCTGCGCCTGCCAGCGGTCCGGCACGCGCGCGTGGCGCCGGTTCTCGGCGGCGACCAGGTCAACCAGCAGGGCGGCGTGCCGCTCGTCGAGGTCGCGGCGCACCAGCCGGGCCACGTCGGCGGGCTGCCAGCCGCGCTCCCAGGCCCGGCGCACCAGTTCCTCGCCGCGCCGCAGCAGCTCGCGCCCGGCCTCCGCCCAGGGCGCGGCGGCCAGCAGCGAGGCGCCGAGGTCCAGGCCCGCGTCGTCCCTGGCGTCCCCGCCCGAGCCGTACACGGCCGCCGCGACCGCTCTCTCCACCTGTTCGGCCGGCGACTGACCCATCGGTGCCGTACTCCTCTTCCCGGGACCCGTACGTGCGCGGGCGCTCCCAGGAATGGTCGCAGGCCGGCGGCGGAAACGACGGGCGCAAGCCGCTCCGCGGGCGGGCGCGACGACCGTGCCGCGCGGTTCGACGACCCGGGAGCCGTCCCCGGTGCCTGTGACCCGGGAGCCGCCCCGGTGCCTGTGACCCGGGAGCCGCCCCGGTGCCTGTACGGGGCAGCGGCGCCCGCCCCCTGCCCCGTACGGCTACGCGCGTCCCTTGCGGCGCACCACGATCACGGCCGCCGCGCCCACCACAACGGCCGCGCCGCCCACCAGGCCCAGGACGGGCAGCGCGCTGGAGGAGCCGGTGGCGGCGAGGTTCCCGGTGACCCCGCCGGTCCCGGTCCCGGTGTTGATGTCGGTCACCCCGCCCAGCTGCGCGGACGGCGAACCGGACGGCGAGGGCGCCGCGCTCGTCGGGGCCGCGGTCGCGGTGGCCCCCGGCTTGCCGGTGGGCTGTCCGGTCGGCCCGGCGGTGGGCTTGCCGGTGGCGGTGGGCGTCGGGGTCGCGGTCCGGGTCGGCTTCGGCGGGGCGGTGGTCGGCTTCCCGGTGGGCACCGTGCTGCCGGCCGGCAGGATCGCGAACCCCTCCTGCCACGGCGCGGTTCCCCGGCAGGGGGTCTTCAGGCCGGTGTTCGGGTTGGTGTAGACGTCGTCGACGAACGCGTTGAGGTAGGTGTCCGCGAAGTTGATCTCCTCGGGCACGTCCTTGGTGGCCCGCACCCGCACCTCCTGAGTGACCGTCTCCCGGGGCTTCAGCGTGCCCGGACCCTCCAGGGCGCCGCCGTGGCCCGGCAGGGCGACCCACTTGCCGGTGGCCCGGGACCTGTACTCGACGTCGAGGTACGGGCCGGGCTGGTCCTCGCCGTTCTCCGTCTGCCGGGCGAAGCCCACCGTCCAGGTGACGCCCTTGAGTTCGGCAGCCGCGGTGCTGGTCACCGTGACCTTGAAGGGGTGCCAGTCGCCGCCGCCGACGACCGGCCCGGGGATCTCCGAGATGAACGACTTCATCAGCGTCATCTCGTAGCCGCCGTCACCGGTGGAGACGTCGGCGCAGGAGGGCAGGGCGGCGGCGGGAGCGTCCGCGGCGTGCGCGGCGGGGACCGCGAGGGCGGACAGCGCCGCCGTCGCCATCGCGGCGGCCAGGACGTGACGGACGTTCATGGAGCTCCTCTTCCGGTACGGCTTCCGGTACGACGGACACACATCACTGTGACGGCTGGGAAACGCCGGGGGTTGTGCGCCGCCGACGGGAGAAAGTGTGGCGGTCCGGTGAACACGCACGTGAACACGCAGGTGACCCCGTACGCACCAGCTGCCGGAAATCCGCCGTCCGGCCCCGTCCGGCCCTGTCCGCCCCGTCGCGGGGCCCCGTTGTCAGACCCCCCTGTCACACTCGCCCTCATGTACGACCGGTGGGCCATCGCCTCGACGGAGGGCGGCGGCGCGGTGCTGGTCCCGCTCGCCCGGGACGGCCGCCCCGCCGGTGAGCCGCGCCACGAACCGGACCTCGTGGCCGCGGTCCGCGACCGCCCCGAGGTGGGCCGCTGGGTCTGGCGCTCCACCGCCGAGATCTACCCCCGGCTGCTCGCCGCCGGGGTCCGCGTCGAGCGGTGCTACGACATCGAGGACGCCGAACTGCTGCTGCTCGGCCACGCGGGCCGCTGGGGCGAACCCCGCTCGGCCGCCGCCGCGCACGCCCGGCTGCGCGGGCTCCCGGTCCCGCCCGACCCCCCGCAGCGCGCCGCCGAGCCCGGCTCGCAGTCCTCCCTCTTCGAACCGCAGCCGGTGCACGTCCCCTTCGACGCGCTGCTCCAGGTGTACGAGGACCAGGTCGCGCGGCACGACGCGGCCGGGCAGCCGGACCGGCTGCGGCTGCTGACGGCCGCCGAGTCCGCCGGAATGCTGGTGGCCGCCGAGATGAACCGGGGCGGGCTGCCCTGGCGGGCCGACGTGCACCGGGCCGTCCTCGACGAACTGCTCGGCGAGCGGTACGCGGGCGGCGGCGACCCGCGCCGGATGGCCGAGCTGGCGGACCGGGTCTCGGCGGCGTTCGGCCGGCGGGTGCGGCCCGAGCTGCCCGCCGATGTGATCAAGGCGTTCGCGCAGGCCGGGATCAAGGTGCGGTCGACCAGACGGTGGGAGCTGGAGGGGATCGACCACCCGGCGGTCGAGCCGCTGATCGCGTACAAGAAGCTCTACCGGATCCAGACCGCGCACGGCTGGGGCTGGCTCCAGGACTGGGTGCGCGACGGCCGTTTCCGGCCCGAGTACCTGCCGGGCGGCACCGTCACCGGCCGGTGGGTGACCAACGGCGGCGGCGCCCTCCAGATCCCCAAGGTCATCCGCCGTGCGGTGGTCGCCGACCCCGGGTGGCGCCTGGTGGTGGCCGACGCCGACCAGATGGAGCCGCGCGTACTGGCCGCGATCTCCCGCGACCCGGGACTGATGGAGGTGGCCGGGCAGAGCGGCGACCTCTACAAGGCGGTCTCCGACCGGGCTTTCGCCGGTGACCGGGACGCGGCCAAGATCGCGATCCTGGGCGCGATGTACGGCCAGACCTCCGGCGACGGCCTGAAGAACCTGGCCGCCATGCGCCGAAGATTCCCGCGTGCCGTGGCGTACGTCGACGACGCGGCACGCGCGGGCGAGGAGGGCAGGCTCGTACGGACCTGGCTGGGCCGGACCTGCCCGCCCGCCCCGACGTCCGGCGACGACGACGGCGAGGCGGGCATCCCGCAGGAGGAGTCCCCCGAACCCGCCTCCCCCGATGGCGAGTTCACCCCCGGCTATGCCTCGCGCGACCACCGGGCGCGCGGCCGGTTCACCCGTAACTTCGTCGTGCAGGGCAGCGCCGCGGACTGGGCCCTGCTGATGCTGGCCGCCCTGCGCCGGTCCCTGCACACGGCCGGCCTCAAGGCCGAACTGGTCTTCTTCCAGCACGACGAGGTGATCGTGCACTGCCCCGCCGAGGAGGCGGAGACGGTCGCACAGGCGATCCGCGCGGCCGGTGAACTGGCCGGACGGATCGCCTTCGGAGAGACCCCGGCCCGCTTCCCCTTCACGGTGGCGTCGGTGGAGTGCTACGCCGACGCCAAGTGAGGGAAGAAGGTGCCGGGCGGCCCGGCGCCCGCCGTACCGTGCCCGTCAGTTCTGCGACAGGGCGCTCACGATCCCGTCGGCGAGCTGCCGCCACGCCTGGTCCGTCGCCACCGTCCTCAGCTGGGCGACGGTGAGCGACGGGGTGGCGCGGGCGGGCTTCACCCCCTTCGGCAGGTACGAGTTCCGGGCGGTCGCGTCGACCACGAGGCCCTGCGGAGTCCGCAGCACCACGTGCCACTCCTTGAACTCCTTGGGCCTGATCGACCGGTTGAGGTGACTGCCCTCAAGGGTCATGAGGGCACTGCCGTCCGCAAGGCGCTCGGTCCGGCACGCGTCGAAGCTCGCCTGCGACTTGTCCGGGCAGCTGACGGCCCTGTCGAACTCCGCGCTCCCGGCGCGCGGACGGCTGACGTAGACGCCGACCGTCGCCTTCCCCCCGCCGTCGTCGTAGACAGCGACCGCGAAGGGGGACTCGTGCTTCCCCGCGACGGGCTCCGTGCCCCGACCGCCGAACTCACCGGCCCTGCCCGCGTCGGGCAGCAGCCGCTTGAGAGTGCCGGTCATCCAGCCCTCGTCGTAGGTGTCGTGACGCTTCTCGCCGGCGACCGACGCACCGGAACCGGAATCCCGGTCCAGGAGCCCGCCCGCCCACGCGCCGCCCACCCCCACGAGCGACAGGACCGCGACACCGCCGGCCAGCGCGGCCCTCCTGCGCTGCCGTACCCGGCGGCCCCTGGTGAGCCCGGTACCGGCCAGCCGCTGCTGGTCGACGGAGAAGGAATCCGCGGTACGCCGCAGCGCCGCACCGAGTTCGTCTTCGAAAGGCATGCGCAACCACCCCTTGTTCTTGGCTCGTTGGGAGAGAGGCCCGGCTCACCGGGAGGCGAGATCGACGAGGCTGCCACCGAGTTGGTCGCGCAGCTTCGCCAGCGCCCGCGCCGATCTGGTCCGTACGGCGGCGGAACTCACCCGCATCACCTCGGCGGTCTCCTCGATGCTGCGGTCCTCCCAGTACCGCAGGACGATCACCGCCCGGTCCTTCGGTGCCAGCCGCCCCAGCGCCTGGAGAAGGGTCAGGCGCAACTCGGCGTCCGGGCCGGGTCTCCCGGCCGTGCCCGCGGGTTCCGGCAGCTCACCGAGCGGCCGTTCCGACGCCGCGCGCCGCCGCCGCTGGGTGAGGAACGCGCGGACCAGTACGGTCTGGGCGTACGCGGCCGGATTGTCTATCCGCGCGACCTTGCCCCACAGGGCGTACATCCGCCCCAGGGTCTCCTGCGCGAGGTCCTCGGCGAGGTGGGTGTCCCCACCGGTCAGCAGACAGGCCGACCGGAAGAGCTGACCGCTCCGCGCCGTGGCGAACTCCAGATAGGCCTCGTCACGCCCGCCTCCACGCATGGTGTCCCCCGTCGTCCCGGCAACCGCTGTCACCTCTCCGACGCGATGGCCCCCACGGAATGTTTCACCCGCATCCCCGAGGACTCGTGGGGTACTCGGCACGCATGTACCCACACAGCATCGAACACGCCCAAACGGAACTCGCCGCCTCCCGCGACCTGCTGGTGGGCATCGCCCCGTTCGCGATCGGGCTGGTCCTGGTCGCCGTGCTCATAGCCGCCGTGTGGCTGGGTATCCGGATCAAGAAGCGCGAGCCCCCGGCCCCGCTCCCGGAGGAACAGCCCCGGGCACCGGAACGCGACCATCCGCCCGGTGAGATCCAGGAGCACCGCGAGCCGGCCGAGCTGCCGCGCGACGGGGTGCGCCGCACCCCGCACCAGCTCGGCGGGCACGGCAACTCGGGCACCCGCCCGGCGCCGGACGAGAACCGCTGAGGAGCGCAAAAGAGCGCAGGCGAAGCAAGAAGAAATCACGGAAGAGGAGGCCCTTCACCATGACCACCACCCCCACCGCTCCCGCCCCCACCATCAAGGGCACTCTCCCCGAGACGGCCCGCCAGGTCACCGGCTTCGCCCTGCAAGGGGCGCTGGTGGACCTCGTCGACCTCTCGCTGCTCGCCAAGCAGGCCCACTGGACGGTCGTCGGCCCGCGCTTCCGCTCGGTCCACCTCCAGCTGGACGAGATCGTCGAGGCGGCCCGCGGCTACGCGGACACCGTCGCCGAACGCGCCTCCGCCATCGGTGTCGCCCCGGACGGCCGGGCCTCCACCGTGGGCGCGAAGTCCGGACTCCCGCAGCCCCCGAACGGCTGGCTGGCGGACGACGACGTGGTGAAGCTGATGGTGGAGGCGCTGGGCGGGATCATCCTGCGGATGCGCGAGCGCATCGAGGCGACGGACAGGCCGGACCCGGTGACACAGGACATCTTCATCGCACTGACGGCGGAGCTGGAGAAGCACCGCTGGATGTTCCAGGCGGAGAACCACTGACACCGCGCCCGGGGCGCCGGGGGCCGGGCCCGCTGAAGATGCGCGGCCCGCGCCCCTGTGCGTACCTGGGAGGGACGCACGACAGGACCGCGGGGAGGGACGAGCAAGCCGAGGGAGCCCGCAGCCATGTCCCAGCCCCAGCCCGAGCAGCCCCGGACACCCGCCCACACCACGGGCGGCTCCGGTCTCGTCGTCCCGTACGGCGAGGCGGGCCCGCTGCCGGTGCTGGCGCTGTACGAGGACTTCCGCTGCCCGTACTGCGCGGCGCTGGAGGAGGCCGCCGGGCCCGAGTTCCGCCGGTTCGCCGACGAGGGGCGGCTGCGCCTGGAGTACCACTTCGCGGCGTTCCTGGACGGGATGCTCGGCGGCAGCGGCTCGCTCACGGCGCTCGGCGCGGCGGGCGCGGCCGTGAACGTGGGCCAGCGCGAGTTCAAGACGCTGCACGAGGCCCTGTACGCCCAGCAGCCCGACGAGAGCGTCGACTCCTACCGCGAACCCGCCGTGCTGCTGCGGGTCGCCGAGTCCGTCGGGCTGACCGCGCCCGCGTTCCGCGAGGCGGTGCAGGCGGCGACGTACATCCCGTGGGCGGCGGCGGTGGCCGAGGCGTTCGGCCGCAGCGGGGTGCGCGGCACGCCGACGCTGCGCCTGGGCGGGGTGTCGATCCACGGCTTCGACCGCGCGGGCAGGCCCCTGCGGGCACCGGCGGTGGCCGCACAGCTGGAGGCCGCGCTGGAAGAGGCCCCGGCGGAACGGAGCCAGGAGTTGCGCGCGGCCCGGGAACCCGGGGCGGGCGGACCGCCCCCTTCCAGGTGAGCGGGCCGCGCGTCCCGGCGACCCGGGCCGCACCGTCCGGGCGGACCTCGCCCCGTCCTCGCCCGTGCAGTGGGCCCGCGCGCCTGTTCCCCAAGCCGCCCCTCACTGTCACGCTGTGGGCATGGCAGCAGTGGCAGAGGTGTTCTTCCGTCGGCTGAGCAGGTGGCAGGCCGACCAGCAGCGCGAATCCATCGCAGACCTCTACGAGGCCACGTACCGGGACAGCGGCGACGCCGCGGCGTCCGGGGCGGGCAACCCGTACGACCCGGTCTTCCACGACCGGCGCGCCTTCCTCACCCGTTTCGGCGCCGACGTACAGCGCCCCGGCTTCGACATGCTGATCGCCACCAAGGGCTCCGCCCCGGTCGGCTGCATCTACGGCTATCTGCCCGGCCGGCAGGGCGGCTGGTGGTACGGACGCCACGACATCGCCCCGGACGAGCTGGGCCAACTGCCCGACTCCGGACGGCTCTTCACCATCGCCGAACTGATGGTGGACCCCGCGCACCGCCGCCAGAACATCGCGGCCCGCCTCCAGGCGCGGCTGCTCGTGCGGGTGGACGCCGACCGGGTCACCACGCTCATCGAATCCTCCAACGAGGCCGCCAAGGCGGCGTACGCGGCCTGGTCCTGGAGCCGGACGGGCACCCTGCCGGCCGCCGACGGCCGCCCCGAACTGGAGGTCTGGAGCCAGTGGCTGCCGTCGGCCACGCTGGAGCACCACTGAACCGTAAAAGATCATTGACAGGCACGGACGCGCGACGGACAGTCACCCCATGACGCTCCGCATCAAGGAATTCGACCACCTGGTCCTCAACGTCTCCGACGTCGAACGCTCCCTCGCCTTCTACACCGGCCCGCTCGGCCTCGAACCCGTCAGGGTGGAGGAATGGCGGGCCGGGAAGGTCCCGTTCCCTTCGGTCCGGGTCACCCCGGACACCATCATCGACCTGTTCAGCCGCCCGCGCGGCGAGTCCAACGTCGACCACATCTGTCTGGTCGTGGACCCCCTCGACTGGCAGGAGGTCGTCGACTCGGGCCGGTTCACCGTCCTGGAGGGCCCGGTCCCCCGCTTCGGTGCCCGCGGCGACGCCCAGTCGATCTACGTCCAGGACCCGGACGGCAACACCGTGGAGCTGCGCTGGTACCCGCAGGACGCGGCGGAGTAGTACCCGTGCGGGCCCGTACCGGCGCCGATATTCTCGGCCTGTGACCACACCCGAACAGCGCGTGGACGACTACGCGGTGGTGGCCGTCGCCTCCTCGGCCGGCGGCATCCACGGCCTGGGCGTGCTGCTGCGCGATCTCGGACCGGACTTCCCGGTCCCGGTGCTCGTCGTCCAGCACCTCGACCCGCGGCACCGGACCGTCATCGCCGAGGTGCTCGCCCGCCGTACCAGCATGCCCGTCAAACTGGCCGAGCACGGCGAGGTCGCCCGGTCGGGAACGGTCTACGTGGCACCTCCGGACCGCCACCTGCTCGTGGGAACCGACGGCGTGCTGACCCTCTCCAGCAGTGAGCTGGTCCACTTCCTGCGGCCCTCCGCCGACCTGCTCTTCGAGTCGGTCGCGGGGGCCTACGGGGCACGGGCCATCGCCTGCGTCCTCACCGGCACGGGCAGCGACGGCGCGATGGGGGTGGACGCCGTGAAGTCGCGCGGCGGCACCGTCATCGCACAGGACCCGCAGACGGCGGAATTCAAGGGCATGCCAGGGGCGGCGGTGGGTACGGGGGCAGTGGACTTCGTGCTACCTCTGGAGGAGATCGCAGAAGTGGTTCGCGGTCTCGTCGAGACGAAGAGGTACTGAGGAACCGATGAGTGAGTCCCACGAAGTCGAAGTGGACGAGGAACTGGAGGCACTGCTCGGCTTCCTCCGGGATGCCCGGGGTTTCGACTTCACCGGGTACAAGCGTTCCTCGCTCGGCCGCCGCATCCGCAAGCGCATGACCGACATCGAGGTCTCCTCGTACGCGGACTACCGCGACCGGCTGGAGACCAGCGCCGACGAGTTCAGCACTCTCTTCAACACCATCCTGATCAATGTGACGTCGGTGTTCCGCGACCCGGACGCCTGGACGTTCCTCCAGCGGGAGGTGGTGCCCGAACTGCTCGCCGAGAGCGGGCCCGGGGACGAGATCCGGGTGTGGAGCGCGGGCTGCTCCAGCGGCGAGGAGGCGTACTCCCTCGCCATCATGTTCGCGGAGGCCCTCGGCATCGAGGAGACCCTCAACCGGGTCAAGATCTACGGCACGGACGTCGACGAGGAGGCCCTGCGCGACGCCCGGTCCGGGCTGTACACGGCCAAGTCCCTGGAGCCGCTCTCCGCCGAGCTGCGCGACAAGTACTTCGAGCAGAACGGGGCCCAGTACAGCTTCCGCCCCGACCTGCGCCGCAAGGTCATCTTCGGCCGCCACGACATCACCCGGGACGCCCCGATCTCCCGGCTCGACCTGCTGGTCTGCCGCAACACCCTGATGTACTTCAACGTCGAGGCGCAGACCCAGATCATCGACCGGTACCACTTCGCACTGCGCGAGGGCGGCTTCCTGTTCCTCGGCAAGGCCGAGATGCTGCTGAACGACGCGGACCGCTTCGAGGTCACCAGCATGCGCCAGCGGGTGTTCCGCCGCAGGCCGGGCGACTCGGGGCCTCCGTACCACCCCGCGCCCGTGAAGATCAGGCCCGGCGTCGGTCTGGAGTCCCACGCGACGACCCGTTCCCGCCAGGTGCGCGACCTGCTCCTGGACTCCTCGCTGACCTCCTCCGTCGCCCTGGACAGCGACGGCACGGTAGTGATGATCAACAATCACGCGCGGGTGCAGTTCGGGCTGACCACCAACGACATCGGCCGCCCCTTCCAGGACCTGGAGATCTCCTACCGGCCGGTCGAGCTGCGCTCGCTGATCGAACAGTCCGGCCACGAGCGCCGCATCCTGCGGGTCAACGGCGTGGAGCGCAGGATCGGCGAGGACCTCCAGTACTTCGACATCCTCGTCCAGCCGCTGATGGGCACCAACGGCCTGCTGGTCGCCACCAGCATCAGCTTCACCGACGTCACCGTGTCCACACAGCTGAAGACCGAGGTCAAGCGGGTCAGGGAGGACCTGGAGACGGCGTACGAGGAACTCCAGTCCACCAACGAGGAACTGGAGACCACCAACGAGGAACTCCAGTCGTCCATCGAAGAGCTGGAGACCACCAACGAGGAACTCCAGTCCACCAACGAAGAGCTGGAGACCACCAACGAGGAACTCCAGTCCGGGAACGAGGAACTGGAGACCATGAACGAGGAACTGCGCATCCGCACCGAGGAACTGGGCGAGGCGCGCGCCTTCCTCGAAGGCGTCATGAGCAGCATCGCCGCGGGCGTGGTCGTCCTGGACAAGGAGTGCAAGGTCAAGAGCTGGAACCGGGGCGCGGTGGACATGTGGGGCCTGCGCACGGACGAGGTCATGGACGAGGCCTTCTTCGGGCTGGACTTCGGACTTCCCACTGCCGGACTGCGTCCGTTCATCCAGCAGTGCCTGGACTCCGGAAAGCCGACGGAAGCGGTCGTCGTCCCGGCGATCAACCGCATCGGCCGGGCCGTGCACTGCAGTGTGGTCTGCTCGCCGTTCCAGGGGCACAACGGCGGCGTCGTGCTCCTCATGGAGGAGGGTCGAACGGAAGGCGCAGAGTAGCTCCGCGCGCGTATTCTGGTGGCATGAAGCCCGTGGAGAACCCCTCCACTTGTGCGGCGTCGGCCTGGTCTCGCGCCGCGCGAGCGTACGAGCGCTCCCGTCGTGAGACGGCTGCCGCCGAACAGAGCGAAGTGATCGCCGCGCGGACCGGTTCACAGGTCCAGCTCCGGCTCGCCGAGGTGCACCGCAGAATGGCGGACTGCCACCTCTCCACCGCCCGCCTCCAGGAGTCCTACGCCCGGCGGGCCACCCGCTGGGCCAAGGAGGGGGGCGGCAGCCCTTTGTTCATGAGCGGTGTCGCGGAGGCCTGCGGCACCGCCAGTGCCACATTCGCCCTGCTGGACGCCGACCGGACCCAGTTGGCCTTCGCCGCGTCCGACCCCCCTTCGCAGGCCGCCCAGGACCTCGAATTCGTGCTGGGCGAGGGACCGTGCCGGGACGCCGCGGAACTGCGGCGCCCGGTGCACGTCTCGGGCCCGGAGATCGAGGCCCACTGGCCGGGGTACGGGCCCGCGCTCGGCGCGCTGGGCATCGGCGAGGTCGTCGCCGTACCGCTGCAGACACCCGACCGCCCGGAGGCGTGCCTGGGCGCCCTGGCGGCCTTCAACCCCCGCCCCGGGCTGGTGGAGTCGGGGGCGCTCAGCGCGATCGGCGGGGCGCTGACCCGTACCGTGCTGCTCGATCCGGACGCGGATCCCACGCTGTACGGCGGGATCGACCACCGGGACAAGGTCAACCAGGCGGCGGGCGTCGTCTCCGTACAGGCCGAATGCTCCATCGCCGACGCGCTCGCACTCCTCAAGGCCCGCGCCTTCGCCGAAGGCATGTCGTCGCAACGCCTCGCCGAGGCCATCGTGTCCGGCGTACTGAGACTCGCCTGAGGGGGAGTCCCCCATGAGCACGCCGCAGCAGCGGGTGGCGAACGCCCTGGTGGAACTGGCCGGTGTCGGCGAACCCGGCGGTTTCCCGGACGTCGAACTGCTGGCGAAACTCGCGGACCACGCGCCCGGGGTGGTCGGTGCCGACGCCTGCGCCGTCGTACTGCCGCCCGCACCCGGGCCACCGCACCGGAAGCGGGCACGCAACGGCGTCCCCGAGACCGCGGCCCGCCCCGCCCCCGAACCGGACACCGTCCGCGTGATCAGCCCCCACCCCGGGCTGCGCCGGCTGGAGGAGGACGCCTCGCGCCGGGGCGAGAGCCCGGCGCACACCTGTCTGCGCGGCGGCACAAACCTGCCCGACCTGCCGCTCGACGGCGCCACCGCGCGCTCGTCCTGGCCGCGCTACACCGCGCGGGCCCGGGAGGCCGGGTTCACCCGGGTCGCGGTGCTCCTGCTGCCCGGCGAGCGGGGACCGCTGGGCGCGCTCGCCCTCCTGTCCGCCGGCGGGGACGCCATGGCGCCCCAGGCGATGGACCTCGGCCGCTCGCTGGCCGAGGTGACCGCGCACTCCCTGGTCCGCGCGGCGGAGATCCGCCGCGGCCGAAGGCGCGTGGCCCAGCTGGAACACGCCCTGAGCAGCCGGATCCTGGTCGAGCAGGCCAAGGGCGTACTCGCGACCCAGCACGCGGTCCCGATGGACAGGGCCTTCGAGCTGCTGCGCGGCTACGCGCGGGCGCACGCACGCCTGCTGACCGAGGTGGCGCACGACGTCATCACGGGCCGCCTCACCATCCGGCCCTGACGCCCTCCCCGAAGACCACCACTTCTCCCCCAACCACATTGCCACTGACGGGCGAACACCACTTCCCGTCCAACCACATTGCCACTGACGGGCCCTGACGCCACATCAGTTTCAACTGATGCACGCCTCCCCCTATCACTGCCATGTGAACTGTGAAATTGTACTGCCACACTTCGCGAGCACGACCGGCTCAGGGAGTGGTCAACTCCCGCTGCCCACACGGTTCGCACCCCCCACTGCCGTGCCCCACGCACGGCCGCAACCGGCCTGGAGGCCCCACGTCATGCGCAAACCCCCCACCCTCAGGAAGCTCACGCACCTGTTGATACCCACCGTCACCGCCGCCGGCCTGGGGCTCACCCTGCTGGCACCGAGCGGGGTGGCGGCCCCGGCCGGCACCGGGGCGGCCACGACCGCGGGCAGGCCGGCCGCCGCCCCACGGCCGGCCCTCGCACCCCAGCCGGCCCCCGCACCCCAGCCGGCCACCTCCACCGTGCTCGCCGCCGATCTCGCCCCCGGCCACGCCACCGCCCCCACCCGGTCGGCCGCGAAGGCGCCGAGCCCGGCCATGAACCCGCCGCGCCCCGCACCCCAGAGCGCCAAGGACCGCAAGAAGGCCCGTGCCCAGGAGAAGGCCGCCGCGGAGTGCAACGTCGGTGACTTCACCTCGAAGACCGGCACCGCGCTGGTCGAGCAGATCAAGGCCTCGGAGACCGGCTGCGTCAACACGCTGTTCAGCGTGACCGGCAGCGACGCCAGGGCCCTGTTCCGCGAGGAGCAGATGGTCACGGTGGCGAACGCCCTCAGAGACGTCTCGGCCAACTACCCCGGGGACAACAGCACTTCGGCGGCGCAACTGGTGCTGTACCTGCGGGCCGGCTACTACGTGCAGTACTACCAGCCGGAGACCGTCGGCGAGTACGGCCCGGCACTGAAGAGCGCGATCCAGGGCGCCCTGGACGCCTTCTTCGGCTCGTCGCACGCCTTCGACGTCACCGAGGCCAACGGCGAGACCCTCTCCGAGGCGGTCATCCTGATCGACAGCTCCGGCGAGAACATCCGCTTCCTCAACGTGGTCAAGCGCCTGCAGAAGGACTACGACGCGTCGTACGACGAGTTCTACGGAATGGTCGCGGCCGTCAACAACACCTACACCGTGCTCTTCCGCGGCCACCAGCTGCCGGACTTCGCGGCGGCGGTCAAGGCGGACCCGAGCGTCCTCACCGGCCTGCGCGACTTCGCCGTCGCCCACGACGACCTGCTCGGCACCGACAGGTCCTACCTGGTCAGCAACGCGGGCCTGGAACTCGGCCGCTTCCTCCAGCACGCCGACCTGCGGGAGACCGTCAAGCCCCTGGTCAAGGAACTCCTGGCGCGCAGCCAGATCACCGGGCGCACCGCCTCGCTGTGGGTCGCCCTCGCCGGTGCGACGGACGCCTTCGACAAGGCGAACTGCGCCGAGTACGGCACCTGCGACCTGCAGAACCGGGTGCGCGAGGCCGTACTGACCGTCAAGCACTCCTGCGGCCCGAGCGCGAAGATCCTCGGCCAGGAACTGTCCGCGGCCGAACTGGCCGCCACCTGCGACAGCGTCCTCAAGCAGGACCCGGTCTTCCACAACGTCGTCAAGGACCCCGGCCCGGTCAAGGACGACAACAACACCAACATCGAGATCGTCGCCTTCAACTCCGGCAACGACTACCGCACGTACGCCGGCATCGTCTTCGGCATCGACACCAACAACGGCGGCATGTACCTGGAGGGCGACCCGGCCGCCCCGGGCAACCAGCCCCGCTTCATCGCCTACGAGCAGCCCGCCCAGGACGGCACGTTCCAGATCTGGAACCTCAACCACGAGTACACCCACTACCTCGACGGCCGCTACAACATGCACGGCGACTTCGCCGCCGGACAGACCACCGCGACCGTGATGTGGGTCGAGGGCTTCGCCGAGTACCTCTCCTACTCCTACCGCGACGTCCCCTACGACCGCGCGATCGAGGAAGCGGGCAAGAAGACCTACACCCTCAGCCAGCTCTTCGGCACCACCTACGAGAACGCCGACTCCACCCGCATCTACCAGTGGGGCTACCTCGCGGTCCGCTACCTGCTCCAGTCCCACCCCGACGACGTGGCCACCCTGCTGGGCCACTACCGCGCGGGCGAGTACGAAGCGGCCCAGACCTTCCTCCGCGACACCATCGGCACCCGCTACGACACCGACTTCGCCGACTGGCTCGACAAGTGCGCGGGCGGCAACTGCGGAACCCTGCCCACCCTGACCCCAACAACCTGACCGGCCCCTCCCGGGCCGCGCCTGTGACCGGCCCTGAGCCTTCGACCCCATAAAAGAAGCCCCAGGACTCACCGTGAGTGAGTCCTGGGGCTTCGTCCGAGCCGCCTTCGGGATTCGAACCCGAGACCTACGCATTACGAGCTCAAGATCGAAGGTGACTCGGGGGTTCAGGTCCTGACACTGCCTGACGATTCGTGCAGGTCAGAAGGTAGCTGCCGACCAACTGCTGACAGTGGTTGACGGCCGGTCCAGGGCAATCCGGCCACACATCGGCCACACGTTGGCTGCGGGTCACGGCCCGCAGAAGGGCCGCGCGGAGCGATCCGCGCGGCCCTTCTTTCACCCCTGGCGCTTCCCCTGCTCGGGTTTCGGCTGCCGCGCCTGCAAGCCGTTCAGCACGAGCTCTAAAGCAGCAGCTCCGGCGGGAGTGATGTGACGGGGGTCAATGGCGATGCGGGATTCATCAGCGCCTCGGTACGCGAGTGCTGGCACCCCCTCATCGAGCTGTACCCGTTGTACTCGGAACATCGGTCCGCCCCCCTGGTTCGGCGCGGCAGACGCCGCGCCATCCACCGCGCTTAGCCCCAGTGAGAGTCAGCAGGGGTGACAACCGCGACGGGGGTGTCGACAGGGGCGACGCCCCAATGCGAGTCGGCCAGGGTCGCCGTCGCTGCGCGATCGGCCACGCCTGCGCTGTCGTGGCTGAACGCTGCCGCACCGGTAAGAACTGCAACGGCCAGGAGGGCGGCCGAGGCGGCCCGCGCAAGGCTCTTCATGCTCTTCGTGCTCCGTTCCTCTTCTGCTTCACTCGAACGCGTGTGCGTCCAAGTGACTTACGTCCTACGGTGGACCCTTACGCAGACATGATCAAGCCGTTACCCAGTGCGTTTGTACGCACTGCGGATAGACGAAGGAGTGCCGATGAGTGAGTCGACGGGAGAGCCGTCGTTCAGGGGACCGCGTCTCTCCGCCGCCGCTGCCGCCCTTCATGCACGGCTGGGAGTCGGCGAGGCGATTGACGTCGTAGCTGATGAGCCCGCCCTCGCCGAGCTTGTCGAGATGCGGCTCGCACTTCGGCACCCTCGTGTTCCGGAGCGGCCTACCCTGCTCACTCGTGCGGACGCTGAACGCGCGATGCGCGAGGGGGTCGAGCAGCAGCTCGGTGAAGCCTTTGCGTACATGGAAGGAATCCCTTCGTTCCTTGACGAGCTGCATACGCGTTCCCGGCGTAGTTGCGGCGGCGTCACGTGGGTTGACGGAGGGGACGGAGTCAACGCCCTAATCAACGGAATCGCCGCCCAAGCCGAGAAGCTGCTCGCCTCACAACCCGGGTTGCAGCGCAACGTTCGTGAAGTGCTTCCGACCGAGCGGGACATAGCACTCTTGGAGCGAGGCGGAAGCATCCGGACCCTGTATCCCGCCAGTGCGCGTCACGAGGGGATTCAACAGCAGTGGGTCAACTCTGTAGCTCCCCTTGGCGCGCAGGTGCGGACACTGCACGGCCGATTTATGCGGTACATCGTGGCGGATCGTCGGCACCTGATCATGCGAGATCACGTGGCGGACCGAACACCCACGGAGGGCGCCTATCACGTAACGGACCCTGCGGTAATCGCATTCGTCGCCGAGTGGTTCGAACTGGACTGGGCAAGGGCGACGCCATGGGGAGCGGATGCCTCTCTACCTGGCGAGGCCATAACGAACGCGCTCCAGCGTTCTATCTTGCGCGAGCTCTGCGCGGGCCTCGATCAAGGGCAGATCGCTAAGCGCTTGACCTACAGCAAGCGCACGGTCACCAACGCCCTGACCAAGTTGCGCGAGAAGTTGGGTTTCGCCACGCTCTACCAGGTGGTCGCCTGGTGGGCGACGTCCGACGAGCAGGAGCTCGACTAGCCCTCGTCGTTCTTCCACTGGGCGAGAAGTTCAGTGGCCCGGGGCATGTCCTGGGCCGTGAGCCCCGGCACGTACGCCACGACGAGTGAGCCGTCCTCGGAGCCTTCGAGAGGGTCGCCGGCCATGAGGCCGACGAACTGCTGCGCGGCGGCGATCTGTACCTCGCGCAGCGGTCGACCTACTGCTGCGGCGACGGCCCCCACCAACGGGGGGTGGATCTTGACCGCTTCGCCTTGGCCGATCTTCCACAGAGTGTGACGGGACGCGCGATACTGCGTCTTCGGGTCGACCGCGCGTTCTGTCAGCTCGCGAATGGTGCAGGTCCCCAAGGCTTCGCGGACTAGGTCCGCGAAGGGTGCGCCGGAATCCCACACGGGCTCTCATCTCCACTCTGTCCCTGTTTCCGAACGCGGACAGTTAACCACTCATAGGGCCGATTCGCAGCCCCGGGATATGCGTTGACGTGCAGTTGTTGTGAACCTACGTTGTCCCTGTCTGCGAACGATGACAGAGCTGATCAAGGTTTCCGCATCGTTCCTGGGCTGGTCAGAGACATGTCAGGTACGCCTTTCCGGCGTCCGCTCGTGGGGAGATTCAGTGTCTGTCGAGTTCATCGGTCCGCCGCCGGCGGGGAAGAACACCAAGCACCACCGGGCCGCTACCGCGCTGCGCGGGCGTCCCGAGGAGTGGGGCGTGGTCCTGCGCTCGGCCTCACCGGCCGCCGCCGCTTCCGCCGCGCAGTCCATCCGTACGGCGCGGCTCGCCGCCTACGCCCCCGCGGGCAGCTTCCAGGCCATCGCCCGGACGATCGACGAGGGCAAGACCGAGCACCGGGTGTACGCCCGGTACGTCGGCGGCTCGCAGTGACGATGACCGAAACCCCAACTGCCGCCGCCGTCCACGGGACGAACGGGCGCGCCGAGCTCGGAAACGGGCTGCGCATCGGCTCGTTGTGCTCCGGTTACGGCGGTCTCGACCTCGGAGTGCAGCAGGCCCTCGGGGGCTCGATCGCGTGGCACTGCGAGATCGACCCGCACGCATCCAAGATCCTCGCCTCTCGATGGCCGGACGTCCCGAACCTGGGCGACCTCACGGCCGTGAACTTCGACCAGGTGCAGCCGGTCGACATCGTCACCGCCGGATTCCCCTGCCAGGACGTCAGCCTCGCCGGTCGTCGGGCCGGTATCGCCGAGGGCACCCGCTCGGGCCTGTGGCTGCACGTCGCACGGGCGATCCGAGCTCTTCAACCAAGATTGGTGGTGATCGAGAATGTCCGGGGGCTTCTCTCGGCGACGGCCCATAGCGACATGGAACCGTGCCCGTGGTGTGTGGGAGACGGAAGCGATCAACCTGCTCTGCGAGCACTCGGTGCCGTACTCGGCGACTTGGCCGGCCTCGGGCTTGATGCGACATGGGCGTGCGTTCGCGCTTCGGAGATCGGTGCGCCGCACCGCCGCGAGCGCGTGTTCGTCCTCGCCTGGCCTGCCGGCGCTGGCGGCCCGGGACTGCAAGGGCGACGGGCAGGCGGGACAACTGCCCGCCGCGGTTGTCTCGCTCCTACCGACTCCATCAGCGTCCGAGGCGACGGGCCCCGGGCACACCGGTCAGGGCGGCATGAACTTGCGGCACGTCGTATCCCTTCTGCCGACGGACACCGCTGCGCTTCTCCCCACTCCCCGATCAAGCGACGGCGAGAAGGGGAGCCCGAACCAGCGGTATCGCGACGGGACTCTGACTCTGGCGAGCACCGCCGCCCGGCTGCTGCCCACGCCCCGTGCAAGCGCCACCGGGACGCCGGGCAGAAGGGCGAGCGAGGGGTTCCGTCCTCCCCTGTCCCAAGTGGTGCTCAATGGGGCTCCTTCCGCCCGGCCATCGAGCGATGGGAGCGGCTCACCGGCCCCGCTCCCCGGCCAACTGACGATCACAGTCGGCTGAATCCGGAGTTCGTCGAGTGGCTCATGGGACTTGACCCGGGCCACGTGACCGGCGTCGGTGGCCTGTCGCGTTCGGCGCAGCTCAAGGCGTTGGGGAACGGTGTCGTACCGCAGCAGGCGGCATACGCGGTGCGAATGCTGCTCGACCGCCTCGGCTCATGATCTGCCGCCATTGGGACGGCTCCGCTCGTCGCTACTGCCGTTCGCTCCTTCGCGTCCGGCGCTACGTCATCGGGGACCGGTGCCCCCTGCACACCCCCGCAGCCCTTGCCGGACGGCCCGAACCGCCCGGTGCGACAACCCCGCACAGGAGAAGGACCGTTGAGCCTCGACGCGATGGATTGGGTGTGGACGAAGTCCACGGCCAAGGGCACCGCCCGCGTGGTGCTGCTCGCCATCGCCGACAAGTGCCCTGACGAGTCCTGCACGGCCTACGCCGGTACGACGATGCTCGTGCAGCGCACGAACGCCGCCCGCTCGTCCGTGCAGGCCGCCGTCGACAAGCTGCTCGACGGCGCCGAGCTCGACGTCGTAGGGGGTGAGACCGGGCCCCGGGGTGAAACGGTCTACCGGCTCCCGCTCGCCATCGGGCACTTCCGGGCCACGCCCGACGAGGCCCGTTCGAGGGGCCCGGAATCCGGGCCGGTACGGAATCCGGGCCCGCCCGGAAACCGGGCCCCCGGGGGCAGTGAAACCGGGCCCCAGGGGCCCGGAAACGAGGCCCCCACCGGCCCGGATTCCGGGCCCCAGAACGCAAGAGAACGCAAGCACCAAGCAGAACAGCAGCCCCGCGCGAGCTCGTCGCCGTTGATTCCCGAGCTGCGCCCCCTCGGCGATGCCCTCGACGCTTCCGGCGTCGCGGTCCGCTGGACCCTCGGCCTCGGCGAGCAGCGCGACACCTTCCGTCTCGTCCAGGCGCACGGCGTCGAGGCCCTCGTCGACCTAGCCGCCCGCCGCACCTCCCCCGGTGCCGAGGCCAAACCCGCCCGCTACTGGCTCAAGGTCTGGTCCGACCTCGACATCGTCCCGCCCGTCCGCCCCGGCTCCAACGCCGTGCCGATGCGAGCCCCGGATCCCGCCGGTCACGTCGACAACCTCGCCGCTGGCCTCGCCCTGCTGAAAGCCCAGAAGAAGGGCAACACCTGATGACTGAAGACGAGTTGACGGCCCTGCTGGCTTTCGCCCGCACCCGCGATTCCCGGGTGCGCCGCGCCCTCGCCGACCCGCAGCAGTCCGCCCGCACCATCGCCGAGTGGACCGACGCCCTCGCCGACGTCCCCGCCATGCTTCCCGCGACCGGATGGGACGCCTCGCACGCCGTGCGCCGCTACTACGAGCAGCGCACGGGCGATCGGTCCTCGCAGTTCCGGCCCGTCGAGCCGCACGACGTCCTCGCCGCATGGGCACCGCACCGGGCCGAGCTCATGAACCGGCACACCGACCCCGTACCGGCCGCCGACCCGGACAACCCGCAGGCATGGCGCGAGGAACTGCTCGGCACCCGCGCCGCCGTCGCACACGGTCACGTGCCGCCCGCGCAGTACCGGGCCGCCATTGACCGCCCCGGGCAGCGACGAGCCCTCGCTCTGGTCGAGGACGTCGGCACCATGCCCCGCCCGTACGTACCGCCCGCGGTAGCCGACGAGCTCGCCGCCCAGGGGTTCGGCACCCGGCGCAAGGCGTTTCCCGAGCTGGAAGTCGGATGCCCGCTCCACACCTGCCGCGCGCACCCTCGCCGACGCTGCCGGCGGCCCAGCGGCACCGAACTGCGCGAGCACACACACGACCTGCGCCAACGCGCCTACTCCGAACACCTCGGCCACCTCATGACCCAGACACCCGCAGCACGGCCCGTCCGCGCCCGCCACACGACCGGAGGACAGCACCGATGACCCCCGCCGCCGTCCGCGCGTCCATCGCCGCACTCTTGGCCGACGATCTCAACCTGCACCACGACGCCGCCGCAGCAACCGCGCAGAACCTCGTCGACCGCCTCACCGCCGACGGATGGGAGATCAAGAGCACCTCCCCCGCGCGACCGGTCGCGCCTCGCGCGCGGGAATCCTCCCGCGCGCTCGTCGCTCCCGTGCTCGGGGACGAGGACACCCCGACCCGTCGTCTCGTCCCTCGTCGTACCCGGACGGACGGAGCGACCCCGTGAACGGTCACCTCGTCGCCGCCCTCGTCGTCCTGCTCGTCCTCGCCTCGGGTGTCCCGCTCGGCCTGCTCGCCTGCCGGCGCGACCCCGGGCCGAGACGACGTCACCCTGCCGACACCCGGGGCGCGTGCCTCGCCGAATGCCGAACCTGCAACGCACTGAAGGAGCGCCACCAGTGAGCCGCCGTACCGAAAGCCGCCGAGCACGCGCCGCCCACCGCGACGCCGCACGCGACGAACGCCGGGCACGGCTGCGCCTGCTGCTCGCCCGCGCCGACCGAGGCGTGCTCACTCCCGAGGACTGCGCGGCCCTGCGCGCCGAGGTCGAGGCCGAGGTCGCCGAGTCGGACACCTACCGGCGCAGCGCGACCGGGCAGCAGGCAGCAGCGATGCGGCTGCACCACCGCATCGCCGCCGCCGAGCAGGCCCTCGTCGAGACCGAGACCGAACGCGACCAGGTGCTCGCCCACCTCGCCCAGGCACGCGCATGAGACCCGAGCAGACAGGAGCAGCGCCGATGCACCACGCCACCGCCGTACACGAAACCCGCGCCGCCCTGCGCACCATCCGGGAGCAGTGGGGCGAGCTGCTGCTCGCCGTCGCCACCCCGCCCGCCGACGTCTGGCCCCCGAGGCAGCTCGCGCACACCCTGCGCGGCGACGAGCAGCAGCTCGTCGTCGAGGACCGGGCGCCCCTCGTCCTGCGCGAGCACCCCGCCCCGCTGAACGTCGAAGCCCTCGACGCCGGCATCGCGATCGAGCGGGCGATCTTCGACGCAGCCGACACCCTCGCCGCCGCCGTCCAGCATGGGCAGGACCCGCAGGACCCCCGGCGGTGGACGTACGCGGACCCGGGGGCGGTCGACATCCGGCGCAGCCACGGGTCGAGGGCGCACGGCCTGCACTATGCGTGCGTGTGGGTCGAGGGGCGGGTGCTCGACGAGGACACCGAGCCCGAGCAGCAGCTCGACGGCCGCCTCGGCGCACCCCCGTTCGCGCCCCTGCCCCCGCACCTGCTGCACGAGGTGCGGCGTACCGCCCGGATCGCCGAGGCGCGGCTGCTGCGCACGCTCGGTCTCGATCAGCGGCACACCCCCGTCCCCGTGGCGTGCCCGTGGTGCGAGGGCGAGCTCACCCTGCACACCGGGCCCGACGAGGGGCCGAGGGTGACCTGCGCGGGCGGGCAGGGGTGCACCGCGCCGGTCGCTCTCGACGGCAGGGTGCGGGTGTGGGAGTGGGGTGATCTCCCCGCGTTGCTGGGTGTGTTGGGGGCCCTGCCTGCCGCAGCCTGATCGCGTCTAGGTCTGGTCCGTGTTGTCCGCCGGTACGGGGGGACGCTCGGGGAGCTCGGCCCCGGGACGTCGCAGGTACCAGCCGACGAGTTCCTTGATGACCGCCGAGCGGTCGCCGCTGCGCGTCTTCAGGTCTTCCCAGTCCTCGTCCGAGAGGCGGACGGACCGGTGCTGTGTCTTCGGCTGATTGGGCATGGCGGCGACTTTACGGGGTGTACGTACACCAATCCAGCCCCACCCCTTGAGGTGTACGTACACCTCGTGCTTAGGTGTACGTACACCCCGAGGCGGAAGCCAGACGAGAGGTCAACTCCCATGCTGCTCAAGAACGTTGAACCCGACATGCGCGTCGCCGTGACCACCCGTCGAGGCACGGCGGCCGGCACCGTACTGGAGATCACCCCGCCGTCCGACTCAGCCCCCGCCCGGGTGCGCGTCGCCTACGACCGTGGCGGGGAGTGGCAGGACGTGAGCGCGCGCGCCCTGTCGCTGCTCGACCCCGAGCAGGACACGCGCGACCCGAACACCCTCCCTCGCACTTGGCGTTGGGACATGGGTTGGCTGTTCTGGCGCGGCGGGCAGGCGTACCTCGCGTACTGCCTGGATCGCGCGTGGTGCGTGATGGAGTGGTTCGACGGCCCGGGGAGCGGACGCGTGACGTCCGGCCACCGGACGCGCGAGGCTGCCATCGCCGAGGCCGTCGAGAAGATCGACGCACGCGCGGCCATGACCTTCCACAAGTCGACCATGCCCTCGATGCGCGACGGCGAGCCCCCGGCCGGCCTGAAGCGCGAGGGGTGGGAGGTCTGGCCGAGCGCGACCCGTGTCAACCGGCGCGAGGTCGCCCACCACGGCGAACTCAAGGGGTGGATCGAGTTGCGGCACTCGGGGTGGGCCATGGTCGTACTGAACGCCGACGACGAAGAGTTCGAGCTCTGCACCGGCCTGCCCCATCCGGAGCGGGCGGCGATGCTGCTGCGCGCCGAGTTCCCGTTCGCCGACGACGAGTGAGAAGGGGTTGCGCCGTTATCGTTTCGTGACCTAGAGTCGGGAGCGCCTCCGGCGTGCCCGGAAACTCTCGCCCCCCCCGATCCGTACGCCCCGCCACCTTCCCCCCGGTGGCGGGGCGTACGCATGTCCGCCGGGAGGTGAGCAGGTGGCCGAGCCGATCACCGACCGGGACCGGGCCGAGGTCCGCCGCCTGCACGCCGAGGGCAAGTCCCGGAACCAGATCGCCCGCTCGACCGGCCGCAGCGCATCCACCATCAGCAAAATCGCCCGAGCCGAGGGCCTCGCGTTCAGCGGGGGCGCACGCGTCGCCGCCGCCACCGAGGCACGGCGGGCGGACGCTGCCGCACGGCGCGAGCAGCTCGCCGACGAGGCCCTCAACGGCGCGCTGGGCCAAGTCGTCCGCACGGGCGGGGCCGAGAACGCCCGGGACGCACGCGACCACGCCACCGCCGCCCGCGCCCTCACCGAGGTGCACGCCCGAGTCGCCGAGCTCACCCGCCGCACCGGCACCGGGAGCAGCGGCGGCTCGATGCTCGACCGTCTCGGCGAGGCCCTGCTCGGCCGTCCCGGGGGTGACAGTGAGGGGGCGTGATGGGCGGGCCCCTTCCCCTCTCCGACAAGCAGCTCGCCTCGATCCGGGGAGCGACCGCCCGGATCAACTTGTGGCACGGGTCGGTGCGCAGCGGTAAGACGATCGCCTCGCTTGTCTTCTTCCTGCTCATGGTGCGCCGCGCCCCCGCATCGGGCCTGATCGTCGTGTGCGGGCGCAGTCTCCAGACGATCGAGCGCAACTGCCTTGACGTTCTCCAGGACCCGGAACTCTTCGGAGAGGTCGCCGCCGAGGTGCACCACACCCGGGGCGCGACAACCGCCGTGATCCTGGGGCGCGTTGTGCACCTGATCGGGGCGAGCGACGCGCGGGCCGAGGGCCGGCTGCGAGGTCTGACGGCGTGCCTCGCGTACTGCGACGAGGTGACGCTGCTGCCCGCAGCGTTCTTCCGTCAACTGCTCGCCCGTCTCTCCGTGGCGGGCGCGAAGCTGGTCGGGACGACCAACCCGGACGGGCCTCGGCACTGGCTGCGGACCGAGTACCTCGACCGGGCCGACGAGCTCGACCTCGTCGATTTCCATTTCAAGCTGTCCGACAACCCGAGTCTTTCGGCTGAGTACGTCTCCGCGCTCGCCGCCGAGTTCACGGGCCTATGGCGCCGCAGGATGATCGAGGGCGAGTGGGTTGTCGCCGAGGGCTCGATCTACGACTGCTACGACGAGCAGCGGCACGTCGTCGACGAGCTGCCGGCCATGCACCGGTACTGGTGCGGCGTGGACTACGGCACGTCGAATCCCTTCTCTGCGGTTCTGCTCGGCCTCGGCGTCGACGGGCACCTGTATGCAGTGAGCGAGTGGCGTCACGACGCCCGCAAAGCGCACCGTCAGATGACCGACGCCGAGTACAGCCGTGCCGTACGCGGGTGGCTCGACGAGCTCGGCGTCGCCCCCGAGTGGACGTTCGTGGACCCCTCGGCCCTGAGCTTCTCCACCCAGCTTTGGGCCGACGGGCACCAGGGCGTCACCCGGGCCGTGAACGACGTCCTCGACGGCATCCGGTCGACCTCGGTCGCTCTGTCATCGGGCCTGCTCCGCATTCATCGCTCGTGCGCGGGCCTGCTCGCTGAGTTCCCCAACTACGTGTGGGATGACGCCGCCGCCGAGCGGGGCGAGGACAAGCCGGTGAAGAAGGACGACCACTCGCTCGACGCCCTGCGGTACGTGCTCCATTCGACGGCGCACGAGTGGCGGCACCTCGTCGCCCCCTCCACCTGAACCACCGCGCCCCGGCGCCTGCTCACACGAGGGGGTGCACCGTGGCACGCACATGGGCCGACCGCCTGCTCGACCGTCTCATCGACGCCCCGGGCGGCTGCTGGATATGGACCGGCTGCCTCGACCGCGACGGGTACGGGCGGATGCGGGTGGACGGCCGCCGGCAGTACGTGCACCGCCTCTCTTACGAGGGCCTGCGTGGGCGGATACCGGCGGGGCTGGAGATAGACCATCTGTGCAGGGTGCGCGCCTGCGCGAACCCTGACCACCTAGAACCGGTCCCGCACCGGGTCAACGTGCTGCGCGGCGAGTCCTTCGCCGCCCTCAAGGCCCGTCAGACGCAATGCGTCAACGGCCACACCTTCACCGCGGGCAGCGTCTACCGGGCGCCCAACGGCACCCGCAAGTGCCGGCCGTGCAGGGCCGCCGCAAACCAGCGATACCGGCAACGGCGAACGGGGGTGCACCGTGCCCCTTCCTGACACCAACGCACCGTGGCCCCCGCCGCATCTTGCCCGGCTGCTCGCCGAGATGCGCGTCGATGACGCGTGGTACTCCGGGGATCACAAGCGGCTCGCCGCCGTCTACCGGAACAACCCGACGCGCAAGGACGGACGCCGCCGGCTGTGGGCACGCGACAACCCAGTGCCCGGCAAGCACGAGTCGCGCCTGCACATCCCCCTCGCCGGCGACATCGCCACCGCCTCCGCTGATCTCCTTTTCGCCGAACCGCCCGTGTTCACTGTGGGGGACCCGGCGACGCAGGACCGGCTCGACGAGCTCGCCGAGACCGACGGCATCGCGAACACCCTTCTGGAAGCGGCCGAGGTCGCCGCCGCCCTCGGCGGCGTCTATCTCCGTGTGACATGGGACCGTGAACTCGTCGACCGGCCCCTGCTCACGGTCGTGCACGCCGACGCCGCCGTGCCCACCTTCCGATGGGGGCAGTTGATCGCCGTCACTTTCTGGCGCGAGCTCCCGTCGGACGCCGCCACCGTGTGGCGCCACTTGGAGAGGCACGAGACGGGTCGCATCCTGCACGGCTTGTACCAGGGGACGCCCGACAACCTCGGCCGACGGGTGCCGCTCACCGAGCACCCCGACACCGCGCCGCTCGCCGCTTCCCTCGGCCCCGAGGGCGACGCCATCGAGACCGGCCTCGACCGGCTCACCGCCGCCTACGTTCCCAACGTCCGCCCGAACCGCCGTCACCGCGGGAGCCCGTTCGGCCTCAGTGACTACGGCGTCCCGCTGTACGACCTGTTCGACGCCCTCGACACCACATGGACGTCATGGATTCGCGACCTGCGGCTCGCCCGAGCCCGGTTGATCATCCCCGACGCCTACCTGCGCGACCACGGGCCGGGCAGGGGTGCCTCGTTCGACGACGACCGCGAGGTCTGGCAGCTCCTGAACATCCCGCCGACCGAGACCAACGGCGGTATCACCATGGCCCAGTTCGCGATCCGGGTCGAGGAGCACGAGCGGACATCCGACGCAGCCACCAAGCAGGCCGTACGGTCCGCCGGCTACTCGCTCGGGACATTCGGCCTCGGCGATGACGGCGGCGCGGTCACCGCGACCGAGGTCAAGTCCCGGGACCGCCGCAGCCTGACCACCCGGGGTAAGAAGTCGCGTTACTGGGTGCCGCAGGTCGGCGAGATGCTGTTCGTGATGCTGCTGCTCGACCGGGCCCTGTTCACTCCGAGCCTCGTGCCTGAGCGTCCTCGAACCGAGTTCGGCGATTCCGTGAGCGAGGACATGAACACCCTCGCGCAGACCCTTTCCCTGTTCCAGCAGGCACAGGCCGTAAGCGTCGACACGAAGGTGCGCATGGTCCACCCCGAGTGGGACGAGACGGCCGTGCAGGAAGAGGTCGCGCGCATCCTCACCGAAACCGGCGCGGATGTGCCCGACCCTATGCAGTCTGGTGCCCTGGTTTAACTAACCGGCCCTGAAGATCACTCCCAAAAGGCGTTCAGCCCTTGCGCGCACTTCCGGGTCGGGGTGCGCCATCGCTACAGCAAGCAGCACTGTGAGCAGCGCAAAGAAGGGGGCAGAGACGGCCGCAACGGCCTGCACATCTGTCGTCATGCGGGAACAGTAGGCCAACTCCGTGACTCTTTAAATATACCCATTGCGAGAATCTGGATTACATTTAAAGAGTCACGCCCTAAATGCGCAGCTCACGCATTACGCAAGTTGACTTTCCTTTACGTGCGTTCGAATAGAGGCGTGATGCAAGTCACTTGAGAGTGCCTGGTTCACCATTCTCTGCACTTCTTTAGCAGCGAATGGGGGACTTGATGCCCATTCACCCCGGGATGGTCGAGGATCTCTCGGCCGGTGTCCGCGACCTGTACGCGGACGCCGAGCAGCGGCTGCTCGGCATCGTCGCCCGGCAGCTCGCCGCCGGGTACGACGCCCCCGGTTGGGCCGTGGCCAAGCTCGCCGACATCCAGCCCCTTCGCCGAGCCGCGCAGGGAGTCGTCGACTCCCTCGCCACGGCGACGCAGTTGGAAGTGTGGGACGCCGTCGCCGAGGCGTACAACGACGGCTCACGCGCAGGACTCGCCGAGCTCGGCGCCCTGCACGACGACGACGTACGACGCATCGCCGAGAGCACCCCCAACACGCGGGCGCTCGACCGCCTCGCCGCCGAGACAACCCAGCTCGTCACCGAGACCCATCGGGGCATCCTGCGCGGCGTCGAGGACGGATACCGGCAGGTGATCGCCGAAGTCTCCGCGACGCCGCTCCTGGGCATCGACTCCCGAAGGCAGGCCACCCAACGGGCGATGGAACGGTTCGCCGACCGGGGGCTGCGGACGTTCGTCGACCGCGCCGGCCGCTCCTGGCAGATGACGTCCTACGCCGAGATGGCCACCCGTACCGCTGTAGGGCGTGCCGCAGTCGAGGGGCACGGCGACCGGCTGCGCGCGGCCGGACTCGACCTCGTCATCGTGTCCGCCGCCCCGCACCACTGCCCGCTCTGCGACCCGTTCGAGGGCAAGGTCTTGTCCCTCGACGGCCCCGACGGCGCCCGTACGGTCGAGGCCGAGCACACCGTCGAGGACGGGCGCACCGTGCGCGTGGACATCGCCGGAAGCCTCGACGAGGCGCGGCGCGCTGGGCTGCAACACCCCAACTGCCGACACGCCACCTCGGCTTACCTTCCGGGCATCACGGTGGCCCCGGTCGAGCACTCCGAGGACCCCGACGGGTACGAGGCGTCGCAGAAGCAGCGGGCGATCGAGCGCGGAATCAGGAAGTGGAAGAACCGCGCCGCCGCCTCACCCTCACCCGAGGGCAAGCGTGCGGCCGAGGCGAAGGTGCGCGCCTGGCAGAAGAAGCAGCGCGAGCACCTCGCCGCCCACCCCGAACTCATCCGGCGACGCGAACGCGAGCAGCCCGGAGCGAGCAACCTCCCGCCGGACAACGGCACGGCCGGACGCCCCGGGGCCCCCGCCGGCCCGGGGTCGGACCCGTTCGAGGCGGCGCGCGTGCGCGCGGGCGATGCCCGGACGCTTCCGGAAATGGGCGACGAGCAGCTCGGCGCGGCGATGCGGCCCGGGGTCCTGGACGACCGCGACCTCGGCCGTATCCGGGCCGATAGTGACCGGCGCGACGAGCAGGCCCTGCTCGACCGCATCCGGCCGCAGGGGCGGCTCGCCGACAACCTCGCCGAGTTCAGCGACGACGAGCTCGCCCGCGTCTCCTCCCGCCTCGGCGACGAGGACATGCTGCGCGTCATGGCGGAGATGGACCGGCGCGACGTCGACGCCGCCATTCCGGGCATCCGGCGGGACCTCGTCGGCATGTCCGAGCAGGAACTCGCGCAGCGCGCCCGCCACGTCGAGGGCGACCAAGCGGCGATCGGTGCCGAAGTGCACCGCCGCCGCCTGCTCGCCGACCTCTTCCCCGGCGGGCGCCTTACCGCGGACCTGTCCGCGCTCGGCGACGACGTCCTCGTCTGGGGGGTGCGGTACGCCGCCCCGGACGACGCCGCCCGAATCGCCGCCGAGATCGACCGCCGGTACCCCGCTCCCCCGCCCCCGGCGACGAGCGGCGCCACCGTCGCCGACACGCTCGCCAACCGGGCCGCCCTCGACGACGCGATGCAGCCCGTCCGCCTCGACGACCCGCCGCCCGCCGACCCCGACGAGTGGGGCGCGTACGGGCGCGACATCGAGAAGGGCCCCGACGGAACCGAGCACATGTCCGCCGCCGAACGCTGGGCGTACGAGAAGGAGCTCGCCGAACGGCAGGCCCAAGTCGCCTACACCCGGGCCGAGATACGCGAGATGTACCAAGAACACATCCACCTGCAATGGCTCGCCGCCGAGGACGCCACCCGGGGTCATCTGCTCAGCCGCAGCGCCGAGGCCGCCGGCGTCGACCCCCGGTCACTGTTCACCGGCCCCTCGCACATCGCCTACGCCCGAGCCTCCGAGGACTTGATCAGGTTCTGGGAGGACGAGTCACCACGCGTGACCTTGACCGAGTTCACCGAGCAGGTAACCGGGGTGCGCACCAGCGCGGGCGACACCGCCCGCAGCGCGCGCGACGACCAACGCCGCAAGCAGTAGAGACGGGGTGGCGATGGGATTCCGCGAGGACGCCGTACGTGCACAGCAGGCCGGACGCGAGGCAGCCCGCGCGGGACAACCGCCGACCGTCTGCCCGCACCGCGCCGCCGAGCCCCTGCTGCGCGCCGCATGGGTGCGCGGGTACGCCGCCGCCCAGCAGCCCGCCCCGCCCGAGTAGCCCCTCTCCCCTCCCTCTTCCAGGGCCGCCGATCCGGCGGCCCTTTCTCATGTCCGCACGAGCCCCGGAGGGCCACCCCGCCATGCCCGAGCAGTACCTCGACGTACCCCTGCCCAGCCACCCGCGCACGGGCGAGGCCGCCCTCGGCTTCCGCCGCGACGGCCGCCCGATCTGGCCCATCAAGGGAGGGTCCGGCGAGGGCGAGGGCACCGCCCCGCCCGCCCCGGAAGGCGCACCGGACAGCGGCCCGGCCACGCCGCCCGCACCGCAGGGTGACCCGGCCGCCGAGCAGCAGCTCGCCGACGCGACGCAGCGCGCAGAGCAGGCCGCCACCGAGCGGGACGAGCTGCGCGCCGCACTCGACGCCGTGACCAAGGCACTCAACCCGAACGGGGGCGAGGCCGAGCAGGACCCGGCGAAATTGGCCGCCGCCGTCGCCGAGCGCGACCGGCTGCTCGCTGAGCACGCCGACGAGCTGCGGTCCGCACGAGTCGAGCTCGCCATCGCGCGCGCCGCCGCCGACCAGGGCGCGCGCGGCGACCGCCTGCTGAACTCCCGCAGTTTCCTCGCCTCGGTCGCCGGCCTCAACCCCCTCGACAAGGGGTTCGACGAGCAGCTCGTCGCCGCCATCAAGAGCGCCGTCGACGCCGATCCGGACCTGTACCGCGCCGCCCCGCAGGGGCCGCCGCGCAGTGGTGCGGAGTTCAACGGCGCTCCGGACGGCGAGCAGCGCCGGCCCGCTTCCCTGCACGACGCCATCGCCGCCCGCCTCGGCGGCTGACCTTCTGAACTGGAGACACTGCACGTGGCAATCACTCTCGCCGACGCACGGCTGAACACGCAGGACGACGTCGATATGCAGGTGATCGACGAGTTCCGCAAGTCGTCTTGGCTGCTCGACAACCTCACCTTCGACGACTGCGTCTCGCCTGCGGGCGGGGGCGCGACCCTCTCGTACGGATACACCCGCCTCATCACCGAGCGGCCAGCCGGATTCCGTCCGTACAACACGGAGTACCCCAAGGCACAGGCCGCGCGGAAACGCTTCTCCGTCGACCTGTCCCCGCTCGGCGGAAAGTTCGAGGTCGACCGTGTCCTCGCCACGCTCGGCGCGGCGGCGACCAACGAGACCACGTTCCAGATGAACCAGACGATCAAGAGCGCGAACGCGTTCTTTTCCGATCAGGTCATCAACGGCAAGCGGGTCACCACCCCGGGCGCCGAGCAGGGATTCGATGGTCTCGACAAGGGGCTCGTCGGCTCCAACACCGAGATGGGTGCCGGGGCTTCGGTCGACTGGACCGGCGCGACGCTCGGCGAATCCCGCGCCAGGGCGAACGACGCGATCGACCTGCTCGACGAGTTCCTGTCCCTGCTCGACGGGCAGCCCTCGGCGCTGTTCGGGAACAAGAAGACCATCGCCCGCGTGCGCAGCCTCGCCCGACGGGCCGGCTACTACGACCGGACGCAGGGCGCTTTCGGGCAGCGCATCGAGTCGTACAACGGAATCGTGCTCGTCGACCTCGGCGAGAAGGCGGGCGCGACCACCCCCGTGATCCCGGTCGAGTCGCGCGACGTCGACGGCGCGGGCGCCGGTACGGCGATCTCTGGACTGTCCGACCTGTACGCCGTCCGCCTCGGCATCGACGGTTTCCACGCGGTATCCACAACCGGTGGACAGCTCGTGCGTCAGTGGCTGCCCGACTTCACCACCGCCGGCGCGGTCAAGGAAGGCGAGGTAGAGCTCGGCCCGGTCGCCGTGGTGCTCAAGGCGACCAAGGCCGCCGCCGTCCTGCGGAACATCAAGGTGCAGTGATGGCCCGATACAAGATCACCGCCCCGCACGAGGGCGACGAGCAGATCGGCGGCGTCACCTTCACCGACGGCCGGGCGACCGCGACCGAGCTCGGCGCGGGGGTGCTGCTGTACTTCCGGCGCCACGGCTACACCGTCGAGCAGCTCGACGACGATCCGCCGGGCACACCCCCGGACACCGACCAGGACGGCCCGCCAGGCACCAAGCCGGCGGGCCGTTCTGCTGCCCGCACCAAGAGGGGGTGAGCGTGGCCCGGCAGCCCTACGCCACCCCCGAGCAACTCGCGACATGGCTCGGCACCCCCGCCCCGGCGGGTGCCGAGCGGCTGCTCGCCCGAGCGGGCGAGGACATCGACTCGGCACTGCTCACCGCCGTTTACCGGGTCGACGAGGACGGCGACCCCATCGAGCCTCGCGTCGTGGCCGCGCTCGGCGACGCCACCTGTGCGCAGGTCGAGCACTGGCTCGCCACGGGGGACGACGGCACGGGCGCCGGGGGCGTCTGGGACTCGGTCTCGATCGGCCCGGTAAGCCTGTCGGGGCGCAGCCGCACCCCCGCCGCAGCGTCCGGTGTCGAGCTCGCGCCGCGCGCCGACCGTGCGCTGCGGCGCGCTGGACTCACCCCGGGGCGGGTGATCGCGTGGTGAACCTTCCGCTCTTCCTGCTGCGTCACCGGGTGACCGTCGAGCCCTACCTCGGCGACGGCGCGTACGGGCCCACATTTGGCGATCCGGCCGTCGACGTGCCCGCCCTGGTGGGCGAGTCCGTGCGCATGGTGCGTACCGCGGACCGCGAAGTGACCAGTACCGCACAGGTCATCGCGACCGCGGAACTGCACTGCCCGGTCGGCTCACGCATCACTCTTCCCGACGGACGTACGGCGACCGCCCTCGTCGTTTCCCGCCACACCGCCCCGGGGCTCCCGGTGCCCGCGTGCACAGAGGTGATGTGCGGATGAGCCGTGCCCGACTGCGCTGGACCGGTGACGCCGCCACAGCGGCGATCCGGCAGGCCGCCGCCCGAGGGCTGCTGCTCGCCGGCGAGCACGTGCTCGGCGCGAGCAGGCAGCGCGTACCGATCAACGAGGGCACCCTCGAACGGTCCGGCGCCGTGTCGGTCGACGAGCAGCAGATGACCGTCGCCGTCTCGTACGACACCCCGTACGCACGCAGGGTGCACGAGGACATGACCGCCCGGCACGCCCCCGGGCGTTCGGCGAAGTACCTCGAAAGCGTGCTGCCCGAGCAGGCCGCAACGGTGCAGGCGATCATCGCCGCGCAGGTACGGCGGGCGCTGCACTGATGACCTACACCGTCGACCTGCTCGACGGCCTCGCCCGCCTGCTGCACTCCGCCGGCGTCGGCATCTACCGCCCCGACGGCCTGTACGCCCCGGGCGAGACCGCGATCACCATCGCCGCCCTTCCGCCCTCCCCCGACCGCTGCATCTGCCTGTCCGCCTACCCGGTCGCCGACTCGTCGGTGCTGACCGACACCACGACCGGTGTGCAGGCCCGTACCCGTGCGGGCGCGGACCCGCGCGAGGTCGACGCCCTCGACGACCAGGTGCACGGCGTCTTGCACGCGTCCGGCCCCCACCTCTTCGGGGCCGTGCCGGTGCAGCTCGTCTTTCGCGTCTCGGCCGCCGCGATCGGCGCGGACGCCTCGGGCCGCTGGGAGCGGACCAGCAACTACTACGCGCGCGCCCACCGGGCGCACCCGAACCTCGAATAGGAGGCGCCTTGAGCACCCCGACGCCACCGGCCGAGACGATCACCGCGCTTGCCCGCCGCTACCGCCTTGAGATCGACATGGGCACGACGCCGGGCACCCCGAATTGGTCGCTCGTCCCCGGAGTCACCGAGTTCTCTCCGAAGATCGAACCCACCCAGCAGGACGTCACGACGTACGACGCCGAGGGATGGGTCGAGCAGGTCGTGACCTCGCTCGCGTGGTCGGTCGAGACGACAATCGCCCACCGCGCGCACCCGACCACGGGGAAGTTCAACGCCGCCCAAGAGGCCCTGCGCAAGGCCGCCCGCACGTTCGGTGCCAAGAGCTATGTCTCGGTCCGCTACTACGACCGCAACGGGGCCGACGACGCGCAGCAGGGCCTCGCGCTGGTGACGTGGGAGCCGGACGGAGGCGGCCCCGACGAGGTCGACACCATCAAGGTCACGCTTACCGGCTCGGGCCCGTTGACCGAGATAGCCAACCCCGTTGCCGGGGGAGGGACGTTCTCCAAGATGGTCAAGGAGGGCGAGGCGTAGTGGCGTTCAAGGCCCTCGGTGAACTCCTCGACGAGTCCCTGTCCCTTCCGCGCGGCGACACCCTGTACGTGGTCGCCGCCCCGTCCGCCGAGGTGGGTCTGCGGACACAGGCACTGATCAATGCCGCCGCCGTCGCCGCCGACGGCGGGGCGGTCGACGAGCAGGTGCTCGGCGATGCCGCCGAGCGCGACCTGTACCGCGATGTCCTGGGAGCCGCCCACGATCAGATGGTCGCGGACGGCGTCCCGTGGCCCTACCTGAAGCACGCCGCTTTGACGGCGATGGTGTGGATCGCGCAGGACATGGCCGCCGCCGAACGCTTCTGGAACGCGGGCGGCGACCCTTCTCGGCTGGCCCCGAACCGGGCAGCTCGACGCCGGTCGGATGCGGCGAGCTCGACCCCGTCTCGGGGCTCTACGAGTGGTACGAGTACCCGCAAGGGCACCACCCGAGCCAAGTCAAAGGGCAAGCGCAAGACCTGACTTGGGCCCGGATTCTCGGCGAGTGGGACCTCGTCGAGGCTGATCTGCACGAGGTCTACGGCATCGACGTAGGCACTCCCGGTCTGCTGCAACAACGCTCCTGGCGATGGCTGCGCGTGCGCGTCCTCGCCCTGCTCTCGGCCGAGTCCCGCCTCGCCCGCGTGCTCACCCCTCCGCCCGACTCCCCTCCCACGGGAGGTCAGACCGCCCGGAGGTGATGAGCCATGGCCCTTATGGTCGGCGAGCTCGCCGCGACCGTCGTCATCGACGACTCGGGCACGGGCGCGGGCATGAACCGCGCCCGCGCCCGCGTGCAGGCGGGCGGCGACCAGATCGCCGCCACCGCCGACCGGGCCGGACAGCAGGCGGGCGACAGTCTCGGCGGCGGCCTCGCGGACGGCGCGGCCGAGGGCGGCGAGCGCGCCTCGCGCGGCATGGGCACCGCGCTGAAAGGTTTCGCCGCGATGGCGATCGGCGCGGGCATCGGGGCCGCGCTCCTGGCCGGCGTCGGCCAGGCCCTCGACCAAGGCAAGATTCCCGGACAGCTTCAGGCGCAGCTCGGTACGACCGGACCGGTCGCCGCGAAGTACGGCAAGGTCGCCGGCGACCTGTACGCGGGGGCGATCGTCGACTCGGTGCAGACCGGCGCCGACGTCATCAAGGGCATCGCTCAAAACGGGCTGCTGCCCCCGGAGGCGACCAACGCGCAGATCCAGACCATGAGTCGGCGCGTCGCCGACACCGCCAGCATGATGGGCGAGGACGTCGGCAAGGTCAGCCGCGCCGTGGGCGTCATGCTCAAGTCGGGGATCGCCAAGTCGGCCGACGAGGCGATGAACGTCCTCGTCAAGGGCACCCAGCGGGGCGCGAATTCCGCCGAGGATCTCCTCGACACGTTCTCTGAATACCCGACGCAGTTCCGGGATTTGGGGCTCGACGCGCAGACCGCAATGGGCCTCATGCAACAGGGGTTGCAGGGTGGCGCGCGCGATGCGGACACGGTCGCGGATGGCTTGAAGGAATTCGCCATCCGCAGCAAGGACATGTCCGAGGGGTCCGTCGAGGCTTTCAAGGCCATCGGCCTCAACGCGGGTCAGATGGCGAAGGTCTTCACGGACGGCGGGCCGAAAGCAGCGACCGCGCTCGATACGGTCCTCGACCGGCTGCGCAACATCGAAGACCCGGCCAAACGGAATGCCGTTGCCGTTGGGCTCTTCGGAACCAAGGCCGAGGACTTGCAGGCCGCCTTGTTCAAGATGGACCCGAGCTCGGCGGTAAGTGCCCTCGGGAGCGTCAAGGGTGCGGTCGACGGCGCGGGCAACGCGATGCGCGACAACGCCGCGACGAAAATCGAGGTCTTCAAAAGGGCTGCGATTCAGGGTGTCGTCGAGCTGCTCGGCACGTACGTCATTCCGGCCCTGATGAAGGGTGCCGAGTGGGTCGGCAGTCTCGGCTCGGCGTTCGCTACCGCGGGCGCGTTCATCTCCCAGCACTCGACGGTCTTCTCGATCGTCGCGGGGGTCATCGGCGCGATTCTCCTGCCGACGTTGATCGTCCTCGCCGTGCAGGCAGGGACGACCGCCGTCGCGGTGGTCGCGAGCTGGATCGCGCAGGGAGCCGCCGGAACCGCTGCCGGCGTGCGCTTCCTCGCGACCAACGCCTTGATGCTCGCCGGGTGGATCGCGCAGGGGGCGGGCGCGGGAGCAGCGGCGGCGCGCGTCGTTGCGGCATGGGTCCTCATGGGCGCGCAGTCCATGATTCAGGGGGCCCGGATGGCCGCTGCATGGGTCCTCGCGATGGGCCCGGTCGGCTGGATCATCACCGCCGTCGTCGCCCTCGTCGCCCTGATCGTCTCCAACTGGGATTCGATCGTCTCGGCGACGCGCACCGCCTGGGATTGGGTGTGGGGAAAGATCAAGGGAGTGGGTCAGTTCCTGCTCGACCTGTTCCTGAACTTCACGCTCGTCGGCATCATCATCAAGCACTGGGACTCCATCAAGGCCGGAACACAACGCGCGTGGGACGCCGTCGTGAACTGGGTCAAGGGAATCCCCGGGGCGATCGTCCGCTTCTTCCTGAACTGGACCCTGGTCGGCTTGATCATCAAGCACTGGGACTCCATCAAGGTCGGCGTCGCCCGTAAGGGACTTGAGCTGATCGCGTGGGTGCGCGGACTGCCCGCGACGATCGGCCGCGCGGTGGGAAATCTGGGACGGCTCCTGTACGACAAGGGGCTCGACGTCGTGCGCGGCTTGTGGAACGGCATCAAGTCCATGGGTGCTTGGCTCGGACGACAGCTCGTCAGCTTCGCGAAGAACATGATCCCCGGGCCGATCGCCTCGGCGCTCGGCATCAAGAGCCCCTCACGCCTGATGCGCGACAAGATCGGAAAGTTCATTCCGGCGGGCATCATCGAGGGCATCAAGGCAGGGTCCCCCGCGCTCGACCGCACCATGCGCCGCCTGATCCCCACACCGGCCGCACCGCAGTTCGCCACCGCCGGGGCACCCGCCAACTCGGGCGGACGCACCGGGGGTTGGGGCGGTTCGGTGCACATCGAGAACTGGCACGCGGGCAGCGCGAGCGCAGACCAGACCGCCGCCGCGCTCGCCTGGCACGCCAAGGGCAGGGGGTAACGATGGCTGGCGACCTCGTCACCCGCCCCGGACACATCCAGTTCGGCGACCTGCTGCTCGGCCCCTCCACCCCCTACCGCTGGACGGAGCTCGAAGGATGGGAGGACACGACCGGTACCGACTCGGGGAACGTCAACCGGGCGGACGGTCACGGCGCCTACCCCGGGCACCTGCTCGCGCAGGTCCGCACGGTCACGCTCGACGGCATGGTGCTGCGCACCGAACCGGGCCGGATGAGCTCAGTCGTAAGGGAGTTGAAGGCAGGAACGGCGCTGCGCGACGACGAGCTGCCGCTCGTCATCAAGCTGGACGACGAGCCGCCGCTGCTGTGCTGGGCGCGCTGCCTGCGCAGCGCGATACCCGTTACCGCCGGCGGGTACGCGATCGGTGTCGTCACGGACGGCGCCTTGCAGTTCGAGGCGACCGACCCCCGCCGGTACAGCCTGATCGAGCAGCACGTCGAGGCTCGTCTGCCGGTCGCCGAGCCGGGGCTCGACTGGCACCTCGCCCCCGGTCCCGAGCGGCTCACTTACCCGATGGAGTTCGGGGCCCCGGGCAGTACCGGCACGGTCGTGGCGGTCAACGGGGGCGATGCCCTCGCGCACCCCCTGATCACCTTCCGGGGACCGGTCGCGCTGCCCTCCCTGATGAATCTCGGCACGGGTGAGGCGATCGAGTACGACATCGAGCTCGCCCCCGACGACGTGCTGCTCGTCGACACCGCAGCCGGAACCGTCACGCTCAATGGCACCGCCTCGCGTCTCTACACCGCGACCGCCCGCTCGGTGCCCGAGCAGCTTTTCTTTCTCGCCCGCGGTACGTCCTCGCTCGCGTTCCGCGCGGCCCCGGGGTCTACCTCTCCGCGCGCCGCCTGCTCCCTGCGGTGGCGCTCGGCCTACTGGTAAGGAGACGCCGTGACTGTGCGCGCCGCATGGCTGCTGCCCAACGGCCAGACACGGGAAGACACCCGCCTCGCCCCGACCGGGGTCATGGTGCCCGACTCGGCCATGACGAGCCGTTCCGGGGTGATCGCCGGCGGGAATCCGCTGAACGCGTCCGGCGTCGCCGCGATGCAGGTACAGGTCGCCACCGGCCGCGCCCTGGTGCAGGGCACCGCCGCCCAAGGCGCCTACCCGGTCGCCGTGACGTCGCCCGAGACGCTCACGCTCGCCGACGGGAACGCGCAGTACGCCCGTATCGACTCGGTCGTGCTGCGCGTCCTCGACGGCCTGTACGACGTGAACGAGCAGACCCTCGCCCGCGTCGAGATCGTGCAGGGGGAACCGCTCGCCACCCCGCAACCGCCGAACCTTCCGCCCGCCTCGCTGCGGCTGTGGGACGTCACCGTTCCGGCGGGAACCTCGGCCGGTACCGGCGGCATCACCTGGGGGTCCGCGCTCGCCGATCGCCGCCACTACACCGCCTCGTACGGCGGGATCATCCCCCGGGGGTGGGGCGCCTCGTACGCCGGAAGCTACCCGGGACAGTACCGCGACAACGGCAGCGGTCTGGACCGATGGGACGGGACGGCGTGGCAGCCCCTCGACGTGTCGGTCGGCTGGACCCCGGTCACCCTCGCCTCGGGCTACACCAACGCCGGCAACGCACAGGGAACCGTGCGGTACCGGCGGCTGATGATCTCCGGGGTACCTCACATGCAGTGGCGCGGCGGCGTCTCCTGGGCGGCGAACGGCAACCCGCCGAACACCACGTACCCGCTCGCCGGGCCCGTCCCCGCCGCCTGTCGGCCCGCTTCCCTCATCTCCGTTCCCATCGCCGCCGGCGGCGTCGACATCAAGGCCGACTTTCAGACTGGCGGACTGCTGAAACTCATCGTGAGCCCCGGCCTGACGAACTGGGCCTCGCTGCACGGCGTGCTCTACCCGCTCGACGCCTGACGAGGGGGTGCCGTTGAACGCCTCGACCTACCGCGCCGTCCTGTGTGATCTGCGCAGCGACCAAGTCCTCGACGTGCTGCCCCTCACCGAGCTTTCCCTCGACGACTACATAGGCAAGATCGGGTCCGCGACCGCGACCGTCCCCCTGCCGAACCGCAGCATCGCCGCCCGCGCCCGCGCCGCCGTCGAACCGGGGCGCACGGCCCTGTGGATCGAGCGGGGGCGAGAAATCTGGTGGGGCGGCATCCTGTGGACCGCGAACCTCACCGGAGACGAGCGGGGGCGTCTCGGGCTTCAGGTGCAGGCCGCCGGGTGGGCGAGCTACCTCGAACACCGCAGCGTCTTTCACACCCAAGAGGCCAAACAGACAGACCAGTACGACATCGTGCGGGGGCTGATCGCGTACGCGCAGAACACCGAGGGCGGCGACATCGGCATCGAGTACGGGGCCGAGCCGTCCGGGACGCTCCGCGACCGCACGTACCGCCGTTACGATCAGCCGCGCATCGGCGAACTGATCGACCAACTCGCCTCCGTCGAGGGCGGGTTCGAGTGGCGCATCATGAGCTTCCGCGACCCCGGAAGCGGCCGGCGCGTCAAGCGGCTGCAACTCGGCTCCCCCATCATCCAGGCCGGTACGAGCGAGGTCGTTCTCGACCGCCCCGGCCCGGTCCTCTCGTACGGGTGGCCGGTCGACGCCACCGTGCAGGCCACGGCGTGGCAGACACGCGGCGCCACCGACAACCGCAACCAGGCCGCCGAGTCCGTGCCGCTGCTGTCCGAGCTGCTCGTCGACCGGGACGGAATCGCCGCCGGGTGGCCACGCCTCGACGGCACCTCGGACCACTCCACCGTGACCGAGCAGCGCACCCTCGACGCGCACGCCCGCGCCGACCTCGCCGCCGCACGCCGCCCGCAGACGATTCCCGAGGTGACCGTCGCCCTCGGCCGCATCGCCCTTTCCCCCGCCCTGCTCGGCGTGATTGTTCGCCTGCGCATCCGCGACGACTGGTTCGCCGAGGGCCTCGACGAGCGGTACCGCGTAGTCGGCATCGCCGTCTCGCCGCCGCTGCGGGGCCGCCCCGAAACCGCCCGACTCTTCTTGGAGGCCGCCTGAATGGCAGCGATACCGCTCGACCTGCTCGACCGCATCCGTGCCCTTGAGCAACAGGTGCGGCAGCTCACCGGGCGCGCGCAGATCCGCCCCGCCCTCGACCAGGTCCTGCACGGCGATGTGACCGTCGGCGAGGGCGGGCGCCTGCTCGTCCAGGACCCTGACGGCACCAACATCGTGGAAACCGGGCAGTCTGCGGCCGGCGACTGGTTCGTGCGGCTGCGCAGGGACAACGGCTCGCCCGCGCTCGGCGTCGGAGCGAACACCTACACCGGCGACGAGACCAAGCAGATGGTGCGCATCTTCAGCCGCAACGGCGCCGCCGTGGTCATGGATGACTACTACTCCGACGAGTACCTCGGCCGGCCGTCCATCCCGATTCCGTGGCAGCCGAGCTACCCGACCACTTCCAGCGCCAACCCGGTGACGGCATGGATCGCCCTCGGCCGGGTGCAGTGCGCCGTGTTCTACGTCGCCGCCGAGGTCTACGCACCGCCGAACGCGACCGTGACCGTCGACATCGAGACCCGACCCCCGGGCGGCGACTGGGAGAACTGGGAGACCTGGACGGTCACCGGGACTGCCGCCGGACGCTGGGAAGCGCGCGAGCTCACCCGCCCCATGCACGGCATCCCCCACTTCACCCACACCATGTGGCGGCTGCGCCACCACGTCAGCAAGGGCACCGGGCAGGCGATGACCGTTGTTCTCGGCGGCTACCAGCGGCACACCTTCACCGCAGCCGAGACACCCGACCCGCCGCCCGCCGCCGCCCGCGCCGCCGCAGCCGAAGCGGAGACGCCGCAGCTCGCCGCCCTCCGCACCCCGGCCGACGAGGGCACCGCCGCCCCGGGGCCGGTCGAGCCGGGACTGCGCACCATCGACGACTAAGGAGGCGTGCCCTGCTCCCCGAAAGCATCCCCACCGTGACCGTCTCCGGTCGCTTCCTCACCCCCGAAGGGCGCCCCCTGTCCGGGGCCGTGACCTTCCGCGCGCCCGCGCAGCTCACGTTTCCCGCCGCCGACGTCATCCTCGGCGGCCCCGTGGTCGCCCAGCTCGACGCGCAGGGCCAGATATCGGCGACGCTCCCCGCCACCGACGCCCCGGGCATGGACCCGAGCGGCTGGTCGTACACCGTGTCGGAGCAGCTCGCCGGAATCCCGACCGGCCGCACCTATCAACTGCTGCTCCCCCGGGCGCGGCCGGTCGTCGACCTCGCCGACGTCGCCCCGACCGACCCGACCAAGCCGAACTATGTCGGCGTCATCGGACCGCAGGGGCCGCGCGGCGAGCGCGGACAGTCGGCGTACGAGGTCGCCGTCGCGGGCGGGTACGTCGGAACCTCGGTTGCCTGGCTCGCCTCGCTCGTCGGCCCACGCGGGGCGACCGGAGCAACCGGAGCGCAGGGCGTTCCGGGGACGCCCGGCAAGGACGGCGCACCGGGTGCCGCTGGTGCACCCGGGGTGGTGCAGTCCGTGAACGGCAAGAGCGCGGCTGCCATCACCTTGGCCGCCGCCGACGTCGGGGCGATGCCCGCCAATGGGCAAGTCGGCTCGTACCTCTTCCTGAACACCCCCGTCGCGGATTACCGCGGGCTCGCCTTCCAGACCAACAACGCGAATCGCTGGGTGTACCAAGTCGACGCCACGGCCGAGGGCGCCGGGGACACCGGCAGCAACTTCGAGCTGGCCGCCTGGTCCAACGCGAACCAGTGGAAGAGCACCGTTCTCTATGCCGACCGCGGAACCGGCAATCTCGGCATCGGCTCCGCCACCCTGGCCGCGAACGCGAAGGTGACCATCGCGGGGGCCCTCGCGCTGCGCAATGTCGCCGCCGCCCCCGCGCCCGTGGCCGGATCGGTGCTGCTGTACGCCGAGGGCGGGCAGCTCAAGGCCGTGAACGCAGCCGGCACCCGAGTCACGCTCGCCTGACCCCCTCCCCCACCTCTTCGCCCCGTCCGGCATCCCGGGCGGGGCTTTCTCGTACCCGAAGGAAGGGCCGCACATGGCAACCCCTCTCACCGCAGACCGCTTCCTCGCCGCGCTGCGCGGCGAGCAGCTCGACGTCGTCGAGGTAGGCAACTGGCGCACGCACAACCGAAAGGGCCACGGCGCGTGGGGCCCGATGCACGGCGTGATGATCCACCACACCGTGACCGAGGGCACCGGCAACTCGGTCCGGCTGTGCCGCGACGGACACGCGACGCTGCCCGGCCCGCTCTGTCACGGCGTGATCGACAAGGCCGGCCGCATTCACCTCGTCGGGTACGGGCGCGCGAATCACGCGGGCCTCGGCGACGACGACGTGCTGCGCGCCGTCCTCGCCGAGCAGCCCCTGCCGGCCGACAACGAGGCCAACACCGACGGCAACTCGCGCTTCTACGGGTTCGAGTGCATCAACCTCGGCGACGGCCGCGACCCGTGGCCCGAGCAGCAGGTCGAGGCGACCGCCCGCGCCGCCGCCGCGCTCTGCCGTGCGCACGGGTGGGGTGCCCGCTCGGTCATCGGCCACTCGGAGTGGCAGCCCGGCAAGGTCGACCCGCGCGGACCGATCGGCCGGCTCGACGGCCCGCCGCTCACCATGGACCGCATCCGTACGCGCGTCGCCGAGCTGCTCGCCGCCACCCCGGGCAGGCCCTCGCCGCCGCCTCGGCCGAGGCCGCCGTACGCGCCGCCGCCGTTCCCGATCGGCCTCGCCCCGGGCAAGGCGACACCCTCGGCCCGGGGGTTGCAGCGCGCGCTCAAGGCCGCCGGATTCATGGCGAAGAACGTCGTCGAGTCGGACAACTACGGGCCGTCGACGCAGACGAGCGTCGCGCGCTTCCACAACGCCCACCCTGCCTACCGGGCGATCGGCACGGCGTACGACCCAGCGATCGGCACCCGCGGTTGGGCATTCCTGCACCGCCTCGCCCACGGCAAGTAGCACCCCCCTACAGAAGGAGAGTTCCCCATGACTGACGCGTCCCGCCGCACCGTACGTACCGTCGTGCAGACCGCGCTCGCCCTCACGGCCGGCCTGCCGCTCATCCTCGACGCCTCGGGCATTCCGCAGACAGCCGCTGGTGTCGGTGTCGCCCTGGCCGTGGCGGGCGGCATCACGCGCGTGATGCGGCTCCCGGTCGTCGAGGCCCTGCTGCCCACGTGGCTGCGCGCCGAGCCGTCCACCGACGACGAGCTGCTCGCCCTGCACCAGAAGGGCCGCGACGAGTGAACAGTGCCGCACCGACCGGTGTCGCCGAGGTCGACGCCGTCGTGCTCTGGTGCGGGGCGATCGTCGCCACGGCCGGCGCGCTTGCCGTGGTCTGGCGAGCCATCCGGCCCTTACGCCAACTCGCCCGCCGGGTAGAGGACTTCGTCGACGACTGGCAGGGAACCGAGGCACGGCCCGGAGTACCCGCCCGCCCCGGCGTGATGACCCGCCTCGGTGCCATCGAGGAGCAGCTCGCCGCCGTCGAGCACGAGCTGCATCCCAACAGCGGCGGAAGCCTCCGGGACGCCGTCGACCGAGTCGACCAGCGCACCGCCCAACTCACGGACGACACCCCCACCCCGTAACGCAGAACGCCCCCGTACCGGCCTCGTGCCGGTACGGGGGCGTCTCTGCCGTTGGTGGGCATGGGAGTGGACCCGTACCGGCCGCAGGTACGGGCCCACTCTTCGGGGTCACCGTGCGGACACGCCTATGCGGCTGCCCGTACGGGAGGTGCGCCCCGTTTCCCTCCGCCGCCCGCCCCCACGTGGGAGACATGATCCGGGCGGGTGCGGTGGTCTGGTGGTGCCTTCCGGGCATGACGTCCGCCCGGTGCTGGACGAGTGCCCGGAGGGACGTCGATTCGAATCGACGCCGCAGGGTCGACGATCAGCACCCGCAGGGGCCGCTCGAAGCAGTAGCAGGAGTAGACACGCCCCGGCTGCCCGACGGGGGGCGGCGACACCGCCCGCGCAGGGTCCGGCATCGAGGCGTAGATCGCGACGAGGCTCAACACCCCGAGGCCGATCGCGAGGGCGACAACGCCCCAGAGAACGGGGCTAGTTGCTGACACTGGGGTCCCCCTCGTCGAGCAGGAACCACACGGACTTTCCAGCGACCGGCCCACTGAAGAACGTCACACCCCATTTGGCGGACAGGCTCTCGATGATGCCCAACCCCCGCCCCTTCTCCGCGTCGGAGTGGTGGTCATGAGGCACCGGGACGGGGTAGGGCGAGGTGTCGTGAACCGTGACGCCGACGCTCCGCTCACGCAGGATGACGTCGGTGACGATCATCGGAGTGCGGGTGTGCTCAACGACGTTGGTCACAGCCTCGGAGACGCACAGGCGTGCGTCGTCGACGAGGCCCTCGAAACCGGCGTCGCGGCAGAGGCTGGCGACCCAGTCACGGACCACGCGCGGCGTGGTGTTCCGACGGGGGGCCATGAATCGGTACGCGCCCACTTCGGGCGGGGGTGCTGGTGTTGCTAAGACTGCGATCATCTCGACGTCTCCCAACGCGGTCTGAGCTGCTCGCGTTGCTCGCCCTGCGTGGCAATGGCCGCCCCCGGGCGCACGCCAACTAGGCGTGCAGCGGCTGCACTTCGGTCTTACAGGCGTGCTTCGCGGTGCTACGTGGACCATAGGGGGCAACCTTGCTCCGGGGCAAGGGTGCCCACCCCTCTACTCTCAGGAGGTGGACCGGCGCGGCCGTTACCGGCAAACTCAAGGGAGACAAGGGGAAGGGACACATGCCGCCGAGGGATAACCCGACCGCACGGCAGGCTCGATTGGGCGCGGAACTGCGGAAACTGCGCGAGCGCGCGGGCAAGACTGCGCGCGAATCGGCTGGCCTGCTGTCCACCGACCAAGCCAAGATCAGCCACATCGAAGCCGGCCGAATCGGCGTGAGCGAAGAACGCATTCGACGACTGGCGACGTTCTACACATGCGCTGACGAGGCTCTCATTTCAGCTCTGTGTGGCATCGCCGCCGAGCATCGCGGACAGCACTGGTTCGATGATTACCGGGGCATCCTTGCCCCCGGATTCCTCGACATCGCAGAGCTGGAACTACACGCGACCAAACTGCGGTCGATGCAGTCGGTCACGCTGCCTGGCCTCTTTCAGACCGAGAATTACGCTCGCAGTCTGTTCGAAGGTGTCACGCCCAAGCTGCCGCCGGACGAGGTCGAGGCACGGGTCGAACACCGACGCAAGCGCATCAGCATCTTCGAACGTGAGGTTCCGCCGCAGTTCGAGGCAGTCATTCACGAGGCAGCCCTGCGGATGCGATTCGGCGGCAGAAAAGTAGCGCGGGAACAACTGGAGTATCTGATTGAGGTTTCCCACTTGGAACCTGTCACCGTGCGGGTAATCCCCTTCACAAGTGAGGACTTCATCGAAGTAACACAACCCGTTCTCTACGCGCACGGGGTTGTACCGCAGCTTGACACTGTGCAAATCGACGCAGCGTTCGGGGGAAGGTTCCTTGACGCCGAGGCAGACCTAAAGAAGTACAGGGCCCTGCTGGAAATCGCCGAGCACGCATCCCTCGACCCAGACGAGTCGCGGCAGCTTATCCACCACATCGCACGAGAAATGTGAGAACAAAGGGCATGAGCACATCGCCTATCAATTGGCAGAAGTCCTCTTTTTCCGGTGGCGGAGGAGAGAACTGCGTCGAGGTTGGCACCGGAGCCGAGGGCGTGATCGTCATGCGCGAAAGCGACGACCCTGAAAGCATCATCGCGACCTCGCGCGAGAAGATGGCCGCCTTCATCCTGGGGGTGAAGGCCGGCGAGTTTGATCACTTCGTCAACTGACGAACCAGCGCGCGCCCCCGCGCGCCGCAAGTGTGCCCCCCGCCTGACCAGGGCGGGGGGTTTTTGCATATGCCATTCCGCATGTATGCCCCGGGGCACCCTTGTCCGTCCGCACTCGCAGCGCTACGGTCACAACCTCTGGCAGACAGAACAGCTAGCAGGGGACGTATCCCCTGCTAGCCGCCTCTACTTCGTCACGCCTTACTCGGCTCCGAAGCCTGTCAGCCCCCGCCGCTCACCGGCTAGACCCTCCGGCCAGTGAGCTAAGGGAACAACCCTGGCACTCCATGACAGGAGCGGGACGTGTCCACCGCACAACAGGCCACACCATCCGAGGGAGCAAGGTTGGTACTTGCTCCCCACCTCGGCTACTGGTTCGAGATGCTGATGCAGGGCTCGACCCCGGGTTCCCTTCCGGAAGCCCGCGCCCTTGAAATGCTTCCTTTCGCGAAGGATGCCATTCGAACGATCCGGATTCAGATACGCACTTTCCACATGCTGGGAATGAATCCTCGTGAGATCGGGCGCGCCGCCGAGTGGGCGAATTTCGGTTGGATTCAAGCCCTCGCCGCACTCGACCGGGGCGAGCCTTGCGGGTTTTCTCTCCTGCTGAGTAGCGGGCAGAGTGCCGAGTGGCACGTGACACCGAAGGACTGTTTCCCGCTTTACGGCACGGTCCCGTGCATGGATCAAGTCCGTTCGTTGCGACTGGAATTGAGCAGATGAGTACCACAATCATGGTTGACCATCCCTCGTGGCAGCGCACACGGAACGGGGAGCTTTTACGCGTCGTCGAGTTCAACCGGGTTGTCTGGGTGGCTCATTGGCTCGACGAAAGCCTCGTGCTTCGCCCGGTTAACAGCGCCTCGATGGATGGCCCGCCGCCTGCGTACACCTCGTCGGTACGCCTACCTCTCTTGCCGGAAGCGCAGCCCCTCATCGCCGAGTTGACGAAACTCGGCACGGTGGCACGGCTCACCAATCCCTCTCTGTGGGACTCCGTGGCAAGCGCAGTGCTGCGCCAAGAAGCACGAGGTGTTGACGCTCGCGAGGTCTACCGCAGGTTGTGCAGCGCCTGCGGAGACACCGTTGACACCGTCGCCGGCCCCATGTCGCTGATGCCCGGCCCCCGAACCATCCTGGCCATGTCCGACGCCAAGTTCGCCGAGGTCGGCGCGGCCCTCGACCGCGTAGCCCTGCGCTCCGCCGCCGAGGCGTACCTCGACCGCGCGACGGACTGGCCCCTCCGTGATGCCGACGACCTCGCGAGGAGTCTCGCCGAGCTCCCCCACATCTCCCGATGGGCCGCCCGCGTCGCCACTGCGGACTACACGGGCGACTTCTCGGTCTACCCGTACGACGACCTCACCGTGCGCACGCTCGCCCACAAGATCGCGCCCGCCCTGCATCTCCCCAGCTCTGACCACGAGTTCGTACGGATGTGGCGGCGATGGGCCTCCGACCGCACCACCCTGCACTCCCTGACCCTGTTCACACTCACTTGGGGGGCACATGCCCGCACCCACGCATGAACTGATCGCGTCCCCGTTCCTCGACGAGTACCACCTCTTACGCCCCGGCCACGACGCCGGCGTGCAGATCCCGCTCGGCCGGTACCTCGAACTCAGCAAGGCATCTAGCGCCGCTGCTCCGCCGCCTCAGTGGCTCGTCGAAGGTGCCGCGCAGGTCTGGGGCGTCGCCCTCGCCCCGGACCGCGCCGTGTCCGACTCGGTCATCGTGCGCCCGCCGTCCGAATACGGCATGGCGCGTGCCTCGTACGAGATCAACCTCGGCTGCGACTATGACTGTGCGTTCTGCTACCTCGGGGCCAAGAAGTTCGAGGGCCTCCCGATGGCCGACAAGATCCGGCTACTCGACATCATGCGCGACGCCGGCGTGCTCTGGCTTCAGATGACCGGGGGCGAGCCCCTAATCGACCGGGATTTCCCCGAGGCGTACTCGTACGCCTACGACCTCGGCATCATGCTGACCATCTCGACGAACGGCTCGTCGCTCCACAAGGCGAAGATCCTCGACACGCTCACCGAGCGACCGCCCCACCACCTCTCGCTCAGCGTCTACGGCGCGACCGCCGCCACGTACGACGGGGTCACCAAGAACCGAGGCGCGTTCGACCGCTTCACACGAGGGCTGGACGCAGCACGCGAGGCCGGCCTGCGGTTGCAGCTCAACATCGTGATGTCGAAGGACAACGCCGACGAGTTCACCGAGATGCAGCAGCTCGCCGAGAAGTACGGCGAGGTGTTCGTCTTCACGAACATGTCCCCCACCATCCAGGGCGACGCGACCCCGTTCCCGAAGCAGGCCGAGCAGTTCCTGCGGCAGCGCAAGCCCTTCACCGGCTGCAACGCGGGACACACCTTCTTTCACGCCGACCCACTCGGCCACGCGTCCATTTGCAAGATCGGCCGAGACCCCCACATCCCGCTGATGCAGGAAGGCATCGAGGGACTCAAACGCCTCGGCGGTATCGCCGATGGCCTGCAACTCCGCACGGGAGGGTGCGCCGGGTGCTCGTTCGGCCAGCCAAAGGCCGACGGTTCCCCGGGCGGCTGCACCACCTGCCGCCCCATGGCGAAGCTCTCCCAGGAGGCGCGCGCACCACGCAACACGTACTGCCAGCACCCCGACCCCGAACCAGTGAGGTAGGCCATGACAACCGCAACCGTGCCCCGTACCGGGACCGGCCCCGTGCCGGTCACCATCGCTCCGCGCCGTCCCGAGTTCGCCGAGCCCGGACCGCTTCCGGTCGCGATCAACCCGCGCCCGATCGGCGATGACGAGTTCCGCGTGACCGCGAACATCGGTGTCTTCTCCGAGGCCCTCGGCTGCTCCTGCCAGGCCGACGACGACCAGCCGTACTAGACCGGCACACGGCCCGACGCACCACCGAGCCGTCCTCGCCCGCCATAGGGTCGAGGGCGGCTCGCCCGTCCACCCCAGGAAGCCCCCACATGCCCGTAACCCGTATCCACTGGGAAGACCTCCCCGCCGTCGCCCGCGCCGCCGTCGAGGAGCACACCGGCCCCGTCCAGGGCGCCGCGACCGCAACCGCGGGCGCGAACTCAGGCATCGCCGCGACCGTCCGCACGGCGGATGCGACGGTATTCGTCAAGGGTGTGCCGCTCGATCACCCGCAGATCCGTACGCAGCAGCGCGAGGTCGCCATCGCCCCGTACCTCCCCGCAGCGTCCCCGCGCCTGCTCTGGCACGTCCAGGCCGCCGGGTGGGACCTGATCGGGTACGAGCGTCTCGTCGGCCGGCACGCCGACTACTCCCCCGGCTCCCCCGACCTCCCGCTCGTCGCCCGCGCCCTGGTCGAGCTCCAGGAAACCCCGTGCCCGGACATCCCGATGAAGCTCGCCCAAGACCGGTGGAGCGGCTACGCCGGCCCCGGGGGTGCCGAGCAGCTCGTCGGCGACACGCTGCTGCACACGGACCTCGCCCCGCACAACATGCTCGTCAACGACCGGGCGCACCTCATCGACTGGGCATGGCCCACCCGGGGCGCGGCATGGATCGACCCTGCGGTGCTCATCCTGCGACTCATGGAAGCCGGCCACCGGGCACCCGCCGCCGACGCGTGGGCACGCGAGCAGTTCACCTCATGGGCAACCGCACCGCACGAGGGCGTCGCCCTCTTCTCCGACGCGAACGCCCGGCTCTGGGATGAGATCGCCCGCCACGACGCCGAGGCGTGGAAGAAGAACATGGGCCGCCTGGCACATGACTGGGTGACCTACTGGCGAGGTCGCCAGTAGGTCACCCGTTCACTCAGCGGCACCCGGGGCGCTGGGCTCCGCCGCGGCACCGAGGTACCGGTGCAGGTGGTACCTCGACACCACGTAGCCGCGCCTGCCGGGGAGAAGGGGAACGGGATACATGCCGCGCTTCGCGAGGCTGTAGCCCGTTGTCCTGCCGATCATCAACGCCCTGTTGGCGGTCTCCAGGGTCACAGTCACCGGGAGCGCCATCAGCTCATCGTGGGTCATCTCTTCACTCAAGGTGTACCCCCTTGTTCGTGATCGGCACGGTAGCGAACCTAGTTGACATTGCGCAACAGGCACACTTCACTGTGCGATATGCACAGCAACCTCACGGCGAGCGACACCATCGCCGCCCAACTCCGCCGACACCGGGCCCGTCGCGGCATGACCCGCGAACAGCTCGCCGCCGCCTGTGACCGCCTCGGCGCTACCGGCCTCACCTACGCCGCGATCGTCAGCATCGAAACGGGCCGCCGGAAACCGGACGGCACCCGCCGCCGCGAGGTGAGCGTCGACGAACTGCTCGCCCTCGGCCTCGCCCTCGCCGTCCCGCCACTGTTGCTCGCCCTCCCCCTCGGGAGCGAGGAGCGAGTGCCCACCGTCCCGGGACGCGACCCGCGCGAGACACACACCGTGTGGAAGTGGTGGACCGGCGAGGAAACCCCCACGCTCGACGGCCCCATCGACGGCCGGTACGTACCCGAGACACAGCCCGTCGGCGAGGACGGCCCGAAATGGTCCGCAGCATGGGCCGAGAACGCCTATCCGGCCTCCCTGTACCCCGAGTTCGAACGCCGCCGTCAGGCAGTCCACAAGGCGTATCTACGGGCCGAGGCATCCGACAAGCGCAGAGCCGATCAGAAGGGCCGCACCGACGCATGGACCGACTACACCCATCGCCTCGAAGAACTCGCCCACCAAATCGAAGACATGGCGCGCGCGGGCCTCCGCATCCCCTCCCTGCGACCGGACTTGATCGAAGACATGAAAGGGCTCGACATGCTGCTCGACCCCTCCATCCTCGAACTGAAGGACACCGAGTGAACGGCACAATCACCAAGCGCTGCGGCTGCCGCGACGACGAGGGCAAACAGCTCAACAGCTCATGCACCAAGCTGAATCAGCGCAATCATGGGTTGTTCAGCCTCGTGCAGGAACTGCCGCTCCGCGCGGACGGCACCCGCCGCCGCTTCCGCCGCAGCGGCTACAAGACCAAGACCGCCGCGCAGACCGACATCGACAAGCTGCGCGCCCTGCTCAACATCGCCGACGAGCACGACACCGAGGGCCGCGCACGCCTCGCCGACATGCTCGAAACCGTCGGGGCGAGCAAGGACCCCATCCCCGAGTACGACGAGACGCGCCGCAAGTTCGCGACCGGCCAATCGCTCTCCCAGCACATGACCGTCGGCGAGTGGCTCGAACTGTGGCTCGACGGAAAGAAGGGGCTGCGCACCAGCGGGAAGAACCGGTACGACACCGACCTGCGCGTGCACCTCATACCCCGGATCGGGCACATCCGCCTCGACCGGCTCACTGTGGCCCACCTCGACGAGATGTTCGCCGCCATCGCCGAGACGAACATCGAGATCAACGACGCGAACATCCTGCGCCGCGCCGCAGACGACGAGCTAAAGCTCATTCCGTGGAAGGGCCTTGAGAACCGCCGCCGCCGCAAGGCGATCAAGGAGACCATCGCCGCGATGCCGCCGTTCCGGCGGGTGACCAACGTTGCGACGCAGCACCACATCAAGGCGACGCTGCGCGCCGCGCTGAACGTCGCCATCGCGCGCGGGCTGATCATCTTCAACGCCGCCGCGCACGTCGAGCTCGAAGCACACAAGCGGCCGAAGGCCCTCGTGTGGACCGAGGAGCGCATCGCCGAGTGGCTGCGGACCGGCGTCAAGCCATCGCCGGTCATGGTGTGGACCCCGGAGCAGGCAGGGCAGTTCCTCGACTTCCTCGCCGACACGGGCGAGCGTCTGTATGGACTCTTCCACCTGATCACCTTCCGGGGCCTGCGACGAGGTGAGGCGTGCGGGCTGCGTCGCACCGACCGCGCCCGCGCGGCAGGAACCCTCACCGTCGCGACGCAGCTCGTACAGGACGGTTGGGAGGTCGTAGAGAACGCACCGAAGACGGACAGTGGCGAGCGCGTGATCGACCTCGACGAGTACACCGACGAGATCCTCGACGACCAAGCCGCCCGCCAGGATGCCGAGCGTCTCGCGTTCGGCGAGGCGTGGGTCGACTCCGGACGGCTGTTCACCATGCCCGGCGGATCGTTCATCCACCCCGGGTGGCTGACCGACTATTTCGAGCGGCTCGTCGAGGTCTCCGGGCTCCCGCCGATCCGGCTGCACGACCTGCGGCACGTCGCCGCATCGCTCATGCTCGCCGCCGGCGTCGACATCAAGATCGTGTCCGAGACCCTCGGGCACAGTGAGAGCCGGATCACCCGGGACATCTATCAGTCGGTCATGCCGAAGGCTGCGCGCGACGCCGCCGAGGCGACGGCCGCCATCGTGCCGCGCCGCACGCCGCGCAGCCCCGAGCCGGACCCCGCCACAACCGAGGCGACCGTCGACTCGCGTATCGAGCAGGTCGCGCAGCTCGCCCTCGATCACCTCGTCGCGCAGATCCTCGCCTCGGCCGAGCAGGACGGCCGCAGCGTCGAGGAGCTCGCGCAGTTGGCGCTCGCCCGGGTGGTCGAGCGGCCAGTCAAGCAGGCAACGAATCAGGATGGCCACACAACGGCCACACATGAAGACGCGAAGATCATCGCGTTCCGGCCCCGGCGCGTCCCGGCATAAGAAAAAGCCCAGGTCACGGGCTATGTGACCTGGACTTTCGCTGAGCCGCCTTCGGGATTCGAACCCGAGACCTACGCATTACGAGTGCGTTGCTCTGGCCAACTGAGCTAAGGCGGCGCCGCCACCGTTCGCACCATGGTGCGATCAGCAGCGCGCCCAAGTCTACACAGTTTTCGGGGGTGCCCCGCACACGGGCCGTGCGGGGCACTCTTCGCAGGTCACGGGTGGGTCAGGAGCACTTCTTGCCGTTCTGCGGAGGGGTGCCTTCCAGGAGGTATGTGTTGATCGCGGTGTCGATGCAGTCGCTGCCCCGGTTGTACGCCGTGTGGCCGTCGCCGTCGTAGGTCAGCAGGGTGCCGGTGGTCAGCTGGGTGGCGAGGGACTTGGCCCACTTGTACGGGGTGGCGGGGTCGCGGGTGGTGCCGACCACCACGATCGGGGCGGCGCCCCTGGCCTCGATGCGGTGGGCCCTGCCGGTGGCGGGCAGCGGCCAGGAGCCGCAGTTCAGGGAGGCCCAGGCGAGGCCCTCGCCGAAGACGGGGGACGCCTTCTCGAAGGAGGGGAGGGCGGCGCGGACGTCGTCCGGGGCGGCGAAGGCGGCCGGGAGGTCGAGGCAGTTCACGGCGGTGTTGGCGTACATGAGGTTCGCGTACTTGCCGCGGGAATCGCGCTCGTAGTAGCTGTCCGCGAGGGACAGGAGGGGGGTGCCGTCGCCGGACTGGGCGGCCTTGATGCCGGAGCGCAGCTGGGGCCAGGCGCCCTCGTCGTACATCGCGGCGATCGCACCGGTGGTGGCGAGGGCCTCGCCGAGGGGGCGGTTCTTGTCCTTGGTGGGGACGGGCTTGGTGTCGAGTGCCTTGAAGAGTGCCTTCAGGCTGGTGCCGGCCTCGGCGGGGGTGCCGGTGCCCAGCGGGCAGTCCCGCTGCTTGACGCAGTCGGCGGCGAACGACTGGAACGCGGTCTCGAAGCCCTCGGTCTGCTCGCGGTTCATGTCGCGGGCGTCCAGGGAGGGGTCCAGCGCGCCGTCCAGCACGAGCCGGCCCGTGCGGTCGGGGAACAGCTCGGCGTACGTCGCGCCGAGGAAGGTGCCGTACGAGGCGCCCACGTAGTGGAGCTTCTTGTCGCCGAGTACCTCGCGCAGGATGTCCATGTCGCGGGCCGCCTCGACCGTGGAGACGTGCGGGAGGATCCGCCCGGAGCGCTTCTCGCAGCCCGACGCGAACTTCTGGAAATCGGCCGAGAGCTTCGTCACCTCCGCCTCGTCGTCGGGGGTCTGGTCGACCTGCGTGTGGGCGTCCATCTCCGGGCCCGTCAGGCAGTCGACCGGCTCGCTGCGGGCGACGCCGCGCGGGTCGACCGCCACCATGTCGTAGCGGGCGCGGACCGGCGCCGGGTAGCCGAGGGCGGCGAACGCCTGGAGGTAACCGATCGCGGAACCGCCGGGTCCGCCCGGGTTGACCTGAAGCGATCCGATGCGCTTTCCGGGGCCCGTGGCCTTCTTGCGGGAGACCGCCAGCTTGATGTCGCCGCTGCCGCCGTCGGCCTTGCCGGGCTTCGCGTAGTCGAGCGGCGCCAGCATGGTCGCGCACGCGAAACCGGGGACGCCGCACTCCTTCCAGTTCAGCTTCTGGGCGTAGTACGGGGCGAGCGCTGCCGGGTCCACGGACTGCCCGGCGCCCTGGCCCTGCGCGCCCGACGACACGCTTCTGCTCGGCTGGGCCGACGTACCCGAGGAGCAGCCGGAGGAGCCGGCGACCAGCAGGCCGGTCGCGGCGAACAGAGTGGCGGACGTACGGAGCAGGCGGCTGGTATCCATGCTCGGAGCGTAGTGGGGTGATGACGTTGGGTGCATTCCCGGTGGGTGCAGTTGCCCGTACGAGTGAGGGGGTCAACGTCTCGTACGGTCCCGGGTGCCGTCCCGCGGCCCGGTCCCGGGTGACGCCTCGCAGCCCGGACCCCGGTGACGCCCCGCAGCCCGGGTCAGCCCGTTCTCAGGGACACCGCCATCGCCTCCACCGCCAGCAGCGGTGCCACGTTCCGGTCGAGAGCCTGGCGGCAGGCGATGATCGACTCGATGCGACGCAGGGTGCGTTCGGGCGTGGAGTCGCGGGCGATCCGGTCCAGGGACTCGCGGACGTCCTCGTTGGCGAGGGCCACCGAGGAGCCCAGCTGGAGGGCGAGCACGTCGCGGTAGAAGCCGGTCAGGTCGCTGAGCGCGAGGTCCAGGCTGTCGCGCTGCGTACGGGTGGAGCGGCGCTTCTGGCGGTCGGCCAGCTCCTTCATCGCGCCCGCCGTACCGCGCGGCATCCGGCCCCCGGCGGCGGCGCCGAGTGCCGCCTTCAGCTCCTCGGTCTCCTTCTCGTCGACCTCCTCCGCGACCTGCTTGGCGTCCTCGCCCGCCGCGTCGACCAGTTCCTGCGCGGCCTTGAGGCAGCCGCCGATGTCGTCGGTGCGGAGCGGGAGGCGCAGCACGGCGGCGCGTCTCTTGCGGGCCCGCTCGTCGGTGGCGAGCCGGCGGGCGCGGCCGATGTGGCCCTGGGTGGCGCGGGCGGCGGTCATCGCCGCTTCCGGGTCGATGCCGTCGCGCCGCACCAGGACGTCCGCCACGGCGGCGACGGACGGCGTACTGAGGGTGAGGTGGCGGCAGCGGGAGCGGATGGTCGGCAGCACGTCCTCCAGGGAGGGGGCGCAGAGCAGCCAGACCGTACGCGGTGCGGGCTCCTCGACGGCCTTGAGGAGTACGTTGCCCGCGCCCTCGGTGAGGCGGTCGGCGTCCTCCAGCACGATGACCTGCCAGCGGCCCACCGCCGGGGAGAGCTGGGCCCGGCGGACCAGGTCGCGGGTCTCCTTCACGCCGATGGACAGCAGATCGGTGCGGACGATCTCCACGTCCGCGTGCGTCCCGACGAGGGTGGTGTGGCAGCCGTCGCAGAACCCGCAGCCGGGCACCCCGCCCAGCGCGCGGTCGGGGCTGACGCACTGGAGGGCGGCTGCGAAGGCACGGGCGGCGGTGGAGCGCCCGGAGCCGGGAGGTCCGGTGAACAGCCAGGCGTGCGTCATTTTGGACGCGTCGGGGCTGGTACCGCCCTCGGTCTGGAGGGTGACCTGGGTGTCGGCGTCCCTGGCGGCACCGGCCAGCTGCTCCTGGACCCGGTCCTGGCCGACGAGGTCGTCCCATACGGTCATCCGGTCCCGCCCTCCCTCTTCTGCTCGCTGCGCCCTCCGGTGCGGGGTGCGCTCTCCATTGTGGGCGAGAGCACTGACAACGCGGAAATGACGCGAAACGAAGGGGGAGCCGGCCTCGGCCGACTCCCCCTCTCACCTCGTTCCGTGCCCGGTGCTCACCGCGCGAGCGGACTCAGGACCTGCGTCCGCCCCGGCGTCCGCGCCCCTCGTCGGCGTCGTTCTGGCCGCCGAGCAGTTCGTCCGCCAGGGACGGCAGGTCGTCCAGCGGGGTCTCCTCTGCCCAGTCGGAACGCCGCCGCGGCCGGTCGGAGTGGTCGCCTCCGGGGTTGTCCGGGTCGAACTGCGGCAGCTCCCGCGTCCGCTCGTTCGCGTCGTTGCCCGACCGGGGCCCGCTCTCGCCGGCGGCCTCGTCCCGGAAGTAGCCCGGCGGAACCCGGTCCCCCGGCCCCCCGTCCCGTACCGGAGGAAGCACCGCCGTCTCGTCCGCCGCACCCGCGGGGGCGTCCTGCCCCGGACGTACGGGGGGCAGCACGGCGGTCTCGTCCGCCGCACCGCGCGGCGCGTCCGGTGCCTGCGGGAGCACCGTCGTCTCCTCCATGTCGGAGGGGGCGGCAGCGGGCTCGGCGGCCTCGCGCCGGGGTTCCGGTTCGGCGTCCTTCGTCATGTTCAGCCGTACGACCGGGGTCGGCACGGTCACCTCGCTGTCCGACTCGGGCTTCCGAGCGGCGGCGGCAGCACCGGAGGACGCGGAACCGGCCGCCGTCCCCGACCCAGCGGTCTCGGCAGCCTCAGCGGTCTTCCCCGCCCCCGCCGCCGCACGCCTCGCCGCGGCCGTCGCGGAGGCCGTCGCCGCCGAAGCCGAGGCCGAAGCGGCCGTCTCGGCAGCCCGTCGTGCCTCCTCGGCCCTGAGCAGTGCCTCCTCCGCCTTGCGCTGCTTCTCGCGGCGGCGCTCCTCGGCCTCCGCGCGCAGCCTGGCCTCTTCCTCGGCCTGCTTGCGCCGGCGCTCCTCCTCGGCGGCCCTGGCCTTGGCCTCCGCCTCGCGGCGCGCCCGCTCCTCCTCGGCCAGCCGGCGTGCCTCCTCGGCGCGCTGCCTGGCCTCCTCGGCCTGGCGCTCCGCCTCGCGACGCCGCGCCTCCTCGATCTCGCGGCGCTTGCGCTCCTCCTCCTCGGCGCGGAGCCGGGCGAGCTGTTCCTGCCGCTCGCGCTCGATCCGCTCCTCCTCGGCCTTGCGCGCGGCCTCCTCCTCGGCGAGGCGTCGCGCCTCCTCCTCGGCTGCCTTGCGCGCGGCCTCGGCGGCGGCGATCTCCTGCTCGGACATCGGCAGCATCTGGTCGAGCCGGTGCCGTACGACGGTGGTGACCGCCTCGGGCTCCTGGCCCGCGTCGACGACCAGGTAGCGGCTCGCGTCGGCGGCGGCCAGCGTCAGGAACCCGGACCGCACCCGGGCGTGGAACTCCGGAGGCTCCGATTCCAGCCGGTCCGGCGCCTCCGTGAACCGCTCCCGCGCGGTCTCCGGCGACACGTCCAGCAGCACGGTCAGATGCGGTACGAGGCCGTGGGTGGCCCACCGCGACATCCGCGCGATCTCGGTCGGGGCCAGGTCGCGCCCGGCCCCCTGGTAGGCCACCGACGAGTCGATGTAGCGGTCGGTGATGACGACGGCGCCGCGCTCCAGCGCGGGCCGAACGACCGAGTCGACGTGCTCGGCGCGGTCCGCCGCGTACAGCAGTGCCTCGGCACGGTTCGACAGACCGGCGCTCGACACGTCCAGCAGGATGGACCGCAGCCGCTTGCCGATCGGCGTCGCACCCGGCTCCCGCGTCACCACGACCTCGTGGCCCTTCGCCCTTATCCAGTCGGCGATGGCCTTGGCCTGGGTGGACTTGCCCGCGCCGTCGCCGCCCTCCAGAGCGATGAAGAAGCCGGTCGCGGAGGGCGCCTGCTCGGGCTCCCCGCCGCGGATCGCCTCGCGCAGATCGCGCCGCAGCGGAACGCCCTGCCGGTCGTCCGATTTCGCGAGTACGAGCGCGGCGACGGGCAGCAGCAGCGCGCCGACCAGCATCAGCGTGTATCCGGCGCCACCGCCCCGGACGAAGACGAAGGTTCCGCTCTGGAGCCGGTGGAAGCCGATCGCGGCGGTCAGCAGCGGCCCGGCGAGCACGCCGACCGCGGCGGTCAGCCGGACCACGGCCTGGAGGTGCTCGGTGGTGCGGGCCCGCCGGTAGTCCTCGGTCTCCAGGTCGAGCAGGGTGTGCCCGGTGTTGGCGGCGACACCGCCGGCGAAGCCCGCGAGGAGCGCGAGCAGCAGCACGGTGGTGGTGTCGGGCACCAGCCCCATGGCGAGCAGCGCGACCCCGGTGACGGCGATGGCCAGGGACAGCAGGCGGCGGCGCGACAGGGTGGGCAGCACCTTGGCCGCGCTGCGGATGCCGATCGCGGTACCGGCGGTCAGGCCGAGCACCAGCAGCGCGAAGACGGCGGCACCCCGCCCGAGGTCGCTCGCGTGCAGTACGGAGACGGCTCCGGCGGCGGCGATGGCGCAGGTCACGGCGGCGCAGGCGAAGACCAGCAGCGGGATGGCCCCGGTGCGGCCCTTGTCGGGGCCGTTGCCGGTGCTGGGGCGGCGCAGCCCCTCCAGCGGGGAGCGCGGGCGCGGCGTGTGCGCGTCCGGCAGCGCCAGCAGCGTCAGGGTCGTGAGGGAGGCGGCGAAGAGTCCGGCGGCGACATATGAGCCCAGCGCCGCCTGGTGCCGGGAGAACCAGTCGAGCCCGACGCCGAGCAGCCGGCCGAGCAGGGTGGCCACGAGCAGGGTGGCGGCAGCGATGGGAATCGCCGCGAAATTCGTACGGAGGGACAGCTTCCGCAGCGCTTCGAGGTGATCCGGAAGCGGCCGTACCGCAGCGCCCTCCAGAGGCGGCGCGGGCAGCAGGGCCGGGGCGGCGCTGTCGTGCGCCACCGCCCAGAACCGCTCGGCGACTCCCACGATGAACACGCTGACCAGCAGCATCGCGGGCGCCTTGGCCGGCAGCCAGACCACCCACAGCGGCGCGACGACCAGCAGCGCGAGCCTTACCCCGTCGGCGGCCAGCATCGCCCACCGCCGGTCCAGCGGCCCGCCGGGCGCCACCAGCGCGGACATCGGCCCGAGCAGTACGGCGCCGAAGAGCAGCGTGGCGAGGAGGCGGGCGCCGAACACCGCGGCGACGACGAAGGCGTCGGCGCGGTAGTCACCGCCGAAGAACCCCCGGGGGCCCGCGGCCTCCAGCGTCAGCAGAAGTAGGACAAGAAGGGCGAGAGCGTCCCCGATACCGCCGACGAGCTGTGCGCTCCACAGCCGCCGGAGCGGCTGGTGGCGCAGAAGAGCCCGTACGGCTCGCTCGCGTGAGTCTGCGGCAAGTGCGTCGGAGGTGGGGCTCACGACCGTTGGCTGCTCGGCTCGCGTCATCCCGCCAGCCTATCCGGCCGGGCGGGGGGCCATGCGTGGGTGTCCGAACGTATGGACGGTTGCCGGGGTGTGCGCCCGTCCGACCGGCCGGGACCGTCGCCGGACCGCCCGCGCACGGGCCCCGCACGACGGCGAAGGGCCCCGCTCCCTCGGGGGAGCGGGGCCCGTACGCCCCGGCCGTGCGGCGGCCGGTCCGAACCCGCTGCGCGTCCTACTCGGCGGAGTCGGCCGAGGCCGCCGCCGTCTTCTTCGCAGGTGCCTTCTTGGCGGGCGCCTTCTTGGCGGCCGAGGCCGTCGTCTTCTTGGCCGCGGTCTTCGTGGCGGCCGTCTTCTTCGCCGCCGTCTTCTTCGCGGCGGTCTTCTTCGCCGGCGCCTTCTTGGCCGCCTTCTTCGCGGTCTTCTTCGCCGGTCCCTTGGCCCGCTTCTCGGCGAGCAGCTCGTAGCCGCGCTCCGGAGTGATCTCCTCCACGCTGTCGCCGGAGCGCAGCGTCGCGTTGGTCTCGCCGTCGGTGACGTACGGGCCGAACCGGCCGTCCTTCACCACGACGGGACGCTCGCTGACCGGGTCGGTGCCCAGTTCCTTCAGCGGCGGCTTGGCCGCGGCGCGGCCCCGCTGCTTCGGCTGGGCGTAGATCGCCAGTGCCTCTTCGACCGTGATGGAGAAGAGCTGGTCCTCGGTCTCCAGCGACCGCGAGTCCGTGCCCTTCTTCAGGTACGGCCCGTAGCGCCCGTTCTGCGCGGTGATCTCGACGCCCTCGGCGTCGGTGCCCACCACCCGGGGCAGCGACATCAGCTTGAGCGCGTCCGCCAGGGTCACGGTGTCCAGCGACATCGACTTGAAGAGCGAGGCGGTCCGCGGCTTCACCGCGTTCTTGCCGGTCTTCGGCGTCCCCTCGGGCAGGATCTCCGTGACGTACGGGCCGTAGCGGCCGTCCTTCGCGACGATCTGCCGCCCGGTCTCCGGGTCGGCGCCCAGCTCGAAGTCACCGCTCGGCTTGGCGAGCAGTTCCTCCGCGTACTCCACCGTCAGCTCGTCCGGAGCCATGTCGTCCGGTACGTCGGCGCGCTGGTGGTTCTCCGCGTCCTTGTCACCGCGCTCGACGTACGGACCGTAGCGGCCGACCCGCAGCACGATGCCGTCGCCGACCGGGAACGACGAGATCTCCCGCGCGTCGATCGCGCCGAGGTCGGTCACCAGTTCCTTGAGCCCGCCGAGGTGGTCGCCGTCGCCGTTGCCCGCGTCGGAGGCGGCGCCCGCCGCCTCGCCCTCACCGAAGTAGAACCGCTTCAGCCACGGCACGGACTGGGCCTCGCCCCGCGCGATGCGGTCGAGGTCGTCCTCCATCCGGGCGGTGAAGTCGTAGTCGACGAGCCGGCCGAAGTGCTTCTCCAGCAGGTTGACCACGGCGAAGGACAGGAAGGACGGGACGAGCGCCGTCCCCTTCTTGAAGACGTACCCCCGGTCCAGGATCGTGCCGATGATCGAGGCGTACGTGGACGGGCGGCCGATCTCGCGCTCTTCCAGCTCCTTGACCAGCGAGGCCTCGGTGTAGCGGGCCGGCGGCTTGGTGGCGTGGCCGTCGACGGTGATCTCCTCGGCGGCCAGCGCGTCGCCCTCGGCGACCTGCGGGAGCCTGCGCTCGCGGTCGTCCAGCTCCGCGTTCGGGTCGTCGGCGCCCTCGACGTACGCCTTCATGAAGCCGTGGAAGGTGATCGTCTTGCCGGAGGCGGAGAACTCGGCGACCCGGCCGTCGGAGGCGGTGCCGGCGATCTTCACGGTGACGGAGTTGCCGACCGCGTCCTTCATCTGGGAGGCGACGGTCCGCTTCCAGATCAGCTCGTAGAGCTTGAACTGGTCGCCGGTCAGTCCGGTCTCGGCCGGAGTGCGGAAGCGGTCCCCGGACGGACGGATCGCCTCGTGCGCCTCCTGCGCGTTCTTGACCTTGCCGGCGTACGTGCGCGGCTTGTCCGGCAGGTACGAGGCGCCGTACAGCTGGGTCACCTGGGTGCGCGCGGCCTGGACTGCGGTGTCGGACAGCGTCGTGGAGTCCGTACGCATATAGGTGATGAAGCCGTTCTCGTACAGCTTCTGGGCCACCTGCATCGTCGACTTCGCACCGAAACCGAGCTTGCGGGACGCCTCCTGCTGGAGGGTCGTCGTACGGAAGGGGGCGTACGGCGAGCGGCGGTAGGGCTTGGACTCGACCGAGCGCACGGCGAAGGAGGAGTCGGCGAGCGCGGCGGCCAGGGCCCGCGCGTTCGCCTCGTCGAGGTGCTGGACGTCGCTCTTCAGTTGTCCGGCCGCGTTGAAGTCGCGGCCCTGGGCGATGCGCCTGCCGTCGACCGTCACCAGGCGGGCGACCAGGGAGGACGGGTCGGAGGCGTCACCGGCGCGTCCGGTGGAGAACGTACCGGTGAGGTCCCAGTACTCAGCAGAACGAAAAGCGATGCGCTCGCGTTCCCGGGCGACGACCAGTCGGGTGGCGACGGACTGGACACGGCCGGCCGACAGCCGCGGCATGACCTTCTTCCACAGGACCGGCGAGACCTCGTAGCCGTAGAGCCGGTCGAGGATGCGGCGGGTCTCCTGGGCGTCGACCATCGGCTGGTTCAGCTCGCGCGGGTTCGACACCGCCTCGCGGATCGCGTCCTTGGTGATCTCGTGGAAGACCATCCGGTGGACCGGGACCTTGGGCTTCAGTACCTCTTGCAGGTGCCACGCGATGGCTTCGCCCTCGCGGTCCTCATCGGTGGCGAGGAAGAGTTCGTCCGACTCGGCCAGCAGCTCCTTGAGCTTCTTGACCTGCGCCTTCTTGTCGGAGTTCACGACGTAGATGGGCTGGAAGTCGTGCTCGACGTCCACGCCGAGGCGGCGCACCTCGCCGGTGTACTTGTCCGGCACCTCGGCGGCGCCGTTGGGGAGGTCGCGGATGTGCCCGACGCTCGCCTCGACTACGTATCCGGGGCCGAGGTAGCCCTTGATCGTCTTCGCCTTGGCAGGAGACTCGACGATGACGAGTCGGCGGCCGCCCTGTGCGGTCTCGCTGGTCGGGGACAACTTGGCTCTTCTCTCCGGTCGACACTCGTGGTCACAAGCGGTGGTCCGTGGGCGCCGGGCACGGGTCGTGCCGACGCTCAACGCTGCGGAGTGTGACGGTACAACCCGCCCCCGTGTCAAACGGCAAAAGCCCGAAAGCCCGCAACGGCCACTCCGGAGACGGTAACCCGACAATCGCCATTCCTGCCGCCCGGACCGACACACCACCCCTTACGGGTCCGACGCCCTCCGCCCACTGGTCCACCGCCGCACCGCACCGCCGGACGCCCTCCCACCTGGTCTCCCTCACCCGCCGCCGACCGGCGTGAGCTTCCCCGCCTCCGCCTTCCCGTCGGCGCGGCCGACCGTGCAAACGATCTTGTTGAAGCCGCTGTTCCACTCCTCCTCGCCGGCGATCCGGCCCAGCACGGTCAGTTTCGCGCCGGGCGCCCAGGCCGCCTCGAACCGGTTGCCGCAGAGCTTGTGGACGTTGTCGAGCGCCCGCTTGAACGTCATGCCCGCCGGTGCCCCCACCGACCCGACCACCTGGTCGGTGTGCGGCTCCGTGCAGTCCGTGAGCAGCGCGGAGAAGGTCGTCTTCAGGTCCTTGTAGTTCCAGCAGTCGCCGACCGCCATCGCCGGTACCGGCAGGTCCAGGCCGATGTCCCGGAACCTGCCGACCTCGCTGCCGATCCCGGTGTGCCGCCCGAGCACCAGGCAGACCACCTCGCCGCCGGCCCGGTCGAACCCCTGGGCCGTCGGGATCAGCGGGTACGACGCCGCGTCGGGCAGCGCGTCCACCACCCCGCGGGTCTCGCTCCGGCAGACGGCGGCCCCGTCCTGCCGGGCGGCCTCCGCGGTGTCGAACCTGGCCACCGCCATCGCCTGGCCGTCCGGCTGGTCGTTCGCGCAGTCCGCGACCCCGATGTTGGGCTGCCCGGAGAACGGCCCGCTCGTCCACACCGCGTTGACGCAGTCCCCCACGGTCAGGGACTTGGTCAGGCCGATGTCCGCCCCGTACGGATAGAGCCCGCCGGAGCCCGTGGCCGGTTCGCTCGGCCGGGCGGACGGCGTACGGGACGCGGACGAAGTGGCTCCGGCGCCGCCGGCCCGGTCCTTCTTGCCCGCCTCGGTGGTGAGCACCGCCCAGGTGGTGCCGCCCGCCGCGAGCACCAGGAGCACGACCGCCCCCACGACGACGGCCTTCCGGGGCCTGGGCCGACGTTGCCCACCCGCACCGGAAGCCGATGCTCCGGGAGGGGGGCCGGGGGTGGGGGTGGGAGTAGCGGTGGTGTCGGGGGTGGGGGTGTGCGCGGGGCCGGGCGGCTGTGCTGCGCCGGGCGCGTGAGCTGCGCCGATGGTCTCGGCGTCCCGGTCGACTTCGGGGGTGCCGAGGGGGTTGGGGGTACCGGTGGGGCCGGGCGTGCCGACGGGGCTAGGGCTGCCGAACGGGCTGGGGGTGCCTGGTGCGCCAGGTGTATTGGGGGTCCCGGGGGCGCCTTGGGCTCCGTACTCCCTGTACGCCCCGTACGTCTCGTACATTCCGTGCATCCCAGGGGTACCTGGGGTCCCGGGAGTCCCAGGTGCACCGGGGTTTCCAGGACCTCCGGGACTCCCGGGCGTCCCGCCTTCAGGAGTGCCGGGCGTGCCGGGAGTTCCCGAGGCGTCGGGTGCGCCCGGAGTGGCAGGTGTGCCGGACGCACCGGGTATGCCGGGCGTGCCAGGGGTGCTGAGCGCGCCAGGTGTGCCAGGGGTGCCCGGTGTCGCGGGTGCCGTCGGCGTTCCCGCGCCGCTCCCGCCGGGCGTCCCCGGGGTGTGCGGGTCTCCCGGGCCGCCGCGTGCGTACGGATTCTGCTCGTACGGGTAGGGATGGGGCCCCTGGCGGGGGTCGTACGGGCCCCGGGGCGGGGTTCCGCCCGCGCCGCCCGGGGTGGACGCCCCCGCACCCAACGGCACGGTCCCGCTCCCCGGAGCCGCACCGGGACCAATGCCTCCGCCACCGATTCCGTACGGCGGCACCGGTCCGAACCCCCGCACCGGCCCCTGCCGCACCCGTTCCAGCCCGTGCGCCACGGTCTCGGGCGCGGACCGCCGGAGCGGGTTCTTCCGCAGCAGTTCCAGCAGTACGGGGCCCAGCAGTTCCCCGGCCCGCACCGGTGGAGCCGGAGGCTCCGTCAGCAGGGCGGTGAGCATGGCGTAGTTGTCGTCCCGGTCGAAGGCGCCCCGCCCCTCGACGGCCGTGTACAGCGTCGCGCCGAGCGAGAAGAGGTCGGCGGCCGGTGTCGGCGGATCCCCGTGGGCCCGCTCGGGCGCCAAGTAGCCGGGGGTGCCGAGGATTCCGGCGGTGGCCGTCAGCCGGGGTTCGTTCAGGCCGGGCCGGAGCGCGATCCCGTAGTCGGTCAGCAGCACCCGCCCGTACGGTCCGGAACTGTCCGGGGCCAGCAGGATGTTGGCCGGTTTCACATCTCGGTGGAGGATGCCGATCCGGTGGCCGAAAGTGAGCGCGTCGAGCACACCGAGCCCGATCCGGGCGGTCTCCTGCGGCGACAGCGGTCCCGAACTCCGCACCAGCGCCTGGAGATCCACCGCATCGGGCACGAACTCCATGACGATCCAGGGCAGTCCGTCGTGCACCACCACGTCGTGCACGGTGACCACGTGCGGATGGCCGCGCAGCCGGGCCGCGTTGCGGGCCTCGCTGCGCGCGCGGGCGATCCGCTCGGACCGGTCGCGCTCACCGGCCGAGTCCCCGTCCGCCGCCGGCGGCATGACGATCTCCTTGATGGAGACCTCGGTGGTCAGCTCCTGGTCGTAGGCCAGCCACACCCGGCCCATGCCGCCCAGGCCCAGCTTCCGAACCAGCCGGTACCGTCCCGCGACGATCCGCTGCCCACCCCGCTCCGGCGTGCTGCCCGCCATGGCGCCTCCCCCGAGACCACTCCCCCGGGAGCGCGCTCCCGGGACGGCTTCCTGCGCGGACACGGCACACGCGCCCGCGCCTTCTCCGAAGGTAGCCGCGCACCGGGGGCAGTACGGAGACCCTTACCGGGTAAATGCCGTCACTCGGTACCCATGGCCTCCTCGTCCCCCAGCGGCACCAGGAATCCCTGTTCCACCATGGACCGAATGGCTTCCGGGGTCCGGTCCCGCAGCAGTACCGGGTCCTCGTCCATGAGCTGGGCGATGGCGTCCAGGATCTGTCCGGCGCTCAGGGTCCCGTCACAGACCCCGGCGAAGCCCGCACCGACCGTGTCGGCCCTGGTCGCCCTTCGCATGCCGCGGTTCTGCCGCAGCACCACGTACTCCGGGTCCTCCTGGCCGGGCACCCCGATCTGCTCCTGCACGACCTCGTCCGCCAGCACGAACCGGTCGGCGAGCAGCGCGGCGTCGTCGTGCCCGCTCAGGTAGTCCTGGCGCTCGAAGTGGGCCCTGATCACCGGGCCGAGCGGCTGCTCGACCGGGTGCGGCCACTCCTCGACGGTGACCGAGGGCTCGCCGGGCAGCTCGGCCGGACGCTTGCGCAGGGTGATCCAGCCGAAGCCGACGCCGGTGGTCTTCCGCTCCTCGAACTCGTCCAGCCACGCCTCGTACCGCGCCGCGTACTCGGCCGGGTCGGTGCGGTGGTCGCCGCCGTCGCGCAGCCACAGTTCGGCGTACTGCGTGATGTCCTGCACCTCGCGCTGCACGATCCACGCGTCGCAGTCACGCGGCACCCAGGAGCGGAGCCGGTCCTTCCAGTCCTCGCCCTCCACGTGCTGCCAGTTGGCCAGGAACTGGGCGAAGCCGCCCGCGTTCAGCCGCTGCCCCGCGCCGGAGACGAGCGTGCGGCACAGGTCGTCGCCGCCCATCCCGCCGTCGCGGTAGGTGAGCCGGGCACCGGGCGAGATGACGAACGGCGGGTTGGAGACGATCAGGTCGTACGTCGCCTCCCCGACCGGCTCGAAGAGCGACCCCTCCAGCAGTTCGGCCTGTGCCGCCCCCGACAGCGCGAGGGTGAGCCGGGTGAAGTCCAGGGCACGGGGGTTCAGGTCGGTGGCGGTGACCCGCACCGCGTGCTGCGCGGCGTGCAGCGCCTGGATGCCGGACCCGGTACCGAGGTCGAGGGCCGAGCCGACGGGCGTCCGTACGGTGATCCCGGCGAGCGTGGTGGAGGCGCCGCCGACGCCGAGCACGACGCCCTCCTCGCGGGTGCCCGCACCGCCGGCGCCGCCGACCGCGCGCCCGAGGTCGGACACGATGAACCAGTCCTGGCCCTCGTCCCCGCCGTACGGCCGCACGTCGACGCGACCGCGCAGCTCGCCGGTGTCCGCGTCGGCCGCCAGCCATCCGTCGGCCAGGCACAGGTCCACCGGCAGCACCTCGGCGGCGCGGGCGGCGGGCACGGACTCCTGGAGCAGGAAGAGCCGCACCAGCGTGGCGAGGGGGCCGTCGCCACGGGTCGCCCGCAGCGCGGGCACGGTCTCGCCGCGGGCCAGCGCGCTGTAGGCGGGCGCGCCGAGCAGATCGAGCAGCCCGTCGGCGGTGAAGGCCGCGGCGAGCAGGGCGTCCCGCAGTCGGGCCGCGTTCTGCGGGGTGGGCAGGGACTCGGGCAGGGGCGCGGAAAGGCTGGTCTGACTCACCCCGCCATTGTCACCGCTGCCACTGACAATCCCGGTACCGCAGGGCCCGGACCGGCCCCGGCCGCGGCAACCGCCCGCACCCCGCACACCGTCCGGACCCCGCACACCGCCCGCACCTCGCACACCGTCCGTACCCCGCGCACCACCGCTGCCGTGCACACCACCAGCGCGACATACGCCCCGCCCGCCCCGACGGTCCGTTACGAGGCCTTGGCGTACTTCTCGTTCGCCGCGCAGAGGATCGGCTGGCCGGCGACCTTGCCCATGTCCTTGCCGAGCTTGTCCAGGCCCTTGGCGAACTCGCCCTGGTTCTTGGTGTCCAGCGCGTCGGCCTGCTTCTTCAGCTCGGTGAAGGAGGCGGCCCGCTTCTCCAGGTCCTGGATCATCTTCTTGTGCCGCTCCTCACCGCCCTTGATCGGCGGCGCACCGGCCTGCCGCAGCACCGTGACCAGCTCCTTGTCCGCGTCCACCATCTGCTGGAGGGAGGCGGAGTCGGCCTTCTTGATGTCCTCCGGCTTGCCGTCGTCCGTCACCGCGGCCATCGTGCGGTCCGCCTTCTTCCCCTTCTCCAGGGAAGCCTTCTCCTTGGGGCAGTAGGAGTTGAACCACGCCTCCGCTTCCTTCTTGGCCTTCTCCTCGGGGCTGTCCCCGCAGCCGGTCAGCGTGGTCATCATCACCAGTACCGCACCGCCGGACAGTGCGGCCGCAAGCTTCTTGTTCACCGGATTGGTCCCTTCCAAGGCTCTCGGCCCCGGAACATACACGCCAAGTGGGTCGTCCCCGCGTGTCGGCCATCCGGTTTACCCACCATTGAAGCCATTTGCACCAAGAGAGAGACAGCTCACGAACCCCGCCCGCACCCCCTGCCGCACCTCGGCGCGAACGGGCGGCCGGCGCTCCAACCAGCGCAGACCGCCCGTCTTTTGATCATTTGTCACCCGCCTCGCCGCACGCTCGGCTAGGTCACCGCCTTCGTTGCCACGGGCGGCTTCGGCTGCTCGGGAACACCGCCCGAGTTGCCTTCGTCACCCATCACGATCCCGCGCCGTTTGGACACGTACACCGCGCCGACGATCACACCGACGGCGATCACCGCGACCACGGCCCGTACCCACGGATTGGCGTCGACGCCGAAGCTGAACTGCACCACCGCGGGCGCGATCAGCAGTGCCACCAGGTTCATCACCTTCAGCAGCGGATTGATCGCGGGACCCGCCGTGTCCTTGAACGGGTCACCGACGGTGTCCCCGATCACGGTCGCGGCATGCGCCTCGCCGCCCTTGCCGCCGTGGTGCCCGTCCTCGACGAGCTTCTTGGCGTTGTCCCAGGCGCCGCCCGAGTTCGCGAGGAAGACGGCCATCAGCGTGCCCGCCCCGATCGCCCCCGCGAGGTACGCGCCGAGCGCGCCGACGCCGAAGGTGAAGCCGACCGCGATCGGTGCCATGACGGCCAGCAGCCCGGGTGTCGCCAGCTCCCGCAGCGCGTCCTTGGTGCAGATGTCGACGACCCGCCCGTACTCCGGTTTCTCGGTGTAGTCCATGATCCCGGGGTGCTCGCGGAACTGCCTGCGCACCTCGAAGACCACGGCACCGGCGGACCGGGAGACCGCGTTGATCGCCAGCCCCGAGAAGAGGAAGACGACCGCGGCGCCCAGCATCAGCCCGACGAGGTTGTTGGGCTGCGCGATGTCCATGACGATGTTGACCGGCGCCCCCTCGCCGCTGGTCCTGACGATCCCCGCGTCCTTCGCGGCCCCGAGGATCGCGTCCCGGTACGAGCCGAAGAGCGCCGCCGCCGCGAGGACCGCGGTGGCGATCGCGATGCCCTTGGTGATGGCCTTCGTCGTGTTGCCCACCGCGTCCAGGTCGGTCAGCACCTGGGCGCCGGCCCCGGTGACGTCGCCGGACATCTCCGCGATGCCCTGCGCGTTGTCGGAGACCGGGCCGAAGGTGTCCATCGCGACGATGACACCGACGGTGGTGAGCAGCCCGGTCCCGGCCAGCGCCACCGCGAACAGGGCCAGGATGATCGACGTCCCGCCCAGCAGGAACGCCCCGTACACGCCGAGCCCGATGAGCAGCGCGGTGTAGACGGCGGACTCCAGCCCGATGGAGATGCCGGCCAGCACCACGGTCGCGGGCCCGGTCAGCGACGACTTGCCGATGTCGCGGACCGGCCGCCGGGTGGTCTCGGTGAAGTACCCGGTCAGCTGCTGGATGAGTGCGGCCAGCACGATCCCGATGGCGACCGCGACCAGCGCGAGCATCCGCGGGTCGCCGCTGTGCCCGAGGACCGACTTGTCCGCGACGCCCTCCAGGTCGGCGTACGACGACGGCAGGTGCACGAAGACGGCCACGGCCACCAGGACGAGCGAGATCACCGCGGAGATGAAGAACCCGCGGTTGATCGCGGACATGCCACTGCGGTCGCTGCGCCGGGGTGCCACGGCGAAGATCCCGATCATGGCGGTGACCACCCCGATCGCCGGGACGATCAGCGGGAACGCGAGCCCCGCGTCGCCGAAGGCCGCCATGCCGAGGATCAGCGCGGCGACCAGGGTCACGGCGTACGACTCGAACAGGTCGGCCGCCATGCCCGCGCAGTCGCCGACGTTGTCGCCCACGTTGTCCGCGATGGTCGCGGCATTGCGCGGATCGTCCTCCGGAATGCCCTGTTCGACCTTGCCGACCAGGTCGGCGCCGACGTCGGCGGCCTTGGTGAAGATGCCGCCGCCGACCCTCATGAACATCGCGATGAGGGCCGCCCCCAGTCCGAAGCCCTCCAGGACCTTCGGCGCGTGCTCGGCGTACACGAGGACGACGACGGCCGCGCCCAGCAGGCCGAGGCCCACCGTAATCATGCCGACGACGCCGCCCGTACGAAATGCGATCTTCATTGCCTTGTGCGAGACGGAGGTCAGATCCTTTTCCGCCGAACAGTTTTCCGTCTCCCCATCCACAGGGGTCGCTTCCCGCGCAGCCGCAGCAACACGCACATTGCTTCGTACGGCCAGACGCATACCGATGTAACCGGTGGCCGCCGAGAACGCCGCGCCGACGAGGAAGAACACCGAACGCCCTATCCGCTGCGAGGTGTTGTCCGCCGGGAGAAGCAGCAGAAGAAAGACCACGACCACCGCGAAGATCCCGAGGGTGCGCAACTGCCTCATGAGATAGGCATTCGCGCCCTCCTGCACGGCGGCGGCGATCTTCTTCATGGATTCGGTGCCTTCACCGGCCGCCAGTACCTGACGTACCAGCAGCTGAGCGACGATCAGCGCGGCGACCGCGACGGCCGCGATGACGATCACGACGAGCCGGTTGTTGTCGGTCAGTGAGACCGCGAGATTCGTGAAGTGTTCGGACTGTGGGGAGTTGAGAAGTCCCGCCATTCGTCCTCCTTGATGCAGAGCTCAAGATGTGGACGGATTGTAGGTAGCGGAAGCTGATCTCAACAGAGTGCCGTTGCCGGATCAAGAAAACGGATCACCGGAATTGATCACGGAAAAGCTTCCCGAAAAGATCGAGAAATACGAAAGGCCCTGCTGAGCAGGGCCTTTCGAAAATCATCGGGGCGACACACAGGAGATCCGTGCGCCTGCGAAGAATACCTTCAGGGCATTACCGCCGCGGAAGCGGTGGGCCAGCTCATCCGGATCACTCCGCCGTTTTCCCCGTCAATGACCTGGAGGTCGTCGACGAGCCCGCTGATGACGGCGAGACCCATGTCGTCCTCGCCGTCGGATTCGAGGTCCACCGATCCCGGTGCCGCGCCGGGCGCCACACGCGCCCCCGGCACCGCCCCGGCCGGCCCGGGAAGCTCGTCGCCGACCTCGATGGAGAAGGACTTCTCCTCCTCGGTCAGCGCGACCCGGACCGGTGCCGCGATGTTGTTCGTACGGTGCAGACCGACGGCCCGGGAGCACGCCTCACCCACCGCGAGCCGGACCTCGTCCAGCACCGCCTCGTCGACCCCGGCCCGGCGCGCCACGGCGGCCGCCACGAGGCGGGCCGTCCTGACGTGCTCGGGCTGGGCGCTGAAACGGAGTTCCACGGTGGCCATTGCGCTCCCCCTCGGACGTACGGGCGTGCGTCCGCAGGGGCCGGGCGGCAAGGCCCGGCACCCCACGTCGTACTTCTTGTTCTGCTCTTGGTTCAGCCTGCTTCCGGAAACCGGAAGCCGTCAGTCGGTGGCCGCGACGGCTTCGTCGACCGTGGTGTGAATCGGGAACACCTTGGTCAGCCCGGTAATCCGGAAGATCTTGAGAATGCGCTCCTGGTTGCAGACCAGGCGCAGCGAGCCCTCGTGGGCACGCACGCGCTTCAGTCCGCCCACGAGCACGCCGAGGCCGGTGGAGTCGAGGAAGTCCACGCCCTCCATGTCGACGACCAGGTGATAGCTGCCGTCGTTCACCAACTCGACCAACTGCTCGCGCAGCTTGGGCGCGGTATACACATCAATCTCGCCACCGACCTCGACGACCGTACGGTCGCCTGCGGGTCCGGTCACGTTGCGAGTCGACAGGGACAGGTCCACGGATCCTCCAGCACCTTGCTATCGAGCGGCCGTCCCCCTGTTGTCTCCCCGGCGGAGCCAGAGGACGGAACGCCAGCCGCGATGGCATTCAATCACTTACCAGCAGGCGAGCACGACGCCTTGGGTCCATTGTCCGTCACGCCAGTGACACACTCGGCGGTGATGGCCAAGAATCCCCGTCCCGGACGACCTCCCCAGAGCAGGGCCGATGCCCCGTCTCCCGGTGAGGTCCTCGCCCGTCTCACCGCAGGGGAGAGCCGGGCCGCTCGCGTCACTCATACGGAGCACTTGCCCCCGCGGGAGGGCAGCCATGCAGTATGGCCCGACCGCATCCGCGGCGAAGTGATCGCGGCGATCCAGGAAACCGGGATCGCGCACCCCTGGACCCACCAGGCACGGGCCGCGGAGCACGCGCTGGACGGCGAATCAGTGGTGATCGCCACAGGAACGGCCTCGGGCAAGTCGCTCGCCTACCTGGCGCCGGTCCTCACCGCCCTCCTGGACGGCTCCGAGGCCCCGAACGGCCGGGGGGCGACCGCGCTCTACCTCGCCCCCACCAAGGCGCTCGCCGCCGACCAGCGCCGCGCGGTGAAATCCCTCGCCGCGCCGCTCGGCAACGCGATCCGCCCCGCGGTCTACGACGGCGACACCCCGGTCGAGGAGCGCGAGTGGGTCCGCCAGTACGCGAACCTCGTCCTGACCAACCCCGACATGCTGCACCGCGGGATCCTGCCCTCCCACCCCCGCTGGTCCTCCTTCCTGAAGGCGCTGCGGTACGTCGTCATCGACGAGTGCCATACCTACCGGGGCGTCTTCGGCTCGCACGTCGCCCAGGTCGTACGCAGGCTGCGCCGCCTGTGCGCCCGCTACGGCGCCGAACCCGTCTTCCTGCTCGCCTCGGCCACCGCCGCCGATCCGGCCGTCGCAGCGAGCCGCCTGACGGGCCTGCCGGTCCAGGAGGTCGCCGACGACGCCTCCCCGCGCGGCGAACTCGTCTTCGCCCTCTGGGAGCCCCCGCTCACCGAGTTCCACGGCGAGAACAACGCCCCCGTCCGCCGCACCGCCACCGCGGAGACCGCCGACCTCCTCACCGACCTGATCCTGCACAACACCCGCACAGTCGCCTTCGTGCGCTCCCGCCGCGGCGCCGAGCTGATCTCCCTCATCGCCAAGGAACGCCTCTCCGAGGTCGACCGCACCCTGCCGCGCCGGGTCGCCGCCTACCGGGGCGGCTACCTCCCGGAGGAACGCCGCGCCCTGGAGGCGGCCCTGCACTCCGGAGAGCTCCTCGGCCTCGCCGCCACCACCGCCCTCGAACTCGGCATCGACGTCTCGGGCCTGGACGCCGTCCTCATCGCCGGTTACCCCGGGACCCGGGCCTCCCTGTGGCAGCAGGCCGGCCGCGCGGGCCGCTCCGGCGACGGCGCCCTGGCCGTTCTGGTGGCCCGCGACGACCCGCTGGACACCTACCTGGCCCACCATCCCGAGGCCCTGTTCGCCCAGCCCGTCGAGTCCACCGTCCTGGACCCCGACAACCCCTACGTCCTCGCCCCCCACCTGTGCGCCGCCGCCGCCGAACTCCCGCTCACCGAGCCCGACTTCACCCTCTTCGGCCCGGCCTCCGCCCCGCTCCTCCCGTCCCTCGAAGCCGCGAACCTGCTGCGCCGCCGCTCACGGTCCTGGTACTGGACCCGCCGCGAGCGGGCCGCCGACCTCACCGACATCCGGGGCGGCGGCGGCAACCCCGTCCAGATCGTCGAGGAGTCCACCGGCCGTCTGCTGGGGACCGTGGACGCCGAGGCCGCCCACACGGCCGTCCACGAGGGCGCCGTCCACCTGCACCAGGGCCGCACCTACCTGGTCCGCCGGCTCGACCTGGACGACTCCGTCGCCCTCGTCGAGGAGGCCGCCCCGCCGTACTCCACGACCGCCCGTGACACCACCGCCATCTCCATCCTCGCCACCGACGAGACCGTGCCCTGGGGCACCGCCCGCCTCCACTACGGCTCCGTCGAGGTCACCAACCAGGTCGTCTCCTTCCTGCGCCGCAAACTCATCACCGGCGAGGTGCTCGGCGAGACCAAACTCGACCTGCCGCCCCGCACCCTGCGCACCCGCGCCGTCTGGTGGACCCTCACCGAGGACGACCTCGACGCGGCCCGGCTGAACCCCGAGATCCTCCCCGGCGCCCTGCACGCCGCCGAACACGCCGCCATCGGTCTCCTTCCGCTCTTCGCCACCTGCGACCGCTGGGACATCGGCGGCGTGTCCATCCCGCTCCACCCGGACACGCTCCTGCCCACGGTCTTCGTCTACGACGGCCACCCGGGCGGCGCGGGCTTCGTCGAGCGCGGCTTCCACACCGCCCAGGCCTGGCTGACCGCCACCCGCGAGGCCATCGCCTCCTGCGAGTGCGAAGCGGGCTGCCCGTCCTGCATCCAGTCCCCCAAGTGCGGCAACGGCAACGACCCCCTCCACAAACGCGGCGCCCTCCGCCTCCTCACCACCCTCCTCAACGCGGCCCCACCCCCGAACACGCCCTCACCACCGCCCCCGACCCCGTAGCACCGCCCCTCCGGGCACCATGAGCAGCAGCCCGTTGCGGCCACAGTGGCCCTCCCCGTCCGCCCCGGAACTCCCAAGAGCCTCCCGAGCGGCCCAGCGGCCCAGCGGCCCAGCGGCCCAGCGGCCCAGCGGCCCAGCGGCCCAGCGGCCCAGCGGCCCAGCGGCCCAGCGGCCCAGCGGCTGCGGGAGCCAATCACATGCGGACCCGCCCGGCCCCGCCGCCCCCGGTCCGTCCCGACCGCTCCGCCTCATCCCGGCCCCGCCCGGGACCTCACCACCACCTCGTACGGCCCCACCTTCGCCCCCACCGAAACGTCCGCCACCTCCCCCCGCACCGCGCACCCCACCACCCGTACTCCCTGTGCCCGCGCCACCTCCGTGGCCCTTCCGCAGGCCGCGCTCTCGCCCCGTGTCCACTCCCCGGCCGCCGCCAGTGCCGCGAGGTCGGCGCCGCCGCCCGCCCGGTGCCGGGCCACCACCGCCTGGCCCATGGACAGCACCCCCGCGAACACCAGCCCCAGCACCGCGATCACCCCGAGCGCCCACACTGTCGCCGAGCCCCGGTCCCGGCCCGGCCCGGCCCCTAGGCCGCGCTCCGTCGCCGCCGCCCCTCGGTCTCCCTCCGCTGCCGCCCCTCGGCCCCGGCCGCTCCCCGTCCACCGGCCGGCCCGCCTCATGTGCCCGCCCCCACCGTCTCCTCGGCGAGTGCCACCGCTTCCGCGCGCAGTGTCAGCCCCAGGCCGCCGGGGCCCGGCGCGGGGGCCGTCACCGACACCCGCACCAGGTCGCCCTCCCGCCGGAGCGCGACACTCGCGCCGTCGGGTGCCGCTTGCCGGACCGCCGCCTCGGTCGCCGCCGGAGGCTCCTGGCGGGCCGCCGCCCGAGCCCCTGCCCGCGCCGCGTCCACGCACTGGATCTGCGCGGCAGCGGCCATCAGCGACCACACCAGAGCCATCCCGAACACCACCAGCACCGGCAGCACCAGCGCCGCCTCCGCGGTCACGAACCCCCGGTCCCCGGAGCCCGGCCCCGCACGGCCCCGCACCCCCGTCCGCTCAGAACTGCACATCGAGCGCCCTGCCCACCGCCGCCTGCAACGCCGCCGAAACCGCGCCACTGTTGACGACCTTGTAGAGCACCGCCGCGAAGGCACACGCGGCGATCGTTCCCACCGCGTACTCGGACGTGGTCATCCCCTCGTCACGAGCCCTCCGCCGCGCCGCCCAGGCACCTCGCACACCCGGTACCACCCAGCCCCGCATCCACTTCCGCATGACAACCTCCGTGATTTCCGCCTCAGTTCGTACGACTCCGCTCGCCCCGCCCCGTCCTGTCGGGCGGAACCCGTCCCTCACCCACCTCCCAGCAGCCCGTCCGCCAGACCGATCACCACCGGCGCGACCCCCATCACCAGGAACGCCGGCAGAAAGCACAGCGACAGCGGCATGACGATCAGTACGGCGGCCCGGTTGGCGCCTGCCTCGGCCCTGCGCGCACGTTCCGCCCGCAGCCGGTCCGCCACCCGGGCCACCGGTCCCGCCGCCGGAGCGCCGCTGCTGCCGGCCCGCTCCAGGCACCTGGCCAGCCCCTCCGCGCCCGGTATGGACCCCAACCGGCCCCACGCCTCGGCCGGTTCGCCACCGAGCCGCAGTTCGGCCGCCACCCGCGTGAGCCGCTCCCCGACCGGACCGCCGAGCGACGCCCCCACCGCCTCGGCCGCCTCCCTGGGCCCGGCCCCCGAGGCCACGCAGGCCGCCAAAAGGTCTGCTGCCAGCGGAAGTTGCCGCCCTGCGGCGGCCTCCTCCGCCGCCGCCTCACCCCGTGGCCGCCGCCCCCGCTGCCACCGCCGTACGCCGATCGCCGCGGCAGCTCCGAGCAGGCACCCCCACACCCCGCCCACCAACACGTACCCGGTGATCACCGCTCCGGCAGGCCCGCCCCAGTCCCGCGCCCACGCCGCCCCGCCGCGAAACCCTCCGCGCCGCCGCTCGGCGTACAGCGCCGCCTCGACCGCCAGCAGTGCCGCGAGCCGCCGTTTCGTCTCCTGCTCCCGGCGCCGGCCCGCCACCGCGAAGAGCAGACATCCCGCGGCCGAACCGGCCGACAGAACTACCCCCAGCCTGTGGACAACGTCCCCGTTCACGCGCCCTCCCCCTCTCCGCTCCGTACGATCCGGCGGGCCCACGCCAGGCCCCCGGCCTCCAGCAGTCCGCCCGCGACCAGGCATCCGAGCCCCAGCGGCGTGTGCAGGAGCACCCCGAGCGGGTCGGCGCCCATCGCGCTGCCGATCACCACCCCCACCACGGGCAACAGCGCGAGCAGCGCCACCGTCGACCACGCTCCGGACAGCCGGGCCCGCAACTGCTCGCGGCGGTCCCGCTCGTCCCGCAGGGCGGCCTCCAGCCGTTCCAGCCCGGCGGCGAGCCCGGCCCCGCTGCCCACCGACACCTGCCAGCAGACGGCGATCCCGACCAGTCCCCCGGCCCCCGGTTCGCCCGCCGCCCGGTGCAGCGCCACCGGCACATCACCCCCGAACCGGGCCGCCGCCAGCACCTCGGCCTCCGCGGCCCCGAGCCCTCCGGTGTCCGCGGCTGCCGCGCACAGGGCCTGCCCCGGCTGGCTCCCGGCCCGCAGTTCCCCGCTCACCGCACCGCACAGCGCGATCACCCGGTCCCCGCGCGCACCTCGTGCCCGCGCCAGCTCCCGCGCCCGCAACCGCCGTCCCACCAGGGGCACCGCCACCGCCCCGAGCACCAGCGGAATCACCGACTCGGCGAGCACGGCGACCAGGGCCGCCACCGGCACGCACAGCCACTGGGGCGGCACCCGCTCCCGCAACCGGCGCCACCACGCCTCCCACGGGGGCGCCCCCCGCTCCTCCGCCGGGCCACCGGCCACCACCAGGCGGGCCCGCCGCATCTCGTGCTCCCAGCCGACCAGCAGCCACGCCGCCAGCCCCGCGCACAGCATCGCCGCGTACCCGGCGGCTCCCACCGGGCTCACCACGCGTCCCCGATCAGCTCCCGCAACCGGGGCCAGCCGCGCTCCCGCACGAACCCCTCGGCGCCCCAGCGCAGCGCGGGCACCGTCACCACAAGCCCGGCCGCGTCCCGCCCGAGCACGTGCACCTCGGCGAGCCTGCGCCGCCCGTCGCGGTCCCGAACGAGGTGCAGCACCACCGACAGAGCGGCCCCCAACTGGCTGTGCAGCGCCGCCCGGTCGAGCCCCGCGGCCGTCCCCAGCGCCTCCAGCCGGGCGGGTACATGTGCCGCCGCATTGGCGTGCACCGTGCCGCAGCCGCCCTCGTGCCCCGTGTTCAGGGCCGCCAGCAGGTCGGTCACCTCGGCCCCTCGGACCTCCCCGACCACCAGCCGGTCGGGCCGCATCCGCAGCGCCTGCCGCACCAGGTCCCGCAGGGTGACCCGGCCTGCACCTTCCTGGTTGGGGGGTCTGGACTCCAGACGCACCACGTGCGGATGGTCGGGCCGCAGCTCCGCCGAGTCCTCGGCCAGCACGATCCGCTCGCGCGCGCCGACCAGCCCCAGCAGAGCCGAGAGCAGCGTGGTCTTGCCCGCTCCCGTGCCCCCGCTGATCACGTACGACAGCCGGGCCTCCACCAGCGCCCGCAGCAGTACGTCCCCGCCGGGCGGCACCGTGCCCGCCGCGACCAGTTCGTCGGGCCGGAACGCCTTCGGCCGCACCACCCGCAGCGACAGGCAGGTCGCCCCGACGGCAACCGGCGGCAGGACCGCGTGCATCCGCGTCCCGTCCGGCAGCCGCGCGTCCACCCACGGCCGGGCGTCGTCCAGCCGTCGTCCGGCGACGGCCGCGAGCCGCTGCGCCAGCCTGCGCACCGCAGCCGCGTCCGCGAAGGTCACCCCGGAGAGTTCCAGGCCCGCACCCCGGTCCACCCACACCCGGTCCGGCGCCGACACCAGTACGTCGCTCACGGACGGATCGGCGAGCAGCGGCTCCAGCGGCCCCGTACCCACCAGCTCGGACCTCAGCTCCGCTGCCGCGCCGAGCACTTCGGCGTCGCCCAGCAGCCGCCCCTGGGCGCGCAGCGCGGCGGCCACCCTGGCCGGTGTCGGCTCCGCGCCGCTCTCGGCGAGCCGCTGACGCACGGCGTTGAGAAGTACGGTCGCGCTCATCGGGCCGCACCCCCGACCAGTGCGCGCTCCCAGAAGGCCGTGCAGAACCGGGCCAGTGGCCCGCGCGTGCTGCTCCCCGGCGGGTCCCCGCCCGACAGGGCTTCCCACAGGCCGGGTTCGGGAGGAAGCTCGCCCACCAGTGGCAGGTTCAGGGTCTTGGCCACCCACTCCTCGTCGAGCCCCGCCGCGTACGGGCCCCGTACGACGGTGCGCAGGTCCGCCAGGACCATGCCCGCCGCCGAGGCGACCCGTTTGGCCGCGGCCACCGCCCGCAGTTCGCCCGGCACCACCAGCAGCCCCACGTCCAGCTGGGCCAGCGCCTCCGCCACGCTCTCGTCCACCCGGCGCGGCAGGTCCACGACCACCACTCCGCCGGCCCGGCGGGCCGCGGCCAGCACGGCCCGCATCGCCTCCGGCGGGATCACCACGGCGTCGCTGCGGTCCCAGCTCAGCACCCTCAGGTCGTGCAGCCGGGGCAGCGACTCCTCCAGCGCGGCACTGGCCACCCGCCCCCGGGAAGAGGCGAAATCCGGCCACCGCAGACCTTCCACCGCCTCACCGCCGAGCAAGACGTCGAGCCCGCCGCCGAGCGGGTCCCCGTCGACGAGCAGCGCCCGGCGGCCCGAGCGGGCCGCCGTGACGGCCAGCGCGCAGGCCAGGGTGGACGCCCCGGCGCCGCCGCGTCCGCCCATCACGCCGACGGTGAGTGCCTGACGGCCGACGCCCTCCGCCGCGTCGGCGATCTGGTTCACCAGCCAGTTCTCGGCGTCCGGCAGCCGCAGCACGTAGTCCGCGCCGATCTCGACGGCCCGCTGCCAGACCGACGGGTCGTCCTGGTCGTGCCCGACGAGCATGACGCCGCGTCTGCGCACGGCCCCGCGCACCCGGGCCGCCGCGTCGTCCCCGACGAGGACCAGCGGTGCGGACTCCCAGCTTCCGCGGCGCTCCGGCACTCCGTGATGGACTTCCGGCTCCGCTCCCGCCGCGGCACACAGCCTCAGCAGATCGTCGAGCAGTTCCACGTCCTCGGTGACGATCAGCGGTCCGCCGCGCCGCCCTTCGACGGCCGACAACCTGTCGGGTGTCATCGATCCAGCCACGATCCCCGCCCCCTCTCACTGCGATCTCAAGTGATTTGGACATCCGCTGAGTTCGCGGACTGGAATCACCGTGCAGCGATCTGGAAATCAATGTGGATCTTGCTCGAAAACTGTGGACAACTCCGCTCTTGTGAATATTCCGCTCACCCTTACCAGTGACTTCCAAGGGGAACGGAACAACTACACAGAGTAACGAGTTCACATCGTACGAAGCGAACACCGGAAGCCGGACAGCAGCGAGGGAGTCGAGCGATGAACACGTACGAGGGGCCGTACCGGAGCCGCAAAAAGCATCCGGACATGCGACGACCCCCGCCGGGGGGGAGAGCGGGGGTCGTCTGCCACGGTCCGACTCGGGGGGGGAGGAGCCGAACCGGGGTAGCACGGTCGCGAACGATCCGTGACTTCCATGGTGTACCCGAGAGCCTTCTCAGGCAAACCCACGCGCCCCAGCGTACGCCGAATGGTGGGCGCCTATGCTCGCCTCGTGGAAAACCACTCGTTGCCTCGTACCGCTGCCTTCTTCGATCTGGACAAGACTGTCATTGCGAAGTCGAGCACGCTGACCTTCAGCAAGTCCTTCTACCAAGGCGGACTGATCAACCGCCGGGCCGTTCTGCGAACGGCCTACGCACAGTTCGTCTTCCTGGCGGGCGGCGCCGACCACGATCAGATGGAGGGCATGCGCGAATATCTCTCCGCGCTCTGCAAGGGCTGGAACGTCCAGCAGGTACGGGAGATCGTCGCCGAGACCCTGCACGACCTGATCGACCCGATCATCTACGACGAGGCCGCCTCCCTGATCGAGGAGCACCACGCGGCCGGCCGGGACGTGGTGATCGTCTCGACGTCGGGCGCCGAGGTGGTGGAGCCGATCGGCGAGCTCCTGGGCGCCGACCGGGTGGTGGCCACCCGGATGGTCGTCGGCGACGACGGCTGCTTCACCGGTGAGGTGGAGTACTACGCCTATGGCCCCACCAAGGCCGAAGCGGTCAAGGAGCTCGCCGCATCGGAGGGGTACGACCTGACGCGCTGTTTCGCGTACAGCGATTCGGCCACCGACGTTCCGATGCTGGAGTCGGTCGGCAACCCGTTCGCGGTCAACCCGGACCGCGCGCTGCGCCGCGAGGCGACCGCCAGGGAGTGGCCGATTCTCGTCTTCAGCCGACCGGTCCGGCTGAAGCAGCGGATCCCTTCCCTCTCCATGCCGCCCCGCCCCGCCCTGATGGCGGCAGCGGCGGTGGGCGCGGCAGCCGCCACCGCCGGTCTCGTCTGGTACGCGAGCCGCCGCCGCGGCAGGCTCGCAGGAGACACCTCACTCGGACGCTTTGCCCGTATTTGAGAGTAAAAGTAAAGAAGTGCTGCCGGGGGTTCCGCTTCTCCGGCCAGGGGAGTACAAAGGACTCAACGGCCCGCGAGACCAGGGACATCCGAGAGGATCACCTTTCTACGCAGCACGGCCCCACGGACCGAAGCATGAAAGCCGAGCACCCACGCGACGTCGACCCGTCGATTACGGGCCAGCCGCACCAGGCCACGGGCGAAGATCCCGACCTGATGGGCAATCATTCGAGGACGCTTGGTAACCCGGCGGACATGCCAGCGGCGGTACCGATTCAGGTACCGCCGCATCTCTTTTCCGGCCACAAACCCCGGCGCGGCAGGGGCAGTTGAGGATCACCCCGGGACACCCCGACGCCGCACCCGACCTCGGCCGCGCTTCACGCCCCGGTCACGCCCCGCCTCGGGTGCCACTCGCACCCCGGCCGCACCGAGCGCGTCCGCCGCACCCCGCGCCCCGCTGCGCGAGAGCCTCAGGCCGCGCCCCGCTGCAGTGCCTCGCAGACCGCGGTCGACTCCCGGGCCCCCAGCTCCGCCGCGCGACCGCAGTGCGCGATCCACGCCGCCACACCCTCCGGCGTACCCGACACGTACCCCTCAAGGGCACCGACGTAGGCAGCCCGGCCCAGTTCCGCGTGGCCGACCTCGGCCGGGCAGACGGACTTCGGGTCGAGACCGCTGTTGATCAGGACGATGCGCTCGGCGGTGCGCGCGACCAGCCCGTTGTGCGAGCCGAACGGCCGCAGCGCCAGCAGCTCACCGTGCACCACCGCCGCAGTGACCAGCGCGGGAGCCGCGGCACCACCCGCGATGATCAGCTGGGACAGCCCTTCCAGCCGGCCCGCCACCTCGTCGGCACCCGGCAGCGGAAGCTCGATCAGCGGCTCGTCCACCGGTTCGCCCGCGAGCCGCGGCCTGCCCACCAGCTCGTCGGCGATCCCCGCACCCCCGGCCGCCACCAGGTGCAGACGCGCCAGCACCCGCAGCGGCGACTGGCGCCAGATCGACAGCAGCTGCCCGGCCTCGGCAGTCAGCCGCAGGGCGCCGCCGACCACCCAAGACTCCTCGTCCACGCTGAAGTCGGTACGCCGCCGCACCTCCTCCAACGCCCAGTCGGCACCGGAGAGCGCCGCCGAACCACGGGCTCCGCGCAGTGCGGCCTCCGCGGTGATCTCGTTGCTGCGGCGCCGCATGACGCGGTGTCCGTACACCCGGTCCACGGCCTTGCGCACGGAATCCACGGCCTCGGGCACACCGGTCAGCGCACCCAGCGCCGCGAGCGGGTCAGCGTTCGTACTCATAAGTAAGGAGCGTACGCACCGATCCCCCGCGCCCCTCCTCGCGCCACCTTGGAGTGGTCTTCTTCACTCATCGCGCACACCCAGCGCGTTCATGCAACTACGCTTGGTGAACATGAAGATCGCTTTCGTCGGGAAGGGCGGCAGTGGCAAGACCACGCTGTCCTCACTGTTCATCCGCCACCTCACCGCCAACGAGGCACCGGTCGTCGCCGTCGACGCCGACATCAACCAGCACCTGGGCGCGGCACTGGGCCTCAGCGAGGAGGAGTCCGCCGCGATGCCCGCGATGGGCGCGCACCTCCCGCTCATCAAGGACTACCTCCGCGGCACCAACCCGCGCATCGCCTCCGCCGAGACGATGATCAAGACGACCCCGCCCGGCGAGGGCTCCCGGCTGCTGCGGGTCCGCGAGGACAACCCGGTGTACGACGCCTGCGCGCGTCCCGTCAGGCTGGACGACGGCGAGATCCGGCTGATGGCGACCGGCCCGTTCACCGAGTCCGACCTGGGGGTGGCCTGCTACCACTCCAAGGTCGGCGCGGTCGAGATGTGCCTCAACCACCTGGTGGACGGCCCCGACGAGTTCGTGGTCGTCGACATGACGGCGGGCTCGGACTCGTTCGCGTCGGGCATGTTCACCCGCTTCGACATGACGTTCCTGGTGGCCGAGCCGACCCGCAAGGGGGTGTCCGTCTACCGGCAGTACAAGGAGTACGCCCGCGACTTCGGCATCGCGCTCAAGGTCGTCGGCAACAAGGTCCAGGGCCAGGACGACCTGGACTTCCTGCGCACGGAGGTCGGTGACGACCTGCTGGTCACCATGGGCCACTCGGACTGGGTCCGTGCCATGGAGAAGGGCCGCCCGTCCCGCTTCGAGCTGCTGGAGGCGGACAACCGGCAGGCCCTCCAGGTCCTCCAGGACGCCGCCGAGGACAGCTACGCGCACCGCGACTGGGCGCGCTACACCCGCCAGATGGTGCACTTCCACCTGAAGAACGCGGAGAGCTGGGGAAACGCGAAGACGGGCGCCGACCTGGCTGCCCAGGTCGACCCCGCCTTCGTACTGGACGAGCAGCTGGCGGTCAGTGCCGCTCAGCCGGCCTAGCGGCGTCAGGGGCACCCGGCGCGTGCGCGGCAGGTGCGTGGCCGGCCGGCCCTGCGGCGGCACCGGGGGCGAGGAAGGCCGCCCAGTCCGTCTTCGGTGCCTCGCCGACCTTCAGCGTGCGGAGCTTGGCCAGGACCTGCGGGTCCTGGGCGTCCAGCCAGTCGGCGAGCTGACGGAACGACACGCACCGCACCTCGCGCTGGGTGCAGACGCGCTTGATGGTGTCCTCGATGGCGCGCATGTACGTGCCGCCGTTCCAGGACTCGAAGTGGTTGCCGATGATCAGCGGGGCGCGGTTGCCCTTGTACGAGCGCTGGAAGGCCTGGACCAGGCCGTCGCGCATCTGGTCGCCCCAGTACTGGTGCTTGTCCTCGTCGCCCCGGGTCGCGCCGGACTGGTTCATGTAGAAGTTGTAGTCCATGGACAGGGTCTGGAAGGCGCGGCCGGGGACCGGCACCAGCTGCATCGACAGGTCCCAGAGGCTGCCCTGCTTCTCGGGCCAGATCTGGTCGTTGACGCCGCTGGTGTCGTAGCGGAAGCCCATTTCGGAGGCGGCGCGCATGAAGTTCTTGCGGCCCTCCAGGCAGGGGGTGCGGGCGCCGACGAGTTCCTTGTCGTAGTCGAAGGGCAGCGGCTTCAGGGAGGCCAGCGCGGCGTTCGTCTTCCAGTTCTTGACGAAGGACTTGGCCTGGGAGATCTCGCTCTTCCACTCCTCCTTCGACCAGGTGCCGACGCCGCCGTCCTTGCCGCAGAAGTGGCCGTTGAAGTGGGTGCCGATCTCGTTGCCCTCGAACCAGGCGCCGCGGATCTGCTCCACGGTGTCCTTGATTCCCTTGGCGTCGTTGAAACCGATGTCCGAGCGCCCGGCGGAGTGCTGGGGCGGGTCGTAGAGGTTCTTCTTGGCCTCGGGCAGGAGGTAGACCCCGCTCAGGAAGTACGTCATCGTCGCGTTGTACTTCTGGCCGACGCGGCGGAAGTGGGAGAAGAGCCGCTGGCTGTCCTCGCCCGCACCGTCCCAGGAGAAGACCACGAACTGCGGCGGCTTCTCACCGGCCTTGAGCTTGTGCGGTACGGGCTGGAGCGGCTGGACGCCGGTGTACGCGGTCGAACCGTCACCGATCAGCCGGACCGCGCTCTTGGGGGCACCGGCCGGCGCGTTCTTCTTGGCACCGTGGGCACCGCCCTGGCCGCCGCCCGCGGGGTCGGCCGAGCCGGCGCAGCCGGCCAGGGCCAGGGACAGCGCGGCGGCGGTGACGCCGAAGGTGAATCTCTTCGTGGCGGCCATCATCCGCCCACCCTCTTTCTCGAACGGCACTGTGATCGGGCTGTATCGGCCGATGCACAAATCAGCCGAAAATGCGCGGTAAACCTCGCACGCGCCCACAAACCCATTGATGCGACAAGCCGCACGAAACGCTTATTCACTAATTTGGGTGAAGAGTTAACCCAAATGCCCGCTATAGCACTGCTTGTTCTTTACTCTGAATTACGATTCATTTACCGAGAGTTTTAAGTCCCCCGCTGCATGCCGTGACCCACGGCCGCGATCCCTTGTTCCGCGACCCGCGCTGCCCCGGAGGAGACAGAAGCAATGTCTGCTTGCGTACCCACTCGCCCCGACCACACCTCTCGCACCAACCGAGCATCACGGTTCCAACGACCGCACAGCCCGCCGTCCGGCGACGGCGAAGGACCCGGGGGCCGGCGCCGCTTCCGTATCGCGGGCGGTGACCTCTCCGCCTCGATCACGGTCTTCCTGATCGCCGTGCCCATGTCCCTCGGACTGGCCGTCGCCATCGACGCACCGCTTCAGGCGGGCCTGATCGGCGCCGCCGTCGGCGGGATCGTCGGCGGGCTGCTCGGCGGATCGCCCCTCCAGGTCAGCGGCCCCTCGGCCGGGCTGACCGTCGTGACCGCCGAGCTGATCCAGCAATACGGCTGGCGCACCACCTGCGGAATCGTCATCTGCGCCGGTCTGGTGCAGATCCTCCTCGGCTCGCTCAGGGCCGCGCGCAGCGCCCTGGCAGTCAGCCCCGCCATCGTGCACGGCACCCTCGCCGGCATCGGCGTCGCCATCGCACTCGCCCAGCTGCACATCGTGCTCGGCGGCTCCCCACAGAGCTCCGCGACCGCCAACGCCCTCGCGCTGCCCGAGCAGTTGACGCACATCGGCCCGGCCGCACCCCTGATCGGCGGCCTCACCATCGCCGTCCTGGTGCTCTGGCCACGCCTGCCGGGCCGCGCCGGAAGAGTCCTCCGCAAAACCCCGGCCGCACTCGCCTCCGTGGCCATCGCCACTGCGGTCGCCGCCCTCACCGCCCCCGGGATCGCCCGGGTCGACCTGCCCTCCTGGCGCAGCCACGCGCTTCCCGAGATGCCGCAGGGCCCGGTGCTCGCGCTGATCGCGGCGGTACTGACCGTCACGCTGGTGGCCAGCCTGGAGTCGCTGCTGTCCGCGGTCGCCGTGGACAAGCTCGCCGCCGAGCGGCCGGGCACCGCGCCCGTGCCCCGCTCCGACCTGAACCGCGAGCTGCGCGGCCAGGGCGTTTCCAACATGGTGTCCGGGCTGCTGGGCGGACTGCCCATCTCCGGCGGCGCCGTCCGCTCGACCGCCAACGTCCGTACCGGGGCGGTCAGCCGGGCCTCCACCGTGCTGCACGGCGTATGGGTGATGCTCGCCGCCGCCCTGCTGGTCGGCGTACTGGAGTGGATCCCGCTGGCGGCGCTGGCCGCCCTGGTGATGATGGTCGGCATCCAGATGGTGAGCTTCGCCCACATCCGCAACGTCCACCGGCACCGGGAGTTCCTGGTGTACGTCACCACCGTCGGCGGCGTCGTGCTGTTCGGCGTCATGGAGGGCGTGGCGCTGGGCATCGCGGTGGCCGTCGCGGTCGCGATGCACCGCCTCGCCCGGACCCGGATCGTCACCGAGACCACCCCCGACGGCATTCACCACGTCAGGGCGCGCGGTCAGCTGACCTTCCTCGCGGTGCCCCGACTGACCCGCACGTTGACCCAGGTGCCCCAAGGAACCCACGTAGTCGTGGAGTTGGACGGATCTTTCATGGACCACGCCGCGTACGAAGCCCTGCAGACCTGGCAGGACTGTCATGTCGCGCAGGGCGGCCGGGTCGAGGTCACCGGGAGGTCCGGAATCCGGGTCTCCGGACCCGCGTCGACCGCCCCGCACACCTGCTGCCGCCCCTGGACCCCCTGGCGCAACCACCACTGCGACGAGCACGGCGGCCCGGTCCAGGAGCCGGTGTCGCGGCCGGCCGGGACGCGTCATCTGGCCAACGGGCTGAGCGCGTTCCAGCGCAACACCGCCCCGCTGGTGCGGGACGAACTGGCCCGTCTCGCCCGCGAGGGACAGAAGCCCACCCAGCTCTTCCTCACCTGCGCGGACTCCCGACTGGTCACCAGCATGATCACGTCCAGTGGTCCCGGTGACCTCTTCACCGTGCGGAACGTGGGGAACCTGGTTCCGCCGCCGGGTGCCGAGGGCGGGGACGAATCGGTCGCCGCGGCGATCGAGTACGCGGTGGACGTACTGGAGGTGGAGTCCATCACGATCTGCGGGCACTCCGGCTGCGGCGCCATGCAGGCCCTGCTCAACGGTCCCGCCGAGGGCAGCGAGGCGACCCCGCTGCGGCGCTGGCTGCGGCACGGGGCGCCCAGCCTCAAGCGGATGAAGAGCCGCCACCACGCCTGGGCCCGGATCTCCGGGCGGCTGCCCACCGATGCGGTGGAGCAGCTCTGCCTCACCAATGTGGTCCAGCAACTGGAGCATCTGCGGCGGCACGAATCGGTCCGGCGCAGGCTCGCCGAAGGGAAGCTGGAGCTGCACGGAATGTACTTCCACGTGGCCGAGGCGCAGGCATATCTGCTGGTGGACGGGGCACGGGTGGGAGAGACCATCGAGGTCTTCGACCGTGTCGCACCCCAGTCGGACACGGAGTTGGAGGACCTCAGCGCCTGAGCGGGCCGGTGGCCGCACCCGCCGCGGTGCACCGCCATGCCTGCCCGGCGCCCGAACCGTCGTGCCAGTACGTCCGTGAGACCTGATGGCCCCTTTTCCGCGTGCGTCCGCGGAGGGGGCCATTCGGGTGTCGCACCTGCTCATAGGTCTAAACCAATTTCCGGATGGCTCTTGTCACCCGGCCCACGGACTGATGAGCTAGGCCCCGGGACACATCGGACGCCCTGGGAATGGGAGATGTCGTGAGCAACGAAAGCCTGGCCAACCTCTTGAAGGAAGAGCGTCGATTCGCTCCTCCCGCCGAGCTGGCCGCGAACGCCAACGTCACTGCGGAGGCGTACGAGCAGGCCAAGGCCGATCGTCTCGGCTTCTGGGCCGAGCAGGCACGCCGGCTCACCTGGGCCACCGAGCCCACCGAAACGCTCGACTGGTCCAACCCGCCCTTCGCGAAGTGGTTCGCGGACGGCGAGCTGAACGTCGCGTACAACTGCGTGGACCGCCACGCCGAGGCGGGCAACGGCGACCGCGTCGCCATCCACTTCGAGGGCGAGCCCGGCGACAGCCGCGCGATCACGTACGCGGAGCTCAAGGACGAGGTGTCGCGTGCCGCGAACGCCCTGACCGAGCTGGGTGTGCGCAAGGGCGACCGCGTCGCGATCTACCTCCCGATGATTCCCGAGGCCGCCGTCTCGATGCTGGCCTGCGCCCGCATCGGCGCCGCGCACTCGGTCGTCTTCGGCGGGTTCTCCGCCGACGCCGTCGCCTCCCGCATCCAGGACGCGAACGCGAAGATCGTCATCACCTCCGACGGCGGCTACCGGCGCGGCAAGCCGTCCGCGCTGAAGCCCGCGATCGACGAGGCCGTGGCCAAGTGTCCGCAGGTCGAGCACGTGCTGGTGGTGCGCCGCACCGGGCAGGACACCGCATGGAACGAGCGCACCGACGTCTGGTGGCACGACGTCGTCGGCCGGCAGTCCGCCGAGCACACCCCCGAGGCGTTCGAGGCCGAGCACCCGCTCTTCATCCTCTACACCTCCGGCACGACGGGTAAGCCCAAGGGCATCCTGCACACCTCCGGCGGCTACCTCACCCAGGCGGCCTACACCCACCACGCCGTCTTCGACCTCAAGCCGGAGACCGACGTCTACTGGTGCACCGCCGACATCGGCTGGGTCACCGGGCACTCGTACATCGTCTACGGCCCGCTGGCCAACGGCGCGACGCAGGTCATGTACGAGGGCACGCCCGACACCCCGCACCAGGGGCGCTTCTGGGAGATCGTGCAGAAGTACGGCGTCAGCATCCTCTACACCGCGCCGACCGCGATCCGTACGTTCATGAAGTGGGGCGACGACATCCCCGCGAAGTTCGACCTGTCGTCGCTGCGCGTCCTCGGGTCGGTCGGCGAGCCGATCAACCCCGAGGCATGGGTCTGGTACCGCAAGCACATCGGCGCCGACAAGTGCCCGATCGTGGACACCTGGTGGCAGACCGAGACCGGCGCGATGATGATCTCGCCGCTGCCCGGCGTCACCGAGACCAAGCCGGGCTCGGCGCAGCGCGCGCTGCCGGGCATCTCCGCGACGGTCGTCGACGACGAGGCGAACGAGGTCCCCGACGGCGGTGGCGGCTACCTCGTGCTGACCGAGCCGTGGCCCTCCATGCTCCGTACGATCTGGGGCGACGACCAGCGCTTCATCGACACCTACTGGTCGCGCTTCGAGGGCAAGTACTTCGCCGGTGACGGCGCGAAGAAGGACGACGACGGCGACATCTGGCTGCTCGGCCGGGTCGACGACGTGATGCTGGTGTCCGGCCACAACATCTCCACCACCGAGGTCGAGTCGGCCCTCGTCTCGCACCCGTCGGTCGCCGAGGCCGCCGTGGTCGGCGCCGCCGACGAGACCACCGGGCAGGCGATCGTCGCCTTCGTGATCCTGCGCGGTACGGCGACGGAGACCGAGACGCTCGTCACCGACCTGCGCAACCACGTGGGTGCCACGCTCGGCCCGATCGCCAAGCCGAAGCGGATCCTGCCGGTGGCGGAGCTGCCCAAGACCCGGTCCGGCAAGATCATGCGGCGGCTGCTGCGCGACATCGCCGAGGACCGCGAGCTGGGCGACGTCTCGACGCTCACCGACGCCTCGGTGATGGGCCTGATCCAGGCGAAGCTGCCGAGCTCGGCGGGCAACGAGGACTGATCCCGCTCCCCGAACAGCCCAAGGGCACCCCGCGCTCCCCGCGCCGGGTGCCCTTTTCGCTCGTAAAGTGAAGATCGCCGGATACGCCCTTGCGCACCGCGGGTACAGTTGTCTGCGCGTCAGGAACGCGTCAAAACTCAACAGGTGCGCCGGGAAGTCTGGTCGGCAATGTGCTCCATGCTGCCCACCCGACCGGAGGTATTCACCCGTGGCCGCGCCCACTCCCCCGTCCGCACCGACGCCGCCCAGCAGCCGCAAGGTCCTCGGCCGCCTCTCGCTCCCCGAGCGGAAGTACGTCGCGGACGCCCTCCGCACCGAAACGGTCGGCGGTGTACTGCTGCTGGTCGCCGCGATCGCCGCGCTGATCTGGGCGAACACCTTCGGTTCCGGTTACGAGGCGTTCCGCGGTCTGCACTTCGGGCCCGGCTTCCTCGGCCTCGACCTGTCCGTCCAGCACTGGGCCGCCGACGGGCTGCTGGCCATCTTCTTCTTCGTCGCGGGCATCGAGCTCAAGCGCGAGCTGGTGGCCGGCGAACTGCGCGACCCGAAGGCGGCGGCGCTGCCCGTGATCGCGGCCCTCTGCGGCATGGCGGTCCCGGCCCTCGTGTACGTCGCGGTCAACGTCCTCGGTGACGGCGACACCGGCGGCTGGGCCGTACCGACGGCGACCGACATCGCCTTCGCCCTGGCCGTCCTCGCGGTGATCGGCACCTCCCTGCCGTCCGCGCTGCGGGCCTTCCTGCTGACCCTGGCCGTCGTCGACGACCTCTTCGCGATCCTGATCATCGCGATCTTCTTCACCAGCGACCTCAATTTCCTGGCGCTCGGCGGCGCCTTCGTGGGCCTGGCCCTCTTCTGGCTGCTGCTGCGGGCGAACGTGCGCGGCTGGTACGTGTACGTGCCGCTGGCCCTGGTCATCTGGGGGCTGATGTACAACAGCGGCGTGCACGCCACGATCGCCGGTGTGGCCATGGGCCTGATGCTGCGCTGCTCGCGCCGGGAGGGCGAGGAGCACTCGCCGGGCGAGCACATCGAGCACTTGGTGCGGCCGTTGTCGGCGGGGCTCGCGGTGCCGCTGTTCGCGCTGTTCTCCGCCGGTGTCTCCGTGTCGGGCGGTGCCATCGCGGACGTCTTCACCAAGCCGGAGACGCTGGGTGTGGTGCTCGGCCTCGTGGTCGGCAAGGCGGTCGGCATCTTCGGCGGCACCTGGCTCGCGGCCCGGTTCACCAAGGCGGAACTGAACGAGGACCTGGTCTGGCCGGACGTCTTCGCCGTCGCCACCCTGGCCGGCATCGGTTTCACCGTCTCCCTGCTGATCGGCGAGCTGGCCTTCACCGACAACCTCGAACTCGCCGACGAGGTCAAGGCGGCCGTCCTCATCGGATCGCTGATCGCCGCCCTGCTGTCCTCCGTGCTGCTGAAGCTGCGCGTCCGCAAGTACCGTGCGCTCTACGACGAGGAGGAACGCGACGAGGACATGGACGGCATCCCCGACATCTACGAGGTCGGGAAGCCCGAGTACCACCTGCGGATGGCGGAGATCCACGAAGCGAAAGCGGCGGAGCACCGGCGGCTGGCGACGCTCTGCGTGGGCGCCGGAGCCGACACCGGCACCGCAACGGACGACAATGTGCCGGGGGCGGCGCGCGACGGCCGCGGCGGTCCGGCATGATCTGACATCGGATCCGGCATCAATCCGGCATCGGACCCGACGTCGGATCGGGACACCGATGAGACTTCAGGTCCGAAAGGGATCAGACTTCAGGTCGGACACGGATCCGCCAGGCCCGAACCGGCTTGAACATGCTTGAACAGAAGAGGGAGAGAGCGATGAGCGACCCCGCCCGCAACGCCTCCGACGCGCAGAGCGTCCACGGCGTCGAGAGCGCCGACCGCAGCCTGGGCCAGTTGGTCGCCACGGCGACGACCGAGATGTCCGCGCTGGTGCACGACGAGATCGCGCTGGCGAAGACGCAGCTGCGGCAGGACGTGAAGCGGGGGGCGGTCAGCGGCGGTGCATTCGGCGCGGCCGGCCTCGTACTGGTCTTCTCGCTGCCGATGCTCAGCTTCGCGCTGGCGTACGGCTTCGAGGCCTGGACCGGCTGGAACCTGGCCTGGTGCTTCCTGCTCTCCTTCGCCGTGAACGTCGTGGTGGCGCTGCTGATCGCGCTGGTCGGCGTGGTCTTCGCGAAGAAGGCCAAGAAGGGGCAGGGCCCGCAGAAGGTGGCGGCATCCGCCAAGGAAACGGCGGCCGTCCTCGGAAACGCGAAGCCGCACCCCCGCGAGGACAGCACGGTCGTTGTGGCACGCTCAACGGTATGACCGCCCTTGATACCAACGGCTCCGGTAGTTCCGCTTCGTCCGCCCCGGCCCCCGCAGCGGGCGCCTCGGCCGCTTCCGTCGTACGGCTCGACGGCCCGTGGACGCACCGGGACGTGGCCGCCAACGGTGCGCGCTTCCACATCGCGGAGCTCGGCGAGGGCCCGCTGGTGCTGTTGCTGCACGGGTTCCCGCAGTTCTGGTGGACGTGGCGGCACCAGCTGACCGCGCTCGCCGACGCCGGGTACCGGGCGGTGGCGATGGACCTGCGCGGGGTGGGCGGCAGCGACCGTACGCCGCGCGGCTACGACCCGGCGAACCTCGCTCTCGACATCACGGGCGTCGTACGGTCCCTCGGCGAGCCGGACGCGGCGCTCGTCGGGCACGACCTGGGCGGGTACCTGGCGTGGACGGCGGCGGCGATGCGGCCCAAGCTTGTGCGCCGGCTGGTCGTCTCCTCGATGCCGCATCCCAGGCGCTGGCGCTCCGCGATGCTCTCGGACTTCGCCCAGTCGCGGGCCGGCTCGTACGTCTGGGGCTTCCAGCGGCCCTGGGTTCCGGAACGTCAGCTCGTCGCAGACGACGCGGCGCTGACGGGACGGCTGATCCGGGAGTGGTCGGGGCCTCGGCAGCCCGCCGACGAGGCGGTCGACACCTACCGCCGCGCCATGACGATCCCCTCCACGGCCCACTGCTCGATCGAGCCGTACCGGTGGATGGTGCGCTCGCTGGCCCGGCCGGACGGTCTCCAGTTCAACCGCCGGATGAAGGCTCCGGTGCGGGTGCCCACCCTGCATCTGCACGGCTCGCTGGACCCGGTGATGCGCACCCGCAGCGCGGCGGGCTCCGGGGAGTACGTGGAGGCGCCGTATCGCTGGCGGCTGTTCGACGGCCTCGGGCACTTCCCGCACGAGGAGGACCCGGAGGCCTTCTCCACGGAACTGGTGAACTGGCTGAAGGACCCGGAACCGGACCGCTAGCCGGAGAAGAAATTGTCCACACCGGACGGTCGTCCCCGGGCCGGCAAGCCCGGGACAGGCCGCACGGTTGAACACTTGTTCTACGAACAGCCAAATGCCTCCCGCATAAGCCAATTGGCGGGCCGTCAGGCGATTACCGACCATGGGCCCCGGGCACACGTCGGGGTATGGGCTGGACGCACGACTACGGTGACTCAGCACGAATCCGCCACTCGGCCGCAGCGCCGATCATCTCCGAGAGGGGACGCCCGCACGATGAGGGTCATGAACACCCCGGTCAGGCAATGGGTATCCCGCGCATTCTCCGACGCCGCGCCCGGTGGATGTCCGCGCGGCTGAGGCATCAGCGGACCTGATCACTGGTTCCTGAGGCCAGTCCTTTCCGAGGGTCGGTCCTTCCTGAGGGTTCTTGAGGTACGTCCTTCCTGAAGGTCAGTCCTTCCTGAGGTAGTCGAGTCCCGGGTGTGCGCTGCGGTAGCCCGCCAGCAGCCGGTGCGCCACCTGGACGGAGTCGACGAGCGGATGCAGGGCGAACGCCTTGACCGCCTCGCGCTGCGACCCGCTCTCCCCCGCACGCAGCACGCATCGCTCCACGGCCTTCACGGCGGCCACCAGGCCCGCCTCGTGGCCTGTCAGCGGTGACACCGCGAGGGGGCGGGCCCCGGCGGCGTCGACCTGGCACGGCACCTCGATGACGGCTGCCTCGTCGAGGACGTCCACCACCTGGCCACCGGCCTCACCGGTGCCGCTTCCGCCACGGCGGTTGCGGACGTTCAGGATCAGCCGCGCCGGTTCGTCGCGGGCGATGGCCCGCATCAGGGCCAGCGCCACGTCCTCGTACCCGCCGGACTCCAGGTCGTCGGCCGCGCGCTCGCCCGCGCCGGCCGCCTCCCGGTTCTCCGCCATGTACGTGGCCTCGCGCTCGGCCCGCGTACGGTCCCAGGCCGTCCAGGCGGCGCCCGGAGCGGCTGCGGCGGCCGCCCCTGCCTCCGGGGGCTTCCGCGCCGTCGAGGGCTTCCCCGCCACCGTGGACGCCCCGGCCGCCAGGGGGGCCAACTGGTCGTAGAAGCGTGCCTGTTGGTCCTGGAGGAAGGCGCCCCGGGTCTGCTCGGCCAGCTGGTAGGCCCGCACCGCCTCGCGGTTGAAGTAGTAGTAGTGCAGATACTCGTTGGGCACGGAGCCGAGCGAGCGCAGCCAGTCGGCGCCGAAGAGCTTGCCCTCCTCGAAGGACGTCAGCCGGCCCTCGTCGGCGAACAGCTCCGGAAGCACGTCACGGTCGTCGACGTACAGCCCGCGCAGCCAGCCCAGGTGGTTGAGGCCGACGTAGTCGATGCGTACGCCGGACGTGGTGGGGTCCGGCACGCCCAGGGTGCGGGCCACCCTGCGGGCCAGCCCCACCGGCGAGTCGCAGATGCCGATGACCCGGTCGCCGAGATGGCGGGACATGGCCTCGGTGACCAGACCGGCCGGGTTGGTGAAGTTGATGACCCAGGCGTCCGGTGCCAGCCGGGCCACCCTGCGCGCGATGTCCACGGCCACCGGCACGGTCCGCAGCCCGTACGCGACACCGCCCGCGCCGACGGTCTCCTGGCCGAGCACTCCCTCGTCCAGGGCCACCCGCTCGTCGGCGGCCCTGCCCGCCAGACCGCCCACCCGGATCGCCGAGAACACGAAGTCGGCGCCGCGCAGCGCCTCGTCCAGGTCGGTGGTGACGGTGACCTCGGGGGCGGGAGGCACGTCGGGGGCGCCAAAGGCCCGCGCCCTGGCCGCCTGGTCGGAGAGGACCCGGGCGATGGCGGCCAGCCGGGCCGGGTCGAGGTCGTGAAGGGTGACGTGGGTGACGCGGCCCTCGGCACGGTCGCGCAGCAGCGCTCCGTACACCAGAGGGACGCGGAATCCGCCGCCGCCCAGGATCGTCAGTCGCATGCTTCAGCCTCTCAGGTCCGGGCCGCCCGGCGGATCAACCCGTGGGTCGGTCTTCGGTGTCCACCCACGGGTTGATCCGCCCTCGGAGCGCTCGGGGCGATCCGCCCTCAGAGCGCGCAGCCCTGGCTGTCCACCTGCTGGTTGGCCGTGCGGCCGACCTTGATGTCGTCGCGGATCTCGTCGACCGTCAGCGCGTAACCGGTCTCCGGGTCGTCCAGGGACTTGGCGAAGACGACGCCGTAGACCTTGCCCTCGGGGGTCAGCAGCGGGCCGCCGGAGTTGCCCTGGCGGACCGTCGCGTACAGCGAGTAGACGTCGCGGCGGACGGTGTCGCGCTTGTAGATGTCGGGGCCCTTGGCGTTGATCCGGCCGCGGACCCGGGCCGAGCGGACGTCGTAGGCGCCGTTCTCCGGGAAGCCGGCGACGATCGCGCCGTCACCGGTGCGGGCGTCGCCCTCGGTGAACTGCAGCGGGCGTGCCTTCAGGTCGGGCACGTCCAGTACGGCGATGTCGCGCTTCCAGTCGTAGAGCACGACCTTCGCGTCGTACAGCTTGCCCTCGCCGCCGATCTGCACGGTCGGCTCGCTGACCCCGCCGACGACGTGCGCGTTGGTCATGACGCGGCGCTCGGAGAAGACGAAGCCGGTACCCTCCAGGACCTTGCCGCAGCCCGGCGCGGTGCCGACGACCTTGACGATGGACTTCTTGGCGCGGGCCGCGACCGGACTGCCGGCCAGCTTCGGGTCCGGTGCCTTGACCTCGGTGATCGGCTCGTTGGAGAACGGGCTGAAGACCTGCGGGAAACCGTTCTGCGCCAGTACGGAGCTGAAGTCGGCGAACCAGGTGCCGGCCTCGCCGGGCACCACCCGGGACACCCCGAGCAGCACCTTCGAGCTGCGCACCTCCTTGCCGAGGGTGGGCAGCGAGGAGCCCGCGAGGGCGGAGCCGATCAGCCAGGCGACCAGCAGCATCGCCGCCACGTTGACCAGCGCGCCGCCCGTCGCGTCCAGGGCGCGGGCGGGTGACCAGGTGATGTGTCTGCGGAGTTTGTTGCCGAGGTGCGTGGTGAAAGCCTGGCCGACCGAGGCGCAGATGATCACGATCACCACCGCGACCAGGATGCCGGTGGTGGAGTCGCCGAGCGAGGACCCGTCGGCGAACCACTCCCAGATGACGGGGAGCAGATAGACCGCGACGAGACCGCCGCCGAGGAACCCGATCACCGACAGAATGCCGACGACGAATCCCTGGCGGTACCCGATGACCGCGAACCACACGGCAGCGACCAGCAACACAATGTCCAGGACGTTCACGCCCGCCACCCTGTCATGTCCGTCATGCGTGCCAATCGAGCGGGACCTCGCGGGAGCGGTCCCAGGGCCGCTCCCAGCCCGCGAAGTGCAGCACCTTGTCGACCACTCCCGCGGTGAACCCCCAGAGCAGCCCGTGGTCGAGGAGGAAGGCGGCGCCCCGGTGCCCGCGCGGGTGCACGCTCGTCGCCCGGTTCGCCGGGTCCGTGAGGTACGACACGGGGGTCGTGAAGACACGGGCGGTCTCGCCCTGGTCGACGGCGCCGACCGGACTGCGGTCGCGCCACCAGCCCAGTACGGGGGTCACCACGAAGCCGCTCACCGGGATGTACAGGCGGGGCAGCACACCGAAGACCTGGACACCGGAGGGATCGAGGCCGGTCTCCTCCTCGGCCTCCCGCAGCGCCGCCCTGAGCGGCCCGGTGGTCTCCGGATCGCCGTCCTCCGGGTCCAGGGCGCCACCGGGGAAGGAGATCTGCCCCGCGTGCGAGCGGAGACTGCTCGCACGCTCCATCAGCAGCACCTCGGGCCCCTGCGCCCCCTCGCCGAAGAGAACGAGCACGGCGGACTGCCGCCCTCCGCCGCCCGCCGGCGGCAGGAACCGGCTGAGCTGCTCCGGCCTGATGTCGCGGGCCACCTCGGCCACGGGGTCCAGCCAGCCGGGCAGGCCCCGGTCGGAGACGTCGACCTGCGGTGTCACCGCCACCGCGCCCGCCTTCCCGGCCCCGCTCCCGTACGCCTCACCCGTGGCGCTCGCGTACGTCTCGCTCGCGGCACTCGCCGCCCCTGCACGTCTCATAGGCACCCCCGTACTGTCCCAACGTCCGCCCCCGCCACGATCGTTCCGGATTCCGTCGCCCGGATCGGTCACTTTCCGGCTTGCCCCGCTCCGAGCGGCGGTGCGGGCTTCCCGCCCGCGTCGAGGAACGACTGCGGGGGCTTCAGCCGCTGCCCCGGGTAGCCGCCCTTCTCGTACTTCAGCAGCTTCTCGGCCTTCTCCGGGTCCGTCTCGCCGACCCCGTACGACGGGCACAGCGCGGCGATCGGGCAGGCGCCGCAGGCGGGCTTGCGGGCGTGGCAGATCCGGCGGCCGTGGAAGACGACGCGGTGCGAGAGCATCGTCCACTCGCTCTTCGGGAAGATCTCGGCGACCACCGCCTCGACCTTCACCGGGTCCTCCTCGTCCGTCCACTTCCAGCGGCGCACCAGGCGGCCGAAGTGGGTGTCGACCGTAATGCCGGGGACACCGAAATAGTTCCCGAGGACGACGTTGGCCGTCTTGCGGCCGACGCCCGGCAGTTTCACCAGATCGTCCAGCCGGCCCGGCACCTCGCCGCCGAACTGGTCCCGCAGGGCCGCGGAGAGCCCCATCACGGACTTGGTCTTGGCCCGGAAGAACCCGGTCGGCCGCAGGATCTCCTCGACCTCCTCGGGCACCGCCGCCGCCAGGTCCTCGGGGGTGGGGTACGCGGCGAACAGGGCCGGCGTGGTCTGGTTGACCCTCAGGTCGGTGGTCTGCGCGGAGAGGACCGTCGCGACGAGGAGCTGGAACGGATTCTCGAAGTCCAGTTCCGGATGGGCGTACGGATAGACCTCGGCGAGCTCGCGGTTGATCTTGCGGGCGCGGCGGACCATCCCGAGGTGCGACTCGGGCTTCGCCGCGGCCTTCCTCGGCTTCGCGGCAACTTTCTTCGGCTTCGCCACGGCCTGTTCGCCCACAGCGGAATTACTGCCTGCTGTCACCTGTCCGGCCCCCTTGACCTGCGCTCTCACCGGCTTGTTGGACACCCGGCCAGCCTAGAGGCAGGCACTGACATCTGCCTTGGTCATGGGCCAATGCCTACCCAATCAGCCCCCTGAAGCACGACCAGGCCCGCCAGTAAGTCATCCTTAGTGATTGATCGCACTGTTTTACCGTCCGGCATCATGGGGACCACGGTCCCCTGAGCAGGTCGACAAGGAGAGAACACGTGGACGACGTTCTGCGGCGCGCCCCGCTCTTCGCGGCGCTCGATGACGAGCAGGCCGCGGAGCTGCGCGCCTCCATGAGCGAGGTGACCCTCGCACGCGGTGACGCCCTGTTCCACGAGGGCGACCCCGGTGACCGCCTTTACGTGGTGACCGAGGGCAAGGTGAAGCTGCACCGCACCTCCCCCGACGGCCGGGAGAACATGCTGGCCGTACTGGGCCCCGGCGAGCTGATCGGCGAGCTCTCGCTGTTCGACCCGGGCCCCCGCACCGCCACCGCCACGGCCCTCACCGAGGTCAAGCTGCTGGGCCTGGGCCACGGCGACCTCCAGCCCTGGCTGAACGTACGCCCCGAGGTCGCGACCGCGCTGCTGCGCGCCGTGGCCCGCAGGCTGCGCAAGACCAACGACCAGATGTCCGACCTGGTCTTCTCCGACGTGCCGGGCCGTGTGGCCCGTGCGCTCCTGGACCTGTCGCGCCGCTTCGGCGTGCAGTCCGAGGAGGGCATCCACGTCGTGCACGACCTCACCCAGGAAGAGCTGGCCCAGCTGGTCGGCGCCTCCCGCGAGACGGTCAACAAGGCACTCGCGGACTTCGCGGGCCGCGGCTGGCTGCGCCTGGAGGCGCGGGCCGTGATCCTGCTGGACGTGGAGCGCCTGGCGAAGCGCTCGCGCTGACGCCGGCCGACGCTGTCGGAGTGGCCGCGCCGGTGCTTCCGGCCGGCCGCACGAAGGGCGGGCCGCCCCCTTTACCGGGGGCAGCCCGCCCTTCGTGCGTCGCGGGCCCGCTCCGTACGCCGCGGGCCCTTCGTATGCCGCGGGCCCGAGCGGCAGGTCAGTCCTTGCCGTCCCCCACGATCACCGGGGTCTTGCTGCCGGAGCCGCACGGCACCGCGTACACCGGGTGCTTCTGGGCGGCCTCCCGGTAGGCGTCGATGCACTGGTTGGTGAGGACCTTGTCGGTGAGCGAGTTGTTCAGGATGCGGTTGGCCTGGGCGATGCCCTCGGCCTCGATCTTGCGGCGCTTGGCCTCAGCGGTGGCCGTCCTGGTCGCCTCCTCGGCCCGCTCGGTGGCCTGCTGTTGCTGGATCTTCCGGTCGATCTGGCTCTGGAGCTGCGCCGAGGGCTTCACATTGCGCAGGTTGACGGCCGTGACGGCGATACCGCGCGGGGCCAGCCGCTCCTTGATCAGGTCACCGATCTCGGCGTTGATCTTCTCGCGGGCCGAGGAATAGCCCTGCTCGCTCGTGTGGCGGGCGAACACGTTGCGGATGATCTCGCGGCTGTCCGGCTGCACCAGACGCTGCTGCACGGAATCCTCGCTGCCCGCCAGCCGGTACAGCTCCACGACCTTGTCCGGGGTCACCGCCCACTTCACGGTCACCTCGACCTCCATGACACCGCCCTGCGAGGAGCGGACCTCCACGACGTCCTTGTCGGAGAGGTTGAGGTCCACGGGGCGGGTGGAGAAGGAGGTGACGGTGGTGAACGGTGACCGGAAGTGCATCCCGGACACCATCGGCCCGCCGACCTTGCCGAAGGTGACCGGCACTCCGACCTCGTACGCGCTCATCACGTACAGACAGCTGGATATGCCCGTGATCAGCCCGGCGAGCAGCGCCCCCGCCGCCCCGAGCTTCAGCCCGCGGGCGTCTTGCGAACGCCCCACGAGGAACAGCACCACCGCGGCGACGACAAGCAGGATGGACAGCACAAACACAGTGGTTCCCCCCAGGAACGGCAAGCGCGGCGCGGATGCGTGACACGGACGCGCGACACGGGCGCACGACGCGGATGTAAGCGGAGCGTAAGCCATGAACGCGACGGCGGGGAGGGAAATGTGAGGCGCCGGGAACTCGGCGGTGACCACGTGCGTTCTCTCTGTGTACACCGAGGATCACGGTCTGCGACCGGCGAACGAACGCTTCGCGGTCCACGACCGCAGGACCCCTCGGCCGTACGGAAGTTCCGCAGGTCGAAGGGCCCTGGCGCCCCCGCAGCTTGAGAACTGCACAGGGAAGAAGAGCGGTGGTGCGACGCCGGCCGGCGTCAGATCAGGCCGTGCTCCCGCAGATACGCCAACTGCGCCCGTACGGAGAGCTCGGCCGCCGGCCACAGCGAACGGTCCACGTCCGCGTACACGTGCGCCACCACCTCGGACGCACTCACGTGCCCGTTCTCCACCGCCGTCTCCACCTGCGCCAGCCGGTGGGCCCGGTGCGCCAGGTAGAACTCCACCGCGCCCTGGGCGTCCTCCAGCACGGGCCCGTGGCCGGGCAGGACGAGACGCACCCCGTCGTCCACCGTCAGCGACCGCAGCCGCCGCAGCGAGTCGAGGTAGTCCCCGAGCCGCCCGTCCGGGTGCGCCACCATGGTGGTGCCCCGCCCCAGGACCGTGTCCCCCGTCAGCACGGCCCTGTCCGCGGGCAGGTGGAAGCAGAGCGAGTCCGCGGTGTGCCCCGGCGTGGGCACCACCCGCATCTCGATTCCGCCCGTGGTGACCACGTCCCCGGCCGCCAGCCCCTCGTCCCCGAGCCGCAGTGCGGGGTCGAGCGCCCGCACCGGGGACCGGGTCAGCTCGGCGAACCGCGCGGCGCCCTCGGCGTGGTCCGGGTGCCCGTGCGTCAGCAGGGTCAGCGCGACGCGCTTGCCCGCCTTCTCCGCCGTGTCGATCACCGCCCGCAGGTGTACGTCGTCCAAGGGACCCGGGTCCACGACGACGGCCAGGTCGGAGTCCGGCTCGGACACGATCCAGGTGTTGGTGCCGTCCAGCGTCATCGCCGACGGGTTGGGGGCCAGTACGTTGACGGCGCGCGCGGAGGCGGGGCCGGAGAGCACCCCGCCCCTCGGCTGGCCCGGCAGGGCGGCTGCGTCCGTCACTGGGTGCCTCCCGCGGCCGGAGCCTCGCCCGCCGGAATGTGCTTGGTGAACTCGTCGTGGCCCGGCCAGCTGAGCACCAGTTCCCCGCCCTCCAGCCGCGCCTGTGCGAGCACGGGCGTCATGTCCCGGCCCGCGGCACCGGCCAGGACCTCTGCCACCGTCCCGTACGGCTGGAGCTGCCGCAGTGTGGAGATGGTGGGCGGCATCATCAGCAGCTCGCCCCGGTCGTACCCGGCGGCGGCCTGTCCGGGGGCGATCCACACGGTCCGGTCGGCCTCGGTGGAGGCGTTGCGGGTGCGCTGTCCGGCCGGCAGCGCCGCGACGAAGAAGAAGGTGTCGTACCGCTTGGGCTCGAACTCGGGGGTGATCCAGCGTGCCCACGGGCCCAGCAGGTCGGAGCGCAGCACCAGCTTGCGCCGGTCGAGGAACTCGGCGAAGCCGAACTCCCGGGCCACCAAGGCCTGCCGGTCCGCCTCCCAGTCCTCGCCCGTGGTGTCGTCGACCACGGTGTCGGCGGTGGGTCCGGCGAGGAGGACGCCCGCCTCCTCGAAGGTCTCGCGCACCGCGGCGCAGACCACCGCCTGGGCGCCGCCCAGGTCGTCCCCGAGGCCCAGCAGACCCGCCCACTGGGCCAGGGAGGGGCCCGCCCAGCGGACCAGCGAGTCGTCGTCCCGGGGGTCCACACCGCCCCCCGGATACGCGTACGCGCCCCCGGCGAAAGCCATGGAGGCGCGTCTGCGCAGCATGTGCACGGAGAGTCCGGCGTCGCCACCGCCCGTGGCGCTGTCGCTCAGCAGCAGCACGGTCGCGGCCCGCTTCGGGGCCGCGGCGACGAGTTCGCCGTTCGCCAGCGCGCGGATGCGGTCGGGCCATTCGGGCGGGTACCACTGACCATTGGACATGGCCGGATGCTACGGGCAACCGCGCCGATGTTCGAGAGGCAGTTGTACCCCGCACCCACCGGACTGCCGCAGCCACTGACCTCGCGAGTCGGCGCCCCCGGGGCCACCGGCCTCGGCAGAGCGCAACCCTCGGGAGGCCACCGGCCTCCGCAGGTCACTCGGAGACGAGCTCCACCTGGATCTCCACCTCGACCGGGGCGTCCAGCGGCAGCACGGCGACGCCGACGGCGCTGCGGGCGTGCACGCCCTTGTCGCCCAGGACCTCGCCGAGCAGCTCGCTCGTACCGTTGATCACGGCGGGCTGGCCGGTGAAGTCGTGGGCCGAGGCGACGAAGCCGACGACCTTCACGACGCGCGCGATGCGGTCCAGGTCACCGGCGACGGACTTCACGGCGGCCAGGGCGTTCAGCGCGCAGATCCGCGCGAGTTCCTTGGCCTCCTCGGGGGTGACCTCGGCGCCGACCTTGCCGGTGACCGGAAGCTGTCCGTCCACCATCGGCAGCTGGCCCGCGGTGAACACGTACACCCCGGACTGCACAGCCGGCTGGTAGGCGGCCAGCGGCGGAACCACTGCGGGCAGGGTCAGGCCGAGCGAGGCGAGCTTCTCCTCGACGGCGCTCATGCGGCCTTCTCCCGCTTGAGGTAGGCCACCAGCTGCTCGGGGTTGTTCGGTCCCGGCACGACCTGGACGAGCTCCCAGCCGTCCTCGCCCCAGGTGTCCAGGATCTGCTTCGTCGCGTGGACGAGGAGGGGGACGGTCGCGTATTCCCACTTTTTGCTCATGCGGGCGACTCTAGCCGGTGAGTATGCGTGGGAAGGACGGCCTCCTGATTGGCTCGCGGGACGACTGGTTAGGCTCGGATACGTGAGCAGGCTCCAGGTCGTCAGTGGCAAGGGCGGTACCGGCAAGACCACGGTAGCCGCGGCACTCGCGCTCGCCCTCGCCACCGAGGGCAAACGCACCCTCCTGGTGGAGGTCGAGGGCAGACAGGGCATCGCGCAGCTCTTCGAGACGGAAGCCCTTCCGTACGAGGAGCGCAAGATCGCTGTCGCGTCGGGCGGCGGGGAGGTGTACGCCCTCGCGATCGACGCCGAACGCGCGCTGCTGGACTACCTCCAGATGTTCTACAAACTGGGGAGCGCCGGGCGGGCGCTGAAGAAGCTCGGTGCGATCGACTTCGCGACGACCATCGCGCCGGGACTGCGGGACGTCCTGCTGACCGGCAAGGCCTGCGAGGCGGTCCGCCGCCGGGACAGGAAGAACGCGTACGTCTACGACTACGTGGTGATGGACGCCCCGCCCACCGGCCGGATCACCAAGTTCCTGAACGTGAACGACGAGGTCGCGGGCCTGGCCAAGTTCGGGCCGATACACAACCAGGCGCAGGCCGTGATGCGGGTGCTCAAGTCTCCGGAGACGGCCGTGCACTTCGTGACGCTGCTGGAGGAGATGCCGGTCCAGGAGACCGCCGACGGCATCGCCGAGCTGCGGGCCGCCGAGCTGCCCGTCGGCAACGTCATCGTGAACATGGTCCGCCCGCACCTGGTGGACGAGGACGCCCTGCGGACGGCGGCGGGCGAGCAGCGTGCGGACGTGGCGCGGGCGCTGTCCCGAGCGGGACTCGGCGGCGCCCGCCGCGGTGGGCTCGCCGAGCGCCTGGTGGACCCGCTGCTGGAGCAGGCGGCGGAGCACGCCCAGCGGGTCGAGCTGGAGCGGGAGCAGCGGGCCGCACTGGCCGGGATCGGGCTTCCGACCTACGAGCTCCCGCTGCTGGGCGAGGGACTGGACCTGGCCGGCCTCTACCGGCTGGCGCGGACACTCCGCACCGACCTCGGTGCGGACCGGGCGCAGGGAGCGGCATGAGCATGGACTCGTCACCGGCACCGGACCGGACGGCAGCGTCGGCGACCGCACGCCCCCGAGCGGGCGCGCCACGGCCGGCAACGGCACCGGCGCCGACGGCCCCGACGGCGGACGTGGCGGCCGGGCTGGACGTCTCGCCGCTGCTGGACGTCGACCCGCTGCTGGACGACCCCGCGACCCGCATCATCGTGTGCTGCGGGTCCGGCGGCGTCGGCAAGACGACGACGGCGGCGGCCCTGGGGGTGCGGGCGGCTGAGCGCGGGAGGCGGACGGTGGTGCTGACCATCGACCCGGCGCGCAGGCTCGCCCAGTCGATGGGCATCGACTCGCTCGACAACGTGCCGCGCCGGGTGAAGGGCATCGACGACACGGCGGGCGGTGAGCTGCACGCCATGATGCTCGACATGAAGCGGACCTTCGACGAGATCGTCGAGGCGCACGCGGACGCGGACCGGGCCCGCGCCATTCTGGACAACCCCTTCTACCAGTCCCTGTCGGCCGGGTTCGCCGGTACGCAGGAGTACATGGCGATGGAGAAGCTGGGCCAGCTCCGCGCGGGCGACGAGTGGGACCTGATCGTCGTGGACACCCCGCCGAGCCGCTCTGCACTCGACTTCCTCGACGCGCCCAAGCGGCTCGGTTCCTTCCTGGACGGGAAGTTCATCCGGGTGCTGATGGCGCCGGCGAAGGTGGGCGGCCGGGCCGGGATGAAGTTCCTCAACGTCGGCATGTCGATGATGACGGGCACGCTCAGCAAGCTGATGGGCGGTCAACTGCTGCGCGACGTGCAGACGTTCGTGGCGGCGATGGACACGATGTTCGGCGGGTTCCGCACCCGGGCGGACGCGACGTACCGGTTGCTCCAGGCACCCGGTACGGCGTTCCTGGTGGTCGCCGCCCCGGAGCGGGACGCGCTGCGCGAGGCGGCGTACTTCGTCGAGCGGCTCGCGGCGGAGGAGATGCCGCTGGCCGGTCTCGTACTGAACCGGGTGCACGGCAGCGGTGCCCCGCAGCTGTCGGCCGAGCGGGCACTCGCCGCCGCGGAAAATCTTGAAGAGGGCGGCATTGTGGATCAACGGGACGGGAATGCTGGACTTCGTGGCTCCACGGCCACTCCTCCCGAGCACTCCGCGGACTCCCCCGCGGGCACGACGCCGACCGTGGCCCACCACACCATCGAGGACGATGCCCAGGACGCCGAAGATGCCGACGACAGCGCCAGGGGCAGCACCGATGACGCCGACGTCAACACCACGGACGAGGCCGACGGCACCACCGACGGCGGCGTCGCGCACCTGACCGCGGGTCTGCTGCGGCTGCATGCCGAACGCATGCAGGTGCTCGCGCGTGAACAGCGAACGCGCGACCGCTTCACCGCGCTCCACCCCGAGGTGGCAGTGACCGAGGTCGCCGCCCTGCCCGGGGACGTACACGATCTGGCCGGTCTGCGGGCCATCGGCGAGCAGCTGGCGACCGGCCAGGCATCCCCGCCCGGACCGTCACCCGCCACGCCGCCGCCCTCGGCCTAGCCGACGACGGTTCGTGCACTCGCGCCCGGCACCGCACTCGCGGGGCCGGCCGCCACGTATGGTCCAGGCCGTCACGTTCGGCCTAGCCCACTGCGGCGTACGTCTCCTCGTAGACCTCGTCGTCCTCAAGCACCGCGGGCAGGATGCCCGCACCGCGCTCGTACTCCGTACGCGCGGTCTCCAGGAGCCTGCGCCACGAGGTGACCGTCGGACGCCTGCGCAGCAGTGCGCGGCGCTCCCGCTCCGTCATGCCACCCCACACGCCGAACTCGACGCGGTTGTCCAGCGCGTCCGCCAGGCACTCGGTCCGCACCGGACATCCGGTGCACACCGCCTTTGCCCGGTTCTGCGCCGCTCCTTGTACGAACAGTTCATCCGGATCGGTAGTGCGGCAGGCTGCCTGCGCACTCCAGTCGGTTACCCAGCCCATCCCGGCGCCGTCCTCTCCCGAATCGAGGCTCCCCCACGGCGGCAGCGGCATATTCACCGCTGCCAGTTGAGGACGTTACGGAAGGTGGGCACACCGCAACACCCCCTTCGGGCCCAATCTTGAATGGCCCGAACGGACTATGCGTATGCGGCAGATCACCCAGGGGAGTGAGCTGGGGACATGCGTCATCTACCCGACGAATCGGGACAGTTCAGCTGGATCGCGGTGGACTCGGGACCGACCGCGGGGTCACTCGGACGAGTTCCGCGGCGCCGATGCGGAACGGTTCTGCCGTGACAGCCGAGAGCAGCTTAGGCCAGAGCCTTTACATGTGTCCGGCGAATGAGAACGTAGGCTGCTTCCCATGGCAAAGAAGCGCTCGGGCGGGGGTCTCACGGGGACCCAGCAGGCCGCCAAATTCCTCGGTGTCAGCGTGCTCTCCGGAGCCGTGCTGGCAGGTATCGCCCTGCCCGCCGCCGGCGCGCTCGGCCTCGCGGCCAAGGGCACGGTCGAGGGATTCGACACCATCCCCGCGAACCTCAAGCGCCCCCCGCTGAGCCAGCGCACCACCATCCTGGACAGCCAGGGCGGCAAGATCGCCGACGTCTACTCCCGCAACCGTACGGTGGTCGAGCTCAAGGACATCTCGCCGTACATGCAGAAGGCGATCGTCGCGATCGAGGACAACCGCTACTACGAGCACGGCGCGGTCGACATGAAGGGCATCCTGCGCGCCCTCAACCGCAACGTGCAGTCGGGCGGCACGGCGCAGGGCGCCTCCACCCTGACCCAGCAGTACGTGAAGAACGTCTTCGTCGAGGAGGCCGGTGACGACCCCGACAAGGTCGCCCAGGCCACCCAGCAGACCCTCGGCCGCAAGATCCGCGAGCTGAAGTACGCGATCCAGGTCGAGAAGGAACTCGGCAAGAAGCGGATCCTGGAGAACTACCTCAACATCACCTTCTTCGGGCAGCAGAGCTACGGGGTCGAGGCCGCGTCGCAGCGCTACTTCAGCAAGCACGCCAAGGACCTCAAGCTCGAAGAGGCCGCGATGCTGGCCGGCCTCGTCCAGTCGCCGACCCGGTACGACCCGGTCAACGACTCCGCCGAGGCCACCAAGCGCCGCAACGTCGTGCTCCAGCGGATGGCGGACATCCGGGCCATCTCGCCCGCCGAGGCGGCCCGCGCCAAGGCCCAGCCGCTGAAGCTCAAGGTCAACAAGGCGAAGAACGGCTGCATCACCGCCGTCAGCGGCGCCGGGTTCTTCTGCGACTACGTCCGCGAGGTGTTCCTCAACGACCCGGTCTTCGGCAAGTCCCGCGAGGACCGCGCCAAGGTCTGGAACCAGGGCGGTCTCACCATCCGCACCACCCTGGACCCCAAGGCCCAGCGCTCCACGCAGGCCTCGATCAAGGACCACGTCTACAAGAGCGACAAGGTCGCCACGGCCGTCACCCTGGTCGAGCCCGGCACCGGCAAGATCCTCGCGATGGGCCAGTCCAAGCCGTACGGCTTCGGCACCAACGAGACCCAGATCAACTACTCGGTCAACAAGAAGATGGGCGGCTCGAACTTCGGCTTCCCGACCGGTTCGACCTTCAAGCCGTTCCTGGCCGCCGCCGCGCTGGAGCAGGGCAAGCCGCCGACGCAGGTCTACTCCTCGCCGTACCAGATGCCGTACCCCGAGCGGGTCACGACGTGCAGCGGAAAGCCGTGGGTCAACAACGGCGGCTACAAGCTGGAGAACGAGGACGAGAGCGAGGTCGGCCCGTACCCGCTCCGGGAGGCGATGAACAAGTCGGTCAACACCTACTTCGTCCAGATGCTCCAGGACATCGGGATGTGCCCGGTCTCGCAGCTCAGCGACAAGATCGGCCTGGTGCAGGGCGACGGCACGAAGATCCCCGAGGTCCCGTCCTCGCTGACCCTCGGCTCGACCGGTATCTCGCCGCTGACGATGGCCAGCGCGTACGCGACCTTCGCCAACCGGGGCACGTACTGCACGCCGGTCGCCATCGAGGCCATCACCGGCCCCGGCGGCAAGGCGCTCCCGGTGCCGAAGACCTCCTGCTCGCTGGCGATGGCCGAGCAGACCGCGGACACCATCAACACCCTGCTGCGCGGAGTGGTCGACTCCGGTACGGGTAAGCAGGCCGGGCTCCAGAACGGCCGGGACAACGCGGGCAAGACCGGTACGACAGACGCCCGCCGCAACGCCTGGTTCGTCGGCTACACCCCGAACCTGTCCGGCGCCGTCTGGGTCGGCAGCGCGTCGCAGCAGGTCAAGATGGAGAACCTCACCATCGGCGGCGAGTACCAGGAGAAGGTGTACGGCGGTCAGGTGCCGGGTCCGATCTGGAAGGACGCGATGACCGGCGCCCTGGAGAGCAAGGACTCGCCGAAGTTCAACACCGTCGACATCCCCGAGCCCGACAAGAACAAGGACAAGGACAAGGGCAAGAACCGGCCGGGCGGCGGCGACAACAAGCCCCCGAACACCGACCCCGGTCAGGACGCCGGCGGCCGCCCCGGAGGCAACAACGGCGGCGGTAACAACGGCGGCGGCAATGACGGTGGCGGTAACAACGGCGGCGGGGACGGCGGCTGGCCCGACATCCTCGGCGGCAACTGGCCGTAAGCCAGACCGGCACTCGCTCACCCGCTCACCCGCTCACGGAAGAGGGGCTCCACCCGATCACGGGTGGAGCCCCTCTTCGCAGATCCGGAACCCTCTCCTCGGATCCGCAGTGGCTCGGAGCAGATCCGGGGTTCCCGGGCCGCTTCCTCAGCCGGCCAGCAGCCGCTTCACCGAGGCGGCCACCCGGCCGCCCTCGGCGCGGCCCGCGACCTTCGGGTTGACGATCTTCATGACCGCGCCCATCGCGCGCGGACCCTCGGCGCCGCCCGCCTTCGCCTCGGCGACGGCCTGCTCGACGATCGCGTTCAGCTCGTCGTCGGTCAGCTGCTGCGGCAGGTACGTGGCGAGGATCTCGCCCTCCGCCCGCTCCCGCTCCGCCTGCTCGGTCCGGCCGCCCTTGGCGAAGGCGTCCGCCGCCTCGCGGCGCTTCTTGGCTTCCTTGGCGATCACCTTCTCCACCTCGGCGTCGGTCAGTTCGCGGGCCTCCTTGCCGGAGACCTCCTCGACCTGGATCGCGGCGAGAGTGAGCCGGAGCGTGGAGGAGCGGAGTTCGTCACGCGCGCGGATGGCGTCGGTGAGTTCGTCCTTCAGCTGGGACTTGAGCGTGGTCATGACGTAAGTGTGGCAGGTCGTACGGCCCCGGCGCCCGCCCATTTCCTCGGCGGCACGGGGCTCCGTGACGGTCTGCGACGATGGAGGCATGCGCGCACGTTACGGAGTACCCCTGGGAATCACGGCTGTTGGAGCGGCCGGCATCGCCTACGCAGCGGGGTTCGAGGCCCGCTCCTTCCGGCTCCGACGAGTGACGGTCCCCGTTCTGCCACCGGGTGCGAAGCCCCTGCGTGTGCTCCAGGTCTCCGACATCCACATGGTGAGCGGCCAGCGCAAGAAGAAGCGCTGGCTCCAGTCGCTGGCCGGCCTGCGCCCCGACTTCGTGGTCAACACGGGCGACAACCTCTCCGACACGGAGGGCGTGCCCGAGGTCCTGGACGCCCTCGGCCCCCTCATGCAGTTCCCGGGCGTGTACGTCTTCGGCTCCAACGACTACTACGGACCGATGCTGCGCAACCCCGGCCGCTACCTGATCGAAAAGGTCAAGGGCAAGCACGGCCTGAACGGCAACGCGCCCATCACCGGTGCCGTGCACAACCCCTGGGAGGACCTCCGTGACGGCTTCGACGCCGCCGGCTGGGTCAACCTCACCAACACCCGGGGCCGCCTCAAGCTCCCCACCGCCGACGGTTTCGACCTTGCCTTCACCGGCCTGGACGACCCGCACATCAAGCGCGACCGCTACTCCGCCGTGGCGGGCGGCCCGGACACCTCCGCCGACTTCTCGATCGGCGTCGTGCACGCCCCGTACCTCCGGACGCTGGACGCCTTCACGGCCGACGGCTACCCGCTGATCCTGGCCGGCCACACCCACGGCGGCCAGCTGTGCATCCCCTTCTACGGCGCCCTGGTCACCAACTGCGACCTGGACACCGACCGGGTGAAGGGCCTCTCCACCCACGAGGCCGAAGGCAACCGCGCCAACCTGCACGTCTCGGCCGGCTGCGGCACCAACCGCTACACCCCGGTCCGCTTCGCCTGCCCCCCGGAGGCGACGCTGCTGACACTGACGGAACGGGAGCGCTAGCGGGGAGGGGTGGGTACCGGGGCCACGTCGTCCCGCTCGCACCGCCACTCACCCTCCGACCGGGCACTCACACCCCGCAAGCCCCCCACTTCCCCCCACTCCCCTCCGCGCGCCCTCCGGCCCGCTCGCCCGTACCGTGGGGATCATGATCGCCCCGATCCCCACGGGCGTGCCCGCTTCCGCCGCAGGTCCGGCCCGCCGCCGCCCGTACGCCGCGCTCTTCCGCGCGCTCCTGTGTCTGACCGCGGTCACCGGCGTCGCGATCGACATGACCGTCGGCGACCCGCTCCGGGTCGCGATCTACTTCACGATCCAGTCGAACGTGCTGCTGGCCGTGGTGGCCGGCTGGTCGGCGGTCCGCGCCTGGCAGGGCCGCGCGCCCCTCTCACCGCGCCTGACCGGTGGAGCACTGCTCTTCATCGCGATCACCGGTCTCGTCTACCACCTGATCCTGGCCAACGCCTCCAGCGGCTTCTCCATGACCGACGACCCCGACCACGCCATCACCGGCTGGCGCGCGGTCTCCAACCAGCTCCTGCACACGGTCACGCCCCTCGGAGCGGTCCTGGACTGGCTGCTCCTCACCGCCCCCGGCAGCCTCCTCTTCCGCTACGCCGCCCAGTGGCTCCTCTACCCCGCCGCGTACTTCGTCTTCGCCCTGACCCGCGGCGCGGCCCTCCCCCCGGACGCGGAGGCCCGCTACCCGTACCCCTTCCTGGACGTCACCCAGCACGGCTACGCGGGCATCGCCACGAACGCCCTGTTCCTGGGCCTGGCCTTCTACGCCCTGGCACTGGCCCTGGTCGCCCTGGACCGCGTACGCCCCGACCTGCGAGGCCCCAAAAACCGGATTTCGCCTCAGCGCGCGGGTGGGCTAAAGTAATCGATGTCGCCACGGCAACGCGGTGGACATCGGGGTGTAGCGCAGCTTGGCAGCGCGCTTCGTTCGGGACGAAGAGGTCGTGGGTTCAAATCCCGCCACCCCGACAGCTGAAACACCAGATCAGGCCTGGTCTTCCTATTCGGAAGACCAGGCCTGATCTGCGTTGTGCGGACGCTCGGGAGTGAGCGGGGAGTGGATCAAGGAATCCACAACCCCGGAGAGCGACGCGGGAATTGCGGTGCGGGCAGCACCGGCACCCCCGGGCGCCGCGACCACCAGTCACAAGCGGACCCGCATACACGCGTCGGGGGGGGGGGGGGGGGGGGCGGGCGAGCGGGGGGGGCGGGGGCGGGGCCCGGGGGGGGGTTTGATCCGCACCAC
>NZ_JBIAMU010000015.1:209261-289949 GCF_042874215.1 Streptomyces sp. NPDC004111
AGCGCCGCGGGAGTGGCGGTGCGGGCAGCACCGGCCCCCCGGGGCGCCGCGACCACCAGACACACCCGGACCCGCATCCCCGCGTCGCGTTGGTCGGCACCGGTCCCTCCCCTGTGGGGACCGGTGCCGACCAACGCGACGGTTTCGATACGCGCCGCATCGACGTCAGCGCGGGTCGAGGAAGGGTCTGAGCCGCAGTCGCGCGACGTCGAGGGAGTGCAGCCTCACAGGGGCTCCCCCCTCTGGGCGCCGCACTGGTGGCCTACTCTGACGCTGCGCGGCCGGATCAGTACCGGAATCAGATCCTGCCAGTCGCAGCTCGGCCCGAGGAGTCCCCACTGTCGTCCGGACGACATAATCGCAGGTCAGACCTATACAGCGAGTTTTCCGGTCCGGATATCCGGGTGCGACAGAAGTAAGAGGTGGAGGCCTTGAGTCCTGGCTCAGAGGCACGCACAGCCTTCGCTGAGCGTCTCGCGCTGCTCTACAAGGAAGCCGGCAATCCTCCCCTTCAGCGCGTGGCCGAGGCGGTCGTTCGGCTTCAGCGGGTCGATGAACGAGGCCGGCCCGTGCGGGTGTCCGCACAGCGGATCAGCGACTGGCGACGGGCCAAGAATGTGCCCGCCCAGTTCGCCGCCCTCGCGGCTGTCCTGAACGTCCTGATCCCCGAAGCGCGGCGGCAGCGTCCCGCGCCGGTGTCCGCGGGGCTGTACGAGATGGCCCAGTGGCGGCTCCTCTGGAGCCGTGCGGTGGCCGACCCGGCTGCTGGACGCGCCACCGCGACGTCCGCGGGCGACGAGGAACGGCCTCGGGCCGAAGCGCCGGCCGACCCCGGCGTGTGCCCGTACCGAGGGCTGGCTTCGTATCGTCAGCAGGACGCTCAGTGGTTCTTCGGCCGCGAGCGGAGCACCGAGGACCTCCTTGCCCAACTCCGTACGACGGAGCAGACGGGCGGCCTGGTCATGCTGGTGGGCGCCTCGGGGGCGGGGAAGTCCTCGCTTCTGAACGCCGGTCTGGTGCCCACCCTGGAGAACGGCGCCCTGGCCGAGGAGAGCGGCCGGCCAGGTCTCGTACTGCAACTCGTACCGGGAGCGGATCCTCTCGCGGAGCTGACCCGCCGCATTCCGGAACTCGCGGATGCCGTCGCCCTCGCCGGGGAACCCGGGACGACGAAGTTCGCGGACGCGGTGCGAGGGTCCGTCACCGCATGGGCGCGGCAGCAGGCCAACGCCGCCGCCACCCGTCCGGTCATCATCGTGGACCAGTTCGAGGAAGTGTTCACCCTCTGCTCCGACGAAGCGGACAGGCGCACCTTCATCCAGCTCCTCCATGCCGCGTGCTCGCCCACCGACTCCGGCGGCCCCGCCCCGGCGCTCGTAGTCCTCGGTCTGCGAGCCGACTTCTACGAGCAGTGCCTCCGGCACCACGAACTGGCCGACGCGCTGCAGCACCGGCACATGGTGCTCGGGCCGCTGACGCACTCCGAGCTGCGCGACGCGATGACCGGACCGGCGAAGGCAGTGGGGCTGGAACTCGAATCGGGCCTCACGGAGCTGATCGTCCGGGAGGTGAGCACGAAAGGTCCCCACGGAGCGCACGACGCGGGAGTTCTGCCGCTCCTCTCCCACGCCCTGCTGGCCACCTGGCAGCGACGTAAGGCGGGACGGCTGACGCTGGCCGGTTACCGCGCGGCCGGAGGCATTCAGGGAGCGGTCGCGGCAACCGCCGAGCGCGCCTGGTCCGGCCTCGACCCCGAGGCGCGCGCGGCCGCGAGACTGCTTCTCCTCAGGCTGGTCCGGCTGGGAGAGGACACCCAGGCCACCCGGAGACGGGGGACTCGGCGCCAGCTCGCGGAGGAGTCCACGGATCCCGCCAAGACAGAGCAATCACTCGAAGCGCTGGTACACGCTCGCCTGGTGACACTCGACGCGGAAACCGTGGAGATCACGCATGAGGCGCTGCTCCATGCCTGGCCGCGCCTGCGCGAGTGGATCGACGAGGACAGGGACGACCACCTGCTACGCCAGCGCCTTGAGGAGGACGGCAAGGCATGGGAGGAGTCGGCCCGCGACACGGCCCTGCTCTACCGGGGTTCCCGGCTGGAGCAGGCCAGGACCTGGGCGCGAGCTACGGACGACACCTTCCTGACACGGGGCGCGGTCGACTTCCTGGCTGCTTCGGCCAGGCTGAACAGGCGCACGGTCCTGATCGCCCGTGGCGCGGTGGCGGCTCTGGTGGCCCTGGCGATTGTGGCTGCGTCTGCGGCGGTGGCCGCATGGAACCAGCGCAACGACGCCGTCTTCGAGCAGGTGGTCGCCGAGGCCGACCGCGCCCAGTACACGGATCCGTCGCTGTCCGCCCAGCTCAGCCTGGTCGCACACCGCCTGCGGCCGGACGACGCCGCGGCGAAGAACCGGTTGATCTCCATCGTGAACGCACCGCTGGCTACGCCACTTCTTGGCCACACCGGTGCCGTCTACCTCACGTCGTTCAGCCCGAACGGGCGGCTTCTGGCCACTGCGAGTTACGACCGCACCGTTCGGCTGTGGGACGTGGCAGATCCGTCACGCCCCAAGAGCCTGGGCGAACCCCTGAGCGGTCACCGGAGCTGGGTGAGCAGCGCGGTCTTCAGTCCGGACGGCTCCACCCTCGCCAGCGCGTCGGACGACGGCACGATCAGACTGTGGAACGTTCGCGATCCCCGGCGTCCGCGCCTGCTGGGTGCTCCCCTGATCAGCGGCGGCGGCTCCATCTATCTGGTCGCCTTCAGCCCGGACGGGCGCACGCTGGCCGCTGCCAATGACGACCACAACGTCCGTCTGTGGAACGTGGCGGACCCGGGCCGGCCGGAGGCGCTCGGTGCGTTTCCCGGGCACACCGCGGCCGTACGCTCCGTGGCCTTCAGCCGCGACGGGCGGACGCTCGCGGCCGGCGGTGACGACGGCACGATCAGGCTGTGGAACACGGCCGACGCGCGCCGGCCGAAGCCGCTGGACAAGATGTTGACGGGACACACCGGCACGGTGCATTCCGTGGCCTTCGCCCCCGACGGCAGGACGCTTGCCAGCGGAGGCTCGGACGAGACCGTCCGGCTCTGGAAGGTGGCCGACCCGCGTCACGCGGAACCGCTCGGTACGCCGCTGACCCACCACACCGGCCCCGTCTGGTCGGTGGCCTTCAACCCCGGCGGGTACATGCTCGCGGCCGCCAGCGCGGACAGCACGGCGAGTCTGTGGAACGTCAGCGACCCCGCGCATCCCTCTCAGGTCGGCGAGCCCCTCGCCGGCAGCAGCGGGGAGATGTACGCCCTCGGCTTCAGCCCCGACGGACGAACCCTCGCCACGGGCAGCGGTGACAACAAGGTCCGTCTGTGGTCGATACCAACGGCGGACATGCTCGGCCGCATTGGAGCGTTTCGCCCTGACGGGAAGGTGCTCGCCACCGCCGCGCGCGACGAGCGAATTCGGCTGTGGAACGTAGAACGCCCCGACCGGCCCTTGTCGGTCAGTCCGCCCTTCAAACCCGGGGAGGGAGACGTGCGTTCCCTGGTGTTCTCCCCCGACGGCAACACAGTGGCCGTGCTGACGGGACGCCGTGCGGTCCAGCTGTGGAACGTGGCCGATCCGGCCCACCCCGTGCCCTATGGTCCGCCCGTCGCGCTGCGGACCCGTTTCGCGGGCCCCCAGGCCCTGGCCTTCAGCCCGGACGGACGTACCCTGGCGACCGCCCTTACCGACCGCACCATCCAGTTGTGGAACGTCGACGACCCTGCTCACCTCGTTCCGCTCTCCCCACCGCTCACCGGGCACAAGGGCTACGTCAACTCCCTCGTCTTCAGCGCGGACAGCGGAACCCTCGCCAGTGGCAGCGCCGACGGCACCATCCGGCTCTGGAACGTGACCGACCCTCGCGGACCGGCCCAGTTGGGCAAGCCTCTGGCGGGGCACCTGGGCCCCGTCAACACGCTGGCCTTCAGTCCGGACAGCCGCGCCCTGGCCAGCGGCAGTGACGACGGCACGGTCCAGGTCTGGAACGTCACCGACCCTCTCAGGGCCGACCGCCCGGAGTCCTCCCTCTCAGGTCACACGGACGCCATAGTGTCCCTGACCTTCAGCCGGGACGGCCGCACGCTGGCGAGTGGAGGCAACGACAACACGGTCCGGCTCTGGGACGTCACTCACCCGTCCAGCGCCTCCCCCATCGGCCAGTCGATGAGCCCCAACGCCAAGACGGGCAGCTTCCTGTCGTTCAGCCCCCAAGGCCGCATGCTCGGCGTTTCGAGCGGCACCGACACGGTCCGGCTCTGGAACTTGGACACCACCGAGGCGATCCACCGCATCTGCTCGACTACGCGGAGTGTTCTGACGCGGGAGAAGTGGCAGGACTACCTCCCCCGTATCTCGTACGCCCCGCCCTGCGACGAATAGCAACTTTCTGCCTCTCACCTGCGCATCACGTCGCGTGATGCCGATCACAACCGCTCATCAAGACCAGGCAGTTGACTACCCCTGGGCAGTCAGTCTTGTTACGTTGAGTACAGCCCGGTCGCTGATGCATCCCCCGTCGTCAGCGACCGGGCGTTTTCGTGGTCCCGCCGCCCGTCCGACGCTGCGAACCCCTCACCTCTCCAAGGCACCTGGCGCACGTGGCTCGTCCGCGTGGGTGCGGCCTTGGACTTGCGCGGCTGGGCCGTCGGCCCCAGGTCTTCGTAGAAGGCGTGCTCGTCGACCGCGGCTCGGGCACGTTCCAGCCGAATGACGCGCTCGCGGGCAGCGGTCATCCGTCGACGGCGGCAGTCTCGGCGGCGCGGCCGGCGGCAAGGCCCGCCCCGTCCCGCGAGGGGAGGAGCCGGGTTCGCACGGGGAGCCGTCAGACGATGGCCGGGGGCTCCGTGTTGCTCCGCTCCGCCGCGGCCAGGAGCAGGGACCGAAGGTCGCCACCCAGAAGCGGGACGAGGCGGTTCTCGATCGCCTGCCAGGAGTCGGCGTCGATGGACATCAACGCAGCGACGGCCGTGGCGCCCTTCCCCTCCTCAACGGCGGTGAGCGCGTCGCGGAGTTCAGCGGAAGCCATCAAGGAGATGCGGGGCGGCGGGGTTGCGGTCTTCTCGCACATGGGTGGTGCTCCTCTCGGTGGATGGGCGGCGCGGAACGGCGACTCGGCTAGATGTCCGGGACGGCGTCGGAGACGGTCGTCACGACCTTGTCGAGGGACGGCGCGAGCGGGGACCGGGCCAGGTAGAAGCCGAAGAGCAGAACGACGATGGCGGCGCCCACTCCCACGGCCTTGTAGCGGACGAGCATGCAGACGATGAGGCCGGTCAGGAGCAGGGCGGAGATCGTGAAGGACAAGGCGGGCCTCCCGGGCGGAGCTGTCTGTGGGTGGATGGTCAGCGGGTGCCTTCGCGGTGAAGGCGGGAGACGAGGTTGCAGGCGCGGCGGCCCATGCGGAGTCGGCGGCCGTAGCCCTCGCAGCGGCGGCACTCGCGCCCGCGCCTCAGGCGACCGGTGCAGCGGGTCGCCCGGACCTTGGCCCCCCAGCCCCCGCACTTCCGGCAGGTGCCGAACGGGCTCGCGTAACAGCGAGCGGAGTAGCAGAACGTGACGACGACGATTCCGGGGAGGTACGCGAGCACGTCGGGCATCGAAACCCCTCTCAGGGCAGGATTCGGAGATGTGCGGGAAGGGGCCGGCAGGAGCTGGATCTGAGGATTTCGGCGCGCTTGATGCCGCGCGGGGGGCGCTTGATGCCGCGCGGCTTGGCGTCCTGGCCGCCCTCGGCGATGCCCCACACCTGCGTGGTGCGGATGCCGTGAGGCCTGAGCGCGGCGGCCAGTTGCTCGGCCGTCCGCCCGCCGTACGTCTCCGGCCGATTTCCTCCGGACGCCATCACACAGACACATCACTCCTCAAGAGGTCATGTCTTCAACTCCTCTTTATGAGTTGCCCCGACTATGACGAAACTCGCCTCACTCGTCAAGACCTCTTTAGGAGTCGTATGCTGATCAGCGTCGAACGACAGGACGGTGAGCACTTCCATGGCAGTGGCGTACGAGCGGATCGCGGACGAACTCCGCGAGGCCATCCGCGCAGGTCAACTCCAGCCAGGAGACCGGCTCCTGTCAGAGACGAAGCTCGCCGAGAAGTACCGGAAGAGCGTGCCGACGATCCGTGACGCGCTGCGGTTGCTGCGCGACGAAGGGCTCGTCGAGAAGCAGCACGGCCGAGGCACCTTCGTCCGCCGGCCCCGCACGAAGGTGTCCCGGACGAACGCTCGCCACCAGTGGGAGAAGGACCGCGTACGCGACCCGGAAGAGAACCGGGCGAAGACCGGAGCCACCGAGCACGACACCGGCCTCACGGTCAACGACCTGATCTTTCAGGCTTCATACCGTGAGATCGAGGCCTCCGAGGAGATCGCGAAGGCCCTCGGCGTCACCGAGGGAACGCCGCTCGTCGAGCGGACCTACCGGACGCGGTACGCCGCCGAGGACGCGCCCTTCAACCTGGTCACCTCGTACCTCGTCCGCGAGATGGTCGCCGCGAACCCCGACCTCCTGGACGAGACCAAGGAGCCGTGGCCGGGCGGCACACAGAGCCAGCTCCACACTGTGGGCATCGAGCTGGACCGCATCGAGGAGCACGTGACCGCACGACCGCCGACCCCGGAAGAGGCCGAAGAGCTTGGGCTTCCGCACGGCACAGCGGTCCTGATCCTGCGCAAGACCTCGTACGACACGAGCAACCGGGTGGTGGAGATGTCCGATATCACCCTTCCCGGCGACCGCACGGAAATGCTGTTCACGACTCCCCTGGAAAGGTGGTGAGCCGTGACCCGGCGCATCATCATCGTCACGGCCGTACACGCGCCCTCGGCACATTTCCTGCCGGACGCGTTCGAGTCGCTCTGTGATCAGGAGTTGCCCGAGGGCTGGGAATGGCACTGGCTCATCCAGGAGGACGGCAGGGGCGACGAGGTCGCACCACACGTCCCCGATGACAAGCGGGTGACCTTCCGGCAGGGCCGGCGGGGCGGACCGGGCGTCGCACGCACCATCGCGCTCGCGCACGCCGACGGCGACTACGTCAAGGTCCTGGACGCCGACGACCAGCTTCCGCCCGGAGCACTGGCCCGCGACCTGGCGGCGCTCGAAGCGGACCCGAGCATCGGCTGGGCGACATCGCGCGTGCTCGATCTGCTCCCCGACGGTTCGACCGCAGGCTTCCCGGGCGACCCGGAGCCCGGCCCCATCGAGCGGGGCGAAGTCCTCGACTTCTGGAAGGCCAACGGCTTCCGCGCCTCGGTCCACCCGGCGACCCTCTTCGTCCGCCGCGACCTCCTGGTCGCACTGGGCGGGTGGATGGCACTTCCGGCCTCCGAGGACACGGGCCTGCTGCTCGCCCTCAACTCCGTGGCCCGCGGCTGGTTCTCCGCCGAGGTGGGGCTCCACTACCGCAAGTGGGAGGGGCAGGCGACCGGCCAGGCCGATCACGTCGACCCCGCCGAGCGCGACGCACGCATGGCCGTAGTCGAAGCCCGCGCGCGTGCGCTGGACTTCTTCCAGTGGCGTTACCCGCTCAGCTCCGAGTGACCGGCGCTTCGTAGACGATCTCGCAGAGGACGGCGGGCACCACGATGCCCGCCGTCTCTACGAGGCGGTCCTGTCCCGGATCGCCGACGAGGTGGAAGCCGCGCAGCTCGACGTGGCGCACCGGGCCCTGGACGACGTCGACGACGTACTCGCACTCCAGCGCCGAACGAACTGAGCGTTTCGCTGGCCAGGTACGAACTGGTGCCTGCTCGGGAGGCGCTGATCGATGTGCTTCGGGTGGCAGAGAGCCGGGCCACTTGCTGCTGTAACGCATGCTCCACTGCCATTACTCGCCCTCCTGGACGTACTCGGCGCGAGGACCGGCCAGCCGCTCGGCCATGACAGCAAGCCAGCCGCTCGGCGCGTAGGGAGCTGGTGGGTCGACCTCCATACCCAACTCGGCAACGGCGACCGCGTAGTCGACCTCTTCCAAGCCGAGGACCAGCAGTTCGCGTACCTCTCCGACGACACGCGCCACGACAGTCGGGGCGGCCGAGGCGGCGTAGTCGCGCACGGCTGCATCGTGGTCGTCGAACTCGTCGGGCATGTCCTGAGAGAACCAGCCACCAAGAAACTGGTGGAGTTCGGGGAAGCGTGCGCGCCACTCCCAAGGAGTGACGGGCAACCGCACCGGAGGCGGGACGCGGCCTTCCTCGATGCTCTGCTTGACATGGTCGGCGACCAGCAGGAGCCACTGCTGGATCTCCCCCTCGGGGAGGCCTATGTCCGGAACAGGGTAGAACTCGCCAAGGCGCTGCCTAAGTCGTCCGGGAGGGTTCTGGGCATAAGTACGGAGCTGTTGCTCGGCAACTGACAGGGCCCAGGGGCGGGTGTGCCAGGTGTGGCGCAGATACGCAGTGAGGGCTTTGCTCGGCCGGTCGGGGGTGTCGTCGGCGGAGAGGCCGACGTATGCGGCGATCACTTGGTCGAGCTCGCCGTAGCGGCGGTCGAATTCCAGGGGCTTCATGTGCCTGGGCCTCTACAGGTAGATCGGAAAGGTGCTGTGCACGATGAAGCCGAGCGGGCTGGCGAGGTCCCTCCGCAGCACCACCCGCGCCGCTCTCACATCCACGGCGCCGCGTCCGGCAAGCATCATGGCCTGGATCAGGACGCGGCCGACCGGATCCTCGCGAGACGGCCAGGCGGCTTCGAGCGTCAGGCGAGGGCAGGTGTCCCGGGCGAGCCAGCGGTGGATGGCCTGCTCGTTCTGAGTGACGACCTGCTGGGTGGCCCACTGGGCGGTTGCACGGTCGGGGTATGTGGCAGATCTGGTGAGCACTGGGTCTTCCCGTTTCGGCGGGTGGAATCAGAGGGACTGGAAGTTCCAGAACACGGCCACTTCTTCGCTGTTGACGGCGATCAGCCCGGCGTCCCAGTCGTAGTGGCTGAAGGAGGAGTGACTCCGGAAGGGCTGTTTGTAGAAATTGGGTTGATCGCCTCTCCAGCCGAGGTTGGTATAGAAGCGGGTGCTGTCGGAGAAGCGCGAAAGGATGGCATCGGCCCGGCGCTCCCTCTCAGTTCTGTGTTCCTCCCAGCCCGGCGACCTTGAAACGTCCATGCCGCTAGCTCCGACTCCGAGCAGGACGACCAGCGACCTGACCGACGGCCGGGGGACCTCCTTCACTCGCCCCCGGTAACGTTCCGCATCCGCAGGCGTGGAGGGCGTCTCAAGCCAGGGGAACAACGGATCGTCCCCACGCTCGTCCTCTCCCTCGTAGGGATCAATGGACTCCCAGCCGCGTGGGTCGTGGGTCTCAAGACGCATGATCGCCCCCACGTCGGACCACCACTCGTCGTGCTCGCGCGGAGCAACTCCGACGAACGTAGAGACCCACTCGTACAGCTTGAGCGCCTCCGACCATGCCTGCGCGTCGAGCGGACCTTGCATGGCTCGCCCCCCCTATTCCGGTGCCGAGGTGTAGACGACGAACGGCGGATTCAGGCTCGGGTCGTACTTGAGGCGACTGGTCACGCCATGAGTATCCCGGGCGGGCTCTACGCGGCCGGTAGCGCCGTCCACCCCGACTGTCCGACCGGTTACCTCGGGAACACTGAACGGGCCGAGGTTCTGGACGGAGGAGACCTCGATGCTCAGATTCTCCGCAGGCGGTGGATTCTTGAGCCAGTCCTGAATCTCACCGGTGTTCTCTCGAATGTTGTACTGGGTATATTTCTGGGCCGAGTTGAGGTCCGTGAAGGACGAGGAGGAGAGGATGTCGAATTTTCCGTTGGCGCGCTGCTGGTCCTGGATTCGCTGCAAGAGCTGCTCATCCGTCTTGCCGACATGCTTGTCGATGGTGTGGGCACCCTGGAGCCCCTCGTTCGTCGCCAAGTCCAGCGAATACATGTAAGGGAAGGGGCTTTCACCACCGATCTGCCATCGGTGTTCCTTCTTGAATTCGTTGAGTGAACGTCCTCCGAAGCTCCGAGCGCGGGCGATCTCGGCCTGGTAGGTCGGAGCACTCTTGATCGCGATCTCAAGTTCCGGGAGCAGCGCCTTCATCCTGCCCGCTGCCTCGGTGAACTCATTGTGGTAGCGCTCGACGACCGCGTCGCACCCTTGCTTGTCCATATGAGAACGGAACGTGAGGACGATCCGGCCGACGAGCCCCCCGACCACCAGTTTGGTCAAGTTCGTCAGACTGACATCACTGAGGTCCGCAGCCGTAGCCCTCGCTGCGTTGATGGCAGCCTGCTTCGTGAACTTCGTGGTCTTCTCGCCGACATCAGCAAGGTGCTCCAGAACGACCGCGATCTCGTCCGCCGTCTTCTTCAGGACGTCGAGAGCAGGACGCCGTTTGGACGGCGGAAGGTCCTTGCTGGTCCGCCACTGACGACCCGTCTGGCTCCGATTGCCGTCCGCGTCAAGCTGACGGCCCCACGCCGTGGTTCCCCAGATCGTCTGGCCGAAGGTCCGCATGGCAGCCTGCCACTCACCCTTGTCCTTCGGATCTGTGATTCCTGCGATGGCGGCATTGAACTCGTCCGAGGCCTTGACAGCCTCGGAACCGAGCTTCCTCCATGCCTTGGCCATGTCCCGGACGTCCCCCTCCTCGATGCCCGGGGTGATCTCGTGGACCTTGCCGAGACGGAGTCCATGCTCGATGGCTGGCCGGATGACATCAGCAGCGAAGTCGGGGATCTCGCCCAGAGCCCCGGTGATCCACCAGGAATCGACGTCCTCGCCGGTCCCCGTCCATTTGATGGGATTCACAGGGCCATAGCGCGGAGGCTTGTTGATGACCAGGGGTACCGGATGGCGGGGCTGTTCCCCCTTGCGGCCTGCCGCTTCCCATTCGGCCACTGCGTAGTGGGTGGCGGTGGAGTTCAGGCCGACAGAGGCTCCGCCAGCACTGACCACGCTGCGACCCCACGCCTCCAGGAACTTCTCAGTGACCTCCATATAGGCGTCAGCGAACGCATCCGCACCCCGGCCGGCCCCGGCGGACTGGTCGTACTTGTTCAGCACATCGACGAGTACGAATGCCCGCTCCGCGTGGGCGGCCTGCGCAAGGCTCACCAGTTCGGCCGCATGGTAGACGTGCATCGGCTGGACATCGAAGCCGCCGTTCACGGCAGGGGAAGGGGGCGTACTCATCAAGCGGCTCCCCAGCCGCGCAGCACGGCCCGGTGCGCGGAAGCATAGGTGAGGCTGCCGTTCACCACGATGTCGTGCAGCCAGGCTTGAGTAGCCTGTAGATCCTGGGCCGATCGGTCCCATTTGTCGAGCTCGTCGACAAAGGTTTGGCGGGCCTCACCGTCCCAGGTGAGGACGGTCTTCTCCGCGCGCCGGTAGAGCAGGGCAAGCTGTTCGTTGAGCGTCTTGAGTATCCCTTCGAGATCCTCGGCCATACCCTGCAACGCCGCGAAGTCGACTGATATGTGGTCGCCGTCCAACGACATGGTTCCCCCTATGGTGGCCCTGCCCTGATTACAAGTCGCCGATGCGGCTGTGCGGGACCGCCTTCGGCGCGGGTGCGGTGTTGGGAGTGGACAGCACATCCGTCTCTGCCTGGATGTCGATGCCGGACTGAATGCGCCTGAACTCCTCCAAGACGTCAAGCTCATCTGCCGAGAATCCGTCCTTGCTCAGGCGGACAGCTTTCGCCAGGAGGTTCATGGTTCTCCGAATGCGGACGGCATGCTTGGCGGCGGCCCGATGCTTGGTGCGGTACTCCTCTGACGCGGGTCCGCGCCAGCGAGCTTCGATGTCGTCCACAATCTTGTCCATGCGGAGAAGCTGGTTCGTAAGTGCTTCCTGCATCGCGTCGAGGTCCTCAGCAAGCTTCCTCAGCTTGTCGCCATTGACCGCGAGATCTGCAGCAGCACCGGCCGAACCTGGCCCGTTGGGCGGTGGGTTCACGGCATACCTTCCCATGAGTGTGCCGACCATGAGCCAACCGTCCGACCGTAGCAAACGCGAATATCGCGCGCTTCAGAACTTGAGGCCTGGTCGCCCCACGACAGTGCCCCTGCCACGCGCAGGCCTGACACCTGCGCCCCAACGAACACACCCCAGTGCCCCACCGGCGCACAAATGGTTCAAGACTTCCCATAGCCTGATGCTTCCTGGATTACCGATGGTCGGCCGTCAGCCGTCGATGTACACGTGATCAGGCGCTGTCGAGCGGGACGGAGGAGTCTTGCCGCCGTCAGGACAGGCCCGTACGGTCACGAGCATGCTTCCCGCTGTTCCTCCGTCGGTATCGGAACTCATGACCACTCTTGGTCGTGGATACGTTCGCAACGCACCCGGCACGTTGCTCAAAGGGCAGTTGGCTGCCAAGTACCTCAATCCCCAACTGCGGGACCACCCTCGACAACGGGTGGTCGATGCTCGCTTCGGGGCCCGGTTCGCCGTCGACACCCGCGACTTGATCCAGCGGTTCATCAGCCTCTTCGGGGTGTGGGAGCCCCACATGACCCGATGGCTGCAGGGTCGTCTCAAGGAGGGCGACGTACTGATCGACGTCGGTGCCAACGTGGGCTACTTCTCCGTTCTCGGCTCGCGACTGGTCGGCAGCACCGGCCGAGTGGTCGCCATCGAGGCCTCCCCCGTGTTCCACCGCAGACTGCTGCAGCACCTTGAACTCAACGGCTGTGAGAACGTCCGCGCCATCAACGGCGCCGTCACCGACAGCCCGAAGATCTTGACGTTCGTGCTCGCCAGCTCGAACAACATGGGCGCCAACAGCATCGTCCCGTACGACGGGCCCGCGGAGTCGTCCTTCGACATGGAGGCACGTCCGCTCCCCGCACTCCTGGAGATGGAGGAGCTTTCCCGGGCCCGCGTCATCAAGATCGACGTCGAAGGCGCGGAAGGCGGCGTCGTCCGAGGGCTCGCCCCGGCCATCGGAGAACTGCGCCACGACGTCGAGATCGCCGTCGAGGTCACTCCTGAGCGGATGGCCAAGCTGGGTGACTCTGTTGAGGAGTTGCTGGAAACCATGCGTGAGCACGGGTTCCACACGTACCGATTGCCCAGCGACTACAAGCCCGAAAGCTATCCGCTCGCCCTACGTCGGCCGACACCACCGGTGCGATGGCGTGGGCCGATCGTGGGCGAGAGCGAGTTGGTGTTCTCCCGCGTCGACGCCGAGTCGCTGGCCTAGGGGACCCGGCCTCTTCCTCTTCAGACCGCGGTCGTGGCGGTGCGCTCTTGGTCGAACGCCAGGTCCAGCATGCGGATGGCGTTACCCCGCAGCAGCTTGTACGCAACGTCTTCCGGTAGATGTCCGACGTGCTCCTCGGCCACCTGCTTCGTGTGCGGCCATGTCGAGTCCACGTGCGGATAGTCGGTCTCGAAGGTCGCGTTGTTCACGCCAACGGTCTCGATCGCTTCGATGCCGTGCTTGTCGCGGAAGAAGCAGCAGAAGATCTGCCGGTAGTAGTACGAGGACGGGGGCTCCGGGATCAGGTCCTTCACCCCGCCCCACGCCCGATGCTCCTCCCACACGTCGTCGGCGCGCTCCAGGGCGTACGGGATCCACCCCATCTGCCCCTCGCTGTACGCCAGTTTGAGTCGCGGGAACTTCACCAGGACGCCGGAGAAGAGGAAGTCCATCATCGACGCCATCGCGTTGTTGAAGGACAGCGAGGCCTGGACCGCCGGCGGGGCGTCCGGCGAGGCCGCGGGCATCTGCGACGACGAGCCGATGTGCATGTTCACGACCGTCCCGGTCTCCTCGCACGCGGCGAAGAACGGGTCCCAGTAGCCGGAGTGGATCGACGGCAGCCCGAGGTGCGTCGGGATCTCGCTGAAGGTCACCGCACGGACGCCACGGGCGGCGTTTCGCTTGATCTCGGCAACGGCGAGGTCGATGTCCCACAGCGGGATCAGGCACAGCGGGATCAGCCGGCCGCCACTGTCGCCGCACCACTCCTCGACCATCCAGTCGTTGTACGCCCGGACGCAGGCGAGCCCGACCTCCTTGTCCTTGGCCTCGGCGAAGGTCTGTCCGCAGAACCGCGGGAAGGTCGGGAAGCAGAGCGAGGCCTCGACGTGATTCAGGTCCATGTCCGCCAGGCGTGCCTTCGGATCCCAGCAGCCACGCCGCATCTGCTCCCGTGTGATGCCGTCGAGAGTCATCTCGTCGCGGGAGAAGCCGACGGCCGCGATGATGCGCTTGTACGGGAAGAACAGCCCCTCGTACTCCCACCAGTCGGTGATCTGACCCTCGGGATCGGTGTTGAAGCGGTACTTCCCGCCGATGTACTCCAGCTCGCCGATGCCGGCGGTGAAGGGCTTGGGGCCCTTGTCCCGGTACTTCTTCGGCAGCCATGTGTCGAAGAGGTGCGCGGGCTCGATCACGTGGTCGTCCACGCTGATGACCTTGGGGATCTCCCTTGTGCCGATCTCGTTTCCCACCACGCTGTACCCCCAGCTGCTCGTCGGCTCAACCGACTCGAATCTGACGACCCATCAGTTTGAGGTTAGGGGCTCACACCCCGGGCGACAAGGAGAAGCAGGTAACTCGCCCTCTTGCGGTATTGCGCCACCTCCGCTGAACTGACGCACCATCAGTTCTAGCGGGAGCGAGGGGCACGAGGTGGAGACGATCTGGCTCAGCGGGGCCGAGTGGCTGGCAGTGCTACGTATCGGCCTCGGCCTGTGGTGGCTGGAGAGCTGGCGGCACAAGGACAAGAAGACCTGGTTCGCCGGCGGGGGCATCGGATGGGCGGAGGGGATCGCCGCCGACCACCGCTGGCCGTTCGTCCGCCGCGGCTTCGACCGGATCGTGAAGCCGCGCCCGCGCCTGATGGCCTACCTCGTCGCCTACGCGGAACTCGCCCTCGGACTCGGGCTGATCGTTGGCTTCCTGACGCCGATCGCGCTGGTCTGCGGCCTGATCCTGAATCTGATCTATCTGGTGCTGATGATCCACGACTGGGGGGAGCAGGGGCAGAATCTGATGATGGCCCTGATCTCGATCGTGGGCCTTCTCGCCATGTCCTGGCAGGTCTGGTCAGTGGACAAGGCCTTCGGCCTGTTTCTGTAGCGAATGGGCCGTGGGCCGGGGAGCAGATTCGTCCACTGGACCGATGTCAGTCAGGCCAACGTCCCCCTCCGAGGGAAGCGGTGGGGAGGTGCTGAAACAGATGGGGGCGTCACAGCTGTCACAGCGTCACGGCATGTCGCTGACCTCGATGAATGCCGTGTGACGGACCCTGACCCCCTCTGTTTCAGCATTCACCCACATCGGTCCGGCCCTCCCCCATACGATCACCCAGTCATTTTTAGGAGTGGGCCACACCTGGGGGACTGGTGGAGACCGGCGAACAGCTCATCACGATTGCCGCGGTGCTCCTCGGCGCACTCACCACGTACGCAACGACCTACATGATGGAGCGCACGCGCAACAAGCATGCGCTGCTGACCCGTTGGGACACCTCGAAGCTCACCGCGTACGAGACCTTCGTCGACTCCGTTCGGGCATGCATCTACCTGTCCGTCGAGCTGTACGAGGACACCACCCGCATACGTTCCAGCCCGAAGTCCCAAACGGAGCTGAACCTTGAGTTGATCGAGCTCGTCCGGTCCCGGGGGCGCGCCTTCGAGCGGGTCATGCTCCTTGGCGGTGACGATGTCGTCGAAGCCGCACATCAGTTGTCGGCCGCGGCGCTGAAGGTCGACTGGCAGGCGCAAGGCAAGACCGAAGGGACGTTGGACGACTGGCGCAGCGTGAACCGAGCCGTGTTCAACGAGATCAACGAGTTCCATGAGGCCGCTCGGGTCGACCTCGGCGTCAAGGGCAGCGTCAAGGGCGAGAGGCACCCTCAGCGGGACCTCCTGCTCCCTCCCGCTCGACGTAACGAGGACACCGCTTCCTGAGCGGTTGCTCTGGTCTGTTGGCGCCTGACGTGTCACCCTGCCCGACGCCCCCACGATGGGCGCTCCATCACCCTGTCAGGCAAGGAGATGGCCATGAGCGAGCACGTCGGAAACGGTGACCAGCGGGATGACTCACAGACCCCAGGGCCCTCTTCTGAGGAGTCGGGGATGGTCACTCTGCCTACTTCCCTCCGCGAACAGCATGCCGCTCGCGCCGCGAGCGCTGCGGCCAGGGCGACGGCTGTGTGTCATTACGTCGAGCAGCACGCCCCGAGTGAGCCGGGCGAGGGCGGTATGACGAAGGAGCAGATCGTCTGGAAGGCCGGTAACGCGGCGCGGGTCTCCGCCCAGGCACTCGCCGTGCTCGCCGAGTCCGCTCCCGATCCTGCGGCGGACTCCCGGTGCGCGAGGAACTCCGCCGCTGCCGCGGCCCAGGCCGCCCAGGCGGCCCAGCTCTGTGACGGCGACAGCGAGCCCTCTGCTGCTGCCTGCCGCGCCGCTGTCAAGGCCTCGCAGTCCGCGGGCGCTGCCGCCACGGCAGCAGCCAAGGGCGAGGACGAAGCGTTGAATGCTGGGGCGGATGCGGACGAGAAGGCGGCTGTGGCCTCCGCCGTCGCAGCGGGATGGGTGAAGCCGGGCCAAGAGGTCCCCGCGGTGTCGACCGGTGTGCGGAGCGCTGAACTCATGTCGATGATGCATCTCTGACCGGCCCGGGACCGCCTACCTCCCGGAGAAGCGGGAAATCACCAGGTCGGAGGAGTGCCGGGGCTTCGTTCGGGACGAAGAGGTCGTGGGTTCAGATCCCGCCACCCCGACAGCCAACACAGCAGGCGAGGCCCTCACCGGATTCGGTGGGGGCCTCGTCTGTTGTCGTGTGCGTTGGGTGGCTGTTCCGGTGCACCCCCCCCGGGGCGGTGCTTGTTGGGCGGGAAGGGCTCTTGGTGTACGGGGCGGCGTTCGTTGGGTGGACCCGCGCTCAGGGGGTGGTGTTGCGGCGCTCTTTGGCTGAGTGGGGGCGCGTTGGGGTTCGGTGGGTCGGATTGTGTGCAGGGGTGGCGGGTGCGGTGGTAAGCCGGAGTCACGGGATCGGGGCGGGTGGTGGGTTCCGGTCGGTGGTGGCGGGGGTGGGAGCGGGCCATGGCGCAGACGTTCGAGGTCACGGACCTGGAGGTCGTCAGCGAGTTCTTCCGGGAGCAGTACACCTCGACGCGGCTCAGCGCACGGGGTGACCAGCATCTGCTGCGCGTCGTGCAGGAGCAGCTCGGGCGGGCCCGGACGGACCGGATGACCTTTCGGATGCACCTGGACGTGGAGTGCGAGCCGTTGCAGACGCTGTGCTTCGGGCATGTGCACGGTGGGCGGGTCGGCTACCGGTTCGGGCGGGACGAGCTGCGCTGCCGGCAGGGTTCCGTCTATCTGGTGGCCCAGCCCGACGTGTCGTTCAGCGGGAGCATCCGGGACCTCGACGCCGACTTCACCTTCCTCGAACCCAAACTGCTCGGGGAGGTCGCGCAGAACGGGCCCGGGGTGCGGGGGCCGGTGTCGATCGTCGGCAACCGGCCGTACTCGCCGCTGGCCGGCGCGCAGTGGGCCCGTACCGTCGCGATGGTCCGCACCCTGGTCACCAGTTCCCGGACCGTCAGCGGCCCGCTGGTAGGGGCGCAGGCCGCGCGGCTGCTCGCCGCGGCCACGCTGACGGCATTCCCGAACACCGCGCTGACCGAGCCGACGATCGAGGACCGGCGCGACGCCCATCCGGCCACGGTGCACCGTGCGGTCGCCTTCATCGAGGCCAACCCGCACCGGGACCTCACCGTCACCGACATCGCCGCGGCGGCCCGCGTCTCCGTGCGCGCCGTCCAGCTCGCCTTCCGGCGCCACCTGGACACCACGCCCATGCGTTATCTGCGGCACGTACGGCTGCACCACGCGCACGAGCAGCTGTACGACGCCGTCCGCGGGGACGGGGTGACCGTCACCGGTGTCGCCGCGCAGTGGGGCTTCTCCAGCCCCGGCCGGTTCTCCGCCCTCTACCGCCAGGAGTTCGGCAGACCACCGAGCGACGCCCTGCGGGACCGCCGTACGGGGTGAGGGCGGTGGGCAACGACCTTCGGCGCGGGATCGGGCGTCCGGGGTGCGCGTACCGTCCGGGCCCGCCGGCCGGTGCGCGTCATGGCGGGGCCCGGTCCGTTCGCCGCGTCGTCGGCGGGGTCTGGGCCGACGAGTCCGTCATTGCCGGACCCTTCGAATTCTGTTGTGCCGTAAGCGAGTTGGCTAGAAGTGTGAGCGCCGTCTTCGGCCCGACAGGTACGAAAAGCGAAGGGGGAGGGGAAGGGGAAGGGGAAGGGGGATGGGAGTGGGGGTGGGGGCGGACGGCTTTGGTCGTCGGTCCGGCGTTCCGGTGGCCGGTGTTGCTCGGGCGTGTCCGTGCACAAGATCAACTGGATCAGCTGGAGAACGGTCCGTGCGGTGCGACGTCCGTGTCCGGGAGCGGCCTCGTCCGGGTGCCTTACGAGGAGGCCGCGCCCGACTCGTCCTGCGCGCGGCGGAGTTGCTCGCCCGGCGGGCGTACCCCGCCCCCGGCTGACGTGTCGCACGGGGGCGGCTCACCGGTGGGCGGGCCGTCCCGTCCGTGGCCGGAGGGGAGGAGTCACACACCATCGGCAGTCGCCGTCTCCCGGTCCCGCGGGGTCGGCCGCTGCTCGTGGCGCCCCTCCCACGCTGCCCGGTGGCGACCGTGCTGAGGGCCTTCCCGTACCGTGTGCCGACCGGTTTCCCGGGCGACGGGTGCGACGACGCCCGCCCGGTGATTCTGCGCCGGGCCATCGCCCACATCGAGGAGCACGCCCACACGGACCTGAGCGTGGCCGACATCGCCGAGTCCGCGCACGTCAGCGTCCGTACCGTGCAGTGCGCCTTCCGGCGGCACCTGGACACCACGCCCATGGGCTACGTACGCCGGGTGCGGCTGGCCCACGCGCACGCCGAGCTGGTGGCGGCCGGTGCCGGCTCCGAAACCACCGTCACCGCCGTCGCCGCGCGGTGGGGCTTCTTCCAGCCGGGCAGGTTCGCTTCCGTCTACCGCGGCGTCTACGGCTGCCTTCCGCACGAGACCCTGCACCGGAACGGCCCCTGACCGGCGCGGGAGCGGCCATCGCGGGCCCGATAAGAGGCAGCCGGGCCACGCCGGGCGCGCGTCGCGCGCAGCCGGCACGCCGACCGCTGCGTTTCCCGCATGGCCGGGCGTCGCCGGACCGGTCTTGACTGGGTTCCGGGCCGGACGGGGGACTCCCCCACGCCCCTCGGACCCCGCACCCCCCTCAGACCCCACGCCCCACGCCCCACGCCCCACCCCCTCAGGATCGAGGAACGTTCGATGCACACCACGGACCGCGAGGTACTGGTCGCCGAGGCGGTTCTCGACATGGCCACCCGCACCTACGGGTACGACGCCCCGGACCTCCTGCACGACCTCACCTCGTACGTGGTGTCCCTGGTGGGGGTGCGCGCGGCGGGGGCGACGGTCCTGAACGCGGCGGGGCAGGTGGACTACCTCACCGCCAGCGACGAGGTCTGCCGACGGCTGGTGGAACTCCAGCTCGCCCTGGACGAGGGCCCCTGTCTGGACAGCACCCGGGCCGGTGCCACCCTCGCCCCCCTCGCGCTCGGCCCCGGGAGTCCGGGGCTGCGGCGCTGGCCCCGTTTCGCGCCGGAGGCGCTGCGGGCCGGCATCACCGGTGTCGCCGCCGTGCCGCTGAGGGTCGGCGCCCACACGGTCGGCTCCGTCAACCTGCTGGGCGACGGCAGCGCGGTGCCGAGCGCGCCGGACCTGCGGCTGGCGCAGGTGCTCGCCGACGCCGCCGGGGCCTGGCTCCAGTACCGGCTGCTGCTGCGTTCCAGGGACGAGGTCGTGGAACAGTTGCAGAACGCCCTGCGGACCCGCGTCGTCATCGAACAGGCAAAGGGGGCGCTGGCGGCCCGGCTCGGCATCGGTGTGGAGGAGGCCTTCGCCCGGCTGCGCGCCCACGCGCGGGCCCGCCAGGAGAAGCTGCACGACCTCGCCGTACGTGTCGCGCGGGGGGCCGTGCCGGCCGAACTCCGCGTTCCGGTACGGCGGGCCGGGCCTTGACCGCGGCGCCGAACCGGCAGGGAAGGGTCCCCCGACGACGCGGCGCCGCACCGGCAGGCCGGTGCCCCTCGGCAACGTGCCCCCGGCCCGGGGGGCGCGTTGCCGCCGGTGGCATCAGTGGCAGTCGAAGCGCCAGTCCCACGGGAGGCCGGGGCACGCACGGCAGAGGAAGAAGTAGACGCCGCCGCAGTCGCCCAGCTGGATGTCGCCGGTGAGGGTGAGGAGGTGCTCCATCCGGTGTCCCGCGTCGCAGTCCGGCCACTGGGCGGGCTGCGTCCAGGCCGGCCAGCCGCCGACCTTGGTGGCGACGACATGGGCGTCGGGGAGCCACTCGAAGCCGTCCGCCGCGGGGCGGGGGCCGGGCAGGCCGCTCCCCCGCATCCCCTCGGGCAGGTCGAACCCGCTCGGGTGGTCCTGTGCGGTGGCCGGGGACAGCGTGGACGGGGTGGGCATGTTGTCCTCGTCGTACTGGCCCTCGGTCGCCTCGGGGTGCGGGCTGAGCACCCCTCCCGCCAGCACCTCGGCCTCATTGCGCCAGTACAGCCGCGGCATTACCGGGCCGGGGTCCTGCTCGTGCGTCAGGGCGCACCACAGGAGTTGCAGTACGTCCTTGCCCGCCGGGAACTCCAGCCCGGGGACGTCCCGGGCGTACAGCTGGAGCACCGGCACCATCGGCACCTCGCCGGGGACGATCGGGGTGTGGTTGCGCAGGTCGGTCCCGTACGTCCAGTGGTCGTCCTGGGCGCAGTACGGCCACGGTTCGGCCGCGGGCCACAGCAGTTCGCCGCCCAGCGAGCTCTCGGCGACGCCGGGTTCGCCGGGTTCCGGGTTGAGGAGGGTGGTCTCCCGCACCAGGTCCGCGTACTCCGGGGCCGGGGTCTGCGGGTCCTCGGCGGGCTGCGCGGTCGTTCCTCCGGGCATCGTGGCTCCTCGTGGGCGGTTCGGGGCGCGTTCGTGGTCAACGGGCTCTTGTGGTGGGCACGTTAGTGCGGGGGACCGACAATCCCCCGAGCGGTCGGACGGGGGGGGAGGCACCGGGGCGGTGCGGCGGGTCTGGTACGTGGCCTACGGGTCCAACACGCATACGGAGCGGCTGGCTTCGTATCTCCGGGGCGGCCGGCCCGAGGGGGCGGCACGGACGTATCCGGGCTGCCGGGACCGCAGTGCGCCGGTGGCCTCCGTCGCCGTGGAACTGCCCGGGACGGTGTACTTCGCCACCCGGTCGCCGGTGTGGTCGGGCGGCGGCCGGGCCTTCTACGACCCGGACGCCCCGGGGCGGGCACTGGCCCGCGCACGGCTGGTGACCGTCGCCCAGTTCTCCGACATCGCGGCGCAGGAGATGTACCGGGAGCCGGGCGAGGGCCCCGACCTCGACCTCCGCGAGGTGCTCGCGCGGGGGCGGTCCGTACAGGGCGAGGGGCGGTACGAGACCCTGGTGTGCCCCGGGGAGCTGTCCGGGCATCCGCTGCTGACGTTCACCGCCCCGTGGTCCGTGGCCGAGGCGGAGCTGAACGCTCCGGCGGCCGGGTACCTGGCGTACCTGGCCGGTGGCCTGCTCGCCGCCGGGGCCTGGGACGCCGGGTCGGTCGCGGCGTACCTGGCGAACTGTCCGGGGGCCGCGGGCACCTGGAGCGAGCGCGCGGTCAGGGAGCTGCTGGGGCACGGCGCACGGTCCTGAGGTACGAGCGGAGCGCCAGTGCCAGCAGGGCGAGCACGGTGAGCCCCAGCAGCGCGTGGTACCAGCGCCAGCCCACGCCCAGGCCGAGGAGGCCGTCGGCGACCAGGACCACCATGCCCGCGCCGATGCCCACCGAGGCGACGGCCAGCGCCGGGAGCAGGACGGGACGGGGGATCCGCCGGGCCATCGAGGAGGCGGCGACGAGGAAGAGCAGGGCTCCCGCCAGGCCGTTCGAGGCGGCCAGCCACTGGGCGGCTGTGACGTCCATCATGTCGGCCGCGTAGGTCGCGTACTCCTCGGCGGGCACCGTGGGGCCGCCCGGGAAGCCGAGCTTTCCCTGGGCCGCGAAGACGGCCTTGCCCAGGCCGTACAGGAGGAAGAGTGCGGCCAGCGCGCGGGCGGGCCAGCGGGGTTGGCGGGTCCGGTCGATTCCCATGTTCCGAGGCTAGGAACGGGTCGTGGGGCAGCCCTCCTGCGGCGGGAGGATCCCGCTCCGCCGTGCGGCGGAGGGCTGCCCGGGAGAGGCGCCGGCGTGCGCCGCGGACCGCCCGGCCGCGCTCGGCCGGGGCGCGGTGCCTGTGGACAACCCGGCGCCCGGGGACCCTCCCGCGCCTCGTTGTCCACAGGCGGGGAATGTCCGTCGTACCCATCGGCTTTGATGGAGCCATGAGCAATCGAGATGACGACGGCACCGACCGGACCACCGTGCCCGTGTGGGAGCAGCGCTTCCGCGCCCCGCGGGTGTCCCTGCCCGACTGGGCCGACGAGGCCCCCGACCACGCCCTGTTCGTGTCCAACGCGACGGGCACCTACGAGCTGTACGCCTGGGACCGGGCCACCGGGGCCCAGCGCCAGGTCACCGACCGCCCGAACGGGACCACGGACGGTGTGCTGACCCCGGACGGCCGGGACATCTGGTGGTTCGACGACACCGACGGCGACGAGTTCGGGGTGTGGCGGCGGCAGCCGTTCGGCGGCGGCGACGACGTCACCGCGGTCCCCGGTCTGGAGCCGTCGTACCCGGCCGGGCTCGCGCTGGGGCGGGACGGGACCGCCGTGGTGGGGCGGTCCACCGACGAGGACGGCTCGACCGTGCACGTGGTGCTGCCGGGCGCGGAGGCGCCGGTGGAGATCTACCGGCACCGGGAGTCCGGCGGGGTCGGTGACCTGTCGTACGACAGCACCCTGATCGCCGTCGAGCACACCGAGCACGGCGACGCCATGCACTCGGCGCTGCGCGTGGTGCGGACCGACGGGTCGACCGTCGCCGAGCTGGACGACACCAAGGGCGGCACGAAGGAGCTGGGGCTGGACGTCCTCGGCTTCGCCCCGGTGGCCGGGGACAGCCGGCTGCTGGTGGGGCACCAGCGGCGCGGTCGCTGGGAGCCGATGATCTGGGACCCGGTCGCCGGTACGGAGACGGAGCTGGCGATCGACCTGCCCGGCGACGTCAGTGCCGACTGGTACCCGGACGGTTCGGCGCTGCTCATCGGGCACAGCTTCGAGGCACGCAGCGAGCTGTGGCGGTACGACATCGGGGCCCGCGCGCTGACCAGGGTGGAGACGCCCGCCGGTTCGGTCTCGGGGGCCACCGCCAGGCCCGACGGGACCATCGAGTACCTGTGGTCGTCGGCCGCGCAGCCGTCCGCGGTGCGCTCCACCGGCGGCGGTGTGGTGCTCGACCCGCCCGGGGCCAGGGCGCCGGAGTCCGTGCCGGTGGAGACCGTGTGGGTGGACGGTCCGGCCGGGCGCATCCACGCGCTGGTGCAGAAGCCGGCCGGGGGCGAGGGCCCGTTCCCGACGATCTTCGAGATCCACGGCGGGCCGACCTGGCACGACAGCGACTCGTTCGCGGCGGGCCCGGCGGCCTGGGTCGACCACGGCTACGCGGTGGTGCGGGTCAACTACCGGGGCTCCACCGGCTACGGCCGGGAGTGGACGGACGCCCTCAAGCACCGCGTCGGCCTCATCGAGCTGGAGGACATCGCGGCGGTCCGGGAGTGGGCGGTGTCCTCCGGGCTCGCCGACCCGGAGCGGATCGTGCTGTCCGGCGGCTCGTGGGGCGGCTATCTGACGCTGCTCGGGCTCGGCGTGCAGCCGGAGGCCTGGGCGCTGGGCCTGGCGGCCGTACCGGTGGCCGACTACGTCACGGCGTACGAGGACGAGATGGAGGCGCTGAAGGCGATGGACCGGACGCTGCTCGGCGGCACTCCCGAGGAGGTCCCGGAGCGGTTCGCGGCCTCGTCGCCGCTGACGTACGTCGACTCGGTGCGGGCTCCGGTGTACATCTCGGCGGGCGTCAACGACCCCCGGTGCCCGATCCGGCAGATCGACAACTACGTCGAGCGGCTGGTCGCGCGGGACGCGGTGCACGAGGTGTACCGCTACGACGCCGGGCACGGGTCGCTGGTGGTGGAGGAGCGGATCAAGCAGGTCGCCCTGGAGATCGATTTCGTACGGAGGCACCTGGGCTGATCCGTGGGCCGGGGCGCGGGGCGGGCCCGGGAGCGCGGGCGGGCTCGGCGCGCGTTCCCGGTGCGCGCGGTGCGCGCGGTGCGCGCGGTGCGCGCGGTGCGCGCGTTCCAAGTGCCGCCCCGCCCTTCGGCGGGGCGGCGCGGGAACGTACCGTGGGGGCGTGTACCGGTTTCTGCTGACTCCGCGCTGGTGGGGGATCAACCTCTTCGTCGTGCTCGCCATCCCCTTCTGCGTGTTCATGGGGTCCTGGCAGCTGGGCCGTTTCGAGGACCGGGTCGACTCGCACCGCAGCGCGGAGGCGGCCCCCGACGCCACGAAGCAGGCGGCGGTGGAGCTGGACGAGCTGCTGCCGGTCTCCACCGAGACCTCGGGCAGGCAGGCGAAGGCGTCCGGGCGGTACGGCGAGCAGTTCCTGGTGCCGGGCCGGACCCTCGACGACAAGCAGGGGTACTACGTCCTCGCCATGCTCAAGACCCGGGCCGCGGGCGGCAAGGCGCTGCCGGTCGTACGGGGCTGGGCCCCGGGCGACGCGCGCAAGGCCATCCCGCCGCCCGTGCCCGCCGGCGAGGTCACCGTCACCGGTGCGCTCCAGGCCCCCGAGAACGCCAGGACCTCCGGTGTGAACGCCTCCGGCGGACTGCCCGAGGGCCAGGTCGGCATCATCAGTTCCGCGACGCTCGTCAACCTCGTCCCGTACCCGGTCCAGGACGCGTGGATCACCCAGAGCAGTGGCGAGAGCGGCCTGAAGCCGGTGCCCGCGGTGGCGCCGCAGGGCAGCGGACTCGACCTGAAGGCGTTCCAGAACCTGGGCTACACCGGCGAGTGGTTCGTCTTCGCCGGGTTCGTGCTCTTCATGTGGTTCCGGCTGATGCGACGCGAGGCGGAGGCGGCTCGCGACCTGGAGCTGGGAATCACGGCGGAGGACGCCGGGTCCCCGTCCCCGGAACCGTCGCAGGACGCCGGACCGGCGGAGAGCCCGAAGCCCGCGGGGACCGGAACGACCGCGGCGGACGCGGACGCGGTGGCGACGACGGGCAGGCCCGACGAAGCGGCCCGGGACACGTCCGGCACGACCACCCGCTGAACCCGTCCGTCCGCTGAACCCCTCCGTGCGCGGCACCCGTGCGGAACGACCACCCGGTGCACCGCTCCGTCCGGGACGCGCGTCCGGCACGACCGTCCGCCGAGCCCCTCCGTGCGCGGCACCCGCCCCGCACGACCGCCCGCCGCACCCCGGCCGGCAGCCGCTTCCGTCGGCGCGTTCCTCAGGGTGCGTCCAGGACGCCCGTTCGGTAGATCGTGCCCGCGCAGGCGTTGGGGATCGTGGTCTCCGCGCTCGGGGCGCCCGGTTCCGCCGTGTGGGACACCGCGACCTTGCCGTCCGCCGGGTCGCCGTCGGCCGTGCCGAGCTGCGGGGCCGTACCCGTCGAGTCCGTACCGACGCCGGGGTCCGGTTCGGGGACCTTGCCGCCGCCGTCGCCGCCCGGGGTGCCGCCGCCCGTCGCCTGCCCGCCGGTGTCCCCGGTGCCGCTGGTGGGCGTGGGGTCCGGGGAGGCGCCGCCCGTGGGGCAGGTGTCCTGGGGGACCCAGGCGAACTGCACCTCGTACGCCGCGTCCGGGGGCAGCACCAGGGCGCGCGCCTCCTTCGCCGGGTCGGGCAGGCCGTCCGCCGGGTCGCCGGAGGTGTGGTCGACGACCTTGATGCGCGACTGGTCGGCCGCGCCCATCGCCTGGAAGTTCATCCGCCCCTCGCCCGGTACCGCGCATTCCGAGCCGGACTTGTTGGCGATGCGGAAGGTGCCGTAGACGCGGCCCTTGGCGTCCGGGGTGCCGGAGACCGCCTTGACGACCTTCAGCTGGCCCCCGTCGCAGGCGGGCTTCGGCGGCTCGCCGCTGATCTGCTCGTACGCGCCCTGGCCCGAGCTCTTGCCGCCCGTGCCGCCGCCGGTGCCGCCCTGGCCCGCGTCGGGGCTGCCCGCCTCGGACTCCTTCTGCTTGTCCTCCGGGTCCTGGCCGGGCGACTTCCCCGGGGTCCTGTCCTCGGGGTCGCTGCCCGTGCCGCGGGAGCCGCCGTCGGTGCCGGCGTCCGGCGAGTCGCCGTCGGTGCCCTTGGAGGTCTCGGCGTGGCCCGCGTTGGCGGGGTGGGCGGTGGTGGAGTCGCCGGAGTTCGACACGTGCAGGAAGGCCGGGACCGCGGTGCCTATCAGCAGTACGGCGGCGGCCATTCCGACCACCGCCTGCCGTCGCCTGGCCCGTCGGACCGGGACGGCTCTGCGCAGGTGGTCCAGGGCGCCGTCGGAGGGCGTCAGGCCCTCCACCGCGCCCTGCATCAACCGGCGGACGGCCAGCTCGTCGGGGCTGAGCGCGGGGCCGTCGGGAACGGGGCCGGCGGCCGGACCGCCGGGGCCGGGTACGGAGGCACCGGCGCCGGACCCGGCGCCGTGCCCGAAGGGGCCGCCCGGGACGGTGTTGTCCGCCCCGCCGGGCCCGTACGGGGAACCGCCCGCCGGGCCGCCCCGGACCGGGCCGTTCCCGTCTCCCGGCGGGTTACCGCGCCCGTGGCGCTCCTCGCGCCCGTTGCACCCGTCGTTCACAATCCCGTTCCCAGTCCGGTCGTTTCGCGGCCCGTCCGGGCCGCGCCACCCGTGGCGCGTGTGGCCCTCGCCACGGCCGTCGCGCCCATGTCCTTCGCGTCCGTGCCCGTCGCGGCCACGGCGGTCGCGGCCGGGCCCGTTCCTGCCCGTGCTCATGCGGTCGCCTCCATCGCGACGCGCAGCGCCGCGATCCCGCGTGAACCGTACGCCTTCACCGAGCCCAGGGATATTCCGAGCGTCTCGGCGACCTGCGCCTCGGTCATGTCCGCGAAGTAGCGCAGGCTCAGCACCTCGCGCTGGCGCCGCTGGAGCCCGCGCATCGCCTTGATGAGCGCGTCCCGCTCCAGGCTGACGTACGCGCCCTCCTCGGCGCTCGCCATGTCCGGCATCGGCTTGGACAGCAGCTTGAGGCCCAGGATGCGGCGGCGCAGCGCCGAGCGGGACAGGTTCACGACCGTCTGCCGCAGGTACGCCAGGGTCTTCTCCGGCTCGCGGACCCGTCCGCGCGCGCTGTGCACGCGGATGAAGGCCTCCTGCACGACGTCCTCGCAGGAGGCGGTGTCGTCGAGCAGGAGCGCCGCGAGGCCGAGCAGCGAGCGGTAGTGCGCCCGGTAGGTCTCGGTCAGGTGGTCGACCGTCGTGCCCTCGGCGAGGGTCGTCTCCTCAGCGGCCACGAGCGAGGGACCGTACGTCGCGGAAGGCTGCGCCGGAAGCCGTGCCGGGTGCTCCGCGGCGGGAGCGCCCGGGGCCGGGACCGTGTCCGGGGCGGTGCCCGGGGACGCGGGCGCCACGGAGGGCTGCGCCGCCGTCCGGGCAGGCCGGGCCGCGGGCATGGGCGCGATCACCGGCATTCCGCCGGGCGCGCGGGCCGTACGCCGCGGGCGCACCGATGCGCCGCGCAGCGAGACCGCCGTGATGTCGAGAACCTCTGCTGCCACGCCTGTTGGACACGCTTCTCCCCGTCAGGGTTGTACGCGCAGGACGCCGCTTTTGACGGTGTGCTCGGATCACCGATTCGCCCCATGCGTAACCGCCCCTCCCCATTGCCACGATTTTGCCGTGGCCTCGTCCGAGGGCGACGACAGAGACGCTCCCCACCCAACTCCCGGTTCCCACAAGGCCGGAGGCAATCAATCAAACACGATCACACCCCGCGGCGGACGGACGGGACCCGTCGCCCACTCACAGGGTGTTCACAGATCCTACAAACAATTCCACTTAGTCGGCCGCGAGTTCCGCGGCGACCAATTCACCGATCTGCACCGTATTCAGGGCAGATCCCTTGCGGAGATTGTCGCCGCAGACGAAGAGTTCCAGGGCCTGCGGATCGTCCATCGAGCGCCGGACCCGGCCGACCCAGGTGGGATCGGTGCCCACCACGTCGGCGGGCGTGGGGAAGTCCCCGGCCGCCGGATCGTCGAAAAGGACCACGCCAGGGGCGGTGGCGAGGATCTCGTGGGCCCGTCCGACGCTCACCTCGGACTCGAAGCGGGCGTGCACCGAGGCGGAGTGGGTGCTGATGACGGGGACGCGTACGCAGGTCGCGGTGACCCGCAGCTCGGGCAGTCCCAGAATCTTCCGGGACTCTTCACGGACCTTCAGCTCCTCGGACGACCATCCGCCGTCCTGCACGGAGCCCACCCAGGGCACCACGTTCAGCGCGAGCGGCGCGGGGAAGGGGCCGAGGTCGTCGCCGACGGCCCGCCGTACGCCGCCGGGGGCGGTGCCCGCGCCGGGTTCGGCCGCCAGCAGCGAGAGCTGCGCGCGCAGGGTGTCGACGCCGGCCTGGCCGGCCCCGCTGGCCGCCTGGTACGAGGAGACGACCAGCTCGGCGAGGCCGAACTCGGCGTGCAGCGCGCCCAGCGCGACGATCATCGAGAGGGTGGTGCAGTTCGGGGTGGCGACGATGCCGCGCGCGCGGTTGCGCACACAGTGCGGGTTGACCTCGGGGACCACCAGCGGGACCTCGGGGTCCAGCCGGAACGCCGCGGAGTTGTCCACCACGACGGCGCCCCGCGCGACGGCGACCGGCGCCCACTGCGCGGCCACCTCGTCGGGCACGTCGAAGAGGGCGACGTCCACGCCCTCCAGTGCCTCTTCGTCGAGCGCCCGCACCTCCACGTCCTGCCCGCGCACGGCCAGCGTGGTGCCGGCCGCGCGCGGGGACGCGAGGAGTCGGATCTCGCCCCAGATGTCGGCGTGCTGCGACAGGATCTGGAGCATGACCCGGCCGACCGCCCCGGTCGCCCCGACGACCGCGAGCGTCGGCTTCTTCGTCACCTGCCGGTGCCTCCGTAGACCACGGCCTCGTCGGAGTCCGTGTCGAGTCCGAAGGCGGTGTGCACCGCGCGCACGGCCTCGTTGACGTCGTCGGCGCGGGTGACCACCGAGATGCGGATCTCGGAGGTCGAGATCAGCTCGATGTTCACGCCCGCGTCGCTGAGCGCCTCGAAAAAGCCCGCGGTGACGCCCGGGTTGGTCTTCATACCGGCGCCGACCAGCGAGATCTTGCCGATCTGGTCGTCGTAGCGCAGCGAGTCGTAGCCGATGGCCGCGCGCGCCTTCTCCAGCGCGTCGGTGGCCTTGCGGCCCTCGGTCTTGGGCAGCGTGAAGGAGATGTCCGTCAGCCCGGTGGAGGCGGCGGACACGTTCTGCACGACCATGTCGATGTTGATCTCGGCGTCCGCGATGGCGCGGAAGATCGCCGCCGCCTCGCCCGGCTTGTCCGGGACCCCGACGACCGTGACCTTGGCCTCGGAGACGTCGTGGGCGACGCCCGAGATGATGGCCTGCTCCACCTGCGTATCTCCCTGCGGCTCGTTGCTGACCCACGTACCGCGCAGGCCCGAGAAGGACGAGCGTACGTGGATCGGGATGTTGTAGCGGCGTGCGTACTCCACGCAGCGGTGCAGCAGCACCTTGGAGCCGGACGCGGCCAGCTCCAGCATGTCCTCGAAGGAGATCCAGTCGATCTTCTTCGCCTTCTTCACCACACGGGGGTCGGCGGTGAACACGCCGTCCACGTCCGTGTAGATCTCGCAGACCTCGGCGTCGAGGGCGGCGGCCAGCGCGACGGCCGTCGTGTCGGAACCACCGCGACCGAGGGTCGTGATGTTCTTCCCCTCCTGGCTGACGCCCTGGAACCCGGCGACGATGGCGATGTTGCCCTCGTCGATCGAGGTCCGGATGCGGCCCGGGGTGACGTCGATGATCCGCGCCTTGTTGTGGACCGAGTCGGTGATGACACCGGCCTGGCTGCCCGTGAAGGACTGGGCCTCGTGGCCCAGGTTTTTGATCGCCATGGCAAGCAGTGCCATGGAGATCCGCTCTCCTGCGGTCAGCAGCATGTCGAATTCGCGCCCGGCAGGGATCGGCGATACCTGCCCGGCGAGGTCGATCAGCTCATCCGTCGTGTCACCCATCGCCGACACCACGACAACGACCTGGTGGCCGTTCTTCTTGGCATCCACGATTCGCTTGGCGACACGCTTGATGCCTTCGGCATCGGCGACGGAGGAGCCTCCGTACTTCTGCACGACAAGGCCCACGTGCGCTCCTCGTTAGGTCATTACTGCGGTCGGCTCAGTTTAACGAGCAGTACGTTCACGCCGGGTGTGTATCGCATCGCGAGACGATCCGCTCACGGGGCGGACGGTATCCGGCGCTCGTCCTGCTCGAACGGGATGCTGCCCCGGCCGGGCGGGGGTACGCGAAAGGTGTGCTGCCTCACATCCGGGCAGCGGACGGCGGGGCTCCCCCGCGGCACGGCGGAACCCTTTCGCGGAGCGCGGCGTCACACGGCCAACTCGCGCAGCACACAAGGGAGTTCACATGTCCCGCTGGAGTACGGACCGCCTCGCCCTCGGCTGTGCCACGGCCGGCGCGCTCGTCCTGCTGACCACCGGCTGCGGCACCGCGATCGTCGCGGACGACCCGCTGCCCGAGCCCCGGACCGAGGCACCCGGCAAGCCCGGAACCGCCCCGCCGTGCCCCTCCCCCGGCCTCTCGTCCGCCCGGGGCACCGCCGGGGCGAACACCCCCGGGGCCAACGCGCTCGTCGCCGCCCTCGGGCTCCGCGAGCGCGAGGGCGCCCCCTACACCACGTACGCCGACATCTTCAGCAAGGTGATCGTGGACCACCCCAGGGGCCGGGTCGCCCTCTGCGTGACGGACCCGGTACGCGGCGAGGCGTGGGTGGCGGCGGCCGGGAAGGCGCATCCGGGCGTCGACACGACCCGGGTGGACCTCTACCGGGGGCGCTACGCGCGCCACGAGACCCAAGCGGCGCGGGAGCGGCTGCGGGACTGGGCGTCGTACCCCTTCCCGATCCACGTCGTCGCCGTGGACGACGCCGGGCTGAGGGTCACCACCAGCCCGGCGGGCGCCCGCTCGAAGGAGTTCCGCGAGCAGCTCACCAAGGACGCCGGACTGGCGGTGCGCGTCGAGGCGGGCGAGCCGGTCCTGCCGCTCACCGGCGACCGGCCGCGCCCGCCGCGCGGCTGAACCCGCGCGGTCAGCCGGTGGTGCGGATGCCCAGCGGTCCCGCGATCTCCTCCAGCATCACGCGTCCCGCCTCCTCCTCCAGGTCGCTCTCCGCCAGGTCCTCGTCGGTGTCCAGTCCGTCCAGCTCCTGGAGGGGCTGGTCGAGGCGGACGTGGGCGACCAGGGACTGGAGCGCGCGCAGGGTGGCCGAGGCGGTGGAGCCCCAGTTGGAGAAGTACGAGAACTGCCACCACCACAGCGCCTCGGTGGTGCGGCCCGCGCGGTAGTGCGCGAGGCCGTGCCGCAGATCGGTGACGACGTCCGCGAGGTCGTCGGAGATGCGGCAGGCGACCGGTGCCTTGCGCGGCTCGTACGGGTCGAAGACCTCCGAGTACACGTCGATCGGCTCCAGCATGCGCGCGAAGCGGATGCGGAGGTCGTCGACGTCCGGCTCGGGGCCGAGGTCGGGCTCGTAGCGCTCGTCGGGAACGATGTCCTCGTGCGCGCCCAGCCGGCCGCCCGCGAGCAGCAGCTGGGACACCTCCAGCAGGAGGAAGGGCACCGCGCTGTCCGGCTCGTCGCCCTTGGCCACCTCGGTGACGGTGAGGATGAAGCTCTCGATCTGGTCGGCGATCTGGACCGCGAAGGAATCCGGTTCCTGCGCCGGCACCCGGCCGGGCACCAGGTCCGGACCGGGCGCGGTCGCGGTGGCTTCGGTCATGTCAGACATCCAGCAATCGTCTCCCCTCGAAGGCACGCCCGAGCGTGACCTCGTCGGCGTACTCAAGGTCTCCCCCTACAGGAAGACCACTGGCCAGCCGGGTGACTCTCAAACCCATGGGCTTGATCATCCGGGCCAGGTACGTGGCGGTCGCCTCGCCCTCCAGGTTCGGGTCCGTCGCCAGGATCAGTTCGGTGACGGTTCCGTCCGCGAGACGGGCGAGCAGTTCGCGGATCCGCAGATCGTCGGGGCCGACGCCCTCGATGGGGCTGATGGCCCCGCCCAGTACGTGGTAGCGCCCCCGGAATTCCCGGGTCCGCTCGATCGCGACGACGTCCTTGGGCTCTTCCACGACACAGATGACGGCCGGGTCGCGGCGCGGGTCGCGGCAGATGTTGCACCGCTCCTCCTGCGCGACGTTCCCGCACACCGCGCAGAAGCGGACCTTGTCCTTCACCTCAAGGAGGGCGTGCGCGAGCCGCCGTACGTCCGTGGGCTCGGCCTGGAGGATGTGGAAGGCGATCCGCTGCGCGCTCTTGGGACCGACGCCGGGCAGCCTGCCCAACTCGTCGATGAGGTCCTGAACCACGCCTTCGTACAACGGCTTGCCTTCTCTGCTTCTCGGTCGGTCCTGCTCGGTACGTACGGTAGTTGGTGCGGGGGCCCGCACAGAAGGGCTTCGGGCCCCGCTCCCCGCGCCGGTGGCGGGAAACCGCTCAGAAGGGCAGGCCGGGCATGCCGCCGAGGCCCTGGGTGAGCGGGCCGAGCTTCTGCTGCTGGAGGGTCTGCGCGTTCTCGTTCGCGGCCTGGACGGCGGCGACGACGAGGTCCGCGAGGGTCTCGGTGTCCTCCGGGTCGACGGCCTTGGGGTCGATCACCAGGGCGCGCAGTTCGCCGGAGCCGTTGACGGTCGCCTTGACCAGCCCGCCGCCGGCCGTGCCGTCGACCTCGGTCCTGGCGAGCTCCTCCTGCGCGTTGGCGAGGTCCTGCTGCATCTTCTGGGCCTGCTGGAGCAGCTGCTGCATGTTGGGCTGGCCACCACCGGGAATCACGGCATGTCTCCTCGTCGTCCTGGATCGTCCTGAGATCTCGGTCGGATCTCGGTGTCGGGTGTTTCCGAGCCTACGTGGTCGCCCGACGGCGTGCCCCATGCCGTACGGAGCGACTCTTTCGAGTGAGAGTCCCGGGGCTCCACCTCCTGATCAAGACCCCCCTACGGGGGGAAATACCGGGACAACGGACACATGGCCCACCATTCGGCGGTAGGAAGGGCAAGCGCACCCGTACGGGCCAGTTTGCCGACGGGCCGACGACGCGGTGTGCGCGCCTCCTGTTACGCGGTCGGTCCGTGGCTCTTGCACGTGATCCGTACACGCGGCTCAGCAGTCCCAGAAGTCCCAGACGCAGAGGAGTGCCCGGTGAGTCAGCCGGAGATGCAGCCCGAAGGGCCGCCGGCCCGGCACGACGCCGGTTCCGGCCCAGTTTCCGGCGCCGGTGGCGGTGACGAGTGGGGCTGGGACGCCGAGGACCTGACCGGGCGGCCCTTCCCGCTCGGCGACTGGGGCGAGCCCGCGGAGCGGCTGGACGAGCTGTACCGGTGGGTCGAGGAGGGGGCGCTGCGGACCGCCCGCTGGTACCTGGCCGACCGGGGCTGGAAGCGCCGCACCGCACGGGCCCTGCGGCTGGGGGCCGCGGTGGGCGTGGTGACCGGCGCGGCGCTGCCGCTGCTCGACCTGACCGGGACGGTGCCGGGCGGGGCGGGCTGGGGGTACCTGGCGCTGCTGGTCGGGGCGGCGTGCGTGGCCTGCGACCGCTACTTCGGGCTGACCTCGGGCTGGATGCGGGACATGGCGACCGCGCAGGCGGTGCAGCGGCGGCTGACGGCGCTCCAGTTCGACTGGGCGTCGGAGAGCGTGCGGGAGATCCTCGGGCCGACGGAGGGGACGGCGAGCGAGGCGGCGGAACGTTGCCTCGCGGTGCTGCGGAGGTTCACCGAGGACGTCACGGAGCTGGTCCGGGTGGAGACCACGGACTGGATGGTGGAGTTCCGGTCGGGGCCGGCGCCGCTGGTCATGCAGACGCTGGGGGCGGCGCCGGCCGCCCGGCCGGAGGGGCCTTCGGGGCATCCGAGCAGGGTGCCGTTGCCGCCGGGGACGCGGCCGAACATGCCGCGGCAGAGGCCGCCGGAGCCGCCGCGGTAGGGGTGGGTGGGGGGTGTGCGGGTTCGCCGGGGGCGTCCGGGGCGGGTACGTGCGGCTCCGCCGGGGGCCGCCCCCTTGCCCGCCCGTTCCGCCCCCGGGGGGCGGCCCCGCCGCCCAAGGGGGCGGGGCGGGGGATGGGGTTAGCTGAAGACGATCATGGAGCCTTGGCCTAGGCTTCGGGTCACGGCTGCGTGCAGGCCCAGCCACACATGGCGTTCCCGGGCGAAGGGGGACGGGTCCAGGGGGGCCGGGGCCGGCTCCTCCAGGGCGGTCGGCCCGGACGGCGGCAGCGGCGGCGCGGGCGGGTTCCCCGGGTCGATGCCGATCGCCGGAGCCACGTACTCCAGCTCCCTCAGCAGTCCCTGCGCGGAGCCCAGGGGCCCGCCGCCGCCCAGGAGTTCCTCGTTCGAGAGGGGTGCCGCGAAGTCGACCGGCACGTACGCCCCCGCGTGGTCGAAGTGCCAGACCAGGTGCGAACCGAGCGCCGTCTCCTCGAACACCTCCAGCAACTGCTCGTAGTCGCCGCCGAGTTCGCCGACCGGGGTGACCGCGAGGCCGCGCGCGGACAGCAGGTACGCCCGGCGCAGCAGGTGCAGCGCGTCGTAGTCGAACCCCGCGACCGGGGCGACGTCGCCGGACAGGCCCGGCATGTACGGGAAGATCGGAACGGTCGGCAGACCGGCCTCGGTCAGTGCCTTGTCGTACGCGGCGATCTCTTCGGCAAAGGGGTTGTCGGGACTCTGGCACAGCACGTCGACAAGGGGCACCAGCCACAGGTCACAGGCCAAGGGGGCTCCTCCACGGTCCGAGGCGTTCCGGCCCCGTGGCCGGCGCCGGTCCAGGCAGCGTAATGCCCTGCGCACGCCGCGCGAAGAGCGCGGGGGCGCCCGAAGTGCCCGTCCGCCCGGCCGGATCGCTCAGGCCTCCGCCGCCCCGGCCAGCCCCCGCGACCACTCCAGCGCCGCCGCGTCGTGCCGTGCCAGCACCTCGTACACGGCTTCCTCGTCGCACCGTACGAGTGCCGCGACGACCTCCTCGTACCCGTTCCACAGGCGTCCGCCGCCGCGCAGGTCGCGTTCCGCGCGCAGCCGGGGGACCGAGAACACCCAGCAGCGGACCCGGAGTTGGTGCAGGAAGTCGGCGATGTGCGGATTGCCGATCATGGTGGCGAGTTCGCGCCAGAAGCGCAGGTCGTAGCCAATGAGCACATCCAGGTCGCCCGCCCCGGCGGCCCGGCCCGCCTCCTCGGCGCGGCGGCGCAGCACCGCGAGCCGGTCCGGCGGCAGGTCCCCGGCGGCTATCGCGAGCCGGTGGTGGACGCCCTCGATGACCAGCCGCCGCGCCTCGACCATGCCGCGGTACTCCTCGACCGAGTACTCGCGGACCTTGAAGCCCTTGTGCTGGTCGGAGGTGAGCAGTCCCTGCGCGGCCAGGTCGACCAGGGCCTCGCGCACGGGGGTCGCGGACACCTCGTACTGCTCGGCGATCTGCTTGACGGTGAACTCCCGGCCGCACTGCATCCGTCCGGCCAGCACCTCGTCGCGCAGCGCGTCGGTGAGCTGTTGCCGCAAGGTGCTGCGGTTCACGGGCCCGCGGGTGGCGGCGCCGCTCGCGGGCATGGTGGTTCCCCCTTCGTCCGCTCCCCACACCCTAGGCGGCGTCCGGAGCGGAACAAGGGGGAAGATCACATTCCGTCACCTCTGGCGGGATTTCGCCCCGCCCTGGTCACACGGTGTATTCGTCCGCCACCGACAGAGCGACATCCAGGGCCGCCAGCCCCTCCTTGGCCTCGGCCTCGGAGACGTTGCAGGCGGGGACCACGTGGGTGCGGTTCATGTTGATGAAGGGCCACAGGCCGTTCTTCTTGCAGGCGGCACCGAAGGCGGCCATCGGAGCGGCGTCCGCGCCGGTGGCGTTGTACGGCACGAGCGGCTCGCGGCTCTCGCGGTCCCTGACCAGCTCCAGTGCCCAGAACATGCCGGTGCCGCGCACCTCGCCGATGCTCGGGTGGCGCTCGGCCAGGTCGCGCAGGCCGGGCTCGATGACGGTCGCGCCGATGTGGGCGGCGTTCTCGACGACCTTCTCGTCCTCCATCACCTGGATGGTGGCGACGGCGGCGGCACAGGCGAGGGGGTGACCGGAGTAGGTCAGTCCGCCGGGGAAGGGGCGCTTCTCGAAGGTCTCGGCGATCTTCCCGGAGATGGCGACGCCGCCGAGCGGGACGTAACCGCTGTTGACGCCCTTCGCGAAGGTCATCAGGTCCGGTACGACGTCGAAGTGCTCGGCCGCGAACCACTTTCCGGTGCGGCCGAAGCCCGCCATGACCTCGTCCAGGACGAAGACGATGCCGTAGCGGTCGCAGATCTCGCGGACGCCCTGGAGGTAGCCGGGCGGCGGGGTCATGATGCCGGCCGTGCCCGGGACGGTCTCCAGCACGATCGCGGCGACGGAGGCCGGGCCCTCGAAGGCGATGGTGTCCTCCAGGTGCTGGAGGGCGCGGGCGCACTCCTCCTCCTCGGTCGACGCGTAGAACGCGGACCGGTAGAGGAACGGCGCCCAGAAGTGGACCGTGCCGGAGGAGCCGTTGTCGGAGGCCCAGCGGCGGGGGTCGCCGGTGAGGTTGATCGCCGTGTTGGTGGCGCCGTGGTACGAGCGGTAGGCGGCGAGCACCTTGTGGCGGCCGGTGTGCAGACGGGCCATCCGGACGGCGTTCTCGACGGCCTCGGCGCCGCCGTTGGTGAAGAAGATCTTGTCGAGGTCGCCGGGGGTGCGGGAGGCGATGAGGCGCGCGGCCTCGGACCGGGCCTCGACGGCGAAGGCCGGGGCGAACGTCGTCATGCTCGCTGCCTGCTCCTGGATCGCCTGGACGACCGTGGGGTGCTGGTAGCCGATGTTGGTGAAGACGAGGCCGCTGGTGAAGTCGAGGTAGCGGTTGCCCTCGTAGTCCCAGAAGTAGGACCCCTCGGCACCGGCGACGGCCAGGGGGTCGATCAGGCCCTGCGCGGACCAGGAGTGGAACACGTGCGCCCGGTCGGCGGCCTTGACGGCTGCGCCCTTGGCCGGGTCGGGGGTGAAATGAGGGGTCATGCGGGCAGGGTAGATCGCCGCAGGTGGGAGCGGCCATGGCCATCTTGTACGGGATGGGGGCGGCGGATCGGCAGGGTGTCGAGCGGGGGCCTGGCGGTGGGCGGGGGTTGGGGGGTGGCGGGTGATGCGCGTGGGTGCGCGGCACCCGGGCTGCCGGGCGGGGTCGCGCCTGCGGCGGGCGGTGCCCCTTCCCGCTGCGCCGGGTTTGCGGCTGCCGCCGCGAGGCGCCGGTTCCGGCAGGCCGGGTGGGGTCGCGCCTGCGGCGGGCCTTGGCCCCTCCCCGCCCCTTCCCTGAACCGCTGCCGCGGGGCTGTCCGATTCCCTGCGGAGGCGTTGTTGGTTGCTCGCGCAGTTCCCCGCGCCCCTTTGAGGGGCGCGGGGAACTGCGCGAGCGGGCACAGCGAAAGCCGCGGATTCGCGCCCGGCACGGGAGGGCTCGCCACCCCTTTCGGGAAGGGGCGGGGTGGGGAGCAAGCCCCGCGCAGCGGACGGGCGGCCGGGCCCGGCCCGGCATTGACAGCAAGCTGTCATAGTGACAGCATTCTGTCATCGGCCCCCCGGGGCCGGCCGATCGCCACGATCCGGAGGAGACCCCCATGTCCCGCAAGACCGTGCACCTCGCCGTATACGACTCCTACGCCGACTGGGAGTCCGGCCACATCACCGCCGAGCTCACCAACCACGGCTACACCGTCCGCACCGTCGCCCTCACCGAGTCCCCCGTCACCACCAAGGGCGGCCTCCGCGTCCTCCCGGACCTCGTGCTCGCCGACCTGCGCGCCGAGGACAGCGCCCTCCTCGTCCTCACCGGCAGCGAACTCTGGGACGCGGGCGAGGACCTCGCCCCCTTCGCCGCCGCCGCGCGCACCTTCCTCGGCGCCGGCGTGCCCGTCGCCGCGATCTGCGGCGCCACCGCCGGGCTCGCCCGCGAGGGCCTGCTCGACGACCGCCCGCACACCAGCAACGTCTCCTTCTACCTCGACGCCACCGGCTACCGGGGCTCCGCCCACTACGTCGACACCGACGCCCTCACCGACGGCGACCTCATCACCGCCAACAGCACCCAGCCCGAGGCGTTCGCCCGCGAGATCCTGCGGCGGCTCGACGTCCTCCCGCCGGAGAAGCTGGACGCCTGGTACCGGCTGTTCCACGACTCGGACCCGTCCGCGTACGAGATCCTCGCCTCATGAGCACCACGTCCCCCACGCCCCCCACGTCCCCCACGCCCGAAGTCCCGGCGCCGGAGTCCTCCACGCAGCGGCTCCTCACCCGCACCGCGCTCGGCGTCTTCCACCTCAACGGCCAGTTCCTCGCCGTCTCCGACGCGATGGCCCGCGAGGTGGGCCTCACCGCCTCCTGGTGGCAGGTGCTCGGCGCCGTGGCCCGCACCCCCGCGCCCGTCGCCGCCATCGCCCGCACCATGGGCATCACCCGCCAGAGCGTCCAGCGCATCGCCGATCTGCTGGTGGCGCAGGGCCTCGGGGAGTACGTCGACAACCCGGCCCACCGCCGCGCCAAGCTCCTGCGGGCGACCCCCGCCGGACTGGACGCGATCCACCGGCTCGACCCCGCGCACGCCGAATTGGCCGACAGGCTCCGCGCCGAACTCGGGGACGAGGAATTCGCCGAAACCGTCCGCGTTCTCGAACGCCTCTCCGAAGCCATGGACTCGGTGACGACCGCGTGACGGAACGGTAGCGAGCACCGGATCCTTTTGTCGTACGGCGGCACTATCCTCGGGCCATCGCTGTCACATCGGGGGAGGGTGGCGCAGCACTCATGGCCATGGAGAAACTGGGGGCTTCCGACCCCCAACGCATCGGTGCCTACCGCCTGTTGGCCCGCCTCGGCGCGGGCGGGATGGGCCAGGTCTACCTCGCCCGCTCCGACCGCGGCCGCACCGTCGCGGTCAAGCTCGTCCGCCGCGAACTCGCGGAGCAGGAGGAGTTCCGCTCCCGCTTCCGGCAGGAGGTGCAGGCCGCCCGGCGCGTCGGCGGACGCTGGACCGCGCCCGTGCTGGACGCCGACACCGAGGCCGAAGTCCCGTGGGTCGCCACGGGTTACGTCGCCGGGCCCACCCTCCAGCAGGTCGTCTCCGGCAACCACGGCCCGCTCCCCGAGCGCTCCGTCCTGGTCCTCGCCGCCGGGCTCGCCCACGCCCTCCAGGACATCCACGCGGCGGGCCTGATCCACCGCGACCTCAAGCCCTCCAACGTCCTGGTCACCATCGACGGCCCCCGGGTCATCGACTTCGGCATCGCCCGCGCCCTCGAAACCGTCACCGACAGCGGCCTCACCCGCACCGGCGCCCTGGTCGGCTCCCCCGGCTTCATGGCCCCCGAGCAGATCCGCGGCGACCGCGTCACCGCGGCCTGCGACGTCTTCTGCCTCGGCTCGGTGCTCTCCTTCGCCGCGACCGGCAGACTTCCGTTCGGTACGGCGCACAGCGGCGTGCACGCGCTGATGTTCCGCATCGCCCAGGAGCCGCCGGACCTCTCGGACGTGCCCGAGAGCCTGACCGACCTGATCCGCGACTGCCTCCAGAAGCCGCCCGCCGCACGCCCCGCCCTCGCCCAGGTGCTCTCCCGCACGGGCCCCGGCCCCACCCCCGGCGACCCCTGGCTGCCCGCCGCCCTGGTGGCCCAACTCGGCATACACGCCGTGCAGTTGCTCGACCTGGAGAACCCCACCACCTCCCTCCCGACGAACGCCCTGTCCAAGCGCGCCGACGAGGGTGGACCTGGTGGGAGCGGTGCGGGCGGTGCGGGCGCGAACGGCGGTGCGGGGGCGAACGGCGGTCCCGCCGCGCCCGGCCCCGTACGGCCGCAGGGCAAACCGGCCGCGGGCCAGAAGGAAGCGGGGCGGCCCAACCCCGCGCCCGCGCCCGGCACACCGAACCCCTCGCCCGGCACTCCGGGCGCCACCCCCCAGCCGCCCGGCGCCGGCACCCCCGCCGCCCCTCCGCACAGCCCCGCCTCCACCAACGCCCCCTCCCCCGCCACCCCCGACGGCTCCCGTACGCCGACCGTCGGAGCCGGGACGCCCCCGCCGCCCGGCACTCCGCACCGGCCCGGCGGAGCCGGAAGCGCCGACGGGGTGCACTTCATGCCCACGTACGTCGTGCCGTCCCAGCCCGGCACACCGGGCTCCCCCGGCACCCCGCCCGCCCCACCCTCACCGTCCACTCCTCCCACCCCGGAGGGCGCGGGCCCCCCGCCAGCGCACCAGAGCCCGGCGTCCCATGCGTACGGCTATCCCAACTCCGCCGCCCCGTACGGCGGTTACGGCTATCCGCAGGGCGGCGGCCAGCACCCCCAGACCCCTCAGCCCGCTCCCGACCTGTACGGATACCCCACTCCGCCCGGCGGTTACGGCTATCCGCACCCCGGCAGCACCCCCGAGCCGCCGCCGCGCAGCAGGCGTTCGACGCTCGCGCTGGTCGCGGTCGCCCTGGTCGTCGCGCTGGCCGCGGGCGGCTCGGTGTACGCGTTCATGCGCGGCACCGACGGGGACAAGGACCCCGTCGCGGGCCCCACCGGCAACAACAGTCCCGCCCCGCAGGGTTCGGCCCCCGGCTCCGGCACGCCCGGCGACACCGCCCCGCCGAGCAGCACGGGCAGCGGGAACACCCCGTCCGACGACGCCGCCCCCTCGACCATCCCGTCGGGCTTCCTCGGCACCTGGCACGGAACGGTCCTGGACAGCACCCGCGACCTCACGCTCCGTCAGGGCGAGGTCGGGGACACCGTCATGTCGCTCACCGCCGACGGCGCGGGCGGCTCGTTCCACTGCCTCTTCGAGGCCGACCTGACCGCGGAACCCGGCTCGGACGGACCCGTCAGGCTCGGCAGGTCCCGCGTCGTCCAGGGCCCCGCGGACTCCTGCCGCCCCGGCGAGACGTCCGAGGTGGAACTCCTCCCGGACGGCCGGCTGAAGCGCACATCGGCGGACGGCAAGTCGGTGACGTACACCAAGTCCGGCTGAACCGGGGCCCCTGGGCCCGCACGCACCGACCGCCGTCAACGAACTGACCACCCCCGGAGCGGAGTTCGGCAACCGCACGACCCGGTCGCCGCACCGCCCGGCAACCCGGGCGTCCCCGACAGCACGCCACCGCACGACTACCATCCGTGACTGACGTGTCGCCCAGCGCGACCACAGCAACGGAAGAGGTACACACGTAATGCGACGCATGGCAAAGGCCCTGGGGACCGCGGGGGCGGCACTGGCACTCGCGTTCTCCGTCCCGAGTTCCGCCTTCGCGGCCGAGGGTGTCCTGGTCGTCAACGGCGCGGCGTTCGAGAACCCGAGCGGCTGCTACTCGGTCGACTGGTTCCCCTCGTCGGTCGCCAACCACACCGACGCCATCGCCGAGGTCCACAGCGGCCCCGGCTGCACGGGCCCGGTCGAGTGGCTGGTCTACCCGGGCGAGACGTACAACACCGAGACGGCCCAGAGCGTCTTCATCCTCTGACCGCACCCGCTCGCGCACCCACCGCGAGACGGCGAACGGGCTCGCCGCCCCACCGGCGGCGAGCCCCTCTGCCCGAACGGGGCCTCTTTCCCGGAAAGCCCGTCCCCCACTGTGCACGCTCGGCTACGTTGCGCAGCGACTGGCCCGATCCGCACAGGAGGCGCATCATGCCGTTGATGCAGGAGCGACCGATCGAACACGGCACGACCTCCCCCAGCTTCACAGGGCTGCTGAACGTCCTCGACGAGCTGCACGTGCCGGACGGCTTCAGCGCCGAGATCATCAAGGGGAGCATTGTTGTGTCACCGTGGTCCAAGCCGTACTACCTGGACGTCATGGACTCGATCTGCGATCAGCTCCGGGACCATCTGCCCGAGGGGCACCGCATCAGCCAGGCTCCCGCCCTGTACACGTTCCCCGGCATCGAGCGGGCATACGGCCCCGACATCCACGCGGCCCACCGGAATGTCCGGCGCTCCACCTCCCGCCACCTCGACGGCGAAGGTCTCTCCTTCGTGGCCGGGCTGACCTCGCCCGCCACCCGGGAGAACGACCGTGGCGACAAGGTCGAGCAGTACGGCAAGGCGGGCGTTCCGGTGTATCTGCTGCTCGACATGCAGGAGGGGCTCGCGACCGTCCACTCCTCGCCCACCGATCGCGGGTACGCGGTCACCGTCACGGCGGCGTTCGGTGAGAAGGTCCCCGTTCCCGGGCCGTTCGACTGTGAGCTGGACACCTCCGGGTTCGACGCACCCGACGAGGGCGAAGCTGCCTGACCGGGCATGCGGAACGGGCCCGCCACCTGGGAGGTGACGGGCCCGTTGCGAAGAAGTGCGAGGGGGCGGGCGGGTCAGGCCGCGAGGGCCCAGACCTTCATGCCGCCCGGGGAGTCGGCGCCGGTCCGGTTGCCGGTTCGCGCGCAGTCGGCGGCGTGGCCACCGCACGCGGCGCACTGCGCCACCGGTGCGGGCTGCTGGTGTTTGTCCTTGTACACGGCCCACCAGACCGCGATGTAGGCGGGCCCGGTCGTGATCACCGCGACGACGATCTCCGTGATGTCCATCGGTCTCACCCCCCGGCTTCCTTGTCGTGTCCGTTTCACCATACGGACGGGTGGTGCGATCGGGAAGAGATTTTCCGACGGCCCCTCAGATCCCGGGCGGGTCAGGCGCGGCGGGTCAGCCAGAGCCAGAGGGCCGTGCCGGACAGCACGGCGAGCGTCACCAGGTTCGCCACCAGGGCCGGAAGGTCACCGGCCGGGGCGACGGTGGTCTCCTCCCAGACGGTGATCGCGGCGGTCGGCAGCACGGCGGTGAGCAGCACGCCCACGACCTTCTGGACCGTGCTCCAGCGCACCGAGGTGCACAGGAGCACCGCGCCGACGACGCGGAAGACCGTGCTGAGGAACCCGAAGAGGGTCGCGTCGGGGAAGACCGTCGCGAAGAGGTACGGGACGGTGAGCATCAGCAGCGGAACCAGGGGGTGCACCTTGCCCCGGCCCTGCGCGGGCACGGCGCCGCTGCCCCAGGCCGGTGCCGCGGCGCTCGTGGTGCCGGCCTCGGCGAGCGCGGTGGACGCGATCGTGCGGGGGTCGCCCAGCTCCGCGAGGATCTGCCCGATCGCCGCGTCGGGGCGCTCGGCGCGCGTCACCTCGATGTGTTCGGCGAGGTCGGCGACGAGTTCCTGGCGGCGCTCGGCCGGAAGTGCGGAGGCCTCGCGCTCGACGGCGGAGAGGTAGTCGCGTACGGGGTCGGCAGAGGTCTTCATACGGGGTCTCCGGTGGGGGGAAGCGCGGGTGCGGCGGGGTGGGGGGAGGTCAGGAAGGCGTCGACGGCGTTGCGGAAGCCGGGCCAGACGCGGGTGAACTCGTCGAGCGCGGCCCGGCCGCTGTCGGTGAGCGCGTAGTAGCGCCGGGGCGGTCCGGAGGCGGACTCCTGCCAGGTGGTGGTGACCAGGTCGTCGCGGCGGAGCCGGGAGAGCAGGGGGTAGACCGTGCCCTGGCTGGTGGCCAGCGCCCCGGATTCCTCCAGGGCGTGCAGGAGTTCCACGCCGTAGCGGGGCCGGTCCCGCATGAGGGCGAGTACGCAGTACTCCAGCACCCCCTTGCGCAGCTGGGCGGCGGCCCGTGCCTGCTTGGTCGAATCACCTGGTTCCATGCGATGCAAGATACCTGGCGGAACAAGTGGAGGGGAAGGGGGGTCGGAATTCTCGGTTCCGGGCTGTCCCCGGGGCTGGGGATTCGCGGCGCGGCCGTGCGGGGGGGGGCGAGGGGGTGGGGGCTTGCTTCCGAGTGGGTGCGGTGTCGTCGTACGGGTCCGGTGTCGTCGTACGGGTCCGGTGTCGTCGTACGGGTCCGGTGCGTCGTACGGGTGCGGTGTCGCCGTACGCGTGCGGTGTCGCCGTCCGGGTGCGGAACCGCATCGGCCGCCCGCCGCTCGACCGGTGCACGAGTGTGCCCGTACGGCCGCGGTGAAGCGTGTGATCATGCACGGATGACGGTTGCCGGGCCTGGGGAGGGTCCGGTGCCGGGGACCTGACGGCAGGGGTGGGGCATGGGCAAGGACGGGTCGATACCCGACGAGGAGTGGGACCGCTTCCTGCGCGAGGCCGCGGCCGGGAGCGCGGACGCGCCGCAAGAGCCGTCCGCGCGGGCGCGGATGGTGGCCCGGCGGCTGAGCGAGGAACCCGGGCCGCCGGACGGCTGGCGGACCCACCGGCCGGTGCCGCGCCGGCGGCTGCGGGGGTGGTACGTGGTCGGGCTGGTGGCGGCGCTCGCGCTGCTGGCGGTGGCCCTGGTGGGGCCGGGGCGCGTACTGGACCTGCTGGCGGGCGACGACGGGGCGACACCGCTCGCCGCGGAGACCGGGCGGCCCGACCGGCCCGAGGCGGACACGGCGGCCCAACGGGCCACCCCGAGCGCCCCGTTCCGGGGTTCGCCCGCCGAGCAGTGGGCCGACGGCGCGGCCGGGATCCACCTTCCGGCGGCACGGGCCACCGGCTGGATGAGCCGGGAGCAGGTCGCGGGGGCACTGCGGACGTCGCGGGACTTCCTCGCCGCGTCCAGCCTGGACCGCGGGGTGCTGCTCGGCGCGTACCCCCGCAAGGCCGTCGCGGCGCTCAACCCCCGGCAGCAGGACGTCCGCGCGTACCTGGCGGCGGCCTTCCGGACGCCGCGCACCGAGCCGCTCGCCAAGGAGAACGACCCGCTGCTGCTGTTCAGCCGCTTCGAGAAGGACAAGGTGCGGCTGGTCGGCGACGTGGTCAAGGCGCGCGGCCACCTCGCCTTCCGCGAGGGCAGGCTGGGCGCGGTCGAGGTGACGGCCGATGTCACCTACGTCTATCCGGTCGCCAGGGCCGCGCCGGGCAGCGACGAGGTGGTGCGGACCATCGTGCGCCGCGAGACGGTGATGAGCTGGGACGATCCGGCGAAGGTGGAGATCGACGGGGGGACCTTCTCCCTCTCCTCGTACAAGGTCGACACGACCAACGGCGGCTGCGACAGAGCCCGCACGGGCTACTTCGCCCCGGAGTTCGGCGCGGAGCGGTCCGGTTCGGGAGGCGGCCCGGTGGTCGACCCGTACGACCGGAGCACATCGATGGACGCGCGGATGCGGGAGGCGGGCGACGCCCGCTGCGGGACGGCCAGCCGGTCCTGAGCGGTGCCGGGGACGGCCCTGCCGCGAGCGGCGGCGGGCCGGGTCAGTCCTTGCGGCCCGTCGCCGCGACCGTGATGCCGAGGCCGATCATGGTGAGGCCGCCGATGCCGCCGACCAGCGACAGCCGGCGCGGGGAGCGGGCGAACCAGTCCCGGCCGGTGGCCGCGAGCAGGCCCCACACGCTGTCGCAGGCCAGCGCGATCACGTTGAAGACCAGGCCGAGCAGCAGCATCTGCAGCGGGACGTGCCCCTGCGCGGGATCGACGAACTGGGGCAGTACGGCAGCGAAGAACACCATCGTCTTGGGGTTGGCCACCCCGACCGCGAACCCCTCCCACAGGGTGCGCCGACCGCCCCGCGCGGACCCGCCCGAGGTGAACGCGCCCTGGAGCGAGCCGCGTTGACGCCACGCCCTGACCCCGAGGTACACCAGGTAGGCGGCCCCGGCGAGCTTCAGCAGGGTGAAGACGAGGGCCGAGCGCGCCACCACCGAGCCGACCCCGAGGGCGACGGCGACGACGAGTACGCAGGCCCCCAGGGTGTTCCCGACGACGGTGGTCAGCGCGGCCCGGCGGCCCTGCGCCAGCGCCCGCCCGATCACGAACAGCACGCTCGGGCCGGGTATCACGATCAGCAGCAACGACATGGCCGCGAAGGCCGGCAGACTCTCGGCGGGCACCATGCGACCCATGGAAGCACGGGGGCCGGGGCGGGGGCCCGGGGTTTTTCCGGGGCATCCCCCCGAGCGGGCGCGGCGCGCGGCCGGTCACCCGTGGCGTGCGTCCAGCAGCTGGTCGACGTAGTGGCCGAGCACCTTTCTCGCCACCTCCGGCTCGCGGTAGCCGAGGGCGACGTCCATGCCGAGGCTGGTGGCGAGGGACCAGCAGATGTCGGCGTCGGTCGCCTCCGTACCGCTCGGCCGGTCGCCGCGCGCCAGCCGGGCACCACTGATGAGGCCCGCCGTGAAGGTGAGGAGTTCGTCGTCGGTGGGGGCCAGCACGCGGGCCATCGTCGGGTCGGAGACCGCCCGGCCCGCCACCGCCAGCGAGAACCGCATCAGCCGGGTGCTCTCCTCGTCCGGCGAGACCAGCGCGAGCAGACAGGTGCGGAGCAGGGCCTCGGGGGCGGTGTCGCCGGCCGATGCGACGGCCTGCTCGATACGGGCGTTCACGGCCTGGACGGCGCGGGTCAGGGCGTCGGCGATCAGGGCCTGCATCGAGGAGTAGTAGTGCTGGACCTGGCCCATGGAGACGCCTGCCTCCTCGGCGACCTTCCGCAGCGTCACCTGCTCGGTGCCGCCGCGCACGGCCAGCGCCCAGACGGCCTCGACCAGGCGTCTCCTGCGTTCCTCGTGGTCCACGATCTTCGGCACGACGGCCCCTCTCCGCTTTTACCATGCGACTGCATTGCATCGCCGTCGATGCCGCATTACAGTGCAAGTGCATTGTAAACGTGGCGCTCGCGCGCCGTCCCGCAGCTCGTCGGAGGGTACGACCGTGAAGTACGACGCCGCACAGATCCTCGGAATGATCGTGATGGTCCTGGGAGTGCAGGGCACCATCCGCAAGCTCCTCGACCACGAGTACAGCGGCCTGCTCAGCTGGGTGCCCGGCGGCTTCGGGCCCACGCTCGCCGCGTACGTGCTCGCCGCGCTCGTCGGCGGGGCCGCCGTGGCCTGGGCGCACGGCAGGGCGAAGGCGGCGGGCCGCAGGGGCTGAACACCCCCGCGAAACCGCCGCCGGCCGGGGCGCACGCACCCCCGGCGGGCGCACGCACCCCGGCAGGAGGACCCACCCGGACAGGAGGAGCGCCCCGCTTCCGGGGCGCTCCCGCGCCGCGGCCCTCAGCCCACGTCCCGCCTGCGCAGGCCCGCCAGCCCCGCTCCCACCAGTACGGCCGCCAGCGCCGTCAGGACCACGACCGGCGTCCAGCTCGGCTCGCCCCCCGGCAGCTTCGGCAGGTGGCCGAAGGGCGAGAGGTTCATGACCGCGTGGGGGAGGTCCAGGGCGGGGCCGATCCAGCCGAGGGCCAGGCACAGCCCGACCACCCCCCAGCTCGCCGCCGCCGCGCGCGGCACCACTCCGTACAGCAGGACCGTCAGGCCGCCCAGCACCCAGATCGCGGGGAGCTGGACCAGGGCCGCACCGAGGACCGGGCCGAAGTCCTGGCCGTAGCCGAGGGCCAGGGCCAGGCCGCCGACGGCCATCAGCAGCGCCGCGCCGCCGAAGGCGATCACCAGGTGGCCGGTCGCCCAGCGGATCCGGCCGACCGCTCCCGCGAGGACGGGTTCGGCACGCTGGGAGGTCTCCTCGCCGTTCAGCCGCAGCACGGACGAGACGACGTACAGGGCGGCGACCATGCCCAGCATGCCGACCATGGCCGCCAGGAACGCCTCGCTCAGGCCCTGCTGGCCGCCGAGCCGCTGGAAGATCTCCTTGGTGCGCGCGTTGCCGCCGACCAGGTCGCCGACCCCGGCGGTCATGCCGCCGAAGAGCACTCCGGCCGCCAGGAAGCCCAGCGTCCAGCCGAGCACGCTGCCCCGCTGCAGCCGCCAGGCCAGCCCGTAAGCCGTCGAGAGGCGGCCCGCGGCGGGTCCGGGGCGGGTGGCCAGGAAGCTCATGCCGACGTCGCGGCGGGCGGACAGCACACGGGCCGCCAGCATCAGGGCGCCGGCCGAGGTCAGCAGGACGAGGATCAGCCACCACCGTTCCGAGGCGTACGGGCGGACGTTCTCCGCCCAGCCCAACGGGGAGATCCAGTTGAGGACCGAGGACGCGTCGGCCGTGCCCGCGTCGCCGGCCGCACGCAGCGCGAACGCCGCGCCGAGCACCGCGGCCGTCAGGCCCTTCGCGAGCCTCGCGCTCTCCGTGAGCTGCGCCATCACCGCCGCCACACCCGCGAAGAACGCGCCGCTCGCCGCGATGGCCAGCCCCAGCGCGAGCGCGCCCGCCGCGTCCCCGGTGGACTGCGCCAGCGCACCGGTCACCAGCAGCGCGACCGCCGCGTTGGCGATCAGCGCGGTGATCAGCGCCGCCGTCAGCGGGGCGTGCCGGCCGACCCTGGCCGCCGAGATCAGCTCCTGACGGCCCGTCTCCTCCTCCTCGCGGGTGTGCCGTACGACGACGATCAGGCTCATCGCGCCGGCGAGCAGCGCCGCGAACGCCCCGAACCGCCAGGCCACGAGGCCGCCGACGGACGGGTCGAAGACCGGCCCGTACAGGGCGCGCAGCGAACCGTTGGAGGCCATCGACTCGGCCGCCCTGGCCCGGTCCTCGGGGCTCGCGTACAGGGCCTTGATGGTGTTGGCGCCGCTGCTGACCATCACGCCGAGCACCAGCACCCACACCGGCACGACCACCCGGTCCCGGCGCAGTGCCAGCCGCAGCAGGGCGCCGGTGCCGGTCAGTTGACCCGCCCGTGCGCGTCCGGGGACGAGTGCGACGGCGGTCATCGGGCCACCGCCTTGCGTCCGGTCGTGCCGGTGCGCGCGTCGTCCTGCCCGGCGTCCTCGCCGTAGTGCCGCAGGAACAGTTCCTCCAGCGTCGGCGGTGTGCTGGTCAGCGACCGCACGCCCGACGCGGTGAGCGCCCCGAGCACCGCGTCCAGCTTGTCGGTGTCCACCTGGAGGCGGACCCGGTTGCCCTGGACGTCGACGTCGTGGACACCGGGGAGTCCGGCGACGCCGCCCGGCGGCGAGGCCAGTTCGGCGGCGATCGAGGTACGGGTGAGGTGGCGCAGCTCCGCCAGCGAGCCGGACTCCACGGTCCGGCCCTGCCGGATGATGCTCACCCGGTCGCAGAGCGCCTCCACCTCGCTGAGGATGTGCGACGACAGCAGGACGGTGCGCCCGGCGTCCCGTGCCTCCTCCACGCACCGCTGGAAGACCGACTCCATCAGCGGGTCGAGGCCGCTGGTCGGCTCGTCGAGGATCAGCAGGTCCACGTCCCGCGCGGCGAACGCGGCGACCAGCGCCACCTTCTGCCGGTTGCCCTTGGAGTACGTACGTCCCTTCTTGGTCGGGTCCAGCTCGAACCGCTCCACCAGCTCCGAGCGCCGGGCCGGGTCGAGACCGCCCCGCAGCCTGCCGTACAGGTCGATGACTTCGCCCCCGGAGAGGTTCCGCCACAGGGTCACGTCGCCCGGCACGTAGGCGATCCGCCGGTGCAGGTCGACCGCGTCCTGCCACGGGTCGCACCCCAGCACCCGGGCGCCGCCCGAGTCGGCGCGCAGCAGGCCGAGGAGGACCCGGACGGTGGTGGACTTGCCGGCCCCGTTGGGTCCGAGGAAGCCGTGAACCTCGCCGGCCCTGACGTCGAGGTCGAGGCCGTCCAGTGCATGCGTGCGGCCGAAGGACTTGTGCAGTCCGGCCACGCTGATTGCCTTGGTCATGTTTCTGAACGTACGCTTACTTCACAAATTTGTGAAGTTAAGAAAGCGTATAAACTCCGCTGCACGGCCGGACGTGGGGAGACGATGAGCCAGTGACCAGCGAGAACACCACCAGCGGCAACACGGAGAGCACCGAGAACGAGGACGGCGCAGTGAGCACGGAAGCCACCGGGAGCACCGGAGAGGACTCGGCCCCCCGCGACGAGGAAGTGGTCTCCCGCTTCGTCGAGCGCTTCGCCTCGGAGATGACGGAGGCCGGCATGCAGCGGATGGCCTCGCGCGTCTTCGCCGCCCTGCTGGCCTCCGACAAGGGCGCGCTCAGCTCCACCGAACTGGCCGAACAGCTGCGGATCAGCCCCGCCGCCATCTCCGGCGCGATCCGCTACCTGACCCACGTCAGCATGGTCCGCCGCGAACGCGAACCCGGCACCCGCCGCGACCTCTACCGCCTGCACGACGAACTCTGGTACGAGGCCTTCGGCCGCCGCGACCAGATCTTGGTCCGCTGGGAGGCGGTCCTCCTGGAGGGCGCCCAGAGCCTGGGCACAAACACCCCGGCGGGCCGCCGCATCGCGGAGTCGGCGGACTTCTTCGCCTTCGTGCAGAAGGAGATCCCCCTGATGATGGACCGCTGGCGGGCCCACCGGGACGAGCTCGCGGCGGAGCCCCCGGCAGAGCCCTCAGCAAGGACCTCGGCAAAGGCCCCGGCGGAGGACGGCTAGGCGCGGCCGACGGTACGGGTGCGGCAGGTCCCGGGGACGCAGCCCCTCACCGCCCCTCCGGCAGCACCAGCCCCCACGCCCCCTCCCGTGCCGTCCACGTGCGGGTCCGGACCGGGCCGCCGAGCGCGGCGTCCGCGCGGTAGCGGAAGTCGGGGCCGGAGACGGTGACCGTGCGGGCGTGGGCGGTGACCGGGGGGCCGCCGGCCGCACCCGGGCCCACCTCGACCTCCGCGAGACCGCCGGCCCCGGCGCGTACGAGGACTCCCTCCACCGGCTCGTCCAGGTCGCTCAGCAGCACCCCGTCCGCCTCCACCCGCAGCCGGTGGGTCCGCAGGGCGGGCTCGGGGGCCGGGCGCACCAGGGTGCGGACCAGCGAGCGGCAGGCGGACCAGGACGCCGACCACACGGACGGCCCACCGCCCCCGCCGTGCAGCGGCACCGTCGGCGGGACGGGCGGCGGCGCGGGGACCCGTACCCCGCCCAGCACCACCCCGCCCCGGTCGTCGGTCAGCAGGTCCATCCGCCGAACCGTTCCGTCCAGGACCGCGCGGGCCGCCGCGACCGGGCCCTCCGGCACCCCCAGCGCCCCGGCCAGGGACACCTCGGAACCGATCGGGACCAGCGCCAGCGCGTCCTCCTCGGCGGGCCCGCGCTCGCGGTGCAGCAGCCCCACCGCGCGTACCAGCGCGAGGTCGTCGCCGAGCACCACGAGCCTGCGTCGGCCCCGGCGGGCGAGGGCCCGCGCGAACTCCTCGGCACTGTCCGCAAGACAGATTTTCGCGCGCGCCCCGGCACACAGCACATCTTTCGCGATACGCACGGACTCACCGTCCGTACGCCGGGCGACCGGGTCGATGACCACCATGAGCTGGTCGGGAGCCGACACCTCGGTCCTTCCTCGGGTAGCATCTTTGTGCAAGAGCCCCTTGCGCTATTGCGCCAGGGGCTTCGTCTATTCCGGGGCAGCGGTTCACAGGTCAAGGCACGCGACGTACGTCGACACAGTCGTCGAGGCACGTCGTCGCGCACACCCCTGACCTTGGACATGCCCCGCCCGGAAGGGGTGTACGCCTGTGCCCGCACTTGTGCTGCTCGGTGCTCAGTGGGGTGACGAAGGCAAGGGAAAGGCCACCGACCTGCTCGGTGGATCCGTCGATTATGTAGTGCGCTACCAGGGCGGCAACAACGCCGGCCACACGGTTGTCGTAGGCGACCAGAAGTACGCGCTGCACCTTCTCCCTTCCGGAATCCTCTCTCCTGAGTGCACGCCCGTCATCGGAAACGGTGTCGTCGTCGATCCCGCCGTCCTGCTCTCCGAGCTGAGCGGACTCAACGAGCGCGGTGTTGACACGTCCAAGCTCCTGATCAGCGGAAACGCTCACCTGATCACGCCGTACAACGTCACCGTCGACAAGGTGACGGAACGGTTCCTCGGGAAGCGGAAGATCGGTACGACCGGCCGCGGCATCGGCCCGACGTACGCCGACAAGATCAACCGCGTCGGCATCCGCGTCCAGGACCTCTACGACGAGTCGATCCTCACCCAGAAGGTCGAAGCGGCGCTGGAGACCAAGAACCAGCTGCTCACCAAGCTGTACAACCGCCGCGCCATCGAGGCCGGGAAGATCGTCGAGGAGATGCTCCAGTACGCGGAGCAGATCAAGCCCTTCGTGGCCGACACGACGCTCATCCTGAACAAGGCGCTGGACGACGACAAGGTGGTCCTCTTCGAGGGCGGCCAGGGCACCCTGCTCGACGTCGACCACGGCACGTACCCCTTCGTCACCTCCTCGAACCCGACCGCGGGCGGCGCCTGCACGGGTGCGGGCGTGGGCCCGACGAAGATCAGCCGCGTCATCGGCATCCTGAAGGCGTACACGACCCGCGTCGGCGCCGGTCCGTTCCCCACCGAGCTGTTCGACGAGGACGGCGAGGCGCTGCGCCGCATCGGTGGCGAGCGCGGTGTCACCACCGGCCGTGACCGCCGCTGCGGCTGGTTCGACGCCCCGATCGCGCGTTACGCCACCCGCGTGAACGGCCTGACCGACTTCTTCCTCACCAAGCTGGACGTGCTGACCGGCTGGGAGGAGATCCCCGTCTGCGTCGCGTACGAGATCGACGGCAAGCGCGTCGAGGAACTCCCCTACTCGCAGACCGACTTCCACCACGCGAAGCCGATCTACGAGAAGCTCCCCGGCTGGTCCGAGGACATCACCAAGGCCAAGACCTTCTCCGACCTGCCGAAGAACGCGCAGGCGTACGTGAAGGCCCTGGAGGAGATGTCCGGCGCTCCGATCTCCGCGATCGGCGTGGGGCCGGGCCGTACCGAGACGATCGAGATCAACTCGTTCATCTAGCGGCTGCTTCCCTCTGGGTGTGACGACGCCCCGGGGGCCGGTTCCGACCGGCCGCCGGGGCGTCGTCGTGTCCCGTTCCGGCCGCGTGGGCTCAGAGCGCGACGCGGGTCAGCCGGCCGGACTCGTGGTCCTCGACCGTCGCCGTGGTGCTGGTGACGCGGGTCGGGTGCGCGGGGTCCTCGCACCGCGGCGCGTCGAGGACGGTCGCCCCGTGGTGCGAGCGGTAGAGCACGGAGGGGCCGGGTCCGCCGTAGTAGTGGCGGAGTTCCCACTGCCCGGTGCCGTCGGTCTCGTCGGCGGCCAGGCGGTGGTTGGCCGTGGTGAGGTTCGCGAGGAAGGCGTACGCGCTGTGGTGGGCGCCGCTCCGGAACCGGACCACGCCCTGGTAGACGGCCCCTGCCGGGCCCGGGGCGGTCCAGTCGAGCGCGGTTCCGCCGCAGACCGCCGGGGCGGGCCCGGCGGCCTGTGCCGCCGGAGCGAGGGCCAGGGGTGCGAGCAGGACTGCGGTGGCGGCGGCTGCCGTGGCGAGGGCGGTGCTGGTGCGGCGGGGCAAGGGGGCGCCTTTCGGGAGGGGCGGATGCGTTCGCCCCACCCTGTGCCGCGACGACCGCACCGCGCCCCACGGATACCCGAATGGACGCGGGAGCGGAGGGGCGCGGACAGGGCGCACGACGGGCGCGGAACGCCCCTCGGTCCGGCGGGCGGGTGCCGCGCCGATGTTGCGGCCGGTTGCCGCGCGGGTCCGGGCCCCCTGTCGCTCCGGTCCCGGGCTCCTCGGGCCGTCCGGGTCAGACCGTCTCCGTGAGGTCCTTCGCGTAGTACTCGATCGCGGCGCGGTACTGCCGCACGCCCTCGTCCTCGCTCGTCTCCGCGAGGAGCCCCAGCAGCAGCCGCATCCCCTCGTGGGACTCCCCCACGTTGTACAGCGCCATCGCCAGGAAGGTCCGCAACGCCCCGTCCGCCGGGAACTCGTCCGCCCCCTGGCGCAGCGTGGCCACGGCCTCCTCGTACCGGCCGAGGACGCGGTACGTGCTGCCGAGGCCCAGCAGCGCCCCGCGCCGGTCCGTGCCGCTCAGCTCGCCCTCCAGGGCCCGCTCGTAGAACGGCGCCGCCTCCGCCTCCAGGCCGAGCCGGTCGTGCGCCCAGGCGGTCTGGTAGGCGATCTCCGCGTCCGCCGGGTAGCGCTCGCCGAGCACGAGCAGACGTTCCCTGGCCTCCTCCGTACGGTCGGCCGTACGCAGGGCAACGGCTTCGGCGAGCAACGAGTCGCGGTCATCGGAGAAGGTCATGCGGCCATGCTCGCAGGGTCACCGGGGCGACGGCCTCTGCTTTTCCGCGGGTGCGACGCACATCTCAACGGGGTGCGGCGCCCTTTCCCCGGGGTGCGACGCCTGCTTCCCCGGGGTGCGTTTTCCCGGGGTGCGTTTCCCGGCCCCGCGCGCCGCTAGCCCGGTGTCACCAGGCGTGCCTCGTAGGCGAAGACCGCCGCCTGGGTCCGGTCCCGGAGTCCCAGTTTCACCAGGATCCTGCTGACGTGCGTCTTGATCGTCGACTCCGCGACGACCAGGTGCGAGGCGATCTCGCCGTTGGAGAGGCCCTGTGCGATGAGCACCAGCACCTCGGTCTCGCGCTCGGTCAGCTCGCCGTACTGCGCCGTCCCCGGGCCGCGCGGCGCCTGGGCCCGCTTGGCGAACTCCGTGATCAGCCGCTTCGTCACCGTCGGTGCGAGCAGCGCCTCCCCGGACGCCACGATCCGCACCCCGTCCGCGAGCTGCCGCGCGGAGGCGTCCTTGAGCAGGAACCCGGACGCGCCCGCCCGCAGCGCCTGGTAGACGTACTCGTCGAGGTCGAAGGTGGTGAGGACGAGCACCTTCGCCTCCGGGTGCGCGGCGACGATCTCGCGGGTCGCCTCGATGCCGTTCATCTCCGGCATCCGGATGTCCATCAGCACGACGTCCGGCTTGAGGGCGGCGACCTGCGCGAGTGCCTGGCGCCCGTCGACCGCCTCGCCGACGACCTCGATGCCCGGCATCGCGTTCAGCAGGACGGTGAAGCCCTCGCGGACCATCATCTGGTCGTCGACGATCAGGACGCGGATCGCCGTCATACGACGCCACCCTTGGCAGCCAGGTCCCGGGGCGCGTCCCCGCCGACACGCTCCGTCGCGTGCTCGGTGGCGTGCTCGCCTGCGTGCTCGCCGCCGTGCTCGGACGTGCTTCCCGCGCCGCTGCCGCTGACCGTGTCGCTCCCGAGGCCGCTCCCGGTGTCGCTCTTGGTGAGGTCCACCGCGGCAGCCCCGTCGTCCGGGACGGGCGCGTCCGCCCCGTGCCGCTGCGCGGGAATCGCGTCCTCCAGCACCGGCTGGTCCCCCTGCAGCGGGACGAACACCGAGACCTCGAAGCCCCCGTCCGCCGTCGGCTCGGCCGTCATCCCGCCGTTGAGCATCGCGACCCGCTCCCGCATCCCGGTCACCCCGTGCCCCGAGCCCTGCGACGGCCGCACCTCGCCGACCGCGGGCCCGTTGAGCACCCGCAGTCCGATCCCGCCGAGCACGTAGCTCACCTCCACCCGCGCCGAAGCCCCGGGCGCGTGCCGCAGCACATTGCTCAGCGCCTCCTGGACGATCCGGTACGCCGACAGCTCCACGCCCTGCGGAAGGACCCGCACCGCACCGGTCGTGATGTGCTCGACCTCCAGGCCCGTGTCGCGCACGTTGGCGATCAGCCTGCCGAGGTCGGCGAGCGTGGGCTGCGGGGCGTCCGGGGCCTCGTAGTCGGCGGCCCGTACGACGCCCAGCACGCGGCGCAGCTCGGTCAGCGCGGACACCGCGTTCTCCCGGATGGTGACGAAGGCCGCCTGCAGCTCCGGCGGCGGGTTCTCCACCCGGTACTGCGCGGCCTCCGCCTGGATCGCCACCACGGACATGTGGTGGGCGACCACGTCGTGCAGCTCCCGGGCGATGGTGGAGCGCTCCTCCAGCAGGGTGCGGCGGTCGCGCTCGACGGCGGTCACGGACCGCTCGGCGACCACCTCGCGCCTGGCGTCCCTGCGGATGTGGACGATGCTGACCAGGAGCAGCAGGATTCCCGTCCCCACCAGCATCGGGGCCGCGTTGGTGGGTCCGTCGGCGTCGCCGGGCGCGAAGGCCAGCGCGAACAGCACCAGGAACCCCCACATCCAGCCGGCGGTGCGTACCCGGGTACGGGCGGCGACCACGGTCACCACGGTCAGGTGCATCAGGACGGTGGCGGGGATCCACGGACCGCCCCGCACGTCGGAGGTCAGCCCCCCGGCGACGGGCAGCGCCACCAGCGAGAGCCACCAGGCCGCCCCCGGCCGCACCAGCGTCAGCAGCACCGCTCCGGCGCACAGCACCACCACCACGAGCCCCGGGAAGAGCCGCTCGGCGCCGTCCGCGAACAGCCAGCCGTACACCGCCGTGAAGAACGCCGCGAGGAGGATCAGACCGTGCGGCAGCCACGCGGCGCGGGACCGCAGCCGCCGCGGCAGCCGGCTCACCACCGGACCGTGCGGGGCGAGCGGCGGCAGCGGCCTGTACTCCAGCGCTCCCCGCAGCAGGTCGTCCCGCAGCCCCGCCAGCGCACGCTTCAGCATCTGGGCTTCGGGGCTGCGGCCCACCCGGGATTTGGTCTTGGTCATGGATCTACCGTACGGAGGCGGCGGCCCGGGGTCGTCCCCCGTACCACCGACCTTCCGCGTCCGTCCCAGGTACTACGCGCACCCCGGGGTCCGGTCAGTACGCGAGCTGTGCGATCTCCTCCGCCACCACCGCGCACGCGTCCGCCGCCGGGTCGATCAGCGGGAAGTGGCCGACGTCCTCCAGCAGGGTCAGGCCGACGACCTCGCCCGCCTTGGCCGCGGCGTCCGCGTACGCCTCCGACACCTCGTGCGGAACCGTCGTGTCGGTGCGGCCCTGGACGACCGTGGTGGCGATGCCGGTGGGCAGGAGCGCGGCCGGGTCGGCGTACCCGAGCCGCTCCGCGTATCCGTCCTCGCCGCCGAGCAGCTGGGTGACCGCGCCGCCGCACACGTTCCGCTCCACCGCCGACGCGAAGTCCGCGATCGGGGCGAGCGCCACCACACCCCGCAGCGGCGGCGGGGCCGGCAGCCGCCACGGCGCACCCTCCGGGAGTACGTGCCGGGAGGCGGCCCACAGCGCGAGGTGGCCGCCCGCCGAGTGCCCGGTCAGCACCGTGCGCCGGATGTCCGCCTCGGGCAGCGCCTCCTTCACGAGACCCGGCAGCAGGTCCAGGGCGGTGGCGACGTCGTCGAAGGTTTCCGGCCAGCGCCCCGCCACCGGCCCCTCCGCGCCCTGGTGCGGCAGCGAACTGCCCCGGCGGTACTCGACATTGGCCACCGCGAAGCCGCGCCGGGCCAGGAAGTCGGCGAAGGGGGTGATGTGCTCCCGGTCGTACGGGGCCCGCCAGGCACCCCCGTGCAGCACGACCACCAGCGGAGCTGCGCCGGTGAGTTCGCCCCGGGGCGCGTAGAAGTCGATGACCTGGTCGGGGTGTTCGCCGTAGGCGGCGCTGCTGTCCGGCGCGACGGCGGGATGCTCCGGCGGCTCGTCGGGCAACGGCGCACGGCTCGGCATGCTCGGCATACGACTTCAACCTCCGGGCGCTGGCGGGCTGTTCACGTACCCGAACCGGCCGCGCGCGCGGACCGGTGTTTCACGTGAAACATCCATGTGGATCATTCAGCGGGGACGCTACCAGCCACTTTGCACACCCGTGGCCACGCCGGGAAGCATCCCGACGTGGCCAGGGGTTCAACTAGGGCTGTGCCAAAGGCCGGAGAGTCTCGGCGAGCACCCGCGCCGCCCGCTCCACGTCACCGAATCCGACGTACAACGGGGTGAAACCGAACCGCAGCACGTCCGGGTGACGGAAGTCCCCGACGACGCCGCGTGCGATCAGCGCCCGCATGACGTCCCCGGCGTCCGCGCAGCGCAGGGCGATCTGGCTGCCCCGCTCCTCGTGCGGACGCGGGGTGACCAGCTCGACGCGCCCCTCGGGCACGTACCGCTCCACGCACTCCACGAAGAAGTCGGTGAGCGCCAGGGACTTCGCCCGTACGGAGTCGATGGCGACCCCGTCCCACACGTCGAGGGCGGATTCGAGCGCCAGCATCGAGAGGATGTCGGGGGTGCCCGCCCGGCCGCGCGTCGCACCGGCCGCCGGGGTGTAGTCCGGTGCCATCCCGAAGGGGTTGGCGTGCCCGGTCCAGCCCGGCAGCGGCGAGTCGAAGCGGTCCTGGTGGCGGGTGGCGACGTAGAGGTACGCGGGCGAACCGGGGCCGCCGTTGAGGTACTTGTACGTGCAGCCGATCGCCAGGTCCACCCCGTGCTCGTCCAGCCCGACGGGCAGGGCGCCCGCACTGTGGCACAGGTCCCACACGGCGAGCGCGCCCGCCTCGTGAATCGCGGCGGTCAGTCCGGGCAGGTCGTACAGCCGGCCGGACCGGTAGTCGACCTGGTTGAGCAGCACGCAGGCGGTGTGCGGGCCGAGGGCGGCGGGCACCTCCTCCGGGCGGACGGCGCGCAGGGTGCGGCCCGTCATCCGGGCGGCGGACTCGGCGATGTAGCCGTCCGTCGGGAAGGTCGTCGCGTCGACGAGGATCTCGGTGCGGGCGGGGTCGTCGACCAGCCGCACCGCGCCCACCAGCGCCTTGAAGACGTTGACGCTGGTGGAGTCGCCGACCACGATCTGCCCCGGCGCCGCGCCGACGACGGGGGCGACCAGGTCGCCGATCCGCTCCGGCGCGGTCCACCAGCCGCTCTCGTCCCAGGACCGGATCAGCAGCTCGCCCCACTCGCGGGTGGCGACGTCCTGGAGCCGGGCGGGAACCCCGCGCGGCAGGGCGCCCAGCGAGTTCCCGTCGAGGTAGGTCACGCCCTCGGGCAGGGTGAACAGTTCGCGGTACTTGGCGAGTTCGTCGGTCGCGTCGAGCGCGGCGGCCCTGTCCGCGAGCGTGCCGGGCCCGGCTTCGGGGATGTCGGACATGCCGGCCCTCCGGTTCTCGTGCGGCTCAGACATGGCTGCGCGCCGTCCACAGCTCGGGGAACACGTTCTTGCGGGCGCGCTTCTCCAGCCAGGCCACTCCGGCGGAGCCGCCGGTGCCGACCTTGGAGCCCATCGCGCGGCGGGTCGCCACCAGGTGGTCGTTGCGCCATCGCCAGACGAGTTCGCCGACGTCGGTCAACGCCTCGCCGAGTACGACGAGTTCGGAGTGCAGGGTGCCGACCTCCTCGGCCCCGTACACCTGCGCCCAGACGGCCTCGACCTCGGGCGACGGCTCGTACTTCTGGGAGAGGTCGCGGTCCAGCACCTCCTGGGGCACGGGCAGTCCGCGCCGGGCCAGCAGCCGCAGCACCTCGTCGTACAGGCTGGGCTGCTGGAGCGCCTTCTCCAGCTCGGAGTGCACGCGCGGGGCGCCCCGGTGCGGGACGAGCATCGACGCGGCCTTGTCGCCGAGCAGGAACTCCATCCGCCGGTACATCGCGGACTGGAACCCGGAGCCCTCGCCGAGAGCGCTGCGGTAGGAGTTGAACTGCGCGGGGGTGAGGTTGGCGAGCGGTTTCCAGGAGGCGTTGAGCGCCTCCAGCTCGCGGGTGGAGCGCTTGAGGGCGTCCAGCGCGACGGGGATGTTGTCCTCGCGCAGCGCGGTCGCGGCCGTCTCCCACTCGTGGACTATGACCGTGAACCACAGCTCCATGACCTGGGTGGTGACCAGGAAGACCATCTCGCCCGGGTCGTCGGAGAGGGGGTGCTGGAGGTGGGTGAGGACGTCCGCCTGGACGTAGTCCTCGTACGGCGTGGTGCCCGCGAAATCGAGGTTCGGGGTTTCCGAACCTTCGCTCCCGGGGGCCTCGGGGGTGTGCGTCATCGCATGCTCCTCGAAACGAACTTCCAGGTAGCGGTCCGCCCCTTCCTAGGATTTATGGAGCCCCGGTCCCCTCCCGGCATCATAGGCCGGGGTACGACCGGGTGCGCCTCAGAGGGTGGGGCCGGTCAGATACGTCCGGTTCGCGGCGTACGGCCAGGCGTTGGAGCGGCACCCGTCGAGGCCCTTGATCTGCTGCATCATCACGGGTGCGGGCTTCCCGGGACCCGGGCAGCCGAGGTGGCCGAGGCCCAGCGCGTGACCCAGTTCGTGGTTGATGATCAGGTGCCGGTAGGTGGCGGGTGTCCCGTCGAACTGCGGCGAGCCGAGCAGCCAGCGGCGCAGGTTGACCACGACACCGCGGCCGGTCTCGCAGTTGAGTTCCCCGCCGGTGTCGAGTCCCGCCTCGGCGCAGAGCTTGTCGGCGGTGGCGGGGGTGGCGATGCGGATCACGAAGTCGGCCCGGCCGGACACCAGCTGGAAGCGGCCCCGGCCGTTCTTGGCCCAGCCCTGCGGGTGGGCGACGATCGCCTGTATCTCGGCGGCTGCCTGGGCCGGGGAGACGCCGCTGCCGTTCTCGACCTGGACCTGGTAGCGGCGGAGGGTGCCGGTGCCGACGGGGGATCCGGTGATGCGGGCGGCGGCGAAGGAGCCGGAGCCGATGGCGGGCACCTTGGACCCGTCGGGCTTGTCCAGTCCGTCGGGGCGTTCGCGGCTGGGCGGGTTCGAGGAGACCTCGCCGGGCGGCTCCGTGCGGGCGGCCCCGCCGGGGTCGGTCTCCGCTCCGGCCGCCGGAGGACGGCGGGTGGACGCGGTGCGGTCCTGCCAGGTGGCCCAGGCGAGACTGCCACCGCCGGCGAGCGCGGCCAGGCACAGCAGGGTGACGAGGAATCTGCCGCGTCGGGTGAGCCGGGTTCCACTTCGGCGAACGTCACGCTGGGTCACGGCAGAGCTCTCCCCCGGTCCGTCTGTCCGGCACATGGGGGGAGCGAGCGGAGGGCTCGCCGCCGGTAACGATCTCTTCCTACGGTCCGGGCGATCGTACAGGCGTACCAGCCCACCACCCCGCCCCCCACAAACCGCGTGTCGCCCACCAAACCCCCGCCCCGCCCCGAGCCCTTGGGCGACGGGGCCGCCCCAAGGGGGCGGAACGGGCGGGCAAGGGGGCGGCCCCCGGCGGAGCCGCACCCCCTGTCCCGGCCCCGCCAAGCCCGCCCCCGCCGCTACCCCACCGGGCGACTAGCCCAACGTGTCCGCCGCCACCGCCGAAGAATCCCGCAGGAAGGTCGAGCACCGCTCGTACTCCTCCTGCTCACCGATCGCCTGCGAGGCCCGCGCCAGCGCGTGCAGCGCCCGCAGGAAGCCCCGGTTCGGCTCGTGCTCCCACGGCACCGGACCGTGGCCCTTCCAGCCGGCCCTGCGCAGCGAGTCCAGCCCGCGGTGGTAGCCGGTACGCGCGTACGCGTACGACTCGACGACGGAGCCCTTGTCGAACGCGTCGTCGGCCAGCTGCGCCCACGCGAGCGAGGACGTCGGGTACTTCGCGGCGACGTCGGCCGGCGCCGCCCCGGACGCGAGCAGCTCGCGCGGCTCCGGGTCGTCGGGCAGATGGGTCGGGGGCGGTCCCCCGAGGAGGTCCTGGTGAATAGCCATGCCCCTAGTCTGCCTGGCGTCTACGGCAACCGGTGCCCTTCCCCGGGTTCGTGGTCCGGCTCCAGCGGCGGCGACGTCAGACCGCAGTGGGTGCGGCACTCGGCCTCCGCCGCCTCCTCCCCGCCCTGCGGATCGCGCACCGTCGCCAGCGCGATCAGCGCCCCCAGCACGAGCACCCCCGCACACATCGGCATCGCCCGCCGGAACGTCGCCCCGAACTCGGCCGCCGACCGGTAGGCCTCCGGCCCCATCCCGGCGAGCAGCGGCAGTGCCGCCACGGCGACGAGCCCGGCCGCGCGGGCCGCGGCGTTGTTGATGCCGGAGGCAAGACCGGCCCGCCCGGTGTCGACCGAGGCGAGGACGGTGGCGGTCAGCGGGGCGACCAGCGTCACCATCCCCATGCCCATCACCACGACCGCGGGCAGCACGTCCCGGACGTACGAGGCCCCCTCCCCGACCCGCAGCATCAGCAGCATTCCGGCCGCGCACAGCAGCGGCCCCACGGTGAGCGGCAGCCGCGGGCCGATCCGCTGGGCCAGTTCGCCGGAGCGGGCGGACAGGAACAGCATCAGCACCGTCGTGGGCAGCATGGCCGTACCGGCCTGGAGCGCGGAGTAGCCGGCGACCACCTGGAGCTGGAGGGCGGCCAGGAAGAAGAACCCGCTGAACGCCGCGTACACGCACAGCGTGACCACGTTGATCGCGGTGAACTGCCGCGAGGCGAAGAGCGTCAGCGGCATCATCGGATCGGTCCGGGTCCGCTCCACGTACAGGAACGCCGCCGCCACCAGCACCCCGAGCACGGCGCATCCGATGACGACCGGCGACGAGATACCGAGCCCCGGCGCCTCGATCAGCGCGTAGGTCACCAGGCCGAGCGCGAGGGCCGCCAGCACCGCCCCGAGCACGTCGAACCGGCCGTGCGCCTGCGGGTCCTTCGACTCCGGTACGTGCCGCAGGGCCACCGGTACGCACAGGGCCGCGAGCGGGACGTTCAGCAGGAACGCCCACCGCCACCCCGGTCCGTCGACCAGCCAGCCGCCCAGGAACGGGCCGATCGCGGCCCCGATGCCGCCGAGCCCGGACCACAGGCCGACCGCCCTGGCCCGGTCGTCCCGGTGGAAGGAGGCCTGGATGAGGGCGAGCGAGCCGGGGGTGAGCAGTGCGCCGCCGATGCCCTGGAGGGCGCGGGCGAGTACGAGCACCGTCGCGTTCGGCGCGAGCCCGCACAGCAGGGAGGCCGCGGCGAACCACACCACCCCGACGACGAACACCTTGCGGCGCCCGTAGCGGTCGCCGAGCGCCCCGCCCAGCAGGATCAGCCCGGCCAGGGTCAGCATGTACGCGTTGACGGTCCACTGGAGGCCGGCGAGGTCGGCGCCCAGGTCCTCGCCGATGCGCGGCAGCGCCACATTGACGATCGTCGAGTCGAGCATCGCCATGCTGGAACCGAGGACGGTGGTCAGCAGCACCCAGCGTCCGGGCCCGGTCCCGACCCTGAGCGCACCCGCGGTATCGGCCATACCCGCATGCTCCCCGCGCTCCCGGCCGAAGGCCAGTCCGGGGCACCGGACGGGTGCCCGCACACGGCGACGGGCCCGGCACGCCCCCCGCCGGGGGAGCGCACCGGGCCCGTCTCAAGCCGTCCCGCAGGGGGTTACTTCAGCTTGGTGCCCGTGGAACGCAGCGCGGCGCACGCCTCGACCACACGCGCGGCCATGCCCGCCTCGGCGGCCTTGCCCCAGGTGCGCGGGTCGTACTTCGACTTCGTGCCGACCTCGCCGTCGACCTTCAGCACCGCGTCGTAGTTGCGGAACATGTGGTCCACGACCGGGCGGGTGAAGGCGTACTGCGTGTCCGTGTCGAGGTTCATCTTCACGACGCCGTTCTCCAGCGCGGTGGCGATCTCCTCGGCGGTCGAGCCCGAGCCGCCGTGGAAGACGAAGTCGAACGGCGACGTCTTGCCGTACTTCGAGCCGACGCCCTCCTGGAGGTCCTTGAGGAGCTCCGGACGCAGCACGACGTTGCCCGGCTTGTAGACGCCGTGCACGTTGCCGAACGAGGCGGCCAGCAGGTAGCGGCCCTTCTCGCCCAGGCCCAGCGCCTCGGCGGTGCGCAGCGCGTCGTCGACGGTCGTGTACAGCTCGTCGTTGATCTCGTGGCTGACGCCGTCCTCCTCGCCGCCGGTCGGGGTGATCTCGACCTCAAGGATGATCTTGGCGGCGGCGGCCTTGGCCAGCAGCTCCTGGCCGATGGCCAGGTTGTCGGCCAGCGTCTCGGCCGAGCCGTCCCACATGTGCGACTGGAACAGCGGGTTCTCGCCGCGGGCGACGCGCTCGGCGGAGACGTCGAGCAGCGGGCGGACGTAGCCGTCCAGCTTGTCCTTGGGGCAGTGGTCCGTGTGCAGCGCGATCGTCACGTCGTACTTCGCGGCGACGATGTGGGCGAACTCGGCCAGCGCGACCGCACCGGTCACCATGTCCTTGTTGTGCTGGCCACCCAGGAACTCCGCACCACCGGTGGAGATCTGGACGATGCCGTCGCTCTCGGCCTCCGCGAAGCCGCGCAGCGCGGCGTGCAGGGTCTGGGACGAGGTCACGTTGATCGCCGGGTAGGCAAACTTGCCTGCCTTCGCCCGGTCGAGCATCTGGGCGTAGACCTCGGGGGTTGCGATGGGCATCTGTCCGCTCCTTGGGATATGCGGGTGTGCGTGCTGGTCCCTGACCTGGGGGCGACGTCATCGTCGCCGCCCATCTTTCCAGACTCTTCACGGGACTCCACCCGGCGGACGCCCGTGCCTCGTGTCCGGGAATGCGCGAAGGTCGACGTGTTTCACGTGAAACACGTCGACCTCAGACAAACACGCAGGTCAAAGCCTCGCAAGAGAAGGCCCGGGACCTAGGTCACAACTTCAGGCGAGATCCAGGTCCGCCAGCCGGTACCCGGTGAGGTACGGCAGACCCGCGCCGTCGATGGCCTTCTCGGCGCCCCGGTCGACGATCGTGGCAACCGCGACGACCTCACCGCCCGCCTCGCGGACCGCCTCGACGGCCGTCAGCGGGGAGCCGCCGGTGGTCGAGGTGTCCTCGACGACCAGGCAGCGGCGGCCCTTCACGTCGGTGCCCTCGATACGGCGCTGCATGCCGTGCGCCTTCTGGGCCTTGCGGACCACGAAGGCGTCCAGCCGCGCACCGCGCGCGGCGGAGGCGTGCAGCATCGAGGTGGCGACCGGGTCGGCGCCCAGGGTGAGGCCGCCGACGCAGTCGAAGTCGAGGTCGGCGGTCAGGTCGAGCATGACCTGACCCACCATCGGCGCCGCCTCGCCGTCCAGGGTGATCCGGCGCAGGTCGATGTAGTAGTCGGCCTCCAGACCCGAGGAGAGGGTCACCCTGCCGTGCACCACGGCCTTGTCCTTGATCTGCTGGAGCAGCTCAGCACGCACATCAGTCATGGTCACGAGCTTAAGCGCGCGCTACCCGAGCCTGCGCCACGACCAGGTCGTGGACGCCTCCAGCGGGTCCACCGGGGTGACCAGGCGCGGCAGGGTGTTCAGCCCGTTGGGCGGGCCCGTCTGGGGTTCGACGCAGACGGCCGCCGCCTGCTCGTCGTACACGACCACCCACTCCTCGCGGCTGGTCACCTTGATCTCCAGCTGTCCGGGCCAGGTCAGCGTGACGTCCACGCCGTCGGGCATCCCGAAGCAGTCGTCCCAGGGGCCGGGGCGGGGGTCGATACGGCGGCCGGTGGGGAGGTGGTCGTCGCCGCGCTCCTCCTGCCAGGCGGCGTCGAAGGCCAGCTCCACATCGGCGCCGGAGCCCAGGTTGCGCAGGAACCAGGGGTGCCATCCCACCTGCGCCGGGAAGGAGTTGTCGTACGTCTCGACGCCCATGGAGAGCGTGAGGGCGTCCGGGGTGAGCTCGAAGGTCTGGGTGACCCGGCCCGCGTACGGCCAGGGGCTGGTGAGGTCGTACGTGAACGAGGCCGACGCGGTGTCCCGGTGCGCGGTGCGCCAGCGGACGTCGCGGCCGGTGCCGTGGATGGCGTGCGGGGGCGAGTTCACCGGGAGTTGGTGGACCTTGTCGCCGTCGCGGAACTGTCCGTTCCCGGTCCGCCCGCACCAGGGCACCATCGGGAAGCTGCCGAAGTGCTTGCCGTTCTCGCTCTGTCGCAGCACTTCGGTGCCGCCGATGCGCAGGCTGTCGACCCGGCAGCCGTCGGCCGGGTCCACGGTCACCTCGACGTCGCCCGCGCTCAGCAGGACGCCGGAATCCTTCTTCTCTTCGCTACTCACGCCCCGACACTACTGGCGTCCGCCACCCGGACTACCTGCGACGGCGGAGCACCCGTCCGACGACCACCGCGGAAGCCACCGCGAGGGCGGCGGCGGGGGCGAGCCGGCGCAGCGTGAACGTGCCGGAGGAGGGCGCGGGCGCCATCACCGGGGCGTACCGCCCGCGCGGCGGCGCGTGGTCGACCTCCTCCGCGCTGCGGCCGATCATGGTGCGGCGGGCGTGCGCCGCCTCGGCGGGCGGGTCGTCGGGGAACGCGTCGGGCAGTTCGCCGGGAATCTCCGCGAGGGCCTCGCGCAGGGCCTCGTCCTCCTCCTCGCGGCCGGGGCCGCTGCCCGGCAGCGGGTCCTCGAAGGTCAGCTCCTCGTCGCTGAGCCGGTCGAGGGAGGGCGGCGGCACCTCGGTCTCGAAGACGGAGGCACGCGGCTCGGCGGGCGGGTCGGCGGGCGTGGGTGACGGCTCGTCGATCTCCGCGCGGGCGGCCTCGGCGGCAGCGTCGGATTCGCCGCTCCCGGCGGCACCGGCGGCCGGGGCAGCACCCGCGGCCGGGGCGGCACCCGCGATTCCGGCGGTCTCGGCCGCCGCCGAACTCAGCCGTTCCGCGAACCGGTCGAGCAGCCGGTGCACCGCGGACTCGACCGCCGGGGCGTCGAGTTCGGTGATCCGGCCGTCGCCGTGGGCGGTGCCGCTGAAGTGCAGCGCCGTACCGCCGTCGGCGGCCTCGGTACGCAGGGTCAGGGCGATCTTGACCGAGCCGTTGCCCCGGGCCTCGGTGCCTTCGCCGCCGACCACGAACGCGGATTCACCGCCCTCGGCCGCGGCGATGCTCAGCGCACCCCGGTAGGTGATGGTGTGGCCGCCGACCCGGACCTTCATCCGGCCGGTCAGCGGCGGGGACGTCTTGTCGGCGTCCTGCTGGAGGCCGGGCACACAGCGCGCGACCCGGGCGGGGTCGGCGAGCGTCTGCCGTACGGCCGCGGGCAGAACCGGAACGAACACCTCATGCTCCATGGTTCCCGAGCCTACTCACGCACGCCGGGTTCACACCCGACTCCGCGAGATCCGTGCGCCCGGGTCGACCGGAACTCCGGCACACCACGACCGCGGCGCCCGGTCCCTCACTTCGCGTACCGCGGATGCACCAGCGTGGAGGCGGGCAGGCCGGGGATGCGGGAGGCCTCCGCCGCGCGGGCGCCGGAGGCCAGCAGCGGCTCGGTCAGCGAGCGCAGCGCGGGGACGTCGGGGGCGAGGCCCAGCACCGGCCGGCTGCGGGCGGCCAGCACGAGACCCCAGTCGCGGGGTGCGGCGGCGTTGCCGGAGGGGCGGTCGGGGCCCGCGCTGAAGCCGGAGAGACGGCCGGTCGCGCAGTACGGGCGGGTGGCGAGGCCCGCCGCGCGGAGGCTGGCCTCGACGGTCCAGTACACCCGGGGGCGGACCGCGATCGGCCCGGCGTGCACGGCGATCCGGCCGTCCTCGGCCAGTACGCCCGCCGCCAGCCCGTAGAACTCCTGCGAGTAGAGCTTGGTGGCCGCGGTGATGCCGGGGTCGGGGAGGTCGGAGATCACCACGTCGTACGGGCGGGCGGCGAGCGGGGCGTCGCGCAGCCACTGGAACGCGTCCCCCTCGACGTAGGTCAGCCGGGGGTCCCGGTAGACGCCGCCGTTGAGGGCGACCAGCGCGGGATCGGTGCGGGCGAGCCCGGCCACCCCCTGGTCCAGGTCGACCAGGGTCACCGAGCGGACGTCCGGGTAGTTGAGCACCTCGCGGGCGGCCAGTCCGTCGCCGCCGCCCAGGATCAGGACGCGGGCGTGCGGGCCGCGCATCGCGGGGTGCACCAGCGCTTCGTGGTAGCGGTACTCGTCGCGGCCCGAGACCCGCAGCCGGCCGTCCAGGAACAGGTCGAGCGGGCCCCGGGTGCCCCCGGTGATGACGACCTCCTGCACGTCGGTCTGGACGGCGACCCGCACCCGGTCGCCGAAGACCGCGCGCCTGGCGGAGCGTTCGAAGTCGTCGACGAGGACGGTGGCGGTGGCGAGGAGGGCGAGGACGGCCACGTTCACCACCACCAGCAGCCAGCACTCCCGGCGGGTGAGGTCGCGGCGGAAGAGCCACAGGACGAGCGCGCCCCCGGCGGCCGTGTTGACGGCACCGGTGACCAGGGCGCCGGTCAGCTGGCCGAGCATCGGCAGCAGGAAGAACGGGAAGGCCAGCCCGCCGACCAGCGCCCCCACGTAGTCCGCGGCGAACAGATCGGCCACGTCCCCGCTGGTGTCGTCGCCCTCCGCGCCGGGGTCGCCGTCGCCCGCCGCGCGCGCCCGGTCCTGCCGTCCGATCCACTGGATCAGCGTCATCAGCAGGGGGATCTCGGCACCGATGAGCAGGCCGATGGCCAGCGAGAACGCCACCAGTACGTACCGCGCGCCGCCGAACCAGGCGAACGACGCGTACAGCAGCATCGCCGAACTCCCGCCGACCGCCGCGAGTCCCGCCTCCAGCAGCCCGAACCCGACGGCCGCCCGGCACCGGAGCCGCTTCGCGAGCAGTGAGCCGACGCCCATCGCGAACACCATCGTGGACAGCACGACGGACGCCTGGGTGACCGAGTCGCCGATCAGGTACGAGGCGAGGGCGACCAGCTCCAGCTCGTAGACCAGGCCGCAGGCGGCGCAGATGAACACCACGCCGAGCACCAGGAACCTGGCCGCCCGCGGACTCACCGGCAGCGGTGACGGCTTGCGGCCCCGGGGCGGCACACCACCGCGCGCGGGCGGCACCGCTCCCCCGCGCGGCACACCGGGCGGGGCGGCGGGGCCGGCGGAGCCGGGGCCGGCTGAGGCGGAGGCCGGTTGGATCATGATGGGAACGCTACGTCACGACATGCTTGCAATCTGTCACCCACAAGGGTGCAACTGGCGTGCGGGCGGCATACAACCCCGCACCACGATCCGGCGCACGGACACCCGCCCCGCCCCCGCCTCACGGGGAAAACGCGGGGAACACCCCCGCCTCACAGCGCGGCAGGCACCCGTTCCCCCGGGGCCGGGGTCGGCACCGCCGCCCGGACCCGCGTCCGCACCCGGGTCCTGGTCACCACCAGCTGCCCCTCCTGCGGGTAGGCGTGCCAGGTGCGCCAGCTGTACAGCCCGTCGCCCTTGTACCGGGCGAGCAGCGCGGTGAAGGCGTGCGGGCTGCCCGGAAACGTACCCGCGAGGCCGTTGGGGTGGTCCGCGACCAGCGCGAGGAGTTCCTGCGCGCGCCCCGCGAAGGCCGCTTCGGACAGGTTCTCCACCCGGGCGGCGAACTCGTAGTCCCACTCGCCCACCTGCTTGGAGACGCCCAGCGGCAACGGGGTCCTGCTCCCCGGGATGCAGGCCACGGTCTCCGAGCAGGAGCCGCCGCTGCGGTCGAGGATCACCTGGTGGGAGGCGCCGAGCAGACGCAACTGGAGTTTCGCTCCGGCCAGTTCCAGATCCAGTACGGCGAGGGCCGGCAACGGTTCCCGGCCGAGTGCCCAGGCCAGATCGGCGGCACACGTGTCGGTGTAGACGGTCTTGAGGGTCGTGAGCATGTGGGGGCTCCGCAAACACGCAGTGGGGGGTGGGCCAGGGACACGCCGGAGGAAGACGGAGTGGAGCTGGGGACCGCCCGCTCGGGTCCGCGAGGAACCGAGGGAATCCGGGGCCGGGGATTCCAGGGACGTTCAGGTCTTCCGGGGACTTCCGAGCCTGTGGACCTGCGAAATCTTCCGGTGACTTCTGTGGTCGAGGGGCCGACGGGGGCCCCTGGGGATCGCTGACGAATTTTCAACAGCGAGGGAATCATGAAGTGTGTCGCGCACCTAGCGTTTTTACCCAACTTGACTGGGTTTCCATCCCCCCGGGGGCCACACGGTTCATCTGTTCAACAAAAGGACGCCCGGCGGGAGTTAAGGGCAGTCGTTCGACCGACCCCTAATTCCGCCGGGCGTGCGGTACCGGTACGAAGGACCGGCAGCCCCGTGTCAGCTGCCTCCGCCGCACCCGCCACCGCCGCCGCCACCACCGCAGGAGGACCCGCCTCCGCAGGAGGAGCTGCCGCAGGACGAGGAGCTGCCGCAGCCCCCGCCACCGCCGCCCGAACCGCCGGCCCACCAGCTGTTGTTCTTCTTGCGGCGCGGCGCGCCCTTGCGGAGCGAGGTCCTGCGCTGGGCGGTCTGCTTCGACTTCCCCACCGCCATGAGGACGCAGACAAGGATCGCGGCCAGAATCACGAACCCGATGGTGGCCATGGGCCCTCACCGTCCTTCCGTTCCCCCGAAAGCGAAGAGTTCGCTTCTCGTCGCGAGCCGTCCGGCTCGCGTGACCGGGGGATTCCCGGACGCCACCGCGCCCAAAGCACACTTGAGCAAGTCCAGAGGTTCCGCGCAGGATGGCGCCATGACCTCCCCCTCCGGCAGTTCCGACGCGCCCCGCCCGCTCCTCAACCGCCGTCTCGCCGAGTTCGGGACGACGATCTTCGCCGAGATGTCGGCGCTGGCCGTCCGTACCGGTGCCATCAACCTCGGCCAGGGGTTCCCCGACGAGGATGGCCCCGAAGAGGTGCGCGAGGCGGCGGTACGGGCGCTGCGCGACGGCCGCGGCAACCAGTACCCGCCGGGCCCCGGCGTCCCTGAACTCCGTCACGCCATCGCCGCCCACCAGCAGCGCAGGTACGGCCTGGCGTTCGACCCGGACACCGAGGTGCTGGTCACCGCGGGCGCCACCGAGGCCATCGCCGCCGCCCTCCTCGCGCTGGTCGAACCGGGCGACGAGGTGATCGCCCTGGAGCCGTACTACGACAGCTACGCGGCCTGCATCGCGATGGCGGGCGGGCGCCGGGTCCCCGTCACCCTGCGTCCGCGCGACGGCGCGTACCACCTCGATCTCGACGAGCTGCGCGACGCGATCACCCCGCGCACCCGGCTGCTCCTGCTCAACACCCCGCACAACCCGACCGGAACCGTCCTCACCCGCGCCGAGCTGGCCGCGATCGCCGAACTGGCGGTGGAGCGCGATCTGCTGGTGGTCACGGACGAGGTGTACGAGCACCTGGTGTACGACGGCGAGCACGTGCCGCTCGCGTCCTTCCCCGGTATGCGGGAGCGCACGGCGACCATCTCGTCGAGCGGGAAGACGTTCTCCTTCACCGGCTGGAAGGTCGGCTGGGTGACCGGCGGGCGGGACATGGTGGCCGCCGTGCGGTCGGCGAAGCAGTTCCTGACGTACGTCTCGGCCGGGCCCTTCCAGTACGCCGTCGCCGAGGCGCTGGCCCTGCCCGACACGTACTTCGAGGGCCTGCGGGCCGAACTGGGAGCCCGCCGGGACCTGTTGGCGAACGGTCTCGCCGAGGCGGGCTTCGAGGTCTACCGCCCGGCCGGCACGTACTTCGTGACCACCGACATCCGCCCGCTGGGCGGCACCTCGGACGGCTTCGAATTCTGCCGGGAGCTGCCGGGCCGGGCCGGGGTCGTCGCCATCCCGAACGCGGTCTTCTACGACCACCGGGACGAGGGCGCGCCGTTCGTCCGCTTCGCGTTCTGCAAGAAGCGCGAGGTGCTGGAGGAGGCGGTGGGGCGGCTCAAGGGGCTGGGGCGTTGATGTTTCACGTGAAACGGCCGTATCCACCCGGACGGCCGACCAGGGCTCGCGCCCGGCGCCCGGGGCGATCAAGGTCGGGATGATGGCCGCCCCCGGCCGTCCCGCGTCCGCCCCGCGCCCGGAGGTAGCCCCGTGTCCGTCGGCACCGCCACTGTCGATACGACCGTTCCCGCCCAGGCGGTACGCCCCCCGGCCGCCGCGCCGGCGCGGGCCGCGCTCCGGCGGGCGGCACCCGCGCTCGGACTGTTCGCGGCGGCGCGGCTGACCGGGGCGCTGCTGATGGCGCTGTGGGCGTGGCGGACCGGGAAGTCGCCGCTGCGGCTGCTGGGCCAGTCCTGGGACTCGCTCTGGTACACCCGGATCGCCGAGCACGGCTACGGGTACACCTCGACCCTCGCGGACGGCGCGGTCGTCCAGAGCGACCTGGCGTTCTTCCCGCTGTACCCGGGGCTGATCCGGGCGGTGCACACCGTACTGCCGGTGACGCCGGGCGGTGCCGGGCTGCTGGTCTCCTGGACGTCCGCCGCTGCCGCCGCCTGGGGGATCTTCGCCGTCGTCGACCGGCTGTACGGCCGCCGCACCGCGACGCTGACCGTGCTGCTGTGGGGACTGCTGCCGCACTCGATCGTGCTGACGATGGCGTACACCGAGCCCTTGTTCGTGGCGCTCTGCGCGTGGGCGCTGTACGCGCTGCTGACGCGCCGCTGGCTGTGGGCGGGCGCCCTCGCCGTACTGGCGGGGCTGTCGCGGCCGAGCGCGGTCGCGCTGATCGCGGCCGTGGTGGTCACGGCGGGCTGGGAGCTGGTGCGGACGCGGGGGCGCGCGGGCCGGCGGGTGTGGGCCGGGGCGGCCCTCGCGCCGCTCGGCTGGGTCGCGTACGTACTGCGGGTCGGCATGGTCAAGGGCGATCCGCTCGGCGGCTACTTCGCCGTGCAGGCGGACTGGTCCTCGCGCTTCGACTTCGGCATCGGGGCGCTGCGCTTCGTGCGGCACCTGGTCAGTGCTCCGGAGCTGTTCGCGTTTTCGATGTCGCTGGTGATCGTGGGTGCGGCGGTGCTGCTGCTGGCCCTGCTGGTGTGCGGGTCGCAGCGCCGGCCGCCGCTTCCGCTGCTGGTCTTCACGGGCGTGCTCGTGGTCATCGTGCTCGGCGGGGCCGGCTTCTTCGAGTCCAAGCCGCGTTTCCTGCTGCCCGCCTTCCCGCTGCTGCTGCCGCTGGCCTGCGCGCTGGCGCGGACCCGGCGCAGGACGGCGGCCGTGGTGCTCACCGCCCTGGCCGGGGTGTCGATGGCCTACGGGACGTACCTGGTCACGGTCGCCCCGGTGCCGGTGTGACGGAGCCGCGCGAGCGCGCACCACGTCTCCGGTCTCCGGGCCGCCCGTCCCCGCCCCACCGGTCTCACGGGGACGGGATCGGCGCCTGCATGTGTTCGCTGATCCACTGGATGGAGCCCTCCGCCATGCCCTGCACATAGGTCTTGGCGTTGTGGCTGCCGTTCTGGATCACATTGATCCTGGTCTTGACCTGGCCCTTTCCGTACTTCTCGGCGAACTTGCGGGTGTTGGCCGCGCCCGCCTCCCTGCTGCCGGTCTGGAAGGCCAGATAGACGTCCTTCGCGGGGTCGGCGGGCCTGGCGGAGAGCGCGGCGGCCAGCCGTTCGGGGTCGTTGGCGCGGCGCTCGGCCTCGTGGCCGTTCCACAGCGGGGAGTCCGGGACAGTGTCGGGGCCCGAGGCGATCACGGCCTTGAACTTCTCCGGGTGCTTCAGCACGGACTTGAGGCCGACGAAGGCACCGGACGAGGAGCCCATGAACGCCCAGCCGTCGCGCGACTTGAAGGTGCGGAAGTTGGCCCGGACGAAGTCCGGCACGTCCTCCGTCATCCAGGTGCCCATCTTCGCCTGGCCCGGGATGTCGCTGCCGTCGTAGTAGTGGGTCGCGTCCGGGTTCAGCACGGGCATCACCACGACGAACGGCAGGCTCTTCCGCTCCTTCGACCAGGCGGCGATGCTGCTCTGGAGCTTGAGGTCGGTGCCCATCCAGTAGTTGTTGGGATATCCGTTGCCGCCGGGCAGGGCGATCAGTACGGGAAAGCCACTCTGCGCGTACCGGGGGTCGAAGTACTGCTTGGGCGCCCACACCCAGACCTTGCCCGTGAAGCCGGACTTCTTTCCGGCGAGGGTGGTGACGGCGATCTTCGTGCCGTCGGATATCGAGTTCTGGGTGGTGAACTCGGCCTTCGGCCCGGTCGGCAGCTGCGTCTTGCGCGCCGCCTCGGACTGGGGCTCCCCCGGCTTCGGCGCGGGCGCGTCCCCGTCGTCCCCCGTGCCCATCGCCCCGCCCTCCGGCCCGAAGGAGACCGGGTCGCCCTGCTCGAACCAGCCGGTGCGGTACGCCCAGGAGCCCGCCACGCCGAGACAGGCCCCGAACAGCACGCTGACCACCACCAGCAGCACCAGCCAGATCCGGGACCGCCGCCTGCGGGGCGCCTGCTGCGACGGACCCGGCTGCGGCGGACCCGGCTGAGGATGCCCCGGCTGCGGAAAAGCCTGCTGCGGAGGGGCCTGCTGGGGGAATCCCTGCCGCGGAGGGGACTGCTGCGGGTGCCCCTGGGGCGGGGGCGGCGGCCAGGACGCGGGGCTGCCGAGCTGATTCATGGAAGCTCCTGGGTCGGGGGGCAGGCCGGTGGGGAAAAATCGTTCGATCGCGCCCAAGGAGAGGGAAATTCCCTCCTCGGGGTTGGCTCCCGCACCCGATCCGGTGTGCTGCCCGCACCCAATCCGGTGTTCCGCCCGCACCCGATCCCGTCCGCCGCCCGCGCGAATTCCTGCCCGCGCCCGCGCGAATCCCGCACGGCAGCCCCCGCGGGAACGACGAAAGCCCGGCCGTTCGGGCCGGGCTTTCGTCGTGCTGCTTCAGGGGTGACGCGTCCGGGAAAGGGACCCGAGGCTTCAGGCCTCTTCGCCCTTGTCGCCGTCCTTGTCGTCGCCCTCGACCGAGGAGTCGACGTCCTTCTCCAGGCCGAGCTGCTCGACGACCCACTTGTCGAACTCGATGGAGGCACGGACCCAGCTCACCGTGGAGGACACGAAGTGCTCCAGGGAGACGCCGGTGCCGATCAGCATCTGGGCCTCGCCGATGAGGCGCACGGAGCCGTCGTCGTGGGTGTGGCTGTAGACCTTCGGCCACAGGGTGCGGCGGTTCCAGTCGTCGAGGAGCTCCAGGAGCTGGAGCTTGTCGTCGATGCTGTGCGGCCGGTCGTAGAACGTCCGTACCGAGAAGACCTGCTGGTCGTCCTCGCCGCGGAACATGAAGTACGTGCGGAATTCCTCCCACGGCGCCGCGAGGTCACCCTCGTCGTCGACGACGTACTTCAGCTCCATCTGGTCGAGAAGCTGCTTGACCAGGTCCTGGTCGGGGACGACGGGGCCCGCCGGTCCCTCGGGCTGCGGTTCGGGCTGTCCCCCGAAATTCGGAATCGAGGACGGGTCGATGCTCACCGTGTATTTCCCTTCGTACGGTTCCGGTCATCCTCTCCCATCCCGGGAGGGTGAACGCAACCCCCGCAGGGCGCGATCCGCTGCGGGCTTAGAGAACGCCGCGAATCGCACCCTTGGGCAGTCATTGCACCCCTTACAGCTTCTTCTCCGTGGAGACCTCCGTGGAGATTGCTCCGGCGCCGGTCGCCGGGCCCACGAGCAGGTCGTCCCCGACCCGCTCGACCCGCACCGTGTCGCCGTCCTTGACCTCGCCCGCCAGGATCTCCTTGGCCAGCCGGTCGCCGATGGCGGTCTGGATGAGGCGGCGCAGCGGCCGGGCGCCGTACGCCGGGTCGTTGCCCTCCTCGGCCAGCCAGGCCAGGGCGTCGGGGGTGACGTCCAGGGTGAGCTGCCGGTCGGCGAGCCGCTTGGCGAGCCGGCCGATCTGGAGCTCGGCGATGTGCGCCAGCTCTTCCTTGTCCAGGGCGGAGAAGACCACCAGGTCGTCGAGCCGGTTCAGGAACTCCGGCTTGAAGGAGGACCGTACGACCTCCAGGACCTGCTGCTTCTTGACGTCCTCGGCGGTCGCCGGGTCCATCAGGTACTGGCTGCCCAGGTTGGAGGTCAGGATCAGGATGGTGTTGCGGAAGTCCACCGTCCGGCCCTGGCCGTCGGTGAGCCGGCCGTCGTCCAGGACCTGGAGGAGCACGTCGAAGACCTCGGGGTGGGCCTTCTCGACCTCGTCGAGGAGTACGACGCTGTACGGGCGCCGGCGCACGGCCTCGGTGAGCTGGCCGCCCTCCTCGTACCCGACGTAGCCGGGCGGGGCGCCGACCAGACGGGCCACGCTGTGCTTCTCGCCGTACTCGCTCATGTCGATGCGGACCATGGCCCGCTCGTCGTCGAAGAGGAAGTCCGCGAGCGCCTTCGCCAGTTCGGTCTTGCCGACACCGGTCGGACCCAGGAACAGGAAGGACCCGGTGGGCCGGTCGGGGTCGGCGATGCCGGCCCGGGTGCGGCGCACGGCGTCGGAGACCGCCTGCACGGCCTCGGTCTGTCCGATCAGCCGCCTGCCCAGCTCGGACTCCATGCGCAGCAGCTTCTGCGTCTCGCCCTCCAGGAGGCGGCCCGCCGGAATGCCGGTCCACGATCCGACGACGTCGGCGATGTCGTCCGGCCCGACCTCCTCCTTGACCATGGTGTCGACCTCGCGGACCTCCGCCTCGGCCTCGGCGGCCTCCTCCAGCTCGCGCTCCAGGCCGGGGATCTCCCCGTACAGCAGCTTGGAGGCGGTGTCGAAGTCGCCGTCGCGCTGGGCGCGCTCGGCGGTGCCGCGCAGTTCGTCGAGCTTCTCCTTCAGCTCACCGACCCGGTTGAGGCCCTGCTTCTCCTTCTCCCAGCGGGCGTTCAGACCGCGCAGCTCCTCCTCCTTGTCGGCGAGGTCGCGGCGCAGCTTCTCCAGGCGCTGCACGGAACCGGCGTCGGTCTCGTTCTTCAGCGCCAGCTCCTCCATCTTGAGCCGGTCCACCGACCGCTGGAGCTCGTCGATCTCGACGGGCGAGGAGTCGATCTCCATCCGCAGCCGGGAGGCCGCCTCGTCGACGAGGTCGATGGCCTTGTCGGGCAGGAAGCGGGAGGTGATGTACCGGTCGGACAGGGTCGCGGCGGCGACCAGCGAGGAGTCCGCGATCTGCACCTTGTGGTGCGCCTCGTAACGGCCCTTGAGGCCGCGCAGGATCGCGATGGTGTCCTCGACGGACGGCTCGGCGACCAGCACCTGCTGGAAGCGCCGCTCCAGCGCCGGGTCCTTCTCGATGCGCTCGCGGTACTCGTCGAGGGTCGTCGCACCGACCATGCGCAGCTCGCCGCGCGCCAGCATCGGCTTGAGCATGTTGCCCGCGTCCATGGCGGAGTCGCCGCCCGCGCCGGCGCCGACCACCGTGTGCAGCTCGTCGATGAACGTGATGATCTGCCCGTCGCTCTCCTTGATCTCGGAGAGGACGGTCTTCAGCCGCTCCTCGAACTCGCCGCGGTACTTGGCGCCCGCGACCATCGCGCCGAGGTCCAGCGACACCAGCCGCTTGTTCTTCAGCGACTCGGGCACGTCGCCCTTGACGATGCGCTGGGCGAGTCCCTCGACGACGGCGGTCTTGCCGACACCGGGCTCGCCGATGAGGACGGGGTTGTTCTTGGTACGGCGGGACAGCACCTGCACCACGCGGCGGATCTCCTGGTCACGGCCGATGACCGGGTCCAGCTTGCCCTCGCGCGCGGCGGCCGTGAAGTCGGTGCCGAACTTCTCCAGGGCCTTGTACTGGCCCTCCGGGTCCGGAGTGGTCACCCGGCGCCCTCCCCTGCTCTTCTCGAATGCGTCGAGCAGCTGCTCCGCGCTCGCGCCCTGGTTCTTCAGTACGTCGGCGGCCTGGCCGCCCTTGGCCGCGATGCCGATGAGCAGGTGCTCGGTCGACAGGTACTCGTCGCCCAGCTCCTTCGCGCGCTGCCCGGCGTCCGCGACGACGGCCAGCAGATCACGGTTGGGCTGCGGTGGCGAGACCGTGGAGCCGGTCACGCTGGGGAGCGCGGCGAGCAGGCGTTCGGCCCCGGCGCGCACCGCCGCCTGGTCGGCCTCGACGGAGGCGAGCAGGTCGACGATGTTCTCGTTGTCCTGGCCCTCCAGCAGTGCGAGCAGCAGATGCGCGGGGGTCAGATCGGGGTGGCCGTCGGTGACGGCCCGCTGGGTGGCCGCGTTGATCGCGTCCCGGCTCCTGTTGGTCAGCTCGGCTTCCACGTCCGCTCTCTCCTCCTATGCGCCGGCAGTGACACAGCTACGGCGGTAGCTGCTACCAAGTCCTATGACTCTTCCAACGTGCACAAAGTTGAGTCTATTCCACTCAGCTTTGCTCGGCGCGCACCGGGCTAATCTGCCGGGCATGGCCATCGACCCACGCGACCCGAACCCCGAGTACCTCGCCTTCTGGACCGGGTACCACTTCTCCACTCTGACCACTCACCGTCCGGACGGCACCCCGCACGTGGTGCCCGTGGGAGTGACCTACGACCCGGTCGCGGGCACGGCATGGGTGACGGCCGACGGGAACAGCAAGAAGGTCCGCAACGTCCTGGCCGCGGGCGAGGAGGGGGCACTCGCGGCGGTCTGCCAGGTGATCGGCTCGAAGTGGGCCACGCTGGAGGGCCGGGCCAGGGTCCGCAGGGAACCGGAGGCGATCGAGGAGGCGGTACGGCGCTACAGCGAGCGCTACCGCCCGGCCAGGGTCAACCCGAACCGGGTACTGATCGAGATCACCCTCACCCGGGCGATGGGCAACGCGGGCAACCCGCCGAAGAAGGCGGCGGCCCCGGCGCCCCGGGTGGAACAGGCCCGGTAGGAGGACAGCACAGCGGCGCCCTCGTGTTCAGGTTCACGAGGACGCCGCTGTGTGGGGGAAGCGCCTGAGCGATTGGTGACGACGGGGGAATCGCTTCAGGCACTGCGGGGGGTGGCTTGTGCGGTCCGCGGTGCGGACCCCGAGGCGGGGCGCGAGGCACTGCCCGCTTCGAAGACGACGTGGTCGGACTTGTCGAGGTTCACGAAGATGTTGCCGTACCGAATCTCACACCGGATGGGCTGCGGCGCCCCCCGGGGCTTGCGGAGGCACCGGTAGGCCCGGACGTCCTCGTCCTGCTCGCGAACGATCAGGATCGGTTCTCCGAAGAGGGTCACCATCAGCGAGTCGCCGGCCTCGGGGACGGCCGAAACGAGATCGATGAGGTGCCAGCCGCCCCGGATCACCCGGGCCATCTCACGCCTGAACGACGGGTCGTCCGACGGCATGTCAAACAGCCTTGTTGTTACGGGGAGCAACGCCCCAGCCGAGGTCGCCCTTACCAGCGTACGGTCCGGCTGCGAATCCCCAGCCGAGGTCCGCACTGACCGTCTGCGCGCGACCCCAGCCGAGGTCCGGCTCCGCTGCCTGCGCACTGTTCAAGCCAGCACCCACTCCGAGCGCAAGCGCCGCAGTGGTAGCGGCGACAAGCACTGAGCGAAGCATTCTCTTACGCATAGTCGGCTTCGTCCTCACTTGGTGGTCTTCCTCAGCCCCGTGATGAAGACGATGGCCTATTCAGGCACGTCAACACCACCGGGGCGATGCATCATGTTCCTGTACGTTCAGGACCCTGGGGGGTGGACATATGGGCGCAAAGGGGGAGATACCGACACATCCCCACGACGTGACCAGCTTGTGCGACGACGGTGCGCGGCTTTACGCCACCGCCCTGCGCACCGGACGCATAGGCCGGGTCGATGTCCAGTCGGCGCCCTGTCTGATGGAGTTCGCGCTCCTGCATCCCGATCCGGACGACGCGAACTGGCTCCGCCCGGTTCCGCCGTCGACCGCGCTCGGCCAGCTTCTGCATCCGCTGGAGAAAGAAATACAGGATCGCAGACTGCTGACCGTTCAACTTTCCGATGCTTTCGAGCCTTTCCTCGCGCTCAGCGCCCAGACGTCGGCGACCACCCACGCCATCACCGTGCTGGAGGGCATCAACCGGATCAACGCCACGCTGGATCTGGCCGCCGCGGAGTGCCAGGTGGAGGTGCTGACGATCCAGCCGGGAGGCGGCCGGCGCGAGGACATCCTGGAGCAGGGCCTGGAGCGCGGCAAACCCCTGGTCGACCGGGGCGTTTCCATGCGCACGCTCTACCAGCACACGGTCCGGCACAGCCAGGGCACGCTGGCGTACGCGGAGCGGATGGCAGAGGCGAAGGTGGAGATCCGGACCCTCGAAGAGCTCGTCGACCGGCTGTTCATCTTCGACAGGTCGGTCGCCTTCATCCCGGTCAGCGACGACCAGGAAATAGCCCTCGAACTGCGCCACCCGGCCCTCGTCAACTACCTGGCCCAGGTGTTCGAACAGTTTTGGCAGCGCGCGGTCCCGCTCCTGGAGCCGGTCTCCTACGACCCCACTCCGGCCGGTATCTCCGGTGTGCAGCGCTCCATCGCGAAACTGCTGGTGGAGGGGTACGTGGACGAGGCCATCGCACGCCGCCTCGGCATGAACGTCCGCACCTGCCGGGCCCACATCGCCAAACTCGCCGCCGCACTGGGCAGTGGCAGCCGCGCACAGCTGGGCTATCTGATCGCCCGCTCGAACATCCTCGACGCCTAGGAAGCGACCGCCGGGCGGGGGTGATTCCTCCCTCCTGCCCGGCCCGGCCCACCACCGGAACCTCCACACACACCGCCCCTGGCACACCCAGTACTGCCACCACACCCACCCCTTTACAGCGAGGTTTGGCGCGCCGGGTGCCACTCGGTGGGGTGATCAACGCGCACCATTGGACACAGAGTGCGACCGTACGGCTACCTTCAGTGGCGAACCGCTCGACGTCGCAGCTCAGCACCCCTGGGCGCGACCCGTCATGCCACAAGGAGTTGCCGCACATGATGCGCAGGACACCTCGCCTGATCGCCACCGCCGTCACCGCGGGCGCCGCCCTGTTCGCCCTCGCCGCGTCCACCGGCGCGAGCGCCGCCCCCGCGGCCCCGGCCCCCGTCACGGCGGCCCACAAGATCAACCTGGTCTGCACGGTCAACGACGACGGCGTCAACTTCCGGGGCGGCCCGGGTCCCGAGTACGGCGTCATGGGCCAGGTCAACCGCGGCCAGAACATGAACTACCACGGCACGCAGGGCAACTGGGTCATGGGCGACCTGTGGGGCGGCCCCACCGGCGTCTGGATCCACACCGCGTACCTGGACAACTGCTAGTAGTGCTTGGTCATGTGGGATCTGTGATGGCGTGTCTTCTTGATCGGCGGTGTCGTTGACTGGATGTGCTGAGTGAGGAGTTGGCTGCGGT
>NZ_JBIAMU010000016.1:0-98240 GCF_042874215.1 Streptomyces sp. NPDC004111
GCCGGGGGCCGCCCCCTTGCCCGCCCGTCCCGCCCCCCGGGGGGCGGCCCCGCCGCCCAAGGAGGCGGGGCGGGGGGGGTGCGGCACCGCCGCCCAAGGAGGCGGGGCGTGGGGGTGCGGCAGCGCCGCGCAAGGGGGCGGGGTCCGGAGTGAGGGGCGCGGTTCCGTTAGGGCGGTGTGAAGGGGGCCAGCGCGGCGATGAGCGTCGCCCTGTGCCAGCGCCGCTCCTCCGCCGGCCCCACCACCGCAAAGGCGTACCGCCGCCCGTCCCCCGCGGTGAACACCCGCTGGAGCAGCGCGAGCCGCCGCCCCGTGCGGGGGCTGTCGTACGAGTAGCGGAGTTCGGCGGCGCCCCTGCCGGTGGGATGCAGCGCTTCGAGTTCGAAGCCGGGCAGCCCGCGGTGGGTGGCGACCGTGATGCGCAGCGCCCGGGTGGCGCTGATGTCCCGTTCGGCGAGCGGCCAGAACTGCAGGAACCTGCTGTACGGGGCGTCCGGCGCCCGGTAGTACACGGACGCCGCCTCGCTGCGCCGCCACCCGCCGGGAACGGCCAGGGTCACCCCGGACGGATCCCGCACCACGGCGAAGTCCGCGGGCACGGTGGGGGTGGGAGAGGAAGAGGGAGAGGGAGACGACGAGGGCGGAGAGGTGACGGGGGCCGGCCGGGGCGACCCCGGCGTTCCCACCGCCCCCGCCGCCCCCGCCGTCCCCGGCGCTCCCGCCCCCACCGCATGCGACGCATCGATCCGTACCGCCGACGGCCCGGCCCCCGCCCCGTCCCCGCGTCCGTTGACCAGCCACCCGGTGCCCACCCCGAGCACCAGCCCGCCCGCGACGAGCAGCGCGCCGAACGGGGTCACCCGTACCCCGCGCCGCGCCCGCCCGACGCTGAACGGCGAGCGGGGGTACGGGGCCTGCCCGGCGTCCGCCCCGTGGCCGTCCCGGCCCGCGCCGTCGCCCGGACCCCAGTCCTCTTCGTCACGCACCGGCACCGGGCCCCCTCCGTAGGAACTCCCGTACGAGCGGGGCAACATCGTAGATCGGCCGACCCCGGAGAGTAAGGTCCCCGGCCCGCCGGGACACCCGGAACACCCGGAAACACTTGGCTCGGGCACGGCGAAGGCCCCCACCCCCGGAACACGGGAGTGGGGGCCTTCGCCCGAAGCGAATCGGATCAGATCAGATCAGGCCGAGCTCGCGCACCGCGTCGCGCTCTTCCTTCAGCTCCTGGACCGACGCGTCGATGCGCGCGCGGGAGAACTCGTTGATCTCCAGGCCCTGGACGATCTCGTACTTGCCGTCCTTGCAGGTGACGGGGAAGGAGGAGATCAGGCCCTCCGGGACGCCGTACGAGCCGTCCGACGGGATGCCCATCGAGGTCCAGTCGCCGGCGGCGGTGCCGTTGACCCAGGTGTGGACGTGGTCGATGGCGGCGTTGGCGGCCGAGGCGGCGGAGGACGCGCCACGGGCCTCGATGATCGCGGCGCCGCGCTTGGCGACGGTCGGGATGAAGGTGTCGGCGAGCCACTGCTCGTCGTTCACGACCTCGGCGGCGTTCTTGCCCGCGACCTCGGCGTGGAAGATGTCCGGGTACTGGGTGGCCGAGTGGTTGCCCCAGATCGTGAGCTTCTTCAGCTCGGAGACCGGGGTGCCGGTCTTCTTCGAGAGCTGCGAGAGCGCGCGGTTGTGGTCGAGGCGGGTCATCGCGGTGAAGCGCTCGGCCGGTACGTCCGGGGCGGCGGCCTGCGCGATGAGCGCGTTGGTGTTGGCCGGGTTGCCGACGACGAGGACGCGGATGTCGTCCGCGGCGTTGTCGTTGATGGCCTTGCCCTGCGGCTTGAAGATGCCGCCGTTGGCGGACAGCAGGTCGCCGCGCTCCATGCCCTTGGTGCGGGGGCGGGCGCCGACGAGGAGGGCGACGTTGGCACCGTCGAAGCCGACGTTCGCGTCGTCGGTGATCTCGATGCCCTGGAGCAGCGGGAAGGCGCAGTCGTCGAGCTCCATGGCGGTGCCCTCAGCGGCCTTCAGGCCCTGCGGGATCTCCAGGAGACGCAGCTTGACCGGCACGTCCTGGCCGAGCAGGTGACCGGAGGCGATGCGGAAGAGCAGCGCGTAGCCGATCTGGCCGGCCGCGCCGGTGACGGTGACATTCACGGGAGTGCGGGTCATGGCGATCTCCGTAAGACAAGCGAAGTGGCGGGGGTCCCTGCCCCTTGTGTGCGGGATATCTCGATGTGGAGAGATGTCCGTGCGTCAGGCTATCGGACCCCGGACGGGACCGTCCCCCGGGTCCCTGTGGGACGCCGCACACCGGGGGCGCGGGGCGCGTCGCCGGGGCACGGACGAACGGCCCCCGCACACGAAGACGGCCGCCCGCGCAAAGGGGGGAGTTGCGCGGGCGGCCGTCCCGGGGTGAAGAACACCCGTGGGGGGATGTCATGCACCTGCCCCGAAGGGCGCGGGGCATTCCCCCGAATCTGCGAGTTTTTTCATTCGGCTACCGTGCAGCCCTTCTTGCCCGACTTCAGCGTGGCGCACGCCTTCGCCTCGTCGGCGGTGGCCGCTGCCACCATCGGCGTGTAGGCGTCGGTGGCGGCGTTGACGGTGCCCTTCTGACCGGCGGCGGAGGTGTCCGAGGAGACGGTCACCTTGTCGCCGGAGCCGGCGCCGGTGATCCGGGCCCAGGCCGCACCGCAGGTCTTGCTGTAGCGGACCTCGATGCTCGCGGTGCCGACCTTGCCGCGCGCGGACGTGACGGCGTACTCGCCGCCGCAGCCCATCGCCTCGGGGTCCTTGCCCTCGCAGGCGTCGCCGTTGCACTTGACCCCGGCGGGCAGCTTGGGCGTGGTGGGCTTCTGGGTGGCCACCGGCGTCTTGCCCGCCTGCGGGTCCTTGTCCTTGTCGTCGCCGCCCGTCAGGAGCACGGCGGCGACGATCACCAGCAGCGCGCCGACGACACCCGCGAGGAACATCGTCAGCTTGCGGCGCTGCCGCTGGCGGTCCGGCGCCGAGTTGGGCGGCGGCTGGTGCGAGGGACGCGGCGACTCGGGCGCCGAGGGGCGGTTGTAGCCGCCGCCGGCCCCGCCCGCACCGCCCCGGCCCTGTGCGGACCCGGACGCGGAGGGGCTGTTGTAGCTCTGGCCCTGGCTGAAGCCGCGCTCGAAGTCGCTGGCGTAGTCCCGCTCGTGCTCGGGACGGCCGGTGCTCCGGGCACCCGCACCCGCACCGGCGCCCGCGCCGGGACCGGACGACTGGCCCTGGCCGGTGCGCTGCTTGGGCAGCCCGGTGGACAGGTTGGTGGTCATGTCCAGGGCGTCGTTGTTCGCCGGACGGGCCGGACGGGCCGCGCGCGGCGCCTCGGACGTGCGCGGGCCGCCGGCGGGACCGGACGCGCCCGGACGGGCCGCGCGGTCGGAGACCGCACCGGACGCACCGCGCGAGGGCGGAGCGGCACTGCTCTGCTTGCGGGCGCGCCCGTTCTTCGTACCCGGCTGTCCGAACTCGCCCAGCGCGGCGCGCGCCTGGGAGATCCGGATGGCCTCCATCGTCATGTCGTGGCGCATCTCGGAACGGCTCCAGGCGCGCTCCGCGAGCTCCCACATGGTGGTGAGGTGAACGGGGTTCGTCCCGGTCACCTCGGACAGCGCGACGACCGCACCCTTGGGCGCGAGCAGCCGTCCGTTGAGATAGCGATCCCAGGACGTCTTGCTGTACCCGGTGCGGTCCGCCACGGCGGCGACGCTCAGTCCGCTGCGGTCGACGAGCCTGCGCAGCTGGTTCGCGAACTCCCTGACCTGCGGGTCGAGTCCCTCCGGCAGCGCTTTCCAACGAGGCATTGCTTCCCCCTTGTCCCCCCGTACGTTCCTGATGTGCCCCGCGCTCTTCCCCTGCCCCCTGCCCGTGTCCCTTCGAACCTGGGGAACCTGGCTACCCAGAGGGATGCGCGGAGCCAGGATGTCAGTTCCTGGGATGGGAGCGCACGGGAGCAATTCGGAACACCGGCGCACCCCATTGCACGCCTCCCGTCCCGATCGCCCGTACCAGTGTCCCATCGTTGCTGTGTGCGGATTGCCGGAGCCCTGGGCTTCCCCTCCGGACACCCGCTATGTCCCCACAAGTCCAACCTTCCGGCGTCTTCACCCGGTACAAGATCTTTAAGATGATCCACATCAGAACGCCGGAGTTCAAGACGCTGTTCAATCCCAGAATGGTTCCGTCGAGTTGCGCTTGTCGATCACGTTTGGATCACTTGCCGAAGCACTCCGGAATTCCCCCCGTCGCCGGCTCCAAACAGACCCGCGCACCCGACGGATCGCGCGGTGCGGTCATCGCCGTGACCACCCACCCTGTGGCATCCCCCACATCAAGAGCCGCCGCCCGCATCACCTTTCCACCGTTTTCGCCCCTTTCGCCCGCCTTGACGGGGCCGCCGCCCGCGTCCCTGAGCGCCGGGTAGAGCGCCACCTTGTCGCCCACCTTCAGATGCGAGGCGCGCACCCACATCGACCGGCACAGCTCGCTGTACCTGATCTCCAGGCGCTGGCCCTCCTTCGCGAACCGGTCCACCAGCGACGTCGCCGCACCCTGCTGCCCGCACCCCATGCCCGTCGGGGCCCGCCCCTCGCACTGCACCCCGAGGCAGCCCGCCTCGACGCCCGCCGCACCGGTCGGCCGCCGCACCGGGTCGCCACCGGTCACGGCCCGCGGACCACCGGCCCCGAAGGCGGCGACCCCGGCGAACACGGCCGCCGCACCGACCGCGGCACCGGCCGCCAGCAGGGCGTACGGCCGCCACCCCGTCCGGCGCGCGGGCGCGGGACCGGAGGGCGGGGCGGGGGCGGACACCTGCGGCGGGACCGTCTCCGGCGCCCCTGCACCCGACCGGCCGCTCCACGCCGCGTCCGCCAGCTCCCACAGCGCGAACAGCCGCCCGCACGGCTCCCGGGCCACCGCGCACAGCGCCTCGACGGCCTGCCTGGGCACCGGCTTCTTGCCGTTGAGATAGCGCTCCCACGACGACTTGCTGTACGGGGTGCGCTCGGCCAGCGCGGCCAGACTGAGGCCGGTACGTGCCTTCAACTCGCGCAATTCCTCCGCCAGATGGGCACAGTCACCGACGCTCCCGGGCACATTCCGCGGCCCGCCGTCCGTCACCCCGCTCACCGGCGCAGCTCCTGCCAGGTGTGTTCGCCGACCACTCCGTCCACGACCAGCCGGTGCTCCCGCTGGAAGATCTCGACCGCGCCCCTGGCCCGCGCCCCGTACAGGCCGTCGACCGCCCCCGGGTCGAGGTGGTGGTATCGCAGCAGGCACTGCGCCTCGACCACGTCCCAGCCCTTGGAGTTCGTCATCAGCAGGGCGTCGCGGCTGACGCTGTGCCCCGCGTAGAGCCCGCCGTCCTTGCGCCCGACCTCGCACGGGAACGTCCGCCCCTCCTCGTACGCGTAGCCCCGCGCGGCACCGTCCGCGGGCGCCCCCTCGTCGCCCAGCACCCGGGCGAGGGCGTAGCCGGCGGCGAGGGCGACCAGCAGGGCGAACACCGCGACCCCGACCAGCGGCGGGCCCAAGTGGAGGGTGCGGGCGGTCGGCGGCCCCGGCCCGTCGGCCCCGGCCGGGGCGCCGGTCCCGTCGGCCGGCGCCGCCGCGGCCGGCTCCTCGCGGCCGTCGGCCGCCGCCGCGGCCGTCCCCGGCAGGTCCCGCTCCCGCTGCCCGTCGCGTTCGCGGGCGGCGACGTCGTACAGGACGAGCAGCCTGGTGGGGTCGGCGCCGCAGACCCGGGCCAGGTCCGCGACCGCCTCCCTGGGCGGCGGGGTGCGGCCGTTGAGGTAGCGCTCCCAGGAGGAGCGGCTGCTCGCGGTCTTGGTCTCCAGCGCGACCAGGCTGAGACCGCTGTGGTCCTTCATCCTTCTGAGCTGAACGACCAGTTGACGGTCCCGCTCCCCCAGCTCCGCCGGCAGTGCCTTCCAACGCGCCATGACCACCCCGTACGCGCTCGTACTTGTCCGGGCACACCGTGCCCGGAACCCCCGAACCGGGTGATTACTACCCCCGGCAGTCCCCACTGATGATGCGGGGCGCCGCCGCGGGGGTTCCCGGTTTCCGGCGGTCCGGACGCGTTCCGGACATTTTCCGCCCGCAGCGCGCGTCCCCGCCGTCCCACCGCGACGTCCTGGGACACCGCGTCCCCGCAGGTGGCGGGCTGGGACGTCCCGCCGTGTCCCGGCCGGGGCCGCCGCTCTGGTGGCGACCGGAAGTGGCCCCGCACTGTTGTGCCGTACACCGCTCGTACAGCTCAGCAACGGGGAGGAAACACCTATGCGATCCCAGAAGCGTGCCGTCGCACTCGCGACGGCGGCACTGTCGGTCGGCGGACTGTTCGCCGTCGGGACGGCCCCCGGCGCCGCCGCGGCACCGGCCCAGTCCCAGGCACGCGCCGTCCCGTCGGCACCGGCGACGCTCGGCGCGTCCGGCGTCGCGGCGGCGGCCGTCAACGCCCGGGTGCGCTGCGCCTGGCCGCGCGTCTGCTTCTACCGCAACAGCACGCTCAAGGCCGCGTACAAGGACCGGGGCTACCAGCGGCTCGGCTCCGGAGGCCGCTCGTCCAACGTCGTCGTCAACTCCCGCCGCGACGACGGCGCCCGCATCTACCTCCAGCGCCGCAACGGCAGCGGCAAGCACTGGGAGTGCGCGCGGCCCGGCCGCAGCTACCGGATCAGCTCCGGCTGGATGCCGTACGCGATCAACATCCGCAACAGCCCCAGCTGCCGCTGACCGGCATCGGGCAACCGGTGCGCCGGGGGCCATGAGCGCGGTGGCCCGGCCCCTCCCCCGAGGAGGGACCGGGCCACCGCCCTGTCCGGGACGGCCGGTCGGTACGGACCGGCCGGTCAGCGCACCGTGAAGCGGACCACGTCCTCCAGGAGCGGGATCGTCAGCCAGGGCCTGGGCTGCGTCATCAGGGCGAGCAGCGTGATGGCGAGCCCGAGCACCCCGTACGTCAGGATGTCGGTGAACCGGGAGCGGACGGCGAGCATCCCGACCGAGGGCAGCGACCAGCGCAGTACGGCACCGGTGAGCAGGGCCAGCCCGATCAGGACCGTGCCCAGCCGGAAACCGATCTCGAACGCGTCGACCGCGACGACCAGCAGCCCGAGCCCGGTCGTGCCCAGGACCGTGATCAGCGGCCACTGTCTGGCGGGCGCCGGGGCGTCCCCGGGAGCGGCCCGGCCGCCACCCTCGGGACGGGCGGTGTCCCTGGTGAACAGGGGAAAGCGCCGGGTGCTCCGGACGGGCCCCTCGGGACCCGGCGCACTGACGGCACCGGGGGCAACGGGCTCGGACTCGGTCTCCGTCTCGGGCTCGGGCTCGGGCTCGGGCTCGGTCTCGGAGCCAGTGGCGGCCTCGGAGGCGGAGTCGGCGCCGGCTGCGGACCCGGCGGGCTCGGGGGCGGCGGCGGCGCGGGCTGCCGACTCGGACTCGGCGGCCGGACCGGTCCCGGGGCCGGACTTGGGTTCCGGTGCAGACTCCGGCTCGGGCTTCGGCTTCGACTTCGGCTTCGGCTTCGGCTCGTACTCCGACTGGGACTCCGGCTCCCGGGCGGACGCCGGATCCGGATCCGGATCCGAACTCGCCCCCGGCGCCGGCCGGGACCCGTCCTGCCGCCCCGACCCGGACTCCGGGTCCGGCTCGGACTCCGCCCCCGGCTCGGACTCCGGGTCCGGCCCCGGCGGGGACGCCGGAAGGGCCGCTGCCTCCGCCACGGTCCCCGGCTTCGGCTCCGTCCCCGGTTCCGCCGTGGCTCCCGCGGAGCCCTTGGCGCCGCTCACCTCACCGCGGCGGGGGCCGCCGCGGTCGTCCGCCTTGCCGCTCATGGCCGTCGGTACCTTTCCCCGTCAGCCCGCGTCGGTGATACCGGCGGCACGCTCCGCGGCCTCGACGACGTTGACCAGCAGCTGTGCGCGGGTCATCGGGCCGACGCCGCCCGGGTTGGGGGCGACCCAGCCGGCGACCTCGGCGACGCCCGGGTGGACATCGCCGACGATCTTGCCGTTCTCGTCGCGGCTGACGCCGACGTCCAGCACGGCCGCGCCCGGCTTGACGTCCTCGGGCTTGATCAGGTGCGGAACACCGGCCGCGGCCACGATGATGTCGGCCTGGCGCAGGTGCGAGGAGAGGTCCCGGGTGCCGGTGTGGCACTGGGTGACCGTCGCGTTCTCGGACTTGCGGGTGAGGACGAGGGGCATCGGGCGGCCGATGGTGATGCCGCGGCCGACGACGACCACGTGGGCGCCCGCGATCTCGACGTTGTGGTGGCGGAGCAGCTGGACGATGCCGTACGGGGTGCAGGGCAGCGGGCCGGTCTCACCGATGACGAGCCGGCCGAGGCTCATCGGGTGCAGGCCGTCGGCGTCCTTGGCCGGGTCCATCAGCTCCAGGACGCGGTTGGTGTCGATGCCCTTGGGGAGCGGGAGTTGGACGATGTAGCCGGTGCAGGCCGGGTCCTCGTTGAGCTCCCGTACGACGGCCTCGATCTCCTCCTGGGTGGCGGTGTCGGGCAGTTCGCGCTGGATGGAGGCGATGCCGACCTGGGCGCAGTCGCGGTGCTTGCCCGCGACGTACCACTTGCTGCCCGGGTCGTCGCCGACCAGCAGGGTGCCGAGCCCGGGAGTGACTCCCCGGCTGTTCAGGGCCGCCACGCGGCCGGAAAGTTCGGACTTGATCGCGGCTGCGGTGGCCTTGCCGTCGAGAATCTGGGCAGTCATGGACCCATCTTCGCGGAAGAGTGCCCCGGGGTTCCAATTCGGCCTTCCCCCTTTGTCACCAGCCGGAACCAAACGTTGCGCTTACACAACACATAGAGCTACCGGCTGGACAAAATGCTGACCGTAATACAACGATGTGGCGCGCAGTTCCGCGGCAGCGCAGGGGGGCACACCGCTCGTTTTACGTAACTTCCTCCGCTCGGCCCGCACCGTCCCCAGCACCAACGGAGGAATCGCACGTGAGCTTCGGCGACCCCAACAACCCTTACGGCCAGCAGCCGCAGCAGCCCCCGCAGGGCCAGCCCGGCTACGGCTACCCGCAGCAGCCGCCGCAGGGTCAGCCCGGTTACGGCTACCCGCAGCAGGCCCCGCAGGGCGTCCCGCAGCAGGGTTACGGCTACCCGCAGCAGCCGGGCCAGCCGATGCCCGGTCCGGCCGGCACCCTCCAGGCCAACAACGGCTACATCAACGTGGCGGGCCTGGGCACCGTCGAACTCGCCACGATGGGCCGCCGCCTGGGTGCGCGCGCGCTCGACGCCGTGGCCTACGGCATCCTGTACGCGATCTTCTCGGCGATCGGCCTGGCGGGTCTGGTGGGTGCGTCGAACACCCTCAAGGACTGCGACCCGATGGCCGCGGACTACACCCAGTGCGTGAACGACAACGCCAGCGCGGGCGCGGGCATCATCGCCGGCTTCTTCGGCGCCCTCGCCCTCTTCGGACTCATCGCCCTGCTCTACGAATGGCTGATGGTCTCCATCTGGGGCGCCACGCTCGGCAAGATGGTCCTCGGTGTGAAGGTCGTGAAGGAGTCCACCGGTCAGGCCCCCGGCCTGGGTGCGGGCTTCATCCGCTGGATCATCCCGATGGTCGGTTCGCTCTTCTGCGGTCTCGGCACGCTCCTGGTCTACCTCTCCCCGTTCTTCGACAACTCGGGCAAGCTCCAGGGCTGGCACGACCGGGCAGGCAGCACCATCGTCATCAAGAAGTAATTGCGGCGCCCCGGAAGCAAAACTTCCGGAGGGGTCCTGTGAAGGCCGTCAATTCCTCGCCCGTGGTGCGGAATTGACGGCCTTCCGTCTTACCCGGAGCGCTCCGCCGCCCGCCCCGGCCCGAGCACCGCGTGAAGGAGGCCGCGCCCCCGTGTGCCAGGGACGCGGCCTCCTTCGGCTACGTCAGCTACGTGCGCGTGATCAGTGGAAGAAGTGGCGCGTGCCGGTGAAGTACATCGTCACGCCCGCCTTCTTCGCCGCCTCGACCACCAGCTCGTCACGGACCGAACCGCCGGGCTGGACCACGGCCCTGATGCCCGCGTTCAGCAGGATCTCCAGGCCGTCGGGGAACGGGAAGAAGGCGTCCGACGCGGCGTAGGAGCCGCGGGCCCGCTCCTCACCCGCCCGCTCGACGGCCAGCTTCGCGGAGTCGACGCGGTTGACCTGGCCCATGCCGACGCCGACGCTGGCGCCGCCCTTGGCGAGCAGGATCGCGTTGGACTTCACCGCGCGGGAGGCCTTCCAGGCGAAGGACAGCTCCTGGAGTTCCTCGGCGGACAGCGCGTCACCGGTGGCCAGCGTCCAGTTGGCCGGGTCGTCGCCGTCGGCCTGGAGGCGGTCGGTGACCTGGAGCAGGGCGCCGCCGTCGATCGGCTTGACCTCGACGGTGTCCGAGGGGGCGCCGTCGCAGCGCAGTACCCGGATGTTCTTCTTGCGGGCGAGGACCTCGACGGCCCCGTCCTCGTACCCCGGGGCGACGATGACCTCGGTGAAGATCTCCGCGACCTGCTCGGCCATGGCGAGGCTCACCGGGCGGTTGACGGCGATGACGCCGCCGAACGCGGAGAGCGGGTCGCAGGCGTGCGCCTTGCGGTGCGCCTCGGCGACGTCGTCACCGATGGCGATGCCGCACGGGTTGGCGTGCTTGATGATCGCGACGCACGGCTCGGCGTGGTCGTAGGCGGCGCGGCGGGCGGCGTCGGTGTCGGTGAAGTTGTTGTACGACATCTCCTTGCCGTGCAGCTGCTCGGCCTCCGCCAGACCCCCCTTGCCGTTGACGTAGAGGGCGGCGCCCTGGTGGGGGTTCTCGCCGTACCGCAGGACGTTCTTGCGGGCGTACGTCTGACCGATGAAGTCGGGGAAACCACTGTCGTCGGCGGCGGCGTAGTCATCGGCGAACCAGGCGGCCACGGCGACGTCGTACGCCGCCGTGTGCTGGAAGGCCTCGCCGGCCAGCCGCTTGCGGGCGGTGAGGTCGAAGCCGCCCTCGGCGACGGCCGCCAGGACGTCGGTGTACCGCTCGGGGCTGGTGACGACGGCGACCGACGGGTGGTTCTTGGCGGCGGCGCGGACCATGGACGGGCCGCCGATGTCGATCTGCTCGACGCACTCGTCGGGGGTGGCGCCCGAGGCGACGGTCTGCGTGAAGGGGTAGAGGTTCACGACGACCAGCTCGAAGGGCTTGATCTCCAGCTCGGCGAGCTGCCGCTGGTGGTCCTCCAGGCGCAGGTCGGCGAGGATGCCGGCGTGCACGCGCGGGTGCAGGGTCTTGACCCGGCCGTCCAGGCACTCGGGGAACCCGGTGAGCTCCTCGACCTTGGTGACGGGCACCCCGGCGGCGGCGATCTTCGCTGCGGTGGAGCCGGTCGACACCAGCTCGACGCCCGCCGCGTGGAGGCCCTGGGCGAGCTCCTCAAGACCGGTCTTGTCGTAGACGCTGATCAGCGCGCGACGGATGGGCTTAAGCACCGTGCTCACGAATTCGTACCTTTCGTCCCTCTATGCGGTAGCCGTGCCGGGCCAGACGCCCCACGACCTCGACGAGCAGCGTGCGCTCGACTTCCTTGATGCGCTCATGGAGAGCGGCTTCGTCGTCCTCACTCCGCACCTCGACCACGCCCTGGGCGATGATCGGGCCGGTGTCGACGCCGTCGTCGACGAAGTGGACCGTGCACCCGGTGACCTTCGCGCCGTACGCGAGTGCGTCACGGACACCGTGGGCGCCGGGAAAACTGGGGAGCAGGGCGGGGTGCGTATTGACCGTCCGCCCGCCGAAGAGGGCGAGGAACTCCTTGCCCACGATCTTCATGAAGCCCGCCGAGACGACGAGATCGGGCTCGTACGCGGCGATGGCGGCGGCCAGCGCGGCGTCCCACTCCTCGCGGGTGGGGTGGTCCTTCACCTTGACGACGAAGGTGGGCAGGCCGGCCCGCTCGGCCCGCTCCAGACCGGCGATGCGGTCGCGGTCCGCGCCGACCGCGACGACCTCGGCGCCGTATCCGGCCGGGTCCGCGGCGATGGCGTCCAGCAGTGCTTGGAGGTTCGTACCGGAACCGGAGACCAGGACCACCAGTCGGGCGGGGGTTCTCGGTCGCTGTCCGGAGCCTGAGGCGGCGGTGGAGGAGGGGGGCGGGGAGGCCACGGCGGGTCTCTTTCTCGCGGGTGGTGCGGTTTGTATGGTCGTACGAACGCGTCGCACCCCGCTGTACGGGGAACCCTACGAACGCGTCGACCGCTCGCAACGATACCGGCACACCGGGCCGCCCCCACGGGACGGGTGCACGCACGGGAGGTAGCGTCAGGGCAGGACTCCCTCCCCTCACCGCCCTGCCCGTACGCCGGGGGCGGCAGCGGGAGGGGCACCAGCCGACATACGACCTTCCGCACTGCGGAGCACAACGCTCCGGGAGCCGCCGGAGGGCTTGAGGGGAAGACGTTCACCAGATGACGGACCGACGCCGCCGCACCGCGGCTCTCCGCCGCCCGCTTCCGCTGCTGCCGGAACCGCTGCTTCCGAGGGTGGTGGGCGGGCTTCCCGCCGACGGCAGGGGGGCGGGGCAGGCGCTCAGGGAAGGGCAGTCGCCCTCGTCGTCGCCTTCTTCTTCGTCTTCGTCGTCCTCGCAGGAGGGGTCCGGCTCGGGCTCGGGCTCTGATTCGGGCTCCGGCTCGGCCTCGGGCTCCGATTCGGGCTCGGACTCCGGTTCCGGTTCCGGTTCGCGCGGCAGGGCGGGCAAGCCGGTCCAGGAGGACAATCCGTTCGCGCCGCCGCCCGAGGGCAGGCCGGACCAGCCGTGGCAGCCCCGCAGGCCGGCCCGCGGGAACGACCGCGGAAACGACTCGTCGTCCGATTCCGCTTCCGGCCGCTCCCCGGGCGGTGTGTGGAGCAACCGTCAACCCGGCCGGGGCGAGGGTCCCTTCGGCGGGACGGGCGGCAACGACCGCGGCCCCGGCGGCCCCGAGGGTCCCGGCGGCGGTCCGGGAGCCGGGCTGCGCTGGGACCCGATGGACCCCGCGCAGCGCCGCGCGCGCTACGCGCTGCTGGCGGGCATGTGGGCCTTCTTCTTCGCCGTCTTCTCCCAGCAGGAGATCTCGCTGCTGCTGGGCGCGCTGGCGTTGTACTGGGGCATCAGCTCGCTCCGCAACAAGGCGAAGCCGAACGAATCGGCGGCCACCGCCGTCTCGCCCGCCCCCGCTCCCACTCCGCCCGTCTCCACCAGGCCGCAGACGACGGCCGCGGTGAGCGGGCTGGTGACGGCGGCACTGGCGCTGATGATCGTGGCGGCCACGTTCACCGTGCAGATGGTGTACCGGGACTACTACACGTGCGTGGCGGACTCGCTGACGAAGTCGGCCCAGCTGTCATGCAACGACGAGCTGCCGAAGTCCCTGGTGCCGGTCTTCGGCGTCAAGGAGTAGCGGGGCGGCAACGCCCCTCCGGGGGGCGCCGGAAGGGGTGCGGACAAGCGCTGGGACAACGCCTCGCCGGGGGGGGCGCCGGAGAAGCTGCGGACAGGCGCTGGGACAACGCCTCTCCGGGGCGCCGGAATGAGTTGCGGACAGGCGCCCGCGCGGGGCGCCCCCGCCGCCCGGCTCCCCCGCTACCGCCCGGTGCGTCCGTCCCCGGCACCGTCCTCCGGCAGCTCCGCCATCAGCCCGCCCGACGCCTCCCGCAACGCCGCCCACCTGGCCTCGCGCGCACCGTTGCCGTGCCACGCGGAGGCCGGGTCGGGCACCTGAGCGCTCCGGCCGTCTCCGGTGTCGGTGCCGTCCGCACCGGCCGCACTCGCCGTACTGGCCGCGTCGTTCGTACCGGCTGCCGTACCGGCCGCGTCGCTGGTGCCGTTCGTACCGCTCGTACCCGCGGCGCCGTTCGCGGCACCCGTGCTGTCACCGCCGTCGGTGCGTCCCGTTCCGGCGGCGCTGTTCGGGACGGCGGCCGTCGGGGGCCGCTCCGGGTCATCGGCAGGGGCCCGGCCCTGCTCCGCGTCCGGCTCCGGCTCCGGGGCCGGGGGCGGCGTCGCCGGAGGGGCCGGGACCGGGATCGGGGCCTGTACCGGAGCCGGGACCGGGATCGGCGCCCCGGCCGTGGGCGGCTCCGGGGCGAACGCCGGCAGCGGGTACGGCGTCACGAACTCCCCGCCAGCCGCCCCCGCCTTCCGGAAGCTCCAGTTCCGCCAGCCGTCCCGCAGGAACGCCCACGGCGACCTCTCCCGCACCCGCCACGCCCGCAGCACCAGCGCTCCCGGCACTCCCACCGCCGCCGTCCACACCGCGGCCCCCAGGCCCGCCTGCCACCACACCGGCCCGAACTCCGCGAGCCGCTCCGTGCCCAGTGCCCCGCCGGACGCCGCCGCGAGCAGCGCCATGGCCAGCCCGCAGACCACCGCGCCCAGGGCCGCGGTGCCCGCCGTCTCCCGCCGCCCCCACGCCTCCTCCCGTACGGCGAAGGCGGGCGCGGCCGTCCGTACCGTGAACCAGGCGACCGTCAGCCCCGCGACCAACGGGACCGCCGCCACCGCCCAGTTGAGCGGGGTGCCGCGCCCCTCTCCGGGGAGGGCGGCCAGCAGCGGGAAGTGCGGGAGCGCCGCGGCACCCGTGTTCCCCAGTGGCGTCACGACGGCACCCGTACCCAGCCCGAACCCGGTGCCGATCCCGTACGAGGCGGCCCAGACGGCGGCGTTCGGCACGAACAGCAGGGCCAGCAGCAGCACAGCGAAACGCCCCGACCACTCCCCCGCCAGATCCAGGAACGACTCCTGCGCCAGGTCCATGTGCAGCGCCAGCGACGCCCCGACGGCCAGCGCCCCGCCGCCCACCAGGACCGTCGTCCCGGCCACCGCGGCCCGGACCGCCACCGGGAGCCACGGGCGCACCAGGGCCCGCCGCAGGTCCCGGGGCACCCAGCCGGGCAGCGGACCGTGCGGCCTGCCGCAGGCGCTCCACACCCCGGCCGCCGCGGCGCAGGACACCACGAGCGGCAGCCACAGCGCGACGGTCCCGGGCACGGCGGGCAGCGGTCCGCCGGCCGCGTACAGCGCGGCGGCGAACCCGACGGCCAGATATCCGGCCGTCACACCGCCGAAGGCGGCCCAGCCGGACGGCAGGTTCCGCACGGTGCCCGGCTCCGCGCCGTCCTCGTCCGCCTCCTCCTCCAGCGCGTCCCTGGCCGCCCGGTGCGCGAGCCACACGGGCAGCACGGTGCAGAGCAACGGCGTCAGCGCGACGGGCGCGGCGGCGCCGTTCAGGGTTTCCGGCCGCACGAGATCGGCGCCGTGCGCGAGCAGCCACAGCCCGGCGGCGATGTGCAGCGCGGCCCCGGCTCCGGCGTCCGGGTACGGCGAACTGATCCACAGCACCATGACCACCACGGCGAACGCCCCGAGCCCCAGCCCGGCGGCCAGCACCCCGCGCAACAGGCAGACGACCCAGGCGGATCGGGGATTGTGCACGGCGTACGACGGTGCGGACGCCGTGCCGCCCTCCGGCTGTTCGTACGCGTGCTCGCGCGGGCCCTGGTGCCGGTGCTCGTGCTCGTGCTCGTGCTGCGGGCCCTGCTGCTCGACCGCTGGGTTCGGGTTCACGCGGCCATGCTGCCTACGACACGCGCCATCTTCGCGTAACGAGCGAATGGCCGACGTGTCGCCCAATATACGTTTATGTACTTTTTCGCCCGGCGCAGTACGACGGGGATCGCAGGGGTCACGGGAATCGCGGGGATCACGGAGGTACTGCCATGACCCGTACCTCCCGGCCCACCTCCACCACCGCCACCTCCTCCGCACCTTCCGCCCCCGCTGCCGCGGAGGAACTGCCGCCGCCGAGGGAGCGGCGCAGGCTGCGCGAGGCGAAGGCGCTGTCGCAGGCACAGGTGGCGGCGATCGTGGGCGTCACCCGCGAGACCGTCCGCTCCTGGGAGACCGGCCGCACCAGCCCGCGGGGCCGCAAGCGCGAGGTCTACACCCGGCTGCTGGCCGGTATCGCGCGAGAGCTCCGCACCCAGGGCGAGGCCGTCCCGGTGCGCACCGCCGGCCCGGCGGCCGTCGGCAGGAAGCCGGCCTCCCCGGCCACGCCGAAGTCCCCGGGCACCCCGAAACCGTCGGCAGCCCGGAAGCCCCCGACGACGGCACGGCCCACGGCTGCGGCGGCTTCTTCGGCCCCCTCGACCGCACCGGACACCCAGGCCGCACCGGACACCCAGACCGCTCTGACCTCCCCGGACGCTCCGACCTCACCAGACACTCCGACTTCTCCGGACGCTCTGACCTCTCCGGACGCTCCGAGCGTGGTGCCCACACCAGCCACGTCGGACGCGTCAGCCGTCACGGACATCCCGGCGGCACCTCCCGCACCGGCGCCCCAAGCCGCCGAAGCGCCCCAAGCCTCGGAAGCAGCCGAAGCGGCCCATCCGGGCGACGAGTCCGAGGCATCTGACGCATCTGACGTATCCGACGAAGCCCCCTCCGGCCCGGCGGACGCAGCGGAGCCGGAGGCCGAGCGGCCCACTCCCACCCAGGCCTTCGACCACCTCTACAGCCGCACCGCCCCCTCGCTCCTGCGCCAGACCTATCTGCTCACCGGACGGCACCGGCTCTCGCGCGAGTCCGTGGAGCGGGCCTTCGACCTGGCCTGGCAGCGCTGGCCCGAGGTGGCGACGGACCGCGACCCGGCCGGCTGGGTGCGTGCGGCGGCATACGAGTACGCGATGTCCCCGTGGCACCGGCTGCGCCCGCGCCACCGCCACGTCGACCCGCCGGTGGCGGCGGACTCCGGCGCCGCCGAACCCGGCTCCGTACCCGCTCGGGCACCCGGCCCCGGGGAGCGGGCCCTGCTGCACGCGCTGCTCGAACTGCCGCCCCCGTACCGCCGCACCCTCGTCCTGTACGACGGTCTCGGGCTGGACCTCCCGGAGACCGCGGCCGAGACCGAGGCCTCCACCCCGGCCACCGCGAACCGCATCGTGCACGCCCGTTCCGCGCTCGCCCACGAGCTGCCGGAGCTGGCCGAGGCCCGTACCCCGGCCGACCGCTCCCGCGTCGTGCAGGAACGTCTCAGCACTCTCGCCCTCGCCCGCTCCCTGGACGACCTCCCGCCCGGCGCGGCGGTCCGGACGAAGAGCGAGCGCAGGACGCGCTTCTGGACCAGGGCGGCCATCGCGTTCACCACGCTGATCATCGGCGCGACGGCGTTCACGCTGTCCACAGCGCCGACGCAGTACGAGGCGCCGCGCCCGCCCGGCGAACCCGTCGGCGGGGTGCCCGCGCGCAGCGGCCCGCAGCACCTCTCCCGGTACGACATGCAGCTGCGCGACCAGCTCCGCGCCGAGCCCGACAACGGCCCGGAGCGCCTGGTTCCGCAGTCCCGCTAGCCCCACGTCCGCCGGACAGCGCGGAAGGCCCGCACCCCCTCGCCGGGGGTGCGGGCCTTCCGGGTACCGCGTCGGGTACGGCGCCTGCGGGGCGGTGATCAGCCCGCGAGGATCGCGCGCGCCAGCTTCGCCGTCTCGGTCGGCGTCTTGCCGACCTTGACGCCGGCGGCCTCAAGGGCCTCCTTCTTCGCCTGGGCGGTGCCCGACGAACCGGAGACGATCGCGCCGGCGTGACCCATCGTCTTGCCCTCGGGGGCGGTGAAGCCCGCGACGTAGCCGACGACCGGCTTGGTCACGTTCTTCGCGATGTAGTCGGCCGCACGCTCCTCGGCGTCGCCTCCGATCTCGCCGATCATGACGATCAGGTCGGTCTCGGGGTCGGCCTCGAACGCGGCGAGCGCGTCGATGTGCGTGGTGCCGATGACCGGGTCGCCACCGATGCCGACGGCCGAGGTGAAGCCGATGTCACGGAGCTCGTACATCATCTGGTACGTCAGCGTGCCGGACTTCGAGACCAGGCCGATGCGGCCCGGCTTCGTGATGTCGCCCGGGATGATGCCGGCGTTGGACTGGCCCGGGGTGATGAGACCGGGGCAGTTCGGGCCGATGATGCGGGTCTTGTTGCCCTTGGCCGAGGCGTACGCCCAGAAGGCGGCGGAGTCGTGCACCGCGATGCCCTCGGTGATGACGACGGCGAGCGGGATCTCGGCGTCGATCGCCTCGACGACGGCGGCCTTGGCGAACGCCGGCGGAACGAAGAGGACGGACACGTCGGCGCCCGTCTTCTCCATGGCTTCCTTGACGGAGCCGAAGACCGGGACCTCGGTGCCGTCGAAGTCGACGGACGTGCCGGCCTTGCGCGGGTTCACGCCGCCGACGATGTTAGTGCCGTCGGCCAGCATGAGCTTGGTGTGCTTCATGCCCGTGGCACCGGTCATGCCCTGGACGATGACCTTGCTGTCCTTGGTGAGGAAGATAGCCATGGTGTTTGGAGTCCCTCTTCCTTACTTCGCAGCTGCGGCGAGCTCGGCGGCCTTGTCGGCCGCACCGTCCATGGTGTCCACGCGCTGGACCAGCGGGTGGTTGGCGTCGGAGAGGATCTTGCGACCCAGCTCCGCGTTGTTGCCGTCGAGACGGACAACGAGGGGCTTGGTGACTTCCTCGCCCTTGCTCTTCAGCAGCTCCAGGGCCTGGACGATGCCGTTGGCGACCTCGTCACAGGCGGTGATGCCACCGAAGACGTTGACGAACACGGACTTGACGTCCGGGTCGCCGAGGATGATCTCCAGGCCGTTCGCCATGACCTCGGCGGAGGCGCCGCCACCGATGTCGAGGAAGTTGGCGGGCTTCACGTTGCCGTGGTTCTCACCGGCGTACGCGACGACGTCCAGGGTCGACATGACCAGGCCGGCGCCGTTGCCGATGATGCCGACCTCGCCGTCCAGCTTGACGTAGTTGAGGTTCTTGGCCTTGGCAGCGGCTTCGAGCGGGTTGGCCGCTGCCTTGTCCTCAAGGGCCTCGTGGTCGGGCTGACGGAAGTCGGCGTTCTCGTCGAGAGACACCTTTCCGTCGAGCGCCAGGATCCGGCCGTCCTTGGTCTTGACCAGCGGGTTGACCTCGACGAGGAGGGCGTCCTCGGCGACGAAGGTGTCCCACAGGGTCACCAGGACCTCGGCGACGCCCTCGGCGACCTCGGCCGGGAACTTCGCCTGGGCGACGATCTCGCGGGCCTTCTCGATGGTGACGCCGTCGTTGGCGTTGACCGGGACCTTCGCGAGGGCCTCGGGGGTCTTCTCCGCGACCTCCTCGATGTCCATGCCGCCCTGCACCGAGGCCATGGCCAGGAAGGTGCGGTTGGTGCGGTCGAGGAGGTACGAGACGTAGTACTCGGCCTCGATCTCCGGGGACAGCTCGGCAATCATCACCTTGTGGACCGTGTGGCCCTTGATGTCCATGCCGAGGATGTCCGTCGCACGGGCGACGGCCTCGTCGGGGGTGGCGGCGAGCTTCACGCCACCGGCCTTTCCACGGCCGCCGACCTTCACCTGAGCCTTGACGACGGACTTGCCGCCCATCCCCTCAGTGGCCTTGCGCGCCGCCTCAGGCGTGTCAATGACTTCACCGGCCAGCACCGGTACACCGTGCTTGGCGAAGAGGTCCCTCGCCTGGTACTCGAACAGGTCCACGCGCGTCCGTCCCTTTTCTGGTGATCGCGGTTCGTTGCGTTGAATGCGATGGGCGTGCCGCGAAGGCAACGTGACGGCGCTGTCACAGAGGGAGGCGTACACGGTGTCGGTACGCGGCATGTCCGTCTCGCAGGTTATCCCCGAGGGACCTAGGTCCCTAAATCGCAGGTCGCGCCTGAGCGGTGATACCTGTCACAGAGTGCCACTCACAGCCATGATCGGTGTCACGCAGTGTCCGGCACCGGTATCGGGCGCTTCTCTATCGCCGCGGCCATGACCTCGGGAAACAGGTCCGGGGTGCAGGCGAAGGCGGGGGCGCCCAGGGCGGCGAGCGCCGCCGCGTGTTCCCGGTCGTAGGCCGGGGCGCCCTCGTCGGAGAGGGCGAGCAGTGCGACGAACTGCACACCGGACGCCTTCATCGCGGCGACCCGCTTGAGCATCTCGTCCCGGATGCCGCCCTCGTACAGGTCGCTGATGAGCACGACGACGGTGTCGGCCGGCCGGGTGATCCTCGTCTGGCAGTACGCGAGGGCCCGGTTGATGTCGGTGCCGCCGCCGAGCTGGGTACCGAAGAGCACGTCGACCGGGTCGTCGAGCTGGTCGGTGAGGTCGACGACAGCGGTGTCGAAGACCACCAGCCGGGTGTCGATCGCCCGCATGGAGGCGAGCACCGCGCCGAACACCGAGGCGTAGACGACGGAAGCGGCCATCGACCCGGACTGGTCGATACAGAGCACGACGTCCTTCTTCACCGACTGCGAGGCCCGTCCGTACCCGATGAGCCGTTCGGGTACGACCGTGCCGGCGCCGTCCCTGCCCGGCAGCTCCAGGTAGTGCTGGAGATTGGCGCGAATCGTGCGGTCCCAGTCGATGTCGCGGTGCCGGGGGCGGTTGATCCGGGCGCTGCGGTCCAGGGCGCCGGTGAGGGTGGCCCTGGTACGGGTGGCGAGCTGCTTCTCCAGCTCCTCGACGACCTTGCGCACCACCGCGCGGGCGGTCTCCTTGGTCGTCTCGGGCATCACCTTGTTGAGCGAGATCAGGGTGCCGACGAGGTGGACGTCGGCCTCGACCGCGTCCAGCATCTCGGGCTCCAGGAGCAGTGCGGACAGTCCGAGCCGGTCGATGGCGTCGCGCTGCATGACCTGGACGACGGAGCTGGGGAAGTAGGTCCGGATGTCGCCGAGCCAGCGTGCGACGGAGGGCGCGGAGGCGCCGAGCCCGGCGGACCGGCCGCCGCTCCCGGTGCCGTTGCGCCCGCCCGGCCGGCCGCCGGCTCCCTCGCCGCCGTAGAGCGCGGTGAGGGCGCCGTCCATCGCGGCGTCCGTACCGTCGAGTGCCCGGCCGGTGCCGTCGGCGGAGTCCCCGCCGAGCACCATCCGCCACCGCCGCAGCCGCTCGTCGGCGGCCTGCCCCGGCCCGGCCTGGTCCGCCGCCGTCGCTGCCGCGGTGCCGTCCGGTGTGTGCGTCGTCGTGTTCGCGGTCATCGCGCTGCCACCTCCTGGTGGTCGTCGGGCCTGTCGGGGGTGTCCGGTTCGCTGGGGGTGTCCGGTTCGCTGGGGGTGTCCGGTGTGCTGGAGGTGTCCTGTGTGCCGGGTGTGCTGAGGGCGTCCGGTGTGCTCGGTGTGCCGGGGGCGTCTGGTGTGCCCGGTGTACTGAGGCCGTCCGGTGTGCCGGGTGTGCCCGGTGTGCCCGGTCTACTGAGGCCGTCCGGTGCGCTGGGGGCGTCCGGTGTGCCGGGCGGCAGGTGGGCGCCGGGCAACGCGGTGGCTTCGGGCCGCGGCCCGATGCCCAGCAGCAGGTGCAGCACCGGGAGTACGGCGTCGGCGCGCCCGGGGTCGAGTGCGGGGCCGAATCCGGGCGCCGCGGCCTCCGCCCCGGCGGCCGGACGGCCGCCCGGCGCCGCGGGTCCGCGCCGGACCAGTTCGCCGAGCGTGCGCCGGACGCCCGGTTCGTACGCCGAGAACGTCCTGCGCAGCAGCGGCAGTACGTCCGTGAAGGCGTCCGGCGGGACCCCGGTGAGCCAGGTGTCGACCAGCCCGAGCAGTCGTTCGTCGTGGATCAGGAGCATCCCCGAGCCGGCGGCGCCGCCCACGAACCCCTCGATCCAGGCCGCCGCGTCGGCGGGCACGGTGCCCGCCGAGAGGGCGAGTCCCATGAGCCGGGCGGCCTCGTCCTCGCCGAGCCGTCCGTCGTCGAGCAGCAACCGCGCGGCCCGGCCACGGACGACCCCGGCGACGGCCTCCCGCTCGGCGAGCCTCCACAGCACACCGGCCCAGCGCCCGCGCAGACCGGTGGTCCCGGCGCCGGCCCCCGACGCGTCCGGGCCGTCCGCCGGTGCTTCCGGGCCGTCCCCGGGTGCGTCCGGCCAGTCCGCCGCGGTGGTGTCCGTGTCCTGTGCCGCTCCGTCGAGGAGTCCCACCGCGGTGTGCACGGCGTCGACATGGCCGCGCATCTCCGCCGCGCCGTCCCCGTCCAGCCCGGTACAGGCCGGGGGCAGTCCCACGCAGATCCGCTCGGCGAGGCCGGTCGCGACCTCGGTGAGCGCCGCGGTGTCGGTGCCCCGCACGTCCCCGTACCGCAGGGTGCGGGCCAGGGCGGGCAGCGCCTGGGCCAGGTGCCCGACGTCGCTGTCCAGCGCCGCCCGGTCGGCCAGCGCCCGCATCACCACCGGCAGCGCGTCCGGCAGTCCGGCCAGCAGGCACCGTTCGGCGAGGGCGGTGATGTCGGCGAGCGCGGTGGCCGAGGCGGCCTGCGCCTGTGCCTTGGCGGTGGCGGCGGCCTCCACGGTGGTCCCCCAGATCCCCGCCTCCGCGACCCGCACGGACAGCTCCGGCTCCCACCGCAGCCGCCACCCCTCCCGGAACGTCCCCGTACTGCCCCGGGTCTCCGCCCGCTCGCCCCAGTCGACGCCGAGGAGCCGCAGCCGGTGCAGCAGACGGCTGCGGGCGGCGTCGGTGTCCTTGCGCAGGTCGAGGTCAAGTTCGCGGTCCTGGGCCTCCGGCTTGAGCCGCAGGGTGCGCTGCTGCCGGGTGAGGTCGCGTTGCAGCGGTACGACGGGGGCGCCGTCGGGGACCTCGCCGAGCACGTCGCCGACGACCAGCCGGTCGTGGACGAGCGAGAGCGGCACGTCGGAGCCGTCGCACAGCACGGCCCGGACCGCGTCCGTCGTCTCGGTGAGTCCGGCGAGCGGCCGGCCGCGCAGCACGGCGAGGGACTCGGCGAGCCGCACCGCCTCGATGACGTGCGCGGAGGAGACCGGGCGGTCCTCCTCGCGCAGCAGCCCCGCGACCTTGGTCATCCAGCGCACCACGGGCCGGTCGGCGGCGCCGAACAGGTGGCCGTACCAGCCGGGTGAGTCGATCCCCGCCCCGTATCCGCTGCGGCGGGCGAGCCTGCGGTGGGTCCAGGGCACCCAGGTCAGCTCGGCCCTGACCTTGGGCAGGCCCTTGAGGAGGGCGCGGTCGGCGGTGAGGGCCGGTGGTTTCCCGGCGAGCGCGGGCACGTGCCAGGCGCCGCAGACGACGGCCACCTCGTCCCCGAACTCCTTCTTCGCGGCCCGGAGCTGGATGCGCATGTACGCCTCGCGGACCGGGTCGCGGCGGTGTCCCCCGTCCCCGTACTCCTGGCGCAGCGCCCCCATCGCGTCGGCCACCGCGTCGAACGGTGCGAACGGGTCGCCTCCCCCGCCGTCCCGGTGCTCGACCATGTCCTCCCACCAGCGCTCCGGGTCGTCGTACCCGGCGGCCCCGGCGAGCACCGCGAGCGGGTCGACGGCCAGCGCGTCGAGGTCCGCCGCCCCCGGCCGCTCCCCCGTCCCGTCCCCCGCTTCCTCTTCCGTCCCTGCGGTTTCCTCGGTCCCCTCCTCGTCGCGGAGTGCCAGTGAGTGCGCGGCGGGCAGGTCGATGAAGCGCACCGGTACCTCGTGGGCCAGCGCCCAGCGGATCGCGACCCACTCGGGCGAGAACTCGGCGAGCGGCCAGAACGCCGCCCGCCCCGGGTCGTCCCGCACATGGGCGAGCAGGGCGACCGGCGGTCGCATCTGCGGGTCGGCGGCCAGCGGGAGCAGCGCGTCGCCCTCCGGTGGCCCTTCGACCAGTACGGCCCGGGGCCGTGCGGCGTCGAGCGCGTCCCGCACCGCCCGTGCGGAACCAGGCCCGTGGTGGCGCACGCCCAGCAGCCAGGGGCCCTGCGGTACCCGGGCGTCCGGCGCGGGCGGTTCGGTGCCGGACGGGGCCGTGGCGGTCGTGGTCATACGGCCACCTCGCGGCAGGCGCGGTAGAAGTCCTTCCAGCCGGCGCGCTCGCGGACGACGGTCTCCAGGTACTCCTGCCAGACGACCCGGTCGGCCGCCGGGTCGCGGACCACCGCGCCGAGGATTCCGGCGGCGACGTCCCCGGGGCGCAGCACCCCGTCGCCGAAGTGGGCGGCCAGCGCGAGGCCGCCGGTGACCACGGAGATCGCCTCGGCGGTGGACAGCGTGCCGGAGGGCGACTTGAGCTTGGTGCGGCCGTCCTCGGTGACTCCGGAGCGCAGTTCGCGGAAGACGGTGACGACGCGGCGGATCTCGGCGACGACGTCCGCGCCGCCCGGCAGGTCGAGCGAGCGGCCCAGTTGGTCGACCCGCCGGGACACGATGTCGACCTCTGCCTCGGGTGTCGCGGGCAGCGGCAGGACGACCGTGTTGAACCGGCGGCGCAGGGCGCTGGAGAGCTCGTTGACGCCGCGGTCGCGGTCGTTGGCGGTGGCGATGAGGTTGAAGCCGCCGACGGCCTGGCACTCCTGGCCCAGTTCGGGGATGGGCAGGGTCTTCTCGGACAGGATCGTGATCAGGGTGTCCTGGACGTCGGCCGGGATGCGGGTGAGTTCCTCGACGCGGGCGGTCATGCCCCGGGACATCGCGTGCATGACGGGGCTGGGCACCAGCGCGTCGCGGCTCGGTCCGTGGGCGAGGAGCTGGGCGTAGTTCCACCCGTATCTGATGGCCTCCTCCGGGGTGCCCGCGGTGCCCTGGACGAGCAGGGTGGAGTCGCCGCTGACGGCCGCTGCCAGGTGCTCGGAGACCCAGGTCTTGGCGGTGCCGGGGACGCCGAGCAGCAGCAGGGCGCGGTCCGTGGCGAGCGTGGTGACGGCGACTTCGACGATGCGGCGCGGGCCCACGTACTTCGGTGTGATCACGGTGCCGTCGGTGAGCGTGCCGCCGAGCAGGTAGGTGGCCACGGCCCACGGCGAGAGCCGCCAACGGGCGGGCCGCGGCCGGTCGTCGGCCGCGGCGAGCGCCTTCAGCTCCCCCGCGAAGGCATCCTCGGCGTGCGGTCGCAGCGCCTCGGCCCCGTCCGTCGCCGCGGCCTGTGAAATGCCGGTCGGCGACGTGGTGTTCGGGTCGGTTGCAGGCGTGGTCATGGAATCCCCCTCCAGATTTCCCGGATGTGGTTCCCACGGTGCACCATGCCACTGACAATCAAGCTTCGCCGCAGGTCAGGGTCCCAATTGGGCGGTGTGCCGGGCTACTTCCCGAGGGGGGCTTCGGAGGGGGTTCCAGCGCGGGCTACTTCCCGAGGGGTGCGGCGGCGATGCAGCCGCCGGCCATCGCCTTCTCGCCGCTGGCCTCCTTGAGCACCTTGCCCTCGTGGACGACCTTGCAGGTGATGTCGGGGGTCGCGACGACCTTGCTGGTGGTCGGGATGACGGCCGGCGGCATGACGCCCTTCAGCGTGACCGTCTTCTTCCACGGCAGCGCGGGCTTGTCGACCGTCTCGTTCTTGGGCGCGGTCGCGGTGCCTCCGCCGGCGGCGAACTCGATGGACTCGACGTCCTTGCCGGTGACCTCGTAGGTCACCTGGAAGGTCCTGTTGAGCGCCTTGTCGACCTCGTCGATCTTGTCGAGTTCCTTGCCGGAGGCTTCCGCCGCCTCGGAGGCCCCGGCCTTGACGGCCTTCTCGGCCTCGGCGCAGGCGCCCAGGCCGAACAGCAGCCCGGTGACGGCGGCGGCGCAAAGGGCGGTGCGGGCGGTGCGGTTCATGGGCGGAGGTCCCCCGGATTCGAGAAGTGTGGGCGCTCGCCGCTTTCGCGAGGCGTGAGCGCTCGCAGCCAAACGCAAAGAAAAGGTAAAGTCAAGTGGATCTCCGGGGCGCGTCGCAGGTCAGAGCGATTGTCAGTGGCGGCATCTACCGTCGGTGACATGAATCAGCTGGGGGTGCGCTGGACGGCGGATCAGGTGCTGGCACTGGCTCCTGACGCCGCCTCACGCAAAGCGGGAAGCAGGCTCGGCACCGCGGGGCCGTGGTCGGACGCGGGGTGCGACGGGGAGGGTGCGCTGTGGGGGCAGTGCAAGGGAAGCGGCAGCAGACCGTACCGGACGACGGTCGATCTGGCGGGGCCCTCGACGGCCTCCCGGTGCAGTTGCCCGAGCCGCAAGTTCCCCTGCAAGCACGCGCTGGGACTGCTGCTGCTCTGGGCGGCGGAGGACGCCGTGGTGGCGGGGGGCGCCGAGCCGCCGGAGTGGGCGGCGGAGTGGATCGGGGACCGCCGGGAGCGGACCGCGAAGGCGGCCGGCGGCCCGCCGGCCGAGGGTAGTGGCGAGGTCCCCGCGCAGGCCACGGGCACTGCCGACCCGGAGGCGGCGCGACGGCGGGCCGAGCGGCGCGAGGCCCGCATCACCTCCGGCGCGACGGAGTTGGAGCAGCGCCTCGCCGACCTGCTGCGCGGCGGGCTGGCCGCCGCCGAGCAGACGGGGTACGGGATGTGGGAGGAGACCGCCGCCCGCATGGTCGACGCCCAGGCTCCCGGACTGGCCTCCCGGGTGCGGGAGTTGGGCTCGCTGCCGTCCTCGGGGGCGGACTGGCCGGTGCGGCTCCTGGAGGAGTGCGCGCTGCTGCACCTGCTCGACCAGGCCTGGCTGGGCCGCGACCGGCTGCCCCCCGCGCTGGCGACGACGGTACGGACCAGGGTCGGCCTGCCGTCAGCGCCGCAGGGCCCGCCGGTCCGCGACCGGTGGCTGGTGCTCGCCCAGTACGACCAGGCGGACAGCAAGGTCACCACCCGCCGGATCTGGCTGTACGGGGAGGAGTCGGGGCGCACCGCGCTGGTGCTGTCCTTCGGCGCGGCCGGGCGGGCACCGGAGGTGAGCCTGCCGGTCGGACTGAGCGTGCCCGCCGAACTGCTGCCGCACGGCGGCGCGGGGCAGCTCCGGGCCACGCTGGGGGAACAGTTCGCGGTCCCGGGCCCGGCCGCGGCCCTGCCCCGGGGCGGCAGCGTGACCGAGGCGGTCGAGGCCTACGGGCGTGCGCTGCGGGAGGACCCGTGGCTGGAGGGCAGGCCGGTCACGCTGGCGGCGGTGATACCGGTGCCGGGGCCCGACAGCTGGCAGCTCACCGACGCCGAGGGCAAGTGGGCGCTGCCAGTCTCCTCCGCGGCCCTCTCCGGTGCGGGCCTGTGGAAGCTGGCCGCGCTGTCCGGCGGCGCTCCGGTCACGGTCTTCGGCGAATGCACCCACCGGGGCTTCCACCCGCTGACCACCTGGTCCCTCTCCGCACCCGAGCCGGTGCCCCTGGTCTGACCCGGGCCGACGGTGCCACGTCCGTTCAACCAACTCCCCGGAGGGAACCGATGACCCACGCCACCGACACCGCCGCTCCCGCCTGGGAGGACCTGCTGACGTCCGCCCTGCTCGGCACGGACCGCCGCCCGCTGCCGACCGCCGCCGGGAAGGAGCCACCGCTCGCCCTCCTCGACGCCGCCGCCCTGCACACGGTGCGCCGGCGGGCCGCCCTGACACCGGCCGCCGCGGGCGAACCGGTCGCGGTGGCACCGGCGGACGACCGGCCGCCGCTGCCCGCCGCCGCGCACCGGAGGCTGGCCATCCTGCTGGCGGACCGCTCGGGTCCCGCCCCGTCCGGCGGGCGCCGCGGCAGCGCGCCGGACCTGACGGAACTGCTTCCGCAGTGGCTCGCCGCGGCCAATCAGCGGCGCTTGCGGGCACCGTCCGTACTACTGCCCGCACTGCTCGACGCGGCCAGGGCCCGGACCGATCTGCGGCCCCAGACCCTGGAGTTCGCGGGGGCGCGCGGGCTGTGGCTGGCCCGGCTCAACCCGGAGTGGAAGTACGTCCTGCGGGGCACCTCGGGCGGGGCCGCACTGCCCGACGTACGGGACGCGGAGGCCGTGCGGACGCTGTGGGAGGAGGGCCTGTTCGCCGAGCGGGTCGGGCTGCTCGGCACCGTACGGGCAAGCGACCCGGCCGCCGCGCGCACCCTGCTGGCCGGTACCTGGAGCCAGGAGCGGGCCGAGGACCGGCTGATGTTCCTCGACTCGCTGCGCGAGGGGCTGGGCGCGGCGGACGAGGAGTTCCTGGAGGAGGCGCTGTCCGACCGGAGCCGGAACGTCCGGGGGGTCGCGGCGGAACTGCTCTCCGCGCTGCCCACGTCGAGGTTCGCCGCGCGGATGGCGGACCGGGCCACCTCGTGCGTCGGCATGGACCGTACGGGCGACGGCAGCGGCATAGTGGTGGAGGCCCCGCACGAGTGCGACGCCGCGATGCAGCGGGACGGCATCGTCGCCAAACCGCCGGCCGGACGCGGCGAAAGGTCCTGGTGGTTCGGCCAGTTGGTGGAGTCGGCCCCGCTCGGGGCGTGGCCGGGGCGGCTCGGCGGGCGGTCCGCGCGGGACATCGTCGCCCTGCCCGTCTCCGACGGATGGGGCGAGGAACTGCACGGCGCCTGGTGCCGGGCGGCGATACGCCAGGGCGACGCGGAGTGGGCGCGGGCACTGCTCGGCTCGCCCTCGGTACCACCGGACTCGGGCCCCGGCACGGCCTCGCTCGCGGAGCGGGCCAAGCTGCTGGCGATCCTGCCGGACGCCGAACGTGCCGAGTGGGTGGCCGAGTTCGTCTCGGCGCACGGGCTCTCCGAGGCGTTCCAGCTGCTGGGCGTGTGCGTGGTGCCGTGGTCGGGGGTGCTGGGCAGGGCCGTCGTCGACGCGCTCGACATAGCCAGGGACGCGGGAAGCTACCCGTGGAGCTTCAGCGGGGTGATGGGGCTGGCCGAGCGGTGCCTGGACCCGGGCGAGGCGAACCGGCTGGAGGTGCTGACCACCACCCCGGAGGAGGCGGAGGGCGCGACGCCGGGGGCGGCGGGCTACTGGTCGGAGGCGTTCCAGCGACTGGTGGGCACACTGCGGCTGCGCGCGGCGATGCTGGCGGAACTGGGCGGGGAATAGCCACGGACGGGGCCGCGGACCGGCACGAGGCGGCACCCACCGCTGCGGGCGGGGGCGGGGGGATCCGCAAAAGCCCCCCTGCGGCGAGGTGGCGTGCCGGCTTCGTCCGGGGCCCCGTACGCGGCATCGCACCCCGCGCACGGGGTCGCCCGCTCCTGCGACCGTTGTCGTGGTCGCCCGCCGCGCGGCTGTGTCGTGGGCGCCCGCCCGGCGGTGGCTTTCCGGTCGCGCGCTCAGGCGTCCGAGGGCTGGCGGACGTTGGCGCGTACCCAGTCGACGATCTCCGTGGTGGTGGCGCCCGGGGTGAAGAGTTCGGCGACACCCTTCTCCTTCAGGGGCGCGATGTCGTCCTCCGGGATGATGCCGCCGCCGAAGACCTTGATGTCCGCCGCGTCGCGCTCCTTGAGGAGGTCCATGACCTTCACGAAGAGGGTGTTGTGGGCTCCGGAGAGGATCGACATGCCGATCGCGTCCGCGTCCTCCTGGATCGCGGTGTCGACGATCTGCTCCGGTGTCTGGTGCAGGCCGGTGTAGATGACCTCCATACCGGCGTCCCGCAGGGCCCGCGCGATCACCTTCGCACCGCGGTCGTGGCCGTCGAGGCCCGGCTTCGCGACCACCACACGGATCGGTCCAGTTACACCCATCGCTGCTGCCTCCCAGTACGCGCACGCCGCCTTTGGCGCGCAACGTCCCCCGCCCGGGAAGGGCAGGGAAGTGAACGAACGTTATCCACAGCATCCCGCACGCCGCCGTTTCACGGTGAGCGGAGAGGGGGAAATCACACGTTGGGAAACGTTCGCTGTGCGTCGTACCCGCACCAGCCGGCACCGCGGTCACCGCACCGCGGCAGCCGCGTCCGGGCCCGCCGCACGGGGAGCCGCAACGAGGTCGCCGTACCACCGCGCCGCCAGCCGCACGGCACGGTGGTACGGCTCTTCCCTCAGGTCCACCGGCCTCCGCCGCGGCACCCCACGAGGGCACACGGGGGACAGGGCCGTCACCTCGCGTGCTGTCCGGGAGGTCGGCCATGAAGTTCTTCCCCTTTCCGCTCTCCGCCCTCTCCCCGCTGCTGCGCGCCACCGCCCTCGAACTGGCCATCCTCTTCGGCCACTTGATCCTCTATCCCACCGGCATCCGCCCGGAGCGCTCCGCCGGGCCCGCGCAGTCGGCCGACCTGCCGAGCACCGGGCGGTCCCGGCCGCCGGTGGTGCTGCTGCACGGGTTCGTCGACAACCGCTCCGTGTTCGTGCTGCTGCGCCGTTCACTGGCCCGGCACGGCTGGTGCCATGTCACCTCGCTCAACTACTCGCTGCTGACCTGCGACATCCGCACCGCCGCCGAACTGCTCGGGCGCCATGTGGAGGAGATCTGCGCCCGGACCGGCCACCGCGAGGTCGACATCGTCGGGCACAGCCTGGGCGGCCTGATCGCCCGTTATTACACGCAGCGACTCGGCGGCGACACGCGGGTACGCATTCTTGTGACTCTCGGAACTCCGCACGATGGAACACGTGTAGCCCCGCCCATGAGTGCGCACCCCCTGGTGCGTCAGATGCGCCCCGGATCTCCCGTGATCGAGGAACTGGCCCGGCCCGCTCCGGGCTGCCGGACCCGCTTCGTGAGTTTCTGGAGCGACCTTGATCAATTAATGCTTCCGGTGGAAACGGCGCGCATCCACCACCCCGATCTGATCGCCCAGAACGTGCAGGTCAGCGGAATCGGGCATCTCGCACTTCCCGTTCATCCCACTGTCGCGGCCGAAATCCGGCAGGTTCTGCAGGCCCAGGAGGCGGCCGGTTCGGCGGCCGGAAGCATCTCCGTGGCCTGACCCGGCGACGTAAACCGAAGCGGTCGTGCACGCACGGTGAAAGTGCCGTGATCAAGGTCGGCGCATTCCTCGAACATTCGCCGAACGGCGCGCCAAAGCGATGCCCGCCGTCCACCAAAAGGCGGCCGATTGCCCGTTTCCTGAATGCTTAAAACCTGACGGAGATTGTCCCCGCCGCATACCGCCGGGTACAGTCGCGCCACTGCTTTCACTCCGGGTACCCCCCGTACCCCCGGGAAACAGGCCCTGCTGCCGAGGCGAGAGAGACGTTGGTGAACGACCAGCAACCCCACGCCGGGTACGACACGTACCCCACCGGCAGTTTCGAGACCGATCCGCTCTTCGGCGGACTGCCCCACGCCGGGACCGGCGGGCACAGCGGCCAGTACGACACCACACAGTGGGACACCGGCTCGCAGCAGCACCTCGGGTACGACGCCTACGGCGCACACACCCAGCACCTCCAGGACCAGGGCCACGACGGCACCGGCAGCTGGAGCCGGCTCGGCGGACATCCGACGGGCGCCGACATTCCGGCCCAGACCGCGTACACCGCCGACTCGATGGCCACCGGCCAGTGGGACGCGACCGCCTGGAACCAGGCCGACCAGATCCACCAGGCCCACCAGTCGCCCTTCGAGACCGGCCAGTTCGACGCCGGACAGTTCGGGTACCCGGCCGACGCCTCCTCCGGTCACCAGTGGCAGCCGTACGGCGCGAGCCCCGAGACCGGCAGCTTCGACACCGGCGCCTTCACCTCCGGCTCCTCCTCCTTCGACACCGGGTCCTTCGAGACGACCGGGTCGTACGGAACCGGCAGCTTCGAGACCGGATCCTTCGAGACCGGCAGCTTCGAAGCCGGCGCCTTCGAGACCGCGGCCTTCGACACCTCGTCCTTCGAGCCCTCCGCCTTCGACAGCGGAAACGTTGGGACCGGCGACTTCGACGCCACCGCCTGGAACACCGAGGCCACCGCGACGGAGCCCGAACCCGCCGGCGCGCACGACGAGTTCCCCCACCAGGCCGAGGATTCCGCCGGGAACCCCTTCGACGGCCACCACGACGACGAGGCCGTGCACAGCACCGCCGAGTTCCCCGCTGTCACCCTGGATCCGGACCACGCGCACTCCCCCGGGCACCCCCGCTCCCACGGCGGCGACGGCTCCGGCCCTGGCCCCGAACCGGAACTCGCGGCGGTCGGCCCCCGCGCCGCCCGCCGAGCCCCCGCCAACCGCGGCCGCCGCCGCACCCCCGCCAAGCGCTCGGCCCTCCTCACCGTCGCCGTACCCTCCGCCTGTGTCATGGGCGTCGCAGGAATCGCCGCCGCTTCCGTCGGCGGAGTCGCCGGGGCGGACGAGGCCAAGACGAAGCCGATGCCGATGGCCGCCGCCGACCCGACGACCGTGAAGCCCGTCGCCGTCAACAACAAGCTCGACACCCAGCTCGCCGGCCTGAGCGCCGACGCCCGCGACTTCGGCGACCGCGCCAGCCGTACGCAGGAGCGCATCGACCTCAAGGAACGCCAGGACGCCGAGAAGAAGCGGAAGGCGGAGGAGGCAGCCCGCAAGGAGGCCGCCCGCCCCAAGTACGCGCTCCCGGTCGCGCAGCACGGACTCAGCGCCTACTACGGCCAGGCCGGCGTCAACTGGGCGGCCGTGCACACCGGCATCGACTTCCCCGTCGACTACGGCACGCCCGTGATGGCGGCGACCGACGGCGAGGTCAGCGCCGAGTACAACGTCGCGTACGGAAACATGATGAAGGTCGTCTCGCCGAAGGGCGTCGAGACCTGGTACTGCCACCTCGGCTCCACCAAGGTCCGCTCCGGCTCGGTGAAGGCGGGCGACGTCATCGGCTACTCGGGCAGCTCCGGCAACTCCACCGGACCGCACCTGCACTTCGAGGTCCGGCCCGGCGGCGAGTCCGCCGTCGACCCGCTGGCCTGGTTCCGCAGCCACGGCCTGGACCCGACGTAGGCCGTTCACGAACCGTCGTGACGAGGGGCCCCGCACCTGTTGGTGCGGGGCCCCTCGTCACGAGCGGACCGCTACAGCTTCTCGACCGGCGCGTACCGCAGCAGCAGCTTCTTCGGGCGCTCGTCGCCGAAGTCGATCGTCGCCTGGGCGTCGGACCCCGAGCCGGTCACCGACATCACCGTCCCCAGGCCGAACTGGTCGTGGGTGACCCGGTCGCCGACGGCGAGGCCGATCACCGGCTTGTCGGTGGCGCGCCCGGTCGCGAACCCGGACGGGCCACGACGGTTCTTCTGCGCGTTGAGCGAAGAGGACAGCGAGGACGCCACGCCCGAGCCGCCGCGGCCCGAGCCGGACACCGGACCGGCCGGGATCTGCGCGCCCGTCCGCTTCCAGGTCAGATGCGTCTCGGGGATCTCCTCCAGGAAGCGCGAGGCCGGGTTGTACGACGGCTGGCCCCAGGCGCTGCGCAGGGTGGAGCGGGTGAGGTACAGCCGCTCGCGGGCGCGGGTGATGCCGACGTACGCGAGCCTGCGCTCCTCCTCCAGCTCCTTGACCTGGCCGAGCGCCCGCATGTGCGGGAAGACGCCGTCCTCCATGCCGGTCAGGAAGACCACCGGGAATTCGAGGCCCTTGGCGGTGTGCAGGGTCATCAGGGTGATGACGCCCGAGCCGTCCTCGTCCTCGTCGGGGATCTGGTCGGAGTCGGCGACCAGCGCGACCTTCTCCAGGAACTCGGCGAGGGTGCCACGCGGGGCGGCAGCCCCTGCTGCCTCCGCGTCGCCCTCCTGCTCCTGCTCCTGCTCGAACTCCAGCGCCACGGCGGCGAGTTCCTGGAGGTTCTCGACGCGGGTCTCGTCCTGCGGGTCGGTGGACGCCTGGAGTTCGGCGAGGTACCCGGTGCGCTCCAGCACGGCCTCCAGGACGACGGCCGGTCCGGCGCCGGACTCGACGATCGTCCGCAGATCCTCCATCAGCGTGTTGAAGCGCTTGACGGCGTTGGCCGAGCGGGCGGCCATTCCGTACGCCTCGTCGACGCGGCGCAGGGCCTGCGGGAAGCTGATCCGCTCGCGCAGCGACAGTGCGTCGATCATCGCCTCGGCGCGCTCGCCGATGCCGCGCTTGGGCACGTTGAGGATGCGGCGCAGCGGGACGGTGTCCTCGGGGTTGGACAGCACGCGCAGGTACGCGAGGACGTCGCGGACCTCCTTGCGCTCGTAGAAGCGGACGCCGCCGACGACCTTGTAGGGCAGGCCGACCCGGATGAAGATCTCTTCGAAGACGCGGGACTGGGCGTTGGTGCGGTAGAAGACGGCGACGTCGCCCGCCTTGGCGTCGCCCGCGTCGGTGAGCCGGTCGATCTCCTCGGCGACGAACTGGGCCTCGTCGTGCTCGGTGTCGGCGACGTACCCGGTGATCAGGGAGCCGGCGCCGGCGTCGGTCCACAGGTTCTTCGCGCGGCGGTTCTCGTTGCGCTCGATGACGGCGTTGGCGGCGGTGAGGATCGTCTGGGTGGAGCGGTAGTTCTGCTCCAGCAGGATCGTCGTGGCGTCGGGGTAGTCCTCCTCGAACTGGAGGATGTTGCGGATGGTGGCGCCGCGGAAGGCGTAGATCGACTGGTCGGCGTCACCGACGACGCACAGCTCGCCGGGGGCGCGGCCCTCGCCGGACGGCCCGACCAGCTCCCGGACCAGGGTGTACTGGGCGTGGTTGGTGTCCTGGTACTCGTCGACCATGACGTGCCGGAAACGCATCCGGTAGTGCTCGGCGACGTCCGGGAACGCCTGGAGCAGGTGCACCGTGGTCATGATGATGTCGTCGAAGTCCAGCGCGTTCGCCTCGCGGAGGCGGGACTGGTACATCGCGTACGCCTGGGCGAGGGTCTTCTCGAAGCCGTCGGCGGCCTGGCCGGCGAAGGTCTCCTCGTCCACCAGCTCGTTCTTCAGGTTGGAGATCTTGGCGCTGAAGGACTTGGGCGGGAAGCGCTTGGGGTCCAGGTCCAGGTCGCGGCAGACCAGGGCCATCAGGCGCTTGGAGTCGGCGGCGTCGTAGATCGAGAAGGAGCTGGTGAAGCCCAGCTTCTTGGACTCGCGGCGCAGGATGCGCACGCACGCGCTGTGGAAGGTGGACACCCACATGGCGTTCGCGCGCGGGCCGACCAGGGCCTCGACGCGCTCCTTCATCTCGGCGGCGGCCTTGTTGGTGAAGGTGATGGCGAGGATCTGCCCCGGGTGCACGCCGCGGGCGGCGAGCAGGTGCGCGATGCGGTGGGTCAGCACCCGGGTCTTGCCGGATCCGGCACCGGCCACGATGAGCAGCGGCGACCCGGCGTGCACGACGGCGGCGCGCTGGTTGTCGTTCAGCCCGTCCAGGAGGGCGGCGGCGTCGACCACCGGGCGCGGGGCGCCGTCGCGGTAGTAGGCGTCGCGGGCCACCGGAGGCGCGTCGAAGGCGCCCTCGAAGAGGTCGTGCGGAACCTCCTCCTCGGGGGCACCTTCCTCGGTGTCCTCGGGGGGCGGCGGGGCCGGGTCGTCCTTGGGCTGGAGATCGGCCAGGAAACTGTCGTCAAAGAGGCTGCTCATCGCCTACCGAGTCTAGGCGGCCCCACTGACAGCCGGTCCCGGATTGCGCCACAACCTTCGGTGACCGGGCGGACACAGTCACGGCACCGCATGACGCTGCCACGACAAGGTCACGAAAATGTATCGGGCATATCGAACATCAGGCTTCCCACCCGTCACAGGGATTGGCTACGGTGCTGCGCGAGCGGCCCGTACCCCCCTCGGCGAACCGCGCCGGAAGCGGGCATCTCGCGCCGAATTCGCGCCGCCCGCACGGCGGTTCGGAACCGGGGACCCACGCGCAACACCGGGGTGAATCGGCCCGTACCCCCACGACCTGGGCCGTAGGGCGCCTTCCGTTTCCACTGCCCGAACCCGACAGCTAACCCGGTAGGCGGTCCACGGAAGGAATGCCTGTCTTGGCATCGCATCGCAAGCCGCGCCCCCGCGCCTCGTCGCTGATCCGGTCCTCCGCCCCCGGCATCGGCGTCACGACCGCCGCCCTGGTCACGGTCGGCCTGGTCACCCAGTCCGCGCAGGCCGCTCCGGCCGCGCCGAAGCCGACGGTCGAGGACGTCCAGAAGAAGGTCGACGACCTGTACCGGCAGGCCGGTGCGGAGACGCAGAAGTACAACCAGGCCAAGGAGGCCACCGCGCGCCAGCGCGAGAAGGTCTCCGGGCTGCTCGACGACGTCGCCCGGCGCACCGACAGGCTGAACGAGGCCCGGCGCACGCTCGGCACCTTCGCCGCCTCGCAGTACCGCAGCGGGTCGGTCGGTCCCACCGCCGCGATGCTGCTGGCCAAGGACCCGCAGTCGTACTTCGACTCGCGCCGGCTGATGTCCCGGGCGACCGAGCGGCAGAAGAAGCTGATCGCCGACTACGGCGCGCAGCAGCAGTCGGCGGCGAGGAAGCGGGCCGAGGCGACCGGCGGCCTGGAGAAGCTGACCGCGTCGCAGGCCACCCTGCGCCGGTCCAAGCAGGAGGTGCAGAACAAGCTCGCGCAGGCCCGCGGGCTGCTGTCGCGGCTGACCGCCGAGGAGAAGGCCAGGCTCGCGGAGCTGGAGCGGCAGCGCGAGGCGCAGGCCAAGCGCCGGGCGGACGAGATGGCGCGGCAGCAGGCCGCGGAGGAGGCCCGGCGGGAGAAGGACGAGGCCGCGCGGAAGGCGCGGGAGAAGGAGAAGGAGAAGCAGGACCCGGGCAGCGGTACGGGAACCGGGACCGGCACCGGTTCCGGGACGGGCTCCGGCACCGGTTCCGGGAGCGACAGCGGCTACGCGGCCAAGGCCGCGAAGGTGCTGGCCTTCGCCCGCGCCCAGATCGGCAAGCCGTACGTCTGGGGGGCGACCGGCCCCGCCTCGTACGACTGCTCGGGGCTGACGCAGGCCGCCTGGCGGGAGGCCGGGGTGAAGCTGCCGCGGACCACCTGGGACCAGGTGAAGGTCGGCACTTCGGTCGCCACCAAGGACCTGAAACCCGGTGACCTGGTCTTCTTCTACGACGACATCAGCCACGTCGGCATCTACAAGGGCGACGGCATGATGATCCACGCGCCCAAGCCGGGGGCGAACGTGCGCGAGGAGTCGATCTACTACATGCCGATCTACGGCAGCGTACGGCCGGCCTGAGCCTCCCGGGCCCGGACGGCTCGGGCCCCCGGACCGCCGAGGTCCGCGGGGCGGCTCAGGCCCCCGGGCGGCCCAGGTCAAACGGACGGCCCGCGGCGACCGGGCGGCTCAGGTCCACAGGACGGCGATGAAGATGTTGGCGACCGTCAGTCCGCCGACCGCGCCGAACAGGCCCTTCTCCACCTTCTCCTCGTCGCGCTTGACGTAGACGAGCCCGAGGATCACCACCAGGACCGCCAGCTTGACGCCGATCTTGATGTTGTTGACGGAGTGGTCCTGGGCCTGGTGGATGCCGACCAGGATCATGCCGGTGACCAGCATCGTCAGCGCGCCGTGCAGCATCGCGGGGGTGAAGCGGGCGGTACCGGCGCCCATCGCCTTCATCTGGGTCAGGAAGCCGCCGAGCAGCGCGGCGATGCCGATGATGTGCAGGCCTACGAAGACATGCGTGAGTACGTCCATGTGGCGGAGCCTAGCCAGGCCTTATCAGGCTTCTTCCGGCAGGGCGGGCACTTGTGCCCCCTCGGTCACGGAGAGAGCGGAAGTGTAGATTCCGCCCGCATTCGCCCGATCGCACGCGGACAGCCGTACGCCACTTTCGATCACTAGTGGTCATTCGAAGGCTGCGCCGTGACGCCCAGGTTTAGCGTCCCTCCCCAGGTGGCCGACTCCCCACACCGTCCCGACCCCGGGCCGGTCGTCGGCCGCACCGCCGAGAGAATCCGGCGGCGGCCCCGTATCCCCCCTGGTCGGGGCCGCCGCCGGACGCGTACGGAAGGCTCGTGCGCGACGGACGGACGCACCCGTGGAAGGACGTGAAGGCCCTCGTGGCATCGCACCGGAAGCCCAAGCCGCGCTCACTCACCGGCGGCACCGCTCGTACCGCCCGTACCACCGCGGTCACCCTCGCACTGGCGGGGGCGGCGGGCACCACCGCCCTGGAGGGCACCGCACACGCGGAACCGAACCTCACCCCGGCGCAGATCAAGTCGAAGGTCGACAAGCTCTACCACGACGCCGAGACCGCCACCGAGGCGTACAACGGGGTCAAGGAGAAGTCGGACCGCACGAAGAAGTCCCTGGACTCGCTCCGGGACCAGGCGGCACGCAAGACCGAGCGGCTCAACGCGGCCCGCCGGTCGCTCGGCTCGCTGGCCACCGCGCAGTACCGCACCGGGGGCGTCGAGCCCGCCCTCCAGGTCGCGCTGTCCTCGGACCCCGACCGCTATCTGGAGCGGGCCGCGCTCGCCGGACGCGCCGGGGAGCGGCAGGCGGCCAAGGTGCGGGACGCGCACCGGCAGGTCGTCGAGATCGGCCGGCTGCGGGCCGCCGCGGACCGGCGCTTCACCGAACTCACCGCGGAACAGAGCGAGCTGAAGAAGCAGAAGGCGACGATCCAGCAGAAGATCGCCGGGGCCGAACAGCTGCTGGCACGGCTCGGCGCCGAGGACCGGGCCCGGTACGCCGCCCAGGACGGGCACGGCGAGGCGGGCGGTGAGCGCGCGGACCGCGGGTCCTCGGGGCGTGCCGAGATGCCGCGCGGCGGCACCCGGGCCCCCAACGCCCGCGCCGCGCAGGCCGTCGCGTTCGCCTACGGCGCGCTCGGCAAGCCCTATGTCTGGGGCGCCACCGGCCCCTCCTCCTTCGACTGCTCCGGGCTGACGCAGGCCGCCTGGCGCTCGGCGGGGGTCTCGCTGCCGCGGACCACGTACACCCAGATCAACGCGGGACAGCGGGTCGCGCGTTCCCAGCTCGCGCCGGGAGACCTGCTGTTCTTCTACTCCGGCATCACCCACGTCGGCCTGTACATCGGCGACGGCCGGATGATCCACGCCCCGCGGCCCGGCGCCCCGGTGCGGATCGCGCCGATCGACCAGATGCCGCTGACGGGGGCGACCCGGCCGGCCTGATCCACAGCATCAGCGGGCCGGGCCCGGGTACAAGCCCGGCAGGGCCGTGACCTCCACGGCGCACTGGACGACCGGAGGGACAGCCATGCCGGGCATCTTCGACAAGCTCAAGAGGTACGCGCGCAGTCCGCAGGGGCGCCGCACCATCGCCAGGGGCCGCCGCGAGGCGGCCGACCCGCGCAGGCGCGCCCAGGCCAAGCAGCTCTTCGGCAGGCTGCGCGGCGGACGAGGCCGCCGCGCCTGACCGCCGCGCCACCCGCTACTTGCCGACCTGCTCCGACAGCCAGTGGAAGACCTCCGGCACCTGCTGCTTCCACACGCTGGTGCCATGGGGTCCGCTCAGCTTCACCACGCGCACCGTCGTCGGCTTCTTCGCGACGCCCTTGAGCGCGGTGCCGCTCTCGTAGCCGTCGCCCGCCGCACCCGAGACGAACAGTGCGGTGCGCGGCGGCCGGTGCGCCGCGTTCGCCGCCTTGAGCAGGTGGTACGGGTTGTTGGCGCGGCGCAGTTCGGGGGTGGCCGCGGTGAGCGCGGCGGGTTCGCCGTTGGGATCGTTGAAGCCGGAGAGGCTGAACGCGGCCCGGTAGCGGTCGGGGTGCGCGACGGCCAGCTTGGCCGCGCAGTGCGCGCCCGCCGAGTAGCCGCCGACGGCCCAGTCCACGGCCCTGTCCGAGGCTCGGAAGGTGTCGGAGACCATCTTCCGCACGTCCACGCTCAGCCAGGTCTCGGCGTTGACCTTGCCGGGGGTGTTGGCGCAGCCGGTGTCGGTCTGGTCGCCGAGCAGGGTGGTGCGCGGCGAGACCAGGATGAACGGCTTGACCTTGCCCTGCTCCATGAGCGGCTTGAGCTGCTTGTTGACCTGGAGGGTGCCGAACCAGGCCTTGGCCGAGCCGGGGTAGCCGGGCAGCAGCTCGACCACCGGGAACTTCGTGTCCTTGTGGGCGGGGTCGTCGTACTGCGGGGGCAGCCACACGTACACCTCGCCCTCGACGCCGGAGATCCGGCCCCGGAGCTGGGTGACCTGGACGCCCTCGCCCATCCTGGCGTCACCGGCCGGTTTGAACTCGGCCACCTGCTTCGGCTGGTCGGCGGGCTTCTGGCCGCCGGTGCCGTCGGGGCCCAGGTCGGCCGCGGTGCCGACGTGGTCGCCGGTGCCGAGCAGGTCCTCCCAGGTGTCGTACAGGCCGTTGGCGTTGTTGACCGCGACGAAGACCACGGTGATGGCGGTGATCTGGGCGAACAGCAGCATCAGCAGCCGCAAGAGGCCGCGCACCACGGCCGGCCCGCGCACCCGGCTCCACACCGCGAGCGGCAGGACGACCGCGAGCGCGAGCAGCACGATCGCGGTCACGAAGAAGGGGGTCCCCGTCAGACTCATCACATGAGTACTAGAGGGCCGGGATTCGGCCCGGGTTGCCGGACTTCACGGCACTGTCACGCGCCTCACACCCGTGCCGCACCCCCGTCCGCACAGAACCGCAGGTGAGAACCTCTGTGCGGCTTTCCGTCAGACCAGCCGCCGGGCCGTCGCCCAGCGGGTCAGCTCGTGCCGGTTGGAGAGCTGGAGCTTGCGGAGCACCGCGGAGACGTGCGACTCGACCGTCTTCACCGAGATGAACAGCTGCTTGGCGATCTCCTTGTACGCGTAGCCGCGGGCGATCAGCCGCAGCACCTCGCGCTCGCGCTGGGTGAGGCGGTCCATGTCCTCGTCGACCGGCGGCGCGTCCGTGGAGGCGAAGGCGTCCAGGACGAAGCCGGCCAGCCGCGGCGAGAAGACCGCGTCGCCGTCCTGCACCCGGAACACCGAGTTGATCAGGTCGGCGCCGGTGATCGTCTTGGTGACGTAGCCGCGGGCGCCGCCCCGGATGACGCCGATGACGTCCTCCGCCGCGTCCGACACCGACAGCGCCAGGAACCGTACGGGCCGCTCGGCGTCCGACATCAGGGGCGCGCACCGGCGCAGTACCTCCACGCCGCCGCCGCCCGGCAGGTGCACGTCGAGGAGGACCACCTCGGGCCGGGTCGCGGTGATGACGGTGACCGCCTGGTCGACGTCGGCCGCCTCGCCCACCACCTCGACGCCGGTGGTGTCGGTCTGCCCGATCTCCGCCTGCACTCCGGTGCGGAACATCCGGTGGTCGTCGACCAGCACCACCCTGACGTGCCGGTCCGCTCCCCCGGTGCCGCCCTGCTCGCTCGTGCCCTGCTCGGTCATGCGTCCGCCGCCCTCTCCATGTCCAGCTCCACCACCGTGCCCCCGTCGGGCGCGGAGCGAAGTTGCGCGCTGCCGCCGTTGCGCTCCATCCGGCCGATGATCGATTCTCGTACGCCCATCCGGTCGCCGGGAATCGAGTCCAGATCGAAGCCGGGGCCGCGGTCGCGCACGGAGACGAACACCGAGCGGCCCTCGACCTCCGCGAAGACCTGCACCGCCCCGCCCTCGCCACCGTACTTGGCGGCGTTCACCATTGCCTCGCGCGCGGCCTGCATCTGTGCGGTGAGCTTCTCGTCGAGCGGGCAGTCGCCGACGACCACGACCTCCAGCGGCACCCCGTGCTTGTCCTCCACCTCGGCCGCCGCCCGCTTCACGGCCTCGGCGAGGGTGCTGGGCTCCTCCTCGGCGTCCTTGCCGGTGCCCTCGGGCTTGTAGAGCCAGTTGCGCAGCTCGCGCTCCTGGGCGCGGGCCAGGCGCCGTACCTCCGAGCCGTCGTCGGCGTTGCGCTGGATCAGGGTGAGGGTGTGCAGCACCGAGTCGTGGACGTGGGCGGCGACCTCGGCCCGTTCCTGGGCCCGGATGCGCATCAGTCGTTCCTCGGAGAGGTCCTGTGTCATCCGCACGAGATAGGGGCCCGCCAGCAGGCCTATCCCGGCGATCACGGCGAGCGCGGCCGTCAGTGCGTTGCCCAGCTGGGCGGCGGAGCCGCGGACGACCAGGAAGACCGTCACGCCCACCCCGACCAGGGCCACGCCGGCGAGGCCGCGCATCACCTGGAGCATCCGGCGGCGGCGGGAGTCGCCCTCGGTCCAGTGCGCCCGGCGGGCGTTGTCGGCCTGGCGCCAGACCAGTACGACGCCCAGTCCGGTGAGCAGCAGCGGCCAGATGTACCGGCCGGAGCCGGTGGTGTCGACGTTGTCCATGAAGATCGCGGCGCCGACGCACAGCGCGACGAGGGCGGCGACCTGCCCCTTGTCGGGCATCCGCAGCCGGCGGCGGCCGTCGGGGCCGGTCTCGAAGGCGCTGCGCGGCTCGGTCTCCACTCCGCCGACGCCCAGCGGCACGAAGAACCAGAACACCGCGTAGACCAGTGCGCCGAGCCCCTGGGTGAGGAACAGCGCGAAGAACGCGATCCGCACCCAGACGACCGGCAGCCCCAGGTGTCCGGCGAGCCCGCGCGCGACTCCGCCGAGCATCCGCCCGTCCGCGCTGCGGTAGAGCTTGCGCGGGGGCGGGGCCGCCGAGTCCTTCTCGGAGGCTGGTGTGCGAGCCGCTCGGCGACCGGGGGCAATGGACGACATGCCTTGATGGTCACACGGCCGTCAGGTCCCGCACATGGGGGAAAACCCCATAATCCCCTGAGGGAAACCGCAGGGTGCGCCGCACGGAAATCAGGGATCAGCCAGGGTCGTCCCAGGTGCCGCCCGCTTGCGATGACGGTCACCATGGGGCGTATGACAGAAGTCCACGACGACGGGGCGCGGGCCGGCCACGGCCCGGCGGGCCCCTCGGCCCCGGCCGGTGCGACCCTCGCCGATCCTCCCGTCGAGCCCGCCCGCCCGCTGCGCCGCAGCCGCCGCCACAAGACGGTCGGCGGCGTCTGCGGCGGGCTCGGCGAGTACTTCGACGTCGATCCGGTGATCTTCCGCATCGTGCTCGGTGTGACCGCCGTGACCGGCGGCATCGGCCTGATCGCGTACGGCTTCGCCTGGCTGCTGATTCCGCTGGAGGGCGACGAGGAGAACGAGGGGAAGCGGCTGCTGACCGGCCGGGTCGACGGCCCCGCGCTGATCGCCGTGCTCCTCGCGCTGGTCGGCTGCGGCATGTTCCTGACGATGCTGCACAACGGCGGCGCCTTCGGCTTCTCCGTGATGCTGCTGCTGCTCGTGGGGGCCAGCACCGTGTGGTCCCGGCAGCGCAGGGCCGCGGCCTCCGACGAGCCGGGCGCCGCCCAGGGCGGCGATGTCGCGGCGCCGCCGGAGACCAAGGCCCCGCCGGTCCCCGGCGCGCCCTCCTGGTGGCGCGACCCGATCGTCAAGGACGGCACCACGGGCCCCGTCCCGCACAGCTACCTCTGGGGCCCCGCCGACGAGCGGCCCGAGGACGGCCGGCCCGCCGCCCGGTGGGAGCGGGCGCCGCGGCACCACGACCCGCGCCCCCGTTCGGTCGGCGGGCTCACCTTCCTCGCCGCCTTCGTCGCCGGTGCCGCCGGGACGTCCGCGACCTGGCAGGGCCACCCGCTGGGCACGAGCCTGGCGACCGGTCTGGCGTGCGCGCTCGCGGTGTTCGGCATCGGCCTGGTCGTCGGGTCCTTCCTCGGCCGGATCGGCGCCGGAACGATCTTCATGGCGCTGGTCACCGCCGGGCTGCTGACCGCGGCCACCCTGATCCCCAAGGACATCACCACCGACATGGGCGTCACCAACTGGCGCCCCGCGACCGCCGCGGCGCTCCAGCCGAAGTACGAACTGGGTGCGGGCGAGGGCAATCTCGACCTGACCGGCGTCGCCGTGCCGAAGGGGAGCACCGTGAGCACCGGCGCCGAGGTGGGTGCGGGCGTGCTGCGCGTCGTGGTCCCCGCGAACGCGACCGTACGGCTCGACATGGAGGTCGGCATGGGGAACATCCGGTTGCCCGACGAGGGCCCCACGGACTCCGTGGTGCGCACCGGTGCGGAGGAGCAGGTGACGCTGGACCCGCCGGCCGGTGCGAAGCCGGCGGGCACCCTCGCGCTCCACCTCGAAGTGGGCGTCGGCCAGGTGGAGGTGCGCCGTGCTGCGTCATGAGTTCCAGCCGGGCCGGGCGGTCCTGGGGCTGACCTTCCTGGGTGCGACCGCGCTGTACGCGGCGGACGTCACCGGTGCCTGGGACACCCCGTGGTGGGTGCTGATCCCGGTGGTGTGCGTGGGTCTCGCGGTGGCCTCGTTCCTGGGGCTGGTCGCCTACAGCGTGCGGCGGCGCCGCAGGGCGCGCATCGCGTCCAGCGAGAACACGGTGGCTCCGGCCAGCACCAGCGGCAGCCAGGCCATGAGGTAGGCGAGGTCGTTGCCGTAGTAGTAGGGCGTGGTCTGCCAGCTGACGGTGAGCCACAGGCTGAGCGAGATCAGTGCCCCGCCGACCGCGGCCACCCGGGCGAAGAGGCCGAGCAGGGTGCCGATGCCGACGAGGAGTTCACCGAGGGCGATGGCGTAGCCGAAGCCCTCGGGGGCCTTCAGTGCCAGGTCGACGAGCCACGGCAGGGCGGAGCTGTCGCGCACCGCGCGCATCAGTTCGCCGATCGAGCCGGTGCCGCTCGCGGAGAGGAAGGCGCTGTCGGTGAGCTTGTCGAGGCCCGCGTAGACGAAGGTGATGCCGAGGAAGGCCCGCAGCGGGAGGAGGGCGAACCTGCTCGCGCTGTGCCTCCAGCCGCGCGGCCCGTTCGTCCCGTACGCGCGCGTGCCCGCTGTCCCGAATCCGTATGCCATGGCCCCGGCCCTGCCTTCCCGTGAAGCTCGCCCCGTCCCGTCACTGTGACCATACGTTCGACGGGTGGCCGTGGCTCATCGCGGGGCGGCCGGGGCGCCCGTCCCCGCGTGCGGAAGGGGGCGGTGTCCGGGGTGCGGGCCGGGCTCAGTCGGTGACGTCGATCCGGCAGCGGTTCGTCTCGACGCCCGCGGCCGTCACCACCTGGACGTCCACCTCGCCGGGCTCGACCTCGACGGGGACCGGCACGGTGAGCGTGCTGTCGGTCGGGTTGGCGAAGCCGCCGGGCACCGGCACCAGCGGCACGTGCACGTGCACCGTCCCGATCCGCACCACCATCCGTGCCAGCCGGTCCGGTGTGCGCGCCCCGGGCGGTACGAATCCGGCGCCCCGGATCTCGATGTCGTCGCCGGTGCGGATCGGCCCGTCGAGGTCGCCCGCCTCCCTGGCCCGTACGACGGACAGCACGACGGGACGGCCGCCCTCCGCGTACTTCCCGGCGAAGTACGTGGCCGCCGACACCACCACGAGGAGCGCCAGCCCCCAGGGCAGGTCGGGCAGTTGCTCGGGGCGCCTGGCGAGGCGGACGGCGGCGAAGACCACGGCGACGGTCGACACGAGAACGTACTGGATGTCCCCGAAGTTCCCCCGCCCGGAGTCGTCGGTGAGCAGGTCGGCGGCGCGCGGCCGGTCGGCCCGGACCTTCTGGAGGGTCTGTCCCAGCACCCGTGCCCCCACCACCCGGCGCACGATCACGGCGATGGCGCAGGTCAGCGCCAGTACGGTCAGGACGCCCGCGCTCCTGGCGAGTTCGAGTCCGGCGATCAGCGCGTCCCGCCGCGCGGGGTCGGAGGCCCCGGCCAGCTGCACGGCCAGCACGAGCACCGAGAAGACGGCGAGCAGCACCCAGGAGGCCGCGACGGCGCGCGAGGTGGAGAGCCGGTGGTCCTCGCCGATCAGCGGCGCGAGCAGCCCGCCGCGCACCCGGTGCACCCGGGCCGCGCCGGTCAGCAGGCCCGCGGTGACCAGGGCCGCGACCAGTCCGGCGGTACGGGCCACGGTCCAGCCGGCCCCGATCGCGGTGAACGCCTGGACCAGCGCGAGCAGCACCACCGCCCCCCACACCGCCAGCAGCGTCCTGCGCCACAGCAGCCGCAGCGCGACCTCGCCTGCCTCGCGGGAGCGTTCGGCGACGTCCCGGGCGGACTGGGTCAGTTCGTCCGACACCCACTGCCGGGACGCGCCCGCGGAGTGCGCGACGGCGGACGGCAGGCCGTCGCCCGAGGCGAGCGAGTCCCGTTTGGCGCGGAACGCGGCGACCGCGCGCCGGTGTCCCTCGCGGGCGCCGTGCGGGCAGTCACCGCAGGTGCAGCCTCCGCCGTGGGTGTCCTGCCTCGCCTCTTGCACCGCCACGACACGTGCCGCCCTTCCCCGCCCGACGCACTGTTCACCTATGAACGTCCATGTGATGAAAGGGAATTGTGCCGTACCGAGGGGCAGGTCGCACAACGCGCGCCGGATCAGTCCAGGAGTTCGGGTTCCGCCCTGCTGACGCGCCGCCACATCGACTGGTAGTTGATCCAGGCCACGAGGTCGCTGCCGATCTGGTCGCGCGTCTCGACCGCCTCCTTGTGCGCGATCAGCACCGGCTTGCCCGCCGCGCGCGCCGTCAGCTGCACCTGGCAGGACCGCTCCAGCGTGTGGAACCACCAGGCGGCGGCGTCCACCGAGTCGCCGACCGTCAGCAGCCCGTGGTTGCGCAGGACCACCGCCTTGTGGGTGCCGAGCGCCCCGGCGATCCACCGCCCCTCGGTCGGGTCGACGGCGACCCCGGTGTACGCGTCGTACAGCGAGTGCGACTCGTAGAAGGCGCACGCCTCCTGGGTGATGGGGTCGAGCAGTTCCCCGAGCGCGCTGAACGCCCGCCCGTGCAGGGAGTGGGTGTGCGCGACGGCCACCACGTCCGGCCGCGCCTTGTGCACCTGGGCGTGAACGGTGAAGGCGGCCTGGTTGACGTGCCGTCGCCCCTGGACGACCTGCCCCTCCCCGTTGACCAGGATCAGATCGCTCACGGTCACGTCGGCGAAGGCGAGCCCGAAGGGGTTCACCCAGTAGCAGTCGGCGTACTCCGGGTCGCGTGCCGTGATGTGCCCGGACACGCCCTCCTCGTACCCGTACGAGGCGAAGATCCGCAGCGCTCCGGCCAGCCGTTCCTTGCGGTAGCGGCGCTCCTCGGCCGGGTCGTCGTGGACGGGCGGCATCGCGAAGTCGAGCCGGTCGAGGGGCACGGGCGGGGGTGCGGGTATCTCGGCGGTCATGGGCCGGAAGCTACCGCGTGGTACGGACGGAGACCAGAGGGGCGGACACGGCGATGCCGCCGCCACCTCGAAGAGGCGACGGCGGCATCGGCGCTGTCAGGGGGTGGGGACTACTCCCACTCGATGGTCCCCGGCGGCTTGCTCGTCACGTCGAGCACCACGCGGTTGACGTCGGCCACCTCGTTGGTGATCCGCGTCGAGATCTTCGCCAGCACGTCGTACGGCATCCGCGTCCAGTCCGCCGTCATGGCGTCCTCGGACGAGACCGGGCGCAGCACGATCGGGTGGCCGTAGGTGCGGCCGTCGCCCTGCACGCCCACCGAGCGCACGTCGGCGAGCAGCACCACCGGGCACTGCCAGATCTCGCGGTCCAGACCGGCCGCCGTCAGCTCCTCGCGGGCGATGGCGTCGGCCTCGCGGAGCAGGTCGAGCCGCTCCTTGGTGACCTCGCCGACGATCCGGATGCCCAGGCCGGGCCCGGGGAAGGGCTGGCGCTGGACGATCTCGTCGGGCAGGCCGAGCTCCTGGCCGACCATCCGGACCTCGTCCTTGAACAGCTGGCGCAGCGGCTCGACGAGCTCGAACTCGATGTCGTCGGGGAGTCCGCCCACGTTGTGGTGGGACTTGATGTTGGCGGTGCCGGTGCCGCCGCCGGACTCGACGACGTCCGGGTACAGGGTGCCCTGCACGAGGAAGGCGACCTCGGGGCCCTCCTCCTGGAGGATCTCCAGCTGCGCCTGCTCGAAGACCCGGATGAACTCGCGGCCGATGATCTTCCGCTTGGTCTCCGGGTCGGAGACGCCGGCCAGCGCGTCGAGGAATCGCTTCTCCGCGTCGACGACCACCAGGCGGGCGCCGGTCGCGGCGACGAAGTCCTTCTCGACCTGCGCGGTCTCGCCCTTGCGCATCAGCCCGTGGTCGACGTAGACGCAGGTCAGCTGGTTGCCGATGGCCTTCTGGACGAGGGCGGCGGCGACCGCGGAGTCAACGCCTCCGGAGAGGCCGCAGATGACGCGCTTGTCGCCGACCTGCTCGCGGATGAGGGCGACCTGCTCCTCGATGACGTTGCCGGTCGTCCAGGTGGGCTCGATGCCGGCGCCGCGGTAGAGGAAGTGCTCCAGGACCTGCTGGCCGTGCGTGGAGTGCATCACCTCGGGGTGGTACTGCACGCCGTACAGCTTCTTCTCGTCGTTCTCGAAGGCGGCGACCGGTACGACGTCGGTGGACGCGGTGACGGTGAAGCCCTCGGGGGCGGCGGAGCAGGCGTCGCCGTGCGACATCCACACCGACTGCTCGTCGGGGGTGCCCTCGAAGAGGGTGGAGCCGGAGCGCGTCACGGCCAGCGGGGTGCGGCCGTACTCGCGGGCACCGTTGTCGTCGACGGTGCCGCCGAGGGTGGTGGCCATGAGCTGGAAGCCGTAGCACATGCCGAAGACCGGGACCCCTGCCTCGAAGAGCGCGCGGTCGATGGACGGGGCGCCCTCGGCGTACACCGAGGAGGGACCGCCGGAGAGGATGATCGCCTTCGGGTTCTTGGCCAGCATCTCGGCCACCGGCATGGTGCTCGGGACGATCTCGCTGTAGATCCGGGCCTCCCGCACACGGCGGGCGATGAGCTGGGCGTACTGGGCACCGAAGTCGACGACGAGAACGACGTCGGGCGCGGCAGCGGGGGACGCAGATGACACTGGCGGCCTTCCGGCGGTGGGAGCAGGGGGTCGGTTTTGTCGATTCTACCGGGGCCCGGGGTGCCCGCTTCGTCTCGCCTCCGCCCGGTGCGCGCCGCCCGCCGCGCCCCGCCCGTCCCGCCTGTCGGGCCCGGCTTGACGCGGCACGCGCGCGTGGGGCGATACTGGGGCCATGCGCAAGCACCAGACCTTCGTCTTTACCTATGGCAACCGGCCCGTCCGGCTGCCACGGTCGTGCTGCTTGTAGCAACAGACAAGCGACTTCCCAGGCGCCCCGGGCCGACAGGCCCGGGGCGTTCTGTCGTTTCCGGACCCGAGAGCCACCGACGGGGCGCACCCCTTCACTCCAGGAGTACGGACATGAGCAGCACCACTTCGCAGGCCTCCCCCGCCACCACGACAGCCACCGCCACCGAGGTCACCGGCGCCCGCACCGAGGACGCCGCGGCCCTCATCACGGGCGCGCGGGAGCGGATCGACGCCCTCGACGACCGGATCATCGGCCTCGTGCAGGAACGGATGGCCGTCTCGGCGGTCATCCAGGAGGCCCGGATCACCTCGGGCGGACGCCGGGTCAACCTGTCCCGCGAGATGGACGTGCTCGGCCACTACAGGGACGCGCTGGGCAAGCCGGGCACCACGCTGGCGATGACGCTGCTGGAGCTGTGCCGGGGCCGTGTCTGAGTTCCGCGGCGGCGGTGCGGGCGGCGGTGACCTCGGGGGCAGTGCGTGCGTTCCTGCACTCACTCGTACGGCGCGTGACCGGAGCGGACGCGGCTTCGTTGGTCCCGGTGCCACGCGTGGCCCCGGCTGGGGCGTGTGACGTACGGGCCTTGGCAGGTACGTCGTGGGACCTCGCCCCAGCGTGTCGCGGCCGGACGGCAGGGGACAGCCGTCACAGGTCGCCCAGACGGTCGGCTCCGGGGACGCCCGGAGCCGGTCGCAGGGACCGGCACCACCGCCGGCTCCGGCGGGACCTCGGGAGCGGCCGGGAGCGGCAGCGCCCTGTGAGGCAGCTCACGTAAAGGTTTTGTGTGTGCTGTTACAACCTTTGGTCAAAGCCACTGGTCTCCCTTGCGTACTCACAGGAATCTCCGGTGCACATCCGCATCGCAGGCCCCTCACATCTCGCACCGCGTCCCCCATGTCGGTGCGCCAGACTTTCTGAGGTCCCATGAAGCTTCGCCGTTCCCTGGCCCTCGCGGCCGCCACGGCTGTCATCGCTCCGGTTTCGCTGTTCTCGGCCTCGGCCGCGTACGCCACCACGTCCCCCTCGCCGAGCGCGTCCGTCAGCACGACGCCGAGCGGCACGCCGTCGGCCCCCGAGACGCCGAGCACCTCGCCCGAGACCACTCCGTCGACTCCTTCGACCCCCTCGAAGAGCCCGGAGACCACGCCGAGCGGGACCCCCTCGGCCTCGGCCACCCCCACTCCCACCAAGACGCCGTCGGCCACCCCGAGCCGGACGCCCTCAGGCACGCCGAGCCCCACCGACCCGGACGAGGAACTGCCGGGCGAGTGCCAGGACGTCTCGATCGGCCTGACGATCAGCGGCCTGTCCGGCAAGATCGCCGCGGGCAGCGGCTGGCACCCGTTCAACCTGAACGTCCACAACACGTCGGACCGCACGCTCAACGGCGTCGCGGTGTTCGCGGGCGCCGCCGCCGACAAGGACGGCTCCAACCTCTTCACCACGAAGCAGGTCCAGCTGCAGGCGTACGACGAGACCAGCAAGAGCTGGCAGCCCGTCAGCCTGGACGACCTGGCCGCCGGTTACGTCGGCGAGACGGACACGCTGGAGCCCGACTTCGAGATCGACATCAAGCTGCGCCTCAACGTGGCCGCGGGCGCCCCGGTCGGTGCCGGCTTCACGCTCGGCGGCGGTGTCTACGTCGACGTCGACAAGGGCTGCATAGGCACGGGCGAGACCGCGTACAAGTTCCAGATCGTCAAGTCCGGTACGGACACCTCCGGCACCAAGCCGCAGGAGGGCGGCAAGACGCCGCTGCCCGTCGGCAAGCCGGCCCCGGGCAAGGTGCCCGCGGTCACCGGCAACCTCGCCGAGACCGGTGCGTCCTCGCAGATGCCGGTCATCGGCCTCGCGGGCGGCGCGGCCGTCGTGCTCGGTGCCGGTGCGCTGTTCCTGGTGCGCCGTCGCAAGGCGGACGCGTAACAGCACCCCGTACGGAAAGGGCGCGGCGAACCGCGCCCGACCGCACGAGCACGACGAAGAGGGCCGCATTCGGAGGGGAATGCGGCCCTCTTCGCGTACCCGCTCGCACCTTTCGCCAAGGCGGCGCGGCTAAACCTTCTTCCGCGGCGGTACCTCCGGGACCGCGAGCAGCGGCAGCCGCAGCGCGCCGAAGGCCTCCGCCGGGACCGCGGGGTGCTTCGGCTCCACGGCGGCGAGCCGCACGTAGGGGCTGCCCTGCTCCGGGCGGGTGTCCGGCTCGCCCTTGTTGGGCCACAGCGACATCGCCCGCTCGGCCTGCGCGGTGATGGTCAGCGACGGGTTCACCCCGAGGTTGGCGGAGACCGCCGAACCGTCGACGACGGAGATGCCGGGGTGCCCGTACAGCCGGTGGTACGGATCGATGACGCCCTCCTCGGCGCTCGCGCCGATCGGGCAGCCGCCCAGGAAGTGCGCGGTGAGGGGCGTGCCCATCAGCTCACCGACGTTGCTGCCCGCGAACCCGTTGATCTCCTTGGCGAGGAGGGTGGCGGCGCGGGACGCCTCGGGGATCTGCTTGGGGTTGGGCGCGCCGTGCCCCTGGCGGGCGGTGAGCAGGCCCTTCCCGATGCCGCCCGGCTTGCGGTAGGTGGTCAGGGAGTTGTCCAGGGACTGCATGACGAGGCCGATGATGGTCTTCTCCGACCAGCGGTGGTTGGAGAGCGAGCGGGCGGCCAGCGCGGGATGGCGGACCACGTTCGCCACCCAGCCGAGGGCGCGCGGGAACTTCTCCGCGTACGGCACCTGGAGGATCGACATCGCGCCCATCGCGTTGGAGCCGCGCCCGTAGCGCACCGGCTCGATGTGGGTGTTGGCGTCCGGGTGGATGGACGACGTGATGGCGACGCCCCGGGTGAAGTCGACCTTCCTGGAGCCGCGGGAGGCGCCGAGCTGCGCGCCGTGCGCCTTGCGGTAGCGGCGGTCGGTGGTCTGGGAGCCGACCAGCGCCTCGGAGTTGGTGCGGGTCAGCTCGCCGAGCCGGGCGGACAGGCGCGGCAGGTGGCCGCCGTCCTTCATGGCGTGCAGGAGGGTCTGGGTGCCGTACGTCCCGGCCGCGACCACCACGCGGCGGGCGCGCAGCACCCTGGTGGTGCCCCTGCGGCGGGCGTCGGTGGGGGCGGTGGCGACGCGGTAGCCGCCGTCGGGGTGCTCCGAGACGCCGAGGACGGACGTCATGGGGTGGATGACGGCACCGGCCTGCTCGGCGAGGTGGAGGTAGTTCTCGTTGAGGGTGTTCTTGGCGCCGTGCCGGCAGCCGGTCATGCACTCGCCGCACTCGGTGCAGGCCTTGCGAGCAGGGCCTTTGCCGCCGAAGTAGGGGTCGGGAACTTCCCGGCCCGGTCCGGTCGTTGACGAACCGTCGGCGTCCCGCCCGTCGCCGTAGAAGACGCCCACCGGGGCCAGATGGAAGGTGTCGCCCACTCCCATCGCCTCGGCGGTCGCCTTCAGATGGACGTCGGAGGGGGTCATGGTCGGGTTGAGGCGCACGCCCAGCATCCGCTTGGCCTGGTCGTAGTACGGAGCGAGTTCGTCCTGCCAGTCGGTGATGCCCGCCCACTGCTGGTCCTCGAAGAAGGGAGCGGGAGGTACGTAGAGGGTGTTGGCGTAGTTCAGCGAACCGCCGCCGACGCCCGCGCCTGCCAGGACCATGACATTGCCCAGCAGGTGCACGCGCTGGATGCCGAACAGGCCCAGCGCGGGAGCCCACAGGTAGTTCTTCAGGTCCCAGGAGTTCTTGGGCAGGGTCTCGCGGGTGAAGCGCCGGCCGGCCTCCAGGACGCCGACGCGGTATCCCTTCTCCGTGAGCCGCAGCGCGGAGACGGCACCGCCGAAGCCGGAGCCGACGACGACGACGTCGTAGTCGAACTCCTCGTCCGGCCCGCCGTCCTCCTGGTTCTGGACAGAGCTCTCCTGCGGCACTGGCACTCCTCGTTCGTGGAAAAGTGACTCGTTCTTTGACAAGTGGAGAGAGACGGGCGACCGCCGTCAGCGCAGCCGCAGTGCCTTCATGACCTTGAGGCTGGTGGTCATGAACGCGGCGTACTTCTCGTCGTCCATCCCGAAGGACGGGGCGAGCGGGATCAGCCGCTGCTGGGCGACGGTCTGTGCCTCGGTGTACTTGAGGATGCCCTCGGAGCCGTGCCGGCGGCTGAGCCCGGACTGCTTCATGCCGCCCATCGGGGCGCGGACGCTGGCGTACGCCGGGCTGTAGCCCTCGTTGATGTTGACGGTGCCGGTGCGCAGCCGGGAGGCGACGGCGTGGCCGCGCTTGCCGTTCCTGGTCCAGACGCTGGAGTTGAGGCCGTACGGGGTGCCGTTGGCCTCCGCGATCACCTCGTCCTCGTCGCGGAACCGGTAGATCGAGACGACCGGGCCGAAGGTCTCCTCGGAGCAGACCGCCATCGGGGTCTCGACGCCCTCCAGGACGGTGGGCTCGTAGAAGTAGGGGCCGACGTCGGGGCGGGCGGTGCCGCCGGCGAGGACGGTGGCGCCCTTGTTCACGGCCTCCTCGACGTGCCGGGTGACGGTCTCCAGCTGGCGCGGGCCGACCAGCGAGCCGAGGTCGGCGCCGTACGCCAGGGCGGTGCCGAGCCGCATCGCCCGGGTGCGGGCCACGAAGCGCTGCACGAAGTCGTCGGCGATCGACTCGTGGACGTAGAGCCGCTCGATGGAGATGCAGAGCTGTCCCGCCGAGGCGAAGCAGGCCCGGACGGCTCCGGCGGCGGCCTTCTCGACGTCGGCGTCCTCCAGGACGAGCATGGCGTTCTTGCCGCCGAGTTCCAGCGAGACGCCGACCAGGCGCTCGCCGGCGCTGCGGGCGATCTCCCGGCCGGTGCGGGTGGAGCCGGTGAAGGAGACGTAGTCGGCGTGCTTGACGACCTCGGGGCCGACGACCGGGCCCTCGCCCAGGACGACCTGGAAGACCTCGGGCGGCAGTCCCGCCTCGACGAGCAGGTCGCGGCCCCACAGGGCGGACAGCGCGGTCTCCGTGTCGGGCTTCATCACCAGGGCGTTGCCCGCGACCAGGGCGGGCAGGCAGTCGCCGACGGACAGCTCGAAGGGGTAGTTCCACGGCGAGATCTGGCCGACCACACCGCGCGGCTGCCGCTGCTCGGTGACCTTGGTGAGGGTCGGTACGGCGCCGGTGTGCCGCTTGGCCCTCAGGTACGCGGGTGCCTGGCGGCCGTAGTGGCGGGCGGCCATCGCGACGGCCTGGATCTCCTCGTGCGCGTGCAGCCGGGCCTTGCCGGTCTCCAGCTGGACCAGGTCGAGGATCTCGGCCTGCCGCTGGAGCACCAGGTCGTGGAAGCGCAGCAGCACCGCGGCCCGCTGCCGGACCGGGACGGCGGCCCAGGCGCCCTGGGCGGCCCTGGCCCGCTCGAAGGCGGTGGCGACGTCCTCGGGCGTGGACTCGGGCAGGTCGGCGAGCTTCTCACCGGTGAGCGGGCCGTGGTTGGCGGTCCGCCCGGACCCGACCACGCCGCGGGTCAGCTGGGCGACCACTTCCGGAGTGATCACGTCCGCCGCGGTGCGTGCGCCGGCGGGCGCGGTGGCCACGGGGTTGCTGCCGAGGGGTGCCGTGAGGGCCTGCGAGTCCGTCATACGGGCGAGCGTATTGCCCGCCGGGCGTATTTGGTACCCGTCGGTAACGGCTTTTCACCGGGCTCTCACGACCACGCCAGCGATCACTGGCAAATAAGCCCTGATCAGGGGCGCTTCCCTCGGTTGTGCTCCTCCGGCGGACTACAGGTCCAGAATCTTCAGGTGCTTGGTGATGTCCTGGAAGAGCTGCTCCCCCTCGGCCCGGAACTTCCCCTCGGCGGGCATCGTCACCTCGATCCGCCAGTACGCCTTCTTCGCCCCGCCGACCACCACCCGCTCGTGCCGCCGCTTGCGCACCGGGTCGTCGCCGCTGTCCGCGTAGTTGGTGTAGTCGACGACGGCGTCGAACGCGGGCTTGTCCTGCTGGGTGCTGTCGGTGACCGTGGTCTTCGCGTCCTTCATCTCCAGCTTGTCCTTGCCGCCGGCCGTGTAATAGGCCTCGCGCCCGCTCTTGAGCGGCGGCTGGTTGTCCTTGTCGACGGCCACCCGGACCACATAGACCTGGAAGACGTTGCCCGGCTCGTAGAAGCTCTCGGTGTTGTCGGCGGAGTCGTCGTAGGACTTGTAGTCGTCCGGCAGGTAGATGTCGGCGGTGACGCTCTGGAGCGCCCGGTGCAGCTTCCAGTTCTCCGGCGGCGCGTCGCCCGCGAACGGGTTCAGCAGGAGCAGTACGAGCGCGAGCGCGACGACGAGCACCCCGGCGAGGATGCCGTAGCGGGTCTTTTTGCCGGTGCGCTGGACGACCGGCGGCAGCCAGTCCGAGACGGTCCCCTGCGAGGCGGGGCGGGTGTGTGCGACCGGGCGCGGCGGCGTCCGTCCCGTCGCCTTCTCCAGTTCCGCGCGTACCGTCGCCGCGTCGGGGCGGGCCGCCGGGTCCTTGTGGAGCAGCCGCATGACCAGTTCCCCGAAGGGGCCGTTGCCCCGGGCCGGGTTCTGCGGCTCGGCGGACAGCACCGCCTGGAGGGTGGCCGGGGTGTTGGAGCGCCGGTAGGGCGACATGCCCTCGACCGCCGCGTACAGCACCACACCGAGCGACCACAGGTCGGAGGCGGGACCGGGACGCTGGCCCAGCACCCGTTCCGGGGCGATGAACTCGGGCGAGCCGACGAAGCCGCCGGTCTCGGTCAGCCCCTGTTCGCCCTCGACCTGGGCGATGCCGAAGTCGCTGAGCACCACCCGGTCGTTCTCGCCGAGCAGGACGTTGTCCGGCTTCACGTCGCGGTGCAGCACCCCTGCCCGGTGCGCCGCCTCCAGCGCGCCGAGCACGGCGAGGCCGATCCGGGCGGCGTCACGGACGTCGAGGGTGCCCTCCTGGAGGCGGTCGCCGAGCGAGTGGCCCGGCACCAGCTCCATCACGATCCACGGCTTGCCGTCCTCGACGACCACGTCGTGCATGGTGACCACGGAGGGGTGGGTGATCCGGGCGGCGGCCCGCGCCTCCCGCTGCATCCGCAGGTAGACGTTCTGCCGTTCGCGCTCGGGCAGGTGGTCGGGGACGCGGGGCTCCTTCACCGCGACGTCCCGGTCCACCGTCTCGTCGTGCGCGCGCCACACCGTGCCCATGCCGCCGTGGCCCAGCCGGGAGACCAGCCGGTAGCGGCCACCGATGACGCGGCCCGCCGCCGGATCGGCCGGTTGCGTCGCGTGGGGCGGCGGATGCGCCTGGGTGGGCTCTTCGCCCGGCGCCCGGGAAGGGTGCGGATGCTGTGGTGCGTGCGGCGGTTGGAGCCCGTAACTGGTGGGCTCGTACGCCCGTCCCCCGTCGTTCGTCATGCACCCATCCTGACGGTGCTCGGACAACCCGCCGCGCCCGGGGGGACGAGCGATGCAGACCCGTAACAGACTCCGCACACGTCACGACGGGCACCGGCCGAGCGGACCGGCGACCGCGGCGCGCACGCGCGCCGCGGTCGCGCTCTAGTCCTCGTACTGCCAGCCGCGCAGCACGACGTCGAACCGTTCGAGCGTCTTGGCCTTGTCGGCCAGCGGACCGGCCACGTAGATCGCGTACTCGGGCCCGTTCCGGCCTGCGAAGTGCATGTGGTCCACGGCGAACCGCGGGCCCGGGTTATCCGTCTTCTCCCGGTAGGAGAAGTCGAGCCGTCCGCTCTGCCTGTCCCGGTAGGTGCCCTGCTCAAGGCGGTCCCGCTGGAATTCGGGCAAGGTCTTGGAGATCGCCCTCTCCAGGTCGACCAGGTGTGCGTAGGGGCTGTTGAAGTCCGGGCTCGTGTCGACGTTGATCCGGATGCGGTGGCGGCCGTTGTCGCGGGTGTAGTCGTACTGGCCCGGCTTGTTCATGCCGCCCTTCCAGCCGTCGGGAACGGGGAGGCTGAATCCGTTCTCCTTCACCCGGTGCCAGCCTGCCGGCAGGTTGTCCGGGTTCTTCTGGTCCCCGGACTTGCCCGGGTCCGGCTTGGCCGTGCCGCCCTCGCCGCCCGTCGCCCCGCCCTGACCGGCGGAGGTCTGGGGCAGGGAGCCCTTGTGGGGGTCGTCGTTGTCCATGTACTGGATCACGCCGAAGGCGGCCCCGCCGCCGATGACCGCCGCCGCGAGCACGCTCAGCACGGCCCTGCCGCGCCGCCTGCCCCTCGGACCGGCCTGCGTCCCGCCACCCGCCGGGGGCTGCCCACCCGCCGCGACCTGCGCGGTGGCCGGGTCGTGGCCGGGCGTGCGGCCGTCGGCCGTCGGGTGCTGGAGCGCGTGCCCCTGGGTGACCCCGGCGGGCGACCTCGGGTCCATCGGCCTCGTCGGCACCACCGGTGCGGAGGCGCGCAGTTGCGCCTCGGACACCTGCCTCGTGGGCACGTGCGCCTGCGCCTGCGGGGACGGCCGCCCCTCCATCACCTCCCGCAGCATCCGCCGGGTCTGCTCGGCGCCCGGCCGGTCCCCGGCCTCCTTGCGGAGCAGCGCGACGATCACCGGGCCGAGCGCCCCGGCGTGGTACGACGGCTCGGGCTCCTCGGCGATCACGGCCTGGAGCGTGCCGATCGGCGACGTGCGGCGGAACGGCGAGCGCTCCTCGACGGCGGTGTACAGGGTGGCGCCGAGCGCCCACAGGTCGGAGGCCGGCCCCGGGTCCTCGCCGCGGATCCGCTCGGGCGCCAAGTAGTCGATGGAACCGACGAGTTCGCCGGTGCGGGTGATGGTGGAGTCGCCCTCGATGGCGGCGATGCCGAAGTCGGTGAGCAGCACCCGGCCGTCCCTGGCCAGCATCACGTTGCCGGGCTTGACGTCCCGGTGCAGGACGCCGACGGCGTGTGCGGCGTGCAGCGCGCCCAGGACGTGCAGGCCGATCCGGGCCGCCTCGCGGGGGTCGAAGCTGCCGGTCTCCTTGAGCGCGTCCGCCATCGACGGTCCGTCGACGTACTCCATGACGATCCACGGCCGGTCGTCGTGGTGCAGCACGTCGTGGACGGTGACGACGCCGGGGTGGTTGATCCGGGCGGCGGCCCGCGCCTCCTTCTGGGTGCGCGCGTGCAGTACGGCGCGGTCGGCCTCCGCCGCGTACAGACCGGCCCGCAACTCCTTGACGGCGACGGTGCGGTGCAGCACCTCGTCACGGGCCCGCCAGACGCGGCCCATGCCGCCGCTGCCGAGGACATCGCCCAGCCGGTACCGCCCGGCCAGCAGGTGCCCCTCGCCGGTGCCGCTGTCCGCACCACCGGTCGTACTGCTGCTCGCGTTCTCCACTTTCCAGCCCACCGCCCCGTCTGTCAGGGGACCCAGGTTACGGATCGGAATTGCGGAGGTGGAACACAGGGGCGATCACGAGACCGCACTGTGACCGGCACGCCGAACCCGCGAATCCCTTGACCAGGACGCGTTTCCCGGGTCGGACGGTTCTGGGCGGAGAAGGTCGGCCGTGCGGCACAGGTCGCCTCGTGCGGCGTCGGGGGCCCCTCGGCGGCGCGGCCGGGTCACTTCGTGGAGCGGTAGTGGAGCACCGCGGCGTCGTACACCCGCGTCACCTCGTCGCGCTGCGAGTCCGGGCCGATGACCTGGATGATGTGGTACGCCCCGCCGACGATCATCGCCCTGTTGCGCACGAAGACGTCCCGGCCGCTGCTGTCCTTCCAGGTGAACTGGCCCTCGGCCATGGCCTGCTGGCCGACGCTGATCCGGCGCAGACCGCCCGAGGAGGCCCAGGTGGAGTCGCGCAGCGGCTGGAGCTCCCGCTCCTCCTTGAGCTGGTACGCCATCGGGTCGCCGCCCTTGTCCTTGACGGTGTCCCGGCCGGGAACGACGACGAGTTCGATGTCGTTGCCCTGGTAGCGGACCTGGCGGCTGTCGTTCATCGGCGAGCGCCGCCAGTTCTTGTCGACGGCGACCTGGAAGCCGTCCCGGTCCTTGGCGAGGGTGTACCCGGGCGGCAGGTCGGACGCCGGGTTCTGCTGGGCGGGCGGTGCCGGGGTCGACGGCGAGTCACTGCCCCTGCCGCTGTCGGCGGTCGGCCGACCGGCCGGCTGGCCTCCGGTGCGCTCGGGCTGCGGCTGCGGTCCGCCGCTCTGCTGCCCGGACGGCGCGGGCTGCCCGCTGCCCGTGTTCTCGCCGGGCGAGGTGCCCTCGTCCTTCGGCAGGAACATCACGGCGTAGACGACGGCCGCCGCCAGCCCCGCCATGATGAGCACGAACAGCCACTTGCCCAGCGAACGCGGCTGCCGCGCCCCGATCCTGGGCTCGCGCTGCACCCTGGGGGCGCGCGGCGGCTTCGGCGGTTTCGCCGCCCGCTCCCGCCCCTTGCCCTGCTTGTGCCGGTGCCGCCCGTGCTGGGCCGCGCCCTTGCGCTTGCGGACCAGCTCGCCCCGGCGCCGTACGATCGGCAGCCGGGTGGCGTCGGGCGGCGACGGCAGCGGTACGACCTTGGTGCCCGCGTCCGGCTCGGGCGCCGAGCGCACCAGGGAGCGCAGCCAGCCCCGCAGCTCCTCGAAGTCGGGCCGCTCGGTGGGGTCCTGACGCAGCAGAGACTCCACGACGGGCCGCAGCGGACCGCACTCCTCCGCGAACGCGGGCGGCTCGGCGCACACCATCTGCACCAGTTCGGCGGTGTTGTCCTCCGGGTAGGGGGCGTGCCCCTGGACGACGCGGAACAGCAGCGCGCCCAGCGCCCACAGGTCGGTGGCGGGCCCGATCGGCGGGGCCAGCTGCCAGTTCTCGTACACCGGGCCGGCCTGCTCGGGCGCCCAGCGCTCGGTGACCGCGCCGACCACGGCGATCCGGGTCTGCCGGGCCCGCTCGGCGGCCAGCGGGGTGCTGGGGCCTCGGTAGGGCAGGCCCGCGATGACGTCGTCCCAGCGACCGCTGCCGCCGGACGGCTTGGGGACCGGCGGGGCTGCCGGCGCGTCGGGCACGGCGAGCTGCCGGCCGTGCGGCCGGTCCGCCATGTGCTGCCCCGGGAGCTGTCCGGGCGCGTGCCCGGGGGGTTGCGGGCGCTCCGGCTGGCTGTGCCGCAGTCCGTCCGCGCGCAGCGCCTCGCCGCCGGCGCCGCCGCCCCGGGGCAGCGCACCGTGCCAGCTGGTGCCGGGCGTCTGCCCGCCGACCCGCTCGACGCCGGCTCCGCGCTCGACGCCCTCGCGGCGCGGGACGCCCTCGCGGCGCTCCACGCCCGTGCCGCGCTGGTCGCCCGCGCGCTCGGTGCGGGCCGGTGCGGGCGCGTCGCCGTACGGGGAGATCGCCCGGCTGGGCCTGCCGTACGGGGACACCGCGCCCGGCCGGTCGCCCGGTCCGGCCGTCCCGCCGCCCGTTCCGTACGGGGCGACGGCACCCGGCCGCTTCCCGGCGGCTCCGGCGCCCTCGCCGTACGGCGACACCGGTCCGGTCCCGGCCGCCGCGGCACCGTAGGGCGACGCCGCGCCCGGCCCGGTGGCGGAAGCGGAATCCGGGCCCGTGCCGATGCCGGGGCCCGTGTCCCGGCCGGGGGCCGCGGCCGGTCCGGTGTCCGTGTCCGACCCGCCGTCCGGGTCCTGGAGGTACGGGCTGCGCGAGGGCTCGACCGCCTGGCGGCGCTGCTCCTCGGTGGCCCTGGCCGCCGCCCGCGCACCGGCCCGGTACGCGGCGATGGCCCCGGCGCGCGCCGCCCGCGCGTCCGCCACCGGGTTCGCCGGACCCGCCCCCGGTGCCCCGGAACCGGTCGGTCCGGAGCCGGTCGGTCCGTCGGGCCCGGTGCCGCCCGACGGCAACGCCTGCCGCGCCCCGGGCTGCTCGGCGGGGCGGCCGAGGAAGTCCGTCGGCAGTGCGGGCAGCCCGGTGCCCGGTCCGCCCCCCGGGCCCTCGAAGCCGTCTCCGCCCCGGGGGACATGGCCGCGCGGCACCGGAACCTGTGCCGACGGATCGCCCCAGCCGCCGCCCGGCGCCCCCGGCGCACCTGCCGCGTCATCCGCTCCGGGCGCCCCGGCGGGCGCCGTAACGCCGGGTCCTCCCGGTATCGGCGCGTAGCCGCACAGCACCTCCTCCGCGGCGCCCGCCGCCAGACCGGTGAGCACTATGCGCCCGTCGTCGCAGACCAGCACGGTACGGACGGTGATGTTCCGGTGGGTCCAGCCGTGTGCGTGCAGCACCCGCAGCGCGGTGAGCACGTCGGAGGCGACCTCGGCGGCCCGGTACGGGCTGAGCGGCGCCTCGGCGAGCAGCGCGGCCAGCGGCCGTGCCGCCACCAGCTCACTCACTATCCAGAGGGAGCCGTCCTCCTCGAAGACGTCGAAGACCTGGTCGAGGCGGGGGTGGTCGGGGATCTGCGCGGCGGCCTGGGCCGCCTCGATCGCCCGTCGTACGGCGGGGTCGCCGGAGCGTCGCGGAGCACCGCGCCCCGGGGCCGGCCGCCGGTGCACCGGGCCGCCGTCGCTGTCGACGAACTCGGCGTCCACGACCTCGGGCAGCGGCACCTGCCGCACGAGGACTTCCTGTCCGCTGTACCCGTCGAAGGCCCGGGTCTCCACCAGGTCGTACTCGTCGGAGGGCGGCAGCGGCAGGCGGTAGCGGTCGGCAAGCACCCGACCCGCGTAGTCGTCCACGACGCCTCCCCAAAGCGCGCTCTTCCCCGCTGTCCCCGGTCGTCGGGACCGGCCCCTGCGGGCCGGCCGTCGATCCGCGGGGCTGACCCTCGGAAGTTCCCGAATCCATCAATTCCGGTCGTTTACCGGCGTATTGCGGCTGCGTACGGTCCGCGAGGTCTCACGATACGTGGCAATACCCCGTCGCGAGGCAGTGTCAACGCATCCCGGTCAGTCAGTCGGCTTGAACGTGGCGAACGCGGTCTCGCGCAGCTTGGTGCACTCCTCGCCCTTCCAGGCGTCGGCCGGGCAGCTCACCATGATCGAGTAGCCGCGCTTGGCGTCGACCTTGAACCCGCGGTTGAGGACGTGAATCCGCTGGCCGCGCTGGTCGCGGGCGAACTCCCAGTCCGCGACGGTGGGGTAGCCGTTGTACTCGACCGGGCTGATGCCGATGTGCTCGTAGCCCTTGCTGGTGGCGGCCACCACGGCGCGCGCGGCGTTCCAGGCGCCCGCGGCGTCGCTGCCGGGACTGCTGTTGAAGTCGACCTGAACGCGCGGGAAACCGCCGTCCTTGCTGTATATCCCGCCCGAGTTCGCACCCGCTATGGCCGTCCGCTTGTACCCGGCGGGCATCGCCATCGTGAAGTGGAACCGGGAGTCGCTGACCGCCTCGAAGCCCGCGGGCACCGCGCCGTCGGCGGGCTTGTCGGCGGACGGCCGGCCGGAGGGCTTGTCACCGGTGCTGCCGGTGGCGCCGCCCTTGTCCGGTCCGCCGCCCTGGTCCGTGGACTTCTCCGGGGTCTTGCCGTCGGCTCCGGCCGTCGCCCCGCTCGAACTGGACGAGCCCTTGCCGTTCTTGCCCTCCTCCGGGGTCCCGTTCGGGGTGTCCTTGTTCATCGCGATGGCCAGCACGGTGCCGAGCACGGCGAGCGCCGCGACCAGCCCGACCACGAGCAGCGCCCGCTTGCGCGCGGCGGGCGACATCCCGCCGACGGTCCCCGACGACATCCCTCCGCCGCCGGAACCGGAACCGGACGGCGAACCGGAGGTCCGGCCGGCGGAAGGCATCGCCGCGGTGGCCCCGACCGCACCGCCCGCAGCCGCGGCGGTGCCCCCCGCCGCAGGCAGGGAGCGCTCGGGCTGCTCCTTCTTCTGCAGACCGGGCTTCGCCGCCGCGGACTTCCCGGTACTCGGGATGTCGGCCGGCACGGGCGGAAGCGGAACCACCTTCGTGGCGTCCGAGCGGGCCAGTTCGTCGCCCGCCGCGTCCGCCTCGTCGAGCTGGTTGAGCACGTCGTTGAGCAGCGCCCGCGCGCCCGCGTCGTCCAGCCGCTGAGCCGGGTCCTTGGCGAGCAGCCCGTAGATGACCTCGTCCAGCGGTCCCGCGTTCTTCGGCGGGTCCACCGGCTCGGTCATCACGGCGGTCAGGGTCGCGATGGCGGACCCCTTGTCGTACGGCGGGACGCCCTCCACCGACGCGTAGATCAGTCCGCCGAGCGACCACAGGTCGGCGGCGGGGCCCGGCTTGTGGCCGCGGGCCCGCTCCGGCGAGATGTACGAGGGGGCGCCGACGAGCATCCCGGTCGAGGTGATCGACGGGTCGCCCTCGACCTGGGCGATGCCGAAGTCGGTCAGGACGACCCGGCCGTCCTCGGCGATCAGCACGTTGGACGGCTTCACGTCGCGGTGCAGGATGCCCTGGCGGTGGGCGGCCCTGAGCACGTCGAGGATGGCGAGGGCGACCTCGGTGGCGCGACGCGGCGTCAGCAGGCCGTCCTCGCGGACGGCTTCGGCGAGGGACTTGCCCTCGATGAGCTCCATGACGATCCACGGCCGGTCGTCCTCGTCGACGACGTCGAAGACGGTGACCGCGCCGTGGTTGCGGATCCGGGCGATGGCCTTGGCCTCGCGCAGGGTCCGGGTGATCAGCCGGCGCTTCTCGTCCTCGTCGATGGCGGTCGGGAAACGCAGTTCCTTGACCGCGACGGTGCGGCCCAGCGTCTCGTCGGTGGCGCGCCAGACCGTGCCCATGCCGCCCCGGCCGAGCACGTCGCCGAGCCGGTAACGGCCCGCCAGCAGCCGGCCCTCGACCTCGCCGGAGGTGTCCGAAGCGGCGTCCCTGGCGGCCTCGGCAGCCGCCGCCTCCGCGCCCGCCCCGTCGTCGGACCCGCTGTCCCGTTCGTCGCCCCGCTCCCGGGACGCGGCGTCGCGCGTCCCGTTCCGCTCGTCGGGCCCGGCGCCCTTCGCGCTCTTCCGCTCGTCGGACCCTGCGTCCTTCGTGCTGTTCCGCTCATCGGACACGGCGTCCTGCGTGCTCTTCCGCGACTGCTCCCGCTCGTCCGACATGCGTCCCCTCTGCGATCCCTGATCTTCGCCCGTGCCCCGGCCGTGCGCGTATGTCCGTCCATGGGCGTCCATGTACGGACCTGTCGTCGGTCGTTTCGGCGGCTTCCCCGGCGATGCGGCAACCCGCCCTGGCAGAGCCCCCATTGTCCCCCACGCGCGGACCGCGAACACCCCCGGGGCGGGAGCGCGCGCTCCCGCCGCGCCCCGCCCGCCTCCCGGCCCGCCCCTTACAGCGGTGCGATGTCCGGTGCGCCCAGCCGTGCGGCGTCCGCCGTCAGGTCGTCGGGCTGGCGCTGCGACTCGCGTTCCGCCTCCACCCGCTTCTCGTAGTGCTCCACCTCGCGCTCCACCTGTCCCTTGTCCCAGCCCAGCACCGGAGCCATCAACTCCGCGCACTCCAGCGCGCTGCGGGTGCCCCGGTCGAAGGTCTCGATGGAGATCCGGGTGCGCCGGGTCAGTACGTCGTCCAGGTGCCGGGCCCCCTCGTGCGAGGCGGCGTAGACGATCTCCGCGCGCAGGTAGTCCTCGGCGCCGGTGAGCGGCTCGCCGAGCCCCGGGTCTTCCGCGATCAGTTCGAGGAGTTCCTCGGCCAGGGACCCGTACCGGTTCAACAGGTGCTCCACGCGCACCACGTGAAGACCCGTCCGGGCCGCGATCCTGGCCCGTGCGTTCCACAGCGCCTTGTAGCCCTCGGCGCCGAGCAGCGGCACGTCCTCGGTGACGCACTCCGCCACCCGCGCGTCCAGCCCGTGCACCGCCTCGTCGACGGCGTCCTTGGCCATCACCCGGTACGTCGTGTACTTGCCGCCCGCGACGACGACGAGCCCCGGCACCGGGTGCGCGACCGTGTGCTCCCGCGACAGCTTGCTGGTGGCGTCCGACTCCCCCGCCAGCAGGGGCCGCAGACCCGCGTAGACACCCTGCACGTCGTCCCTGGTGAGGGGCACGGCCAGGACCGAATTCACGTGTTCCAGGAGATAGTCGATATCCGCGCTGGAGGCCGCCGGGTGCGCCTTGTCCAAATCCCAGTCGGTATCCGTGGTGCCGACAATCCAGTGCCGTCCCCAGGGAATGACGAAAAGGACCGATTTCTCGGTCCGCAGAATCAATCCGGTGGTCGAGTGAATGCGGTCCTTGGGCACCACCAGGTGAATTCCCTTGGACGCGCGGACGTGGAACTGTCCCCTTTCCCCGATCAGCGCCTGGGTGTCGTCCGTCCACACCCCGGTCGCGTTGACCACCTGCTTGGCCCGGATCTCGTACTCGCCGCCCGCCTCGACGTCCTCGACCCGCACGCCGACGACGCGTTCGCCCTCGCGCAGGAAGCCGACCACCCGCGCCCGGTTGGCGACCTGCGCACCGTAGGCGGCGGCCGTGCGCACCAGGGTGGCCACGTAACGGGCGTCGTCCATCTGCGCGTCGTAGTACTGGAGGGCGCCGGTCAGCGCGTCCTTCTTCAAGGCCGGTGCGACGCGCAGCGCGTGACGGCGCGACAGGTGACGGTGCATCGGCAGCCCGCGGCCGTGCCCGGAGGACACCGACATCGCGTCGTACAGGGCCACGCCCGAGCCCGCGTACCACCGCTCCCACCCCTTGTGCTGGAGCGGGTAGAGGAAGGGCACCGGCTTCACCAGGTGCGGAGCCAGCCGCTCCAGGAGCAGTCCGCGCTCCTTCAGCGCCTCGCGCACCAGGGCGAAGTCGAGCATCTCCAGATAGCGCAGGCCGCCGTGGATCAGCTTGCTGGAACGGCTGGACGTGCCGGAGGCCCAGTCGCGCGCCTCGACGAGCCCGGTGGACAGACCCCGGGTCACGGCGTCCAGCGCCGTCCCGGCACCGACCACGCCCGCGCCCACCACCAGCACGTCCAGTTCCCGCTCGGCCATCGCGGCGAGCGCCTGAGCGCGCTCGGCCGGTCCCAGTGTCGCTGTCCTCACTGCTGCCTCCCGTTTGGTGCGGTGGGTGCGGTCGGGCTCGCGGACGTCCCGTGGGACGGGGTTTACCCCGGGCCGCTCCACCGATTCTCGCCGCAGGCGCGTTCTTCAGCCACTGCCTGTGGACAACCAGGGGAACCGGCCGCTCCGCAGCACGCCGGGGAGCGGCCCGAGAGCCACCCCGACCCCGTGCCGGAAATCCCCAATAACGGTCATATTTACGCCTAGTCTGACATTTCTTCGGCTCGAACTGTCCACCGGGCTTGCGCCCCGCCCCGCCTCCGCTTATAGCGGGGCACCCGGCGGGCCGCGGGTCGCAGCGGACTCAAGGGAAGGACGGCTCACGCCATGCCCGCAGATCTCGCCGTCGTCGGACTCGGCCACCTCGGCCTCCCCCTCGCCCAGGCCGCCGTCGCCGCCGGCGTCGCCACCATCGGTTACGACACCGATCCGCGCCCGGTCGCCGAGCTGGCGGCCGGCCGCCCGCCGGTGGAGGGTTCGCTCTCCGCCGCCGAGATCCGCCGGATGCTGGCGGGCGGGTTCCGTCCCACCACCGACCCCGCCGAGCTGGGCCGGGTCCGTACCGCCGTGATCTGCGCGCCCACCAGGCTCGGCGCCGACCGCACCCTCGACCTGTCCGCCGTCGAGGCCGCCGCCCGCACCCTCGCCGCCCGGCTGCGCCCGCACACCACCGTGCTGCTGGAGTCCGCCGTCCACCCGGGCGCGACCGAGGACTTCCTGCGCCCCCTGCTGGAGGCGGGCTCGGGGCTGCGCGCGGGCCGCGACTTCCACCTCGCGTACTCCCCCGCCCGCCTCGACCCCGGCAACCGGGCGCACGGCTACGCGCAGACCCCCAAGGTCATCGGCGGCCTCACCCCCGCCTGCACCGAGTCCGCCGCCGCCTTCTACGGCCGCCTCACCGACAAGGTGGTGCGCGCCCGAGGGCCGCGCGAGGCGGAGACCGTCGGCGTCCTGGAGACCAACTACCGGCACGTCAACATCGCCCTCGCCAACGAGATGGCCGTCCTCTGCCACGACCTGGGCGTCGACCTCTGGGACGTCATCCGCTGCGCCGAGACCAAGCCGTACGGGTTCCAGGCGTTCCGCCCCGGCCCCGGTGTCGGCGGCCACAGCGTCCCCCTCGACCCCAACTACCTCTCGTACAGCAGCCGCACCCCCGGCCACCCGCTGCGCATGGTCGGCCTGGCCCAGGAGATCAACGGCCGGATGCCCGGCTACGTCCTCCAGCGCTGCGCCACCCTCCTCAACGAGCACGGCAAGTCCGCCCGGGGCGCCCGCGTCCTGCTGCTCGGCGTCACCTACAAGGCCGACCTCGCCGACCAGGAGAACTCTCCCGCCCCCGAGATCGCCTCCCGGCTGCGCGACATGGGTGCCCACCTCACGTACCACGACCCGCACGTCCCGCACTGGCGGGTGCGCGACATCCCGGTGCCCCGCGCGGACTCCCTCTACGAGGCCGCGGCGGCGGCCGACCTGACGATCCTGCTCCAGCACCACCGCACGTACGACCTCCAGGGCCTGGCGGTGAAGGCCCAGCTCCTGCTGGACACCCGCGGGGCGGGCCCGGCCGGCGCGACGTACCGCCTCTAGCAGCGACGCTCCCGATCCACCGCACCGCTCCCGGCACACCTCGCCCAGGAGAGAACCCCGGAATCTCCACCCCCATTCGGCGTAGTCGACTGCTACCGTCAAGCGCGCACAACCGAACTTATGCGCGCTTTACGTCACTCCCAGGGGGGAACCACCATGTCTTATCCCGCTCAGCCACCCCAGCAGCCCGGCGGCAACCCGTACGCCCAGAACCAGCCGCCGCAGGGCTTCGGCGCCCCGCAGGGACCGAACCAGTTCCCGGGCGGCCAGTTCCCCCCGCAGCAGGGTCAGTTCGGCGGCGGCTTCCCGCCGCCGCAGCCCGTGCGGCCGAGCGGCAACGTGGGGGCGGGCGTGCTGGTCGGCCTCCTGGTGGCCCTGGTCACCGCGGGCATCTACGGCGCCGTCATCGGGATGCTGGAGGCCGAGGTGGGCTACGCGGCCATCGGCGTCGGCTTCCTCACCGGCCTGGCGGCGGGCAAGGTCGGCGGCCGGAGCCCGGCCGTCATGGTCTTCGCCTCGGTCTTCTCGCTGCTCGGCGTCTACCTCGGCCAGATGCTCGGCATGGCGATCCTGGTCAACAAGGCCATGGGCGCGGGCGTGGTGTCGATGCTCACCGAGCACTTCGACCTGCTCAACCAGGGCTGGAAGGAAGAGCTGGACTTCATGACCTTCCTCTTCTTCGCCCTCGCGGTGGTCGGCGCCGTCTCCGGCGCCAAGAAGGCCTCGTAGCTCCCGGAGCACCACGTACGACGGAAGGGCCCCGCACCGAGTGATCGGTGCGGGGCCCTTCCGTCGTACGGGACCGTGCGGGACCCGCGGTCAGCGGCGGTGCTGGGAGTCCGCGACCGTCACCTCGACGCGCTGGAACTCCTTGAGCTCGCTGTAGCCCGTGGTGGCCATCGAGCGGCGCAGGGCGCCGAAGAGGTTCATCGAGCCGTCCGGGATGTGCGCCGGGCCGGTCAGGATCTCCTCCGTCGTACCGACGACACCCAGGTTCATGCGCTTGCCGCGCGGCACGTCCTCGTGGACGGCCTCCATGCCCCAGTGGTGGCCCTGGCCGGGCGCGTCCGTGGCGCGGGCCAGCGGGGAGCCCATCATGACCGCGTCCGCACCGCAGGCGACGGCCTTGGGCAGGTCGCCGGACCAGCCCACGCCGCCGTCGGCGATGACGTGCACGTACCGGCCGCCGGACTCGTCCATGTAGTCGCGGCGGGCGGCGGCCACGTCCGCGACGGCGGTGGCCATCGGGACCTGGATGCCCAGCACGTTGCGGGTGGTGTGCGCGGCGCCGCCGCCGAAGCCGACGAGGACGCCCGCCGCGCCGGTGCGCATCAGGTGCAGGGCCGCGGTGTACGTGGCGCAGCCGCCGACGATGACCGGGACGTCCAGCTCGTAGATGAACTGCTTGAGGTTGAGCGGCTCGGCCGCGCCGGAGACGTGCTCGGCGGAGACGGTCGTGCCCCGGATGACGAAGATGTCCACACCGGCGTCGACGACGGCCTTGGAGAACTCGGCGGTGCGCTGCGGGGAGAGCGCGGCGGCGGTGACCACGCCCGAGTCGCGCACCTCCTTGATGCGCTGCCCGATCAGCTCGGCCTTGATCGGCTCCGCGTAGATCTCCTGGAGGCGGCGGGTGGCCGCGCTCTCGTCGTTCAGCTCGCGGATCTCGGCCAGCAGCGGCTCGGGGTCCTCGTACCGCGTCCACAGACCTTCGAGGTTCAGTACGCCGAGGCCGCCGAGCTGCCCGATGCGGATCGCGGTCTCGGGCGAGACGACCGAGTCCATGGGGGCGGCCAGGAAGGGCAGCTCGAAGCGGTAGGCGTCGATCTGCCAGGCGATCGAGACCTCCTTCGGGTCCCGCGTACGCCGGCTCGGCACGATGGCGATGTCGTCGAACGCGTACGCCCTGCGGCCGCGCTTGCCGCGCCCGATCTCGATCTCAGTCACGTTGTGTGGCCTTTCCCTCTTGGTCTGCCGTTCCAGTATCCCCGACACACATGGAAGGGGCGGCCCCGGTGATTCCGGGACCGCCCCCCATGCGGGCCAGCGGCTACTTGCGGCTGTAGTTCGGTGCCTCGACCGTCATCTGGATGTCGTGCGGGTGGCTCTCCTTGAGGCCCGCCGAGGTGATCCGGACGAAGCGTCCGTTGTCCTGGAGCTCGGGGACGGTGCGTCCGCCGACGTAGAACATCGACTGGCGCAGACCGCCGACGAGCTGGTGCACGACCGCGGAGACCGGGCCCCGGTAGGGCACCTGGCCCTCGATGCCCTCGGGCACGAGCTTGTCGTCGGTGCGCACGCCCTCCTGGAAGTACCGGTCCTTGGAGTACGACTTGTTGTCGCCGCGCGTCTGCATCGCACCGAGCGAACCCATGCCGCGGTACGACTTGAACTGCTTGCCGTTGATGAACAGCAGCTCGCCCGGGGACTCCTCGCAGCCCGCCAGCAGCGAGCCCAGCATCACGGTGTCGGCACCGGCGACGAGCGCCTTGGCGATGTCGCCCGAGTACTGGAGGCCGCCGTCGCCGATGACCGGGACACCGGCCGCCTTGGCGGCGAGGGAGGCCTCGTAGATCGCGGTGACCTGCGGGACACCGATGCCGGCGACGACGCGGGTGGTGCAGATGGAGCCCGGTCCGACACCGACCTTGATGCCGTCGACACCGGCGTCGATGAGCGCCTGGGCGCCGTCGCGGGTGGCGATGTTGCCGCCGATGACGTCGATGCCCGAGGTGTTCGACTTGATCTTGGCGACCATGTCGCCGACCAGCTTGGAGTGGCCGTGCGCGGTGTCCACCACGATGAAGTCGACGCCGGCCTCGGCCAGCGCCTGGGCGCGCTCGAAGGCGTCACCGGCGACGCCGACGGCGGCACCGACCAGCAGCCGGCCCTCGGCGTCCTTGGCCGCGTTCGGGTACTTCTCGGCCTTGACGAAGTCCTTGACCGTGATCAGGCCCTTGAGGATGCCCGAGTCGTCGACCAGCGGCAGCTTCTCGATCTTGTGGCGGCGCAGCAGCTCGACCGCGTCCACCGCCGAGATGCCGACCTTGCCGGTGACCAGCGGCATCGGCGTCATGACCTCGCGCACCTGACGGCTGCGGTCGGTCTCGAAGGCCATGTCGCGGTTGGTGACGATGCCGAGCAGTTTGCCCGCCGCGTCGGTGACCGGCACACCGCTGATGCGGAACTTGGCGCACAGGTGGTCGGCCTCGGCCAGCGTGGCGTCCGGGTGGACGGTGATCGGGTCGGTCACCATGCCGGACTCGGAGCGCTTGACCAGGTCGACCTGGTTGGCCTGGTCGGCGATGGAGAGGTTGCGGTGCAGGACGCCGACACCGCCCTGGCGGGCCATCGCGATGGCCATCCGGGACTCGGTGACCTTGTCCATGGCGGCGGACAGCAGGGGGATGTTCACCCGTACGTTCCGCGAGATGAGGGAGGAGGTGTCGATCTGGTCGGGTGCCATGTCGGACGCGCCGGGAAGCAGCAGCACATCGTCGTAGGTCAGCCCGAGCGTCGCGAATTTCTCCGGCACTCCATCGACGTTCGCAGTCATGACACCTTCCCAAATGGTCTTGCCCGGCGCGGATGTCCATGCTAACGGGAACCGGAGGTGTCGGATTCCACGATCATGACAAGCGGCCGAGTTTGTACGTTTCTCCCGCGCGCGCGTACGACGAAGGGCGGTGCGGCGCGGTGTCGCCCGGCCGGGTCGCTGTCCGGCCGGTGCGGTGCGGGCCGGGCTACTGCTCGGCGAGGGCGCGGAGTCTGCTCAGCGCCCTGTGCTGTGCAACGCGCACGGCCCCCGGGGACATTCCGAGCTTCTGTCCGGTCTCCTCCGCGGTCAGCCCGACGGCGACCCGCAGCACCAGCAGCTCGCGCTGGTGCTCGGGGAGGTTGGCCAGCAGTTTCTTGGCCCAGGCGGCGTCGCTGCTGAGCAGCGCGCGCTCCTCGGGGCCGAGCGAGTCGTCGGGCCGCTCCGGCATCTCGTCGGAGGGCACCGCGGTCGACCCGGGGTGGCGCATCGCCGCCCGCTGGAGGTCGGCGACCTTGTGCGCGGCGATGGCGAAGACGAACGCCTCGAAGGGCCTGCCGGTGTCCTTGTAGCGCGGCAGTGCCATCAGCACCGCGACGCAGACCTCCTGGGCCAGGTCCTCGACGAAGTGACGAGCGTCACCGGGCAACCGGGACAGTCGTGACCTGCAATAACGCAGAGCCAGGGGATGAACGTGGGCGAGCAGGTCGTGCGTGGCCTGCTCGTCCCCCTCCACGGCGAGGTGCACCAGGGCACCGATGGCCCCCTGGGTCGCCACCGCCTCGTCGTCGCGCATCGGTCCATGGTGCCTTGACGTTCCGGCATCCGCGCCGCCGCGCCCGTAGTTGTGCACTGAAGCGTTATGAGCAGGTACGCCAGGACTCATCTCCCGCGCCCTCCCCTTCCGCTCGACCGATCCGTTCCCGAGGAACCCCATCCCTCAAGGATGCGGCATCGGCCGCCGAACCGGGATCGGGCGTCCTGCGCCCCGTCCGCACGAGGCGGACGGGGGACCTTCTCACGCGTGCTGGTTCACACCGGCCACGGCCCTAGCGGACCAGTCCCCAGCGGAATCCGAGCGCCACCGCGTGGGCCCGGTCCGAGGCGCCGAGCTTCTTGAACAGCCTCCTGGCGTGCGTCTTCACCGTGTCCTCGGAGAGGAAGAGCTCGCGGCCGATCTCCGCGTTGGAGCGGCCGTGGCTCATGCCCTCCAGCACCTGGATCTCCCGGGCGGTGAGGGTCGGCGCCGCACCCATCTCGGCGGACCGCAGCCGGCGCGGGGCGAGCCGCCAGGTCGGGTCGGCGAGCGCCTGCGTGACGGTCGCGCGCAGCTCGGCGCGGGACGCGTCCTTGTGCAGATAGCCGCGGGCCCCGGCGGCGACCGCGAGCGCGACGCCGTCGAGGTCCTCCGCGACCGTGAGCATGATGATCCGGGCGCCGGGGTCGGCCGACAGCAGACGCCGGACCGTCTCGACACCGCCGAGACCGGGCATCCGTACGTCCATCAGAATCAGGTCCGAACGGTCGGCGCCCCAGCGGCGGAGGACTTCCTCGCCGTTGGCAGCCGTCGTCACGCGCTCGACGCCGGGCACGGTCGCGACCGCGCGGCGAAGCGCCTCTCGGGCAAGCGGGGAGTCGTCGCAGACGAGGACGGATGTCATGACCGACCTCCGCCGCTCGCACAGCTGATGCGCGTCACCTTGGGCCTCCAGGCTGAATACAAGTCGTCACCTGTGCGGTTGACACTCTCGGACACCTGCCCGATCGCTCTTTCCTTCAACCGCCTCAGCCAACTCAACGACGGTCACTCGAAAGAGTTACGGCCCAGGAATCGGACTCTCGTGGCCTTAGTGCCCCATTTAGTCGGTTTTCTTCCTTTTTGCTGGTGTCTAGGGCTAGATTTCCAATGAGTCATATTTTCATCTACTCACACCGTAGATGGGTGGGCTCGCTCAAGTTTCCGGCTCAGCACAGACGCAAGGGGACAACCAATGGCAGATTTCTCCCGCCTTCCCGGACCCAACGCCGACCTGTGGGACTGGCAGCTCCTGGCCGCCTGCCGCGGCGTCGACAGCTCGCTGTTCTTCCACCCGGAGGGCGAGCGCGGGGCCGCGCGGAGCGCACGTGAGAACTCGGCGAAGGAGGTCTGCATGAGGTGCCCGGTGCGCGCGCAGTGCGCGGCACACGCGCTCCAGGTGCGCGAGCCCTACGGAGTGTGGGGCGGCCTCACGGAGGACGAGCGCGAGGAGCTGATGGGCCGGGCCAGGCACCGTCTGGTCCCCACCGGCCAGGCGGCGGCCCCCGGCGCGAAGACGGCGGGACCGGCGGGGCGGGCCCCGGTGCGGGGCGGCGGCGCCGAGCACGCGCGCCGCGTCACCCTGGTGAAGTAACCGCCCGGCCCCGCGCGCGAAGGAACGTTTCTGCGATGCGGTACCCGTCCAGCGGGCGGCCGGTCAGCGGGCCGCCGCCAGGGCGAGCTGGTCGAGGGTGGCCGCCACCGCCGGCACCTGGGCCAGGTCGGGCAGGGTGAGCGCGACGATCTCGCGCTGCACCGCCGGTTCGACCGCGACGGTGCGCACGGCCTTGTGCCGTACGGACTCCATGGCCAGCGCGGGCAGCACCGCGACGCCCAGACCGGCGCCGACCAGGCCGATCACGGCCGGGTAGTCGTCGGTGGCGAAGTCGATCCGCGGGGCGAAGCCCGCGCTCTCGCAGACCTCGACCAGTTGTCGGCGGCAGCGCGGGCAGCCCGCGATCCAGGGCTCCTCGGCGAGTTCGCCGATGCCGACGGTGCCCGCCCCGTCGAGCCGGTGCCCCTCGGGGACCAGGCCGACGAGGCGGTCGGTGAGGAGCGGGCGGACGACCAGGTCGGTCCAGTCCTCGGTGGCCCCGCCCGGCCCGTAACGGAAGGCGAGGGCCACGTCGCAGTCGCCCTCGCGGAGCATCTCCACCGAGCGGGGCGGCTCCGCGTCGACGAGGGAGACGCGGGTGCCGGGGTGGGCGGCGCGCAGGGCGGCGAGCGCGGTGGGCACCAGGGTGGAGCTGCCGGAGGGGAAGGAGACCAGCCGCACCCGGCCGGCCCGCAGGCCCGCGATGGCGGCGACCTCCTCCTCCGCCGCGGTGAGCCCGGCGAGGATGCCCGCGGCGTGCCGCACGAGCACCTCGCCGGCCTGGGTGAGGCGCATCTCGCGGCCGGTGCGGATCAGCAGCGGGGTGCCCGTCGACTGCTCCAGCGCCTTCATCTGCTGGCTGACGGCCGGCTGGGTGCAGCCGAGCTCGCGGGCGGCGGCCGAGAAGGACCCGGTGGCGGCGACCGCACGCAGGACGCGGAGGTGGCGGGCTTCGATCATACGCCAATCATAAGGCTGGCTTGGACTTTCAGGCGAATTATTGCTGTCGGCTTTTAGCTGGACTGGGTTAGCGTTCCCGCCATGGAACTACTGAGCGTGAATCTGGGGCGGGCCACGGCCAGCGAGCACACCGACAACCCGAGCGGCATGACCGGCATCGGCAAGATCCCCGCACAGGGGCCGGTGGAGGTGCGGGAGCCGGGGCCCAGCGGCACCGGCGGCAGCGGTCTCGTCGGTGACGACGTCTGCGACCTGCGCCACCACGGCGGCACCCGGCAGGCGGTCTACGCGTACGCGCGCGAGGACCTGGACCGGTGGGAGGAGGAGCTGGGCCGGCCGCTGCGCTCCGGGGAGTTCGGCGAGAACTTCACCACGGCGGGGCTCGACGTGAACGAGGCGCGGCTCGGCGAGCGCTGGCGCGTCGGGGCGGACCTGGTGCTGGAGGTGACCGCCTCGCGCATCCCGTGCCGGACGTTCGCGGGCGCGCTGGACGAGAAGCAGTGGGTGAAGCGCTTCACCCAGGCGGTGGTCCCGGGGGCGTACCTCAGGGTGGTGGAGCCCGGTGCCGTACGGGCCGGGGACCCGATCGAGGTGGTGCACCGGCCCTCGCACGAGGTGACGGTGGCGATGCACTTCCAGGCCTACACGCTGCGCCGGGAACTGCTGCCGAGGCTGCTGGAGGCCGGCGACGTGCTGTCCCCGTACACCCGTGAGAAGGCCCTCGCCTATCTGGAGCAGCAGGGCGGGACCGCCGAGAAGTGAGGGAAATCCCTTAGGCGGCAGGCGAGTTGGAGTCGGGGGCGGCCGGGGGGCCGCCCCCGATGCCGGTGCACGGGGTGCGGCGCGAGGGTCGTGTCATGTCCCGTGGGAAGCGCGTCCTCATCGTCCTCGGCACCCTTGCCGCCGTGTTCGTCGCCGCCGTGGGCGGCCTGTTCGTGTCGGTGTGGACGGGTGCGGAGATCAGCACCGTCGGCACGACGGACTTCCGCAACGAGCTGAAGGTGCCACCGCTCGCGGCATCGGTGGTGGACAAGGACGGCACCCGGGTCTTCGACCTGCGGATGCAGGCGGGGACCACGGAGTTCCTGCCCGGGACGAAGACCCCGACCTGGGGGTTCAACGGCTCCTACCTCGGGCCGACGCTGCGGGCCGCTCGCGGCGAGAAGGTGAAGGTACGCGTCTCCAACGGGCTCGACGAGGCGTCCAGCGTGCACTGGCACGGCATGCACGTCCCCGCCAGGATGGACGGCGGCCCGCACCAGGAGGTCGCGGCGGGGAAGACCTGGACGCCGTACTGGAAGATCGACCAGCCGGCCGCCACCCTCTGGTACCACCCGCATCCGCACGGGCGGACCGAGGCGCACGTGCGGCGCGGGCTGGCGGGGATGTTCCTGGTCGACGACGCGAAGGCGGGGGCGCTCGCGCTGCCGAAGCGGTACGGGGTGGACGACGTGCCGGTGGCGGTGCAGGACGTGACCTTCGACGGGGCGGAGCTCGACGACGGCAAGGGGATGATGCGCAACACCGGGTTCCTGGGCGAGCGGACCATGGTGAACGGGACGCTCGACCCGTACAAGGTGGTCGGTGACGAGCTGGTGCGGCTGCGCCTGCTGAACGCCTCGACGGCCCGGGTCTACGACTTCGGGTTCGGCGACGACCGCGCCTTCGCCCTGGTCGGCACGGACGGCGGGCTGCTGGAGAAGCCGGAGACCCTGCGCCGGGTGCAGCTCTCGCCGGGAATGGGGTCTCCCCTGCTCGAACGAAGTTGAGAGCTTGGGGAAGGGCGGAGGTCGTGGTGCGGATGCGGGCGGGCGAGCGGACCGTGCTGCGCAGCTTTCCGCAGGACAACTACGGGGACGCGTGGAACCGCCGGTTCGGGGGCGGCGACGACTCCTTCGACGTGCTGGAGCTGCGGGCCGCCGCCTCCCTGCGCAGGTCGCCGGCGCTGCCGGCCGTGTTGGGGAAGCTGGAGGTTCCGCAGGCGAAGGACGAGGTGCGGGGTCGGTACTTCGGGCTGCGGATGTCGGGGATCAACGGCCGGAAGATGGACATGGGGCGCGTGGACGAGACGGTCACCCGGGGCACGGCCGAGACCTGGACCGTGCGCAACGAGGACGGTGTACCGCACAACTTCCATGTGCACGACGTGCAGTTCCGGGTGCTGGAGGTGGACGGCAGGCCGCCGGAGGGGACGCTGCGCGGGGCCAAGGACACGGTGTTCGTGCCGGGCGGGAGCACGGTGAAGCTGGCGATGCGGTTCGACGGGCCTGCCGATCCGGACACTCCGTACATGTACCACTGCCATCTGCTGTACCACGAGGACCGGGGAATGATGGGGCAGTTCGTGGTGGTGGAGAAGGGGCAGCGGGCCGGTTCGCCGGGCGGCGGCGGGGGCACGGGCGATCATGCCGGGCACTAACGTAGCCGTATGACGACTGCACTGATCACAGGAGCGACCGCGGGCATCGGCTCCGCGTTCGCGCGGCGGCTGGCCTCCGACGGGCACAACCTGGTGCTGGTGGCCCGCAACACCGAGCGCCTCCAGGAGCAGGCGACCGAGCTGCACGACAAGCACGGGGTCGAGGCGGAGGTGCTGAGCGCCGACCTGGCGACGGACAAGGGCATCGCGGCCGTCGAGGCGCGGCTGGCGGACCGCACGCACCCGGTTGACCTGCTGGTCAACAACGCGGGTTTCGGCAACAAGGGCGAGTTCCTGGAAGTGCCGATGGCCGACGAGCTGACGATGCTGAAGGTGCACTGCGAGGCGGTGCTGCGGCTGACGTCGGCGGCGGTGACGGGCATGAAGGAGCGCGGGCGCGGCGGGGTCGTCAACGTCGCCTCGGTCGCCGCCTTCGTGCCGCGCGGGACGTACGGGGCGAGCAAGGCGTGGGTGGTGCAGTTCACCCAGGGTGTCGCGAAGGACATGACGGGCAGCGGGGTGCGGCTGATGGCGCTGTGTCCGGGCTTCGTGCGCACCGAGTTCCACGAGCGGGCCGGGATGGGGACCGACAACATCCCCTCGTGGATGTGGCTGGACGCGGACAAGCTGGTGGCGGAGGCGCTGAAGGACCTGGCGCGCGGCAAGGCGCTGTCGATCCCCGACCCCCGCTACAAGGCGCTGATGGGTGTGGTGAAGGTGGCGCCGCGCGGCCTGCTCGGGGGGATCACCTCCCGGACAGGCCGCAAGTACGGGCCTCAGTAGCCGTGCGGGGCGCTCAGCGGCCGGGGCCCGCGTAGGCGCCCAGGTTCGGGGCGCCGGCCGGGATCCGGTTGCCGAAGTAGTCCTTGCCGCCGTTGTCGGGGATCTCGGCTCCGGCGGCGAGGGCGGGCGAGCCCTTGGCGAGCCGGAAGTCGGCGCGGACCTTCGGGTCGGTGGTGAGGCCGCCGGGGTTGGGGCGGGTCATCGGGACGCCGTGGAAGGCGTTGTGGTCGAAGGTCAGCCCGGCGGTCGGGTTCTTGAACGCGTAGCCGCCGGTGCCGATGCCGACGAAGACGTTGTTGCGGATCGTCAGCTCGTGCCGGGTGGTCTCGGGCTTGGTCGCGTCGTCCTGGACGAGGAAGTTGGGGACCTTGGCCCGGTTGACGAAGGTGTTGTGGTAGATCTGCGTGTTGATGATCGGCCCCCAGCAGTTCTGGATCAACCGCTCGCCGTCGTCCTCGCTGACGTTGTAGCGCACGACGGTGTCGACGGTCTTCGCGCCGCTGTACGGGCAGATCAGCAGGAAGCCGCCCAGGTTGTCGTGGCTGTAGTTGTACTGGAAGGTCGTGCGCTGCGAGGCCCCGTCGGCGTCGAAGGACATGCCGTCGCGGGTGCCGCCACCGCCGGAGACCTCGTTGTACTGGACGAGGGTGTCGTCGGTGTTGAAGGTCCACAGACCCGCGTTGGCCTCCTTGGAGCGGAGCTGGAAGCCGTCGATGCGGTTGTGCTCGACGACCGCTCCGGCGGTGGTGTCGAGCTTGATGCCGTCGCCCGCCATGGACTTGAGCGTGTTGTGGTGGATGTGCACGCGGGTGGAGGGGGTCCACTCGCCGGGGTAGGCCTGGGGGTCCTGCTGCTCGCCGACCAGGTCGCGCTTGGAGAAGGTGGACTTGAAGTAGATGCCTTCGCGGTCGACGTCCTCGATGCGGTTGTGGTGGATGTCCAGCCCGTCGTAGCTGCTGGCCCTGGCGGTGCCCTCGACGGCCACGTGGATGGCGCTGGAGCCGGTGAGCTTCTTGGCGTCGCCGCCGCGCACGTCGTGGATGTAGAGGTTGCTGATCTCGAAGTTCCGCGCCGTGCCGTAGTCGGTGAGGCGCAGGCGGACACCGTTGCGCTCGGTGTTGGTGTTGGGGATCGTCGCGTTGGTGATTTCGAGGTTGTTGAGCTTGATGTGCTGGGTGTTGCTGAGGAGTACGACGTCGTGGACGCCGTTGCCCGCCAGCTTGGCGCGGTCCTTGGCGCGGCCGTAGTCGGAGATGGTGAAGGGGGCGGTGGCGGAACCGGCTCCCCGGGGTTCCAGGGAACCCTCGCAGGTGGCCCCGCGTTGGAAGAGCAGACGGTCGCCGGGGCCGAAGGTGTGGGCGTTGGCCTCGGCGAGGGTGGTCCAGGGGGCGGACCGGGTGCCGGAGCCGGGGGCGCCGGTGGCTTTGCCGTTCCTGTCGGCTCCGGTGGCTCCGGTCGCTCCGGTGGCGGAGCAGTCGACGTAGTAGGTCGTGCCCGGGGCCTTGGCGGCGGGCCGTACGGCGGCCGTGGCGGGCCCGGTGTCGGCCAGGGCCGCGCCCTGGGACAGCGCGGCGAGGGAGGCGGTGGCGGTCAGCGCGGCGAGCGCGGCGGTGGTCAGACGGTGTCTCACAGTTCCTCCGGGGTGAGGCGGAGCAGGGTGGTGGTGCCGTTCTGCCAGGTCACGTGGATGTCCGTGCCGTGCGGGTCGGCGTCGCGGACCTGGACGTGAGCGAGGGACTCCACGGGGGCGGGGTCGGGGTCGGCCGTCAGGGAGGCGAGCGCCACGAAGAGGGACGCGCCGTCCGCCGACGTACGGCCGTAGAGGGCGAGCGCGTCGGAGTCGGGGCCGAACTGGGTGGGGCCGCAGCGGAGTTCGGCGACGGCCAGGTCGTACCCGTGGACCGGGTGGAGCTGGGCGGTGGGGCCGCCGGGGGCGGTGGCCCAGCCGGTCTGGCGCACCGGGGTGTCCGCGGGGGCGCCGGTGACCAGATGGGCGCGGACCTCGGTGCGGTCGTGGGCGGCGGTGGCGGACAGGACGCGGACGCCGGGGGCCGGGGTGTGTGCGGAGGCCGCCCAGTCGGGGCCGTGGCCCTGCGGTGCGGCGGGGCCGCGCGAGGTCTCCCGGCCGTCGAGGAGGAGGGAGAAGTGGTTGTCGGGGGTCTCGTGGGCGGGGCCGGTGCGGGTGGAGTAGGCGAACCGGGCGTAGCCGGGGTCGTCCTCGGGGCCGACGTGGTTGCTGCCGTGGTTGTGCAGCCGGACCAGGCCGTCGGAGGCGGTGGACTGGAGGAGGAAGTTGGGCGGGCCGACGGGGGTGACCCGGTCCGCCGTCTCGGCGGGGAGGGGTTCCTCGGTGGCCGTCCAGACGGGGTGGTCGGCGGGCAGCAGCAGGCCGAGGAAGCCCTTGGAGGCCCAGTAGGGGGAGCCGGGGCCCGAGTAGTTCTGGACGATCGGGGCGTAGGGGCCGTGCCAGCCGAGGGTGAGCAGCCCTTCGGCGTCGGTGGCGCCGTGGTCCAGGAAGTGGCGGAGGGTGCCGGAGGCGAGGCGGCGGGTGGCGCCGGGGCCCAGCGGGGTGTGCCCGGTGAGCGCGCCGAGCCAGGGGGCGGCGGCAGCGGCGAACCGGTAGGTGAGGGAGCGCCCGTACGGCATGGGGGCGCCGTCCGCGCCGAAGAGGCGGGTGGCGGTGGTGAGTTGGTCGTGCAGGCGGGGCCCGTAGAGGTCGAGGAGGGCCTTGCCGCCGGCGGGGTGCGCGGCGGCGGGGTCCTCCTGTTCGGCGCTCGCCGTGAGGTGGGCGTGCAGGACCGGGTAGAAGTGCAGGGCCCAGGCGTTGTAGTGGTCGAAGGAGCGGTTGGGGCCGTCGCTGTACCAGCCTTCGCCCAGGTGCCATTCCTCGATGCGGGCGAGGGCGGTGTCGATGGTGGCGGCGGCCCGGTCTGTCTCGACGCCGATGTCCTGGAGGAAACCGGCGACGGTGAGGCCGAAGAGCCACCAGTTGTTGTTCACCGGGGACGGGCCGAGGGCGGGCAGCAGCCAGTCGACCGCGCGCTGCCGTACGGCGTCGTCGAGGGTGTCCCAGAGCCAGGGGCGGGTGAGGCGCAGGCCGAGGGCGACCGAGGCGGACTCGACGACGGCCTGGCGGATGTCGGTGGTGCGGGGCCAGGACTCGGGATCGGCCGCACTCAACCCGGCCTGTGCGGTGGGGTGTCCGGTGCCGGCGGCGAGGCCTTCGGCGTAGCGGGCGAGGTGGCCGTGCGGGTCGTCGCCCCGGGCTCCGGCCACCCGGAGCGCGGCCAGCAGGAACGTCCGGGCGTAGCCTTCGAGGCCGTCCGAGCGGGGGCCCGAGACGCTGGGGCGCGGGCCCGGGAGGTGGATCATGCCGTTGCGGGGCGTGGCGTAGGGGCGGACCGCGAGCAGCAGGCGGTCGGCCGTGTGCTCCCAGTGGGCGCGGGTCCAGCCGGTGTACGGGCTGAGCTCACGGTTCTCGGGCGGCGTGGACATGCTGCTCCCTGGGGCGTACGGCTGCGGCGGCGTCGCCCGGAATCATCAACTTCCGCTGATCGAAGGTCAATGGATCGCGTTCGAATGATCGAAACTTCTGTCGTTCGATCAGCCTTGCTGGTCTAGGGTCGGAGGCGTTCGCATCACCGGATGCGTACCGCAGAGCCACTTCCCGGGGGAGGCAGCCGTGCGCGAGAGCGCAGCTGAACGTCATGACCGCCTGCTGGAGCTGGTCCGCAGGCACGGCACCGCACGGGTCTCCGACCTCGCCGGGCTGCTCGGGGTCTCCCCCGTGACCGCCCGCCGCGACGTCGAGGTGCTGGCCGGCCGGGGCCTGCTGGACCGGGTGCACGGGTCGGTCTCCTGGCCCCGGTCGTCGGAGGCGGGGCCGCACGGGGCGGCCGACGGGCTGGTCCTGGGGCTGCTGGCGCCCTCCGCCACGTACTACTTCGCCGAGGTGATCCGCGGTGCGCACGAGGCGGCGGCGCGGGCCGGGGCGCGGCTGATCCTGCGGATCTCGGACTACCGCCCGGAGGAGGACCACGCCCGGGTGGAGGGACTGCTGGCGGCGGGCGCGCAGGGGCTGCTGGTGGCGCCGGGCTGGCGCCGGCCGCAGGACCCGGCCGAGCACGGCGGGTGGCTGGCCGGACTGCCGGTGCCCGCGGTGCTGCTGGAGCGCCAGCCGGAGCCGGGCACCCCGGCGGACGCGCTGGACCGGGTCTGCTCGGACCACCGGTACGGGGCGCTGCTCGCGGTGCGCCACCTGGTGGGGCTGGGGCACGGGGCGCCGGTGCTGGTGGCGCGGGCGGACAGTCCCACCGCGCTGTCGGTGCGGGCCGGTTACGCGGCGGCGCTGGGTTCGCTGGGGCTCGCGGCCCCGCGTCCCGCCATCGACTCCGTACCGGCGGAGCTGGACCCGGCGGGGTTCGAGACGGCGGTGGCGGACCTGCGGGCCGCGGTGGCGGCGGGGGCGACGGCGGCGCTGGTGCACAACGACGTGGACGCCATCCAGATCGTGCAGCGGCTCGCGGAACTGGGGGTGCGGGTGCCGGACGACCTGGCGGTGGTGGCGTACGACGACGAGGTGGCGGCGCTCGCCGACACCCCGCTGACCGCGGTGGCGCCGCCCAAGCGGGAGGTGGGCAGGCACGCGGCGCAGCTGCTGGTGGAGCGGCTGGGCGGGGCCGGTGGCGGGGAGTCGGCGCGGCGGCACCTGACGCTGCTGCCGCGGCTGCGGGTGCGTGCCTCGTGCGGGGCCGAGCGGACCGGCGCGGGTGCCGAGGACGAGCTTCCGGGGGCGGTGCGCGGGAGGGTCCCGCGTCCGGCAGCCCGCACATCCGACTGATCTGATTTCGATCATTCGATCATTCGCTCTTGACTTCGGTCACGGCTGGTCACAGGATCGCGGCCATCCCCACACGTCAATGTCGCCTTCCGTACAGGAGCCGTGCCGTGAGCCGCAGTTGGAACCGTACGACCCATGCCATAGCCGGTGCTGCCACCGCCCTCGCCGTGCTCACGGCGTGCGGCGGCGGGGGCGACGGTGACACCGCCGCCCCGGGGGCCGACGGCAAGCCCGTCGAGATCACCTTCTGGGGCTGGGCGAAGGGGACGAAGGACGTCGTCGACGCCTTCAACGCCTCGCACACGGACATCAAGGTGAAGTTCGAGGAGATCCCGTCCGGCAACGCGGGCGGCTACGCGAAGATCTCCAACGCGGTCAAGGCGGACAACGCCCCCGACCTGGTGTCCATCGAGTACCCGATGCTGCCGGAGTTCGTCAGCCAGGGCTCGGTGCAGGACATCGGCGAGCTGGTCGGCGACGACACGAAGAAGAAGTTCCTGCCGCAGACGGTCGAGCTGACCACACTGGGCGGCAAGACGTGGGCGGTGCCCTTCGACGCGGCGCCGCAGGCCTTCTTCTACCGCAAGGACCTGTTCGCCAAGTACGGCGTCGAGGTGCCGAAGACCTGGGACGAGTTCCGCGCTGCGGCCGAGAAGGTCAAGAAGGCCGACGCCAAGGCCCGGATCGGCACCTTCTTCCCGGACGACCCGACCACCTTCCAGGCGATGACCTGGCAGGCGGGCGCCCAGTGGTTCAAGGCCGAGGGCGACACCTGGAAGGTGAACACCACCGACGCCGCGACCACCAAGGTCGCCGCGTACTGGCAGAAGCTCCTCGACGACGACCTGATCCGCAACAACGCCTCCTTCAGCCCGGAGTGGACCAACTCCCTCAAGAGCGGCGGCACCGTCGGCTACCTGGGGGCCGCCTGGGGCGCGGGCGTGCTCAAGGGCACGCTGCCCGAGCAGGACGGCAAGTGGGCGGTGGCCCCGGTCCCCAGCTGGGACGGGAAGGCCGCCAGCGGAATGCTCGGCGGGTCGACCTTCGCGGTGACCAAGAGCAGCAAGAAGGCCAAGGCCGCCGTCGAGTTCGCGAAGTGGATGACGACGACCGAGGAGGGCGTCAAGGCCCGCATCGCCTCCGGCACCTCCAGCGCGTTCCCGGCCGCCGGTGAGCTGCGGCCCGCCGCGAAGAAGGCCTTCGACGCGAAGTTCTACGGCGGCCAGGACATCTACCAGGTGTTCGAGGACGCGGGGAAGTCGATCAACCCGAACTGGTCGTGGGGCCCGAGCACCGGCACCACCAACAGCGTCGTCAAGGACCGGTTCGGCAAGGTCTCCGGCGGCGGCGCGACCATCGCCGACGCGGTGAAGGCCGGGCACGACGCCACGGTCGCCGAGCTGAAGAAGCGCGGCCTGAAGGTCGAGGGCTGAGCGGCACCATGACCCTCACGAAGGCCGACACCCCGGGCGGGCCGGCCGGCACCTCCGCCGAAGGCCGGGGCCCCGCCCCCGCCGAGGGCCGGGTCCGCTCCGCCGCCCGCGCCCGTACCAACGCCGCGGCAGCCCTCCTGCTGACCCCCTTCTTCGTCCTGTTCGTGCTGGTGATGGTGGTGCCGATCGGCTATGCCGTCTGGCTCAGCCTCTTCAGCGAGAAGCAGTCCGGGCTGGGCTTCGGCGGGACCGAGACCGTCTTCAGCGGACTCGGCAACTACACCGCGGCGCTGGGCGACCCGGCCTTCCGCGAGGGCTTCGCCGTACTCCTCGGGTACTGCGTGCTCTACATCCCGCTGATGATCGGCGGAGCCCTCGCCCTGGCACTGCTGCTGGACTCGGCGCTCGCCCGCGCGCGCCGCTTCTTCCAGCTCGCCCTGTTCCTGCCGCACGCGGTGCCCGGCATCATCGCCGCGCTGATCTGGGTGTACCTCTACACGCCGCAGCTCAGCCCGGTGGTCGAGGCGATGGAGGCCGGCGGGATCGGCTTCGACTTCTTCTCGCCCTCGGGCGCACTGCCCTCGGTGGTCAACATCGCGCTGTGGGAGTGGCTCGGCTACAACATGGTGATCTTCTACGCCGCGCTGCAGGCCGTGGACCGCTCGGTCCTGGAGGCCGCGACGGTGGACGGGGCGGGTGCCTGGCGCACCGCGTTCAGCATCAAGGTGCCGCTGATCAGGGCCTCCGTGGTGATGGTCGCCCTGTTCACGGTGATCGGTTCGCTCCAGCTGTTCACCGAGCCCTTGATCCTCAACAAGGGGACGGGTTCCGCCGTCTCCTCCACCTGGACACCCAACATGTACGCCTACACCGCGGCCTTCGACCGCAACGACTACGGGCTCGCCGCGGCGGCCTCCGTGCTCCTCGCCCTGACGGCCGCGCTGCTGTCGTTCGTGGTGACGAAGCTGTCCGCCGGCCGCAAGCCGAAGCAGGCGAAGAAGCAGGACCGGAAGGCGGCGGCGATATGAGCACCCACACGGGCGCCGCCTCCCCGGCGGCTCCGGCCAGCCGCTGGCTGTCGCGCACCGCGGTCAACGGCGCACTCGTCCTGGCCACCCTCTACATGCTCTTCCCCCTGGTCTGGCTGGTCACCGCCGCCACCAAGGACGCCGGCGGACTGCTCGCGGGCAACGCCTTCTCCTTCGAGGGCTTCGACCTCGGCTCCAACCTCTCCGCACTGGCCGAGCACGGCGACGGCATCTACTTCCGCTGGTACGCCAACTCCCTTCTGTACGCGGGTGCCGGCGCCGTCCTCAGCTCGCTGGTGAGCGTCGCCGCGGGCTACGCCTTCGACAAGTACGCCTTCCCCGGCAAGGAGAAGCTGTTCTCCACGGTGCTGCTGGGCGTGCTGGTGCCGACCACCGCGCTCGCGCTGCCCATGTACCTCCTGGCCAGCAAGATCGGCCTGGTCAACACGTACTGGTCGGTCCTGCTGCCGGTCCTGGTGCACCCCTTCGGCGTGTACCTCTCGCGGGTCTTCAGCGCGGGCTACATCCCCAACGAGGCCCTGGAGGCGGCCCGGATCGACGGCGCCGGCGAGCTGCGGATCTTCTTCTCCATCGGTCTGCCCATGATCATGCCGGGCTTCGTGACCGTCTTCCTCTTCCAGTTCACCGCGATCTGGAACAACTTCTTCCTCCCGCTGGTGATGCTGTCGGACCAGAAGCTCTTCCCGCTGAGCCTCGGTCTGTACGCGTGGAACTCCAACGCCCACGCCGAGCCGACGTACCTCCCGATGGTCGTGACCGGCTCGCTCCTCGCCGTCGTCCCCCTGATCGTCGCCTTCGTCTCCCTCCAGCGGCACTGGAAGGCCGGGCTCACCGCCGGCAGCGTCAAGTGACGGGCGCCCGGGTGCACCACCCGGGCATCCAACGAACCGATGAGGAGCCCGAGTTCCACCATGCCCCACGCCACTGACAACCGCCCCGCGACCCTGCTCGCGATGGCCCCCAGCATCGCTGCCCGCCTGTTCACCGAGGACCGCCGCGCCCGGCTGGCGGCCATCGCCCGCACCGACCCCCACCTGGTCGCGCACGACCTGCACGCCCCCGAGTTCGCGGCGGCGCTCGCCGAGGCCGAGGTGCTCCTCACCTGCTGGGGCGCCACCCCGCTCACCCGGGAGGTGCTGGAGCGGGCCCCGCGGCTGCGCGCCGTGGTGCACGCGGCGGGCTCGGTGAAGCAGCACATCACCCCGGCCTGCTGGGAGCGCGGCCTGCGGGTCAGCTCGGCCGCCGGGGCCAACGCCCTGCCCGTCGCCGAGTACACGCTCGCCGCGATCCTCTTCGCCGGGAAGCAGGTCGCCCGCGCGGCCCGCTCCTACCGGGAGCTGGACGGCACCGGCCACGACTGGCGCGCCGCCCTGCACACCTCGGGCAACTACCGCCGCACCGTCGGCATCGTCGGCGCCTCCCGGATCGGCCGCCGGGTCATCGAGCTGCTGCGCCCCTTCGACGTGACGACGCTGCTGTACGACCCGTACGTCGACCCCGCGCAGGCCGCCGCGCTCGGCGTGCGGCTGACGGACCTGCCCACGCTCTGCGCCCGCTCCACCGTGGTCTCGGTGCACGCCCCGCAGCTGCCGGAGACCCGGCACATGATCGGCGCCGCCGAGCTGGCGGCGATGCCGGACGGGGCGACCCTGATCAACACCTCGCGGGGCTCGCTGGTCGACGAGGCCGCGCTGCTCCCGCACCTGGAGTCCGGGCGGCTGGACGCCGTACTGGACGTGACGGACCCGGAGGTGCCGCCGCCGGGCTCGCCGTTCTACTCGCTGCCCAACGTGCTGCTCACCCCGCACATGGCCGGGTCCTTCGGCAACGAGCTGCACCGGATGGCCGACCACGCGCTGGCCGAGCTGGAGCGGTACGCGGCCGGGGCGCCGTTCGCCGAGGCGGTGCGCCCGGACGTACTGGACCACTCCGCGTAGCGGCCGGGGCGTCCGGCGCCCGCCGGGCGGCGCCTCAGCGGGCGCCGTCCGGCGCGGGCACCCGGTCCTCGTGCCAGGTGCGGGCCCAGGCGAGGGCGTCGCGGATGCCGTCGGCGAGGGTGAGTTCGGTGCGCCAGCCGAGCAGTTCGGCGGCCCGGTCGGTACGGGTGAAGGCGCCCGGGGAGTCGCCGGGGCGGGGCGGCACCACGACGGAGGCGACGGGGGTGCCGGCCGCCGCGTTGAACGCGGCCAGCAGCTCGAAGACCGTGGTGCCGGTGCCGGTGCCCAGGTTGATCACGGCGGACCGGGCGCCCCCGGTGAAGGCGTTGTCGTAGTTGCGCAGCGCCGCGACATGGGCGGCGGCCAGGTCCCACACGTGGAGGTAGTCGCGGATGCCCGAGCCGTCCCGGGTGGGGAAGGAGTCGCCCGCGACCCGGAAGGGCGCGCCCGTCTCGTACGCCTCGACCAGGCTCCCGATGACCTGGCGGGTCCTCGGGAACTGGGTGCCGGTGCGCAGCGCGGGGTCGGCGCCCAGCGGGTTGAAGTAGCGCAGGGAGAGGGTCCGCAGCGGGGTGACGGCGGCGATGTCGCGCAGCATGTCCTCGCAGATCGCCTTGGAGCGGGCGTACGGGCTGCGCGGTTCGACGGCGGAGTGCTCGTCGACGGTGAAGTCCTCGCCCGCCCGGTAGACGGAGGCGGACGAGCTGAAGATCAGCCGCTCGCAGCCGTTGCGCAGCAGGTGGGAGACGAAGTCGAGGGTCTTGGAGACATTGGCTCGGTAGTAGCCGACGGGGTCGGCGACCGACTCCGGCACGACGATGAGCGCCGCGCAGTGGATCACCGCGTGAATGTCGGGGTGCTCCGCGTAGACGCGGTCGACGAGCGCGCCGTCCGCGATGTCGCCCTCGTAGAAGACCCGCCCGGCGGTGAACTCGCGCCGGCCGGTGGTCAGGCTGTCCAGGAGGACGGGGGTGATCCCCGCGTCCAGACAGTACGACGCGACCGTGCTGCCGATGTATCCGGCGCCGCCCGCGATCAGGACCTTCATGCGCCCACTCACCTCTCGTTCGCCCCGTGCCGTCGGTCCGGTCGTCCGGGGACTTCCCTGGGAACCGGCCGGTCCTCGTGAACCGGCCGGTCCTCGTGCTGTGTTCGCGTCACGGCAGCGGCACCACTGCCGCTCACGGCAGCGGTACCCCGACCGCGGACCGGACCGCGAGGCGGACCAGCGGGTGGAGGCCGTAGCGCAGGCTGCCGTCGTGGCCGAAGCCGCGGATCTGGAGCATTCCGGCGTCCACCAGCGACTCCAGCAGTTCCTCGGCCCCGGCCCGGGGAACGACGAGGGTCGCCGCGACGCCGTCGGCCTCGAACTCCGTACCGTCGAGCAGCGCCAGCCGGTCCAGTGCCCCGGCCGTCTCCGGTCCGAGGGCGCGGCGGGCGGAGAGCAGCCGGGCGCCCACGTCCAGGTCGCCGAAGCGCAGCAGCTCCAGCCGGCGGCCCGGGTCGGCGAGCCGGTCGGCGAGCAGCCGCGGCTGCCAGTGCGGCCGGTAGGCGAGCCGGGCGCCCGCCACCCGGATGGCCAGGGGCAGTCCGGCGCAGTGGGCGAGCACGGCGCGGGCGCCCTCGGGGGCGGCGGCGATCCGGGCCTCGCCCGCGGTGGCCGCGAGCAGGGCCATGGCCGCGCTCTCGCCCAGCGGTTCCAGCACGGTGATCCGGGAGCCCACCATGGAGGACAGCGGGGCCCGCGAGGTCACCAGGACAGCGGAGTCCGGGGAGTTGGGCAGCAGCGGGGCGAGCTGGGCGTCGGAGACCACGTCGTCCACGACCACCAGCACCCGGCGGCCGTCCAGTGCCTCGCAGTACCGGCCGGCCAGCGCGCCGAGGCCGAGTCCGGCCAGTTCGCGGTCGGCGTGGCCGAGGGACTTGAGCAGCGAGGCGAGCACCTCGGAGGGCGGGCGGGGGGTGCCGTCGTCGGCGCGCAGCCGGGCGAAGAGCTGGCCGTCCGGGAAGTGGGCGCGGGCCGCGTGCGCGGCCCGGACCGCGAGGGCGGTCTTGCCGACGCCGGGCATGCCCAGGATCACCGCGCGGCGGGGCCGCCGGGAGCCCGCGTCGCCGTTCCTGTCACGGGTCAGCTCGGTGTGGATCAGCTCGTGCTCGACCTCGCGCCCGGTGAGGTCGGCGATGTCGGGGGGCAGCATGAGCGGCACCCCGGGCAGCGCGGTGCCGCCCGTGTGCACCCGGTCGTCCAGCACGGACTGGTAGACGGCGTTCAGGCCCTCCCCCGGGTCGACGCCCAGTTCGTCGACGAGCAGTCGGCGGCCCTCCTGGTACAGCCGCAGCGACTCGCCCTTGCGCCCGGTGCCCGCCAGTACGGTCATCAGCTGGCCGCGCAGCCTCTCGCGCAGCGGGAACTCGTGGACCAGTCTGGTCAGTTCGGACACCAGCTGCTGGTGCAGGCCGCGCTCCAGGTCGGCGGCGATCCGGTTCTCCCAGGTCGTCAGGCGGCTCTCCACCAGCCGGGGCGCCTCCTCGTCGGCGAGCTGCTCGGTGACGTCGGCCAGCGGCGGGCCGTGCCACTGCAGGAGGGCCTCGCGCAGCAGCAGCCCGGCCTGGTCCGCGTCCCCGGCGGCGAGCGCCTCGCGGCCCGCGGTGTTCATGCGCTCGTACGCGTCGAGGTCGAAGGCGCAGTCGCCGATGTCGAGGACGTAGCCCGGGGAGACCCGGGTGATGGCGGCGTGGTCGCCGATGAGGCGGCGGAGCCGGGAGACGTGGGTGTAGAGCTGGGCGCTCACGGTGGCCGGCGGGTCCCAGCCCCACAGGAGGGTGCTCAGTTTCTGGTCGGAGACCGTTTCACCGCGGGCCAGCAGCAGTGCCGCGAGTATGGTGCGCTGTTTCACTCCGGACAGAGGAATGCGCTTTCCGTCGTGACGCACCTCGACCCGGCCAAGAATTCGGAATTCCATTCCACTCCCCCTGTCACCGCTCCCGATTTCCGGTTCCCGATTTCCCAACGCCCCGAATCGCGCCTCCCGGCAAGTCGAATCCCCGTGGAAGCTAACACGCCCAACTGGCGCCCCTGGCAAGCCGATTGCCCCGTTCTTGGCGGTGCGGCCCGGTGGTGGCCGCCGGGGTCCGAGGCCCGCGGCTGTCCCGCTGGCGGGACAGCCGGAAACATGGCAGTGCGATGGACTGGACCTGGCGCGGAATCATGTGTTCGATTCAATCGTTGGCGCAGTTGACCACGCGTCAGTGGTGGTCGCCCGCCTGCACACACGACGAACACGCGCAACCTAGGCACGGGGGAAAAGGTATGCCGGATTCAGGACAGCACACGGACGTCGGCCCGCAGGGGCCCGCGGCACCCGCCGCCACCAGCACCGCAGCCACCGGCGCCACGGCGGGCGCCCCGGCCGCTCCCGGCGCCGCCGCGCCCGCCGTCCCGGCCGGGTCCGACGCCGCGTCCGCCCCCGTGGCCGAGGGCACCTCCCTCCGGCTGCCGCCGTCCCTCCCGCTGGACGAGTGGCAGGACCTGGGCAGGAAGATCTTCGGCGCCGCGGACTCCAGCTCGTGGTGGCTCGGGGACTGGCTGGTGTACGGGCGCTCCGCCTACCCGGACCGCTACCGCCGCGCGGTCGAGGAGACACTGCTCGACTACCAGACGCTGCGCAACTACGCCTGGGTGGCCCGGCGTTACGCGCCGCACCGGCGCCGTGCCGGGCTGAGCTTCCAGCACCACGCGGAGCTGGCGAGCCTGCCGGAGAACGAGCAGGAGTACTGGATGGACCGGGCCGAGCGGCTCAACTGGTCCAAGAGCTTCCTGCGCAACCGGGTCAGGGCGGCCCGTCAGGGCGAGGAGCCCGCGGCCGTCGAGCAGCGGGTGGACATCCACCTGAATCTGCCGCAGGAGCGCAGGGACCGCTGGAGCCAGGCGGCCCTGGACGCCGAGCAGGACCTGCAGACCTGGGCGATGTCGATGCTCGACGACGCGGCGGCGCACATCCTGAAGCAGGGCGAGGCGGCCTGACGCGCGGCAGAGCCGCTTTCGGTAAGGCCTGCCACGGGCCGCGCGGGTTTCGGTAAGGCCCGCCGCCGACCGAGCGGATTTCGGTACGGCCCGCCGCCGACCGAGCCGGTTTTCGCACGGCCCGCCGCGCCCGTCGGCGGGCCCGTCTCGCCGGCGGGACAACCGGCCGCACCGGTAATGCGTCGGCGGCGGTCGCCCGCACGGCACCCGCATTCCCACAATTCGCTTCTCACACACCTCAATTCCGATGTTTCTCGGCCCTTTATTGCCCCGACGGAGAATCGGCGGTTACGGTCGGATCGCATCGACAATGAAACTCGATCGAGTCCCGCCCTCGGCGACGCGTATCGACGGCGAAGGAGCCCTGAAAACTCATGTCGGACAACGAGACGAATACCGTCAGCGACCCGCTCTTCATCGAGGAGTTCACCGAGCTGATCCGTCGGACGGCAGCCACCATCTGCGCCGAGCAGCCCGACATTCCCGAGCCCGAGGAGCTCAGCGACCTGGATTCCTTTTCCATGGTCCAGGTGGTGCTCGACCTGGAGAACGCGCTCGGCGTCAAGGTCCTCGAACAGCTGGAGGGCTTCGGCGGGCGCACGTTCCGCGAGCTCGCCGAACTCATCGAGGAACTCGCGCACCGCGAGGACGCGTCCGCCGCCCTCGTCGCCGCGGTCAAGGAGCGCATCGCCGAGGACTCGGTCGACACCGCCCGGTAACCGTGTCCGCACGGACGCGCCGGCCCGATACCGATACAGGAGACCGCGTATGAACGACAGCAGCACGCCGGACGGCTCGTACCTCGTGGTCGTCAACGACGAGCAGCAGTACTCGATCTGGTGGGCGAACCGCGCGCTCCCCGACGGCTGGAGTGCCGAGGGGAAGCAGGGCAGCCGCGAGGAGTGCCTGGCCCACATCAACGAGGTGTGGACCGACATGCGCCCGCTCAGCCTGCGCCGCCGCATGGAGTCCGCAGGAATCTGAGCCTGCCGTGGTGCGTGCTCATCGGGCGGGTGGACGGGCACGCATCACCCCGGGAATCCCCTTCGTGATTTCCCCGCGGCTTTCGCCATGAATTTCCGTAGGCCAGGAATTCGTTCCCGGTTTACGGATTTTCTGCTTTCGTACGGACCGCGCGCCTCGCGCCAACACCTATTCTTCGGCTCATGAATTCATCGCCGACCACCGCAGGCAGGCCCGCGCACATAGCAATGTTCAGCGTGGGAACACACGGTCATGTCCAGCCGAACATCGAGGTGATCCGGGAACTGGTGGCACGCGGCCACCGCGTGACGTATTCCATTCCCGAGCAGTTCGCCGAAATCGTCGCGTCGACCGGCGCGGAACCCCGGGTCTATGTCTCCTCGCTCCCGCCGCGGGACGAGCCGGGCGCCTGGGGAACGGAGATGGTCGACCATCTGCGGCAGTTCCTGCGGGACTCCGGCCGCGTCCTTCCGCAGCTCCAGCGCGCCTACGAGGACGACCGCCCCGATCTGGTGGTCTACGACCCGGTGGCGTACGCGGCCCGGGTGCTGGCCGACCGCTGGCAGGTGCCCGAGGTGCAGCTCAGCCCGACGGCCGTGGCCTACGAGGGGCTCACCGACGACGGGGCCGACGGCGGGGACGACGACCGGGACGACCGCTGGCTGGCGGTCAATCAGCTGGGCCTGGGCAGCGGGCGCACCGGCCGCCGCCCGCGCCGCTGCATCGCGCTGATCTCCCGGTCCCTCCAGCCGCACGCGGACCGGGTGGACAGCGACGTCTACGCCTTCACCGGGCCCTGCCGGGGCGCCGGGGCCCGGCAGGGCGACTGGCAGCGGCCGGCCGGTGCCGAGCGGGTCCTGGTGGTCTCGCTGGGCACGATCTACACCCACGCCCCCGAGTTCTACCGGGAGTGCCTGGCCGCCTTCGGCGATCTGCCGGGCTGGCACGTGGTGCTCCAGGTCGGCAAGAGCCTCGACGTCTCCTCGCTGGGCCGGATCCCGGACAACGTCGAGGTGTGCACCTGGTTCCCGCAGCTGCGGGTGCTGGAGCAGGCCGATGCCTTCATCACCCACGCGGGCGCCTCCAGCGCGCACGACGGGATCGCCTGCGCGGTGCCGATGGTGGCCCTGCCGCAGGCCGCCGACCAGTTCACCAACGCCCGGATGCTGGAGGAGCTGGGGGTCGCCCGCCGGCTGAAGCCCGAGGAGGCCACCGCGCGCACCCTGCGCGAGACCGTCCTGGCCCTCCTGGAGGACCCGCGCACCGCCGAGCGGTGCGAGCGGGCCCGGCGGAACATGGCGGCCGAGGGCGGCGCCCGGCGCGCCGCCGACCTCGTCGAGGCGGAGCTGCCGGGCTGAGAGCGGCCGGGGTGCGCAGACGGATGCCGCGCGGGGCTGCCCCGCGCGGCATCCGTCGTCGTACCCCGGTTCAGCCCACCCGCGTCGCCGCGAGGCTCTCCAGTTCCGCTACGAGGTCGTTGGGGGACGGCATCGCGAGCATCTCGCCGCGCAGGTCGCGCGCCCGGTCGCGGAAGCCGCCCTCGCCCAGCAGCCGTTGCAGGCTCTCGCGGACGAACGCGCCGGTCGCCTTCGTCGAGTGCCTGGTGAGACCGGCGCCCTGGGCGGCGAGCCGCTCGGAGAGGATCGGCTGGTCGACGTCCCAGGGCAGGGCGATCTGCGGCACTCCGTAGAACGCCGCCGTCGACAGGGTGCCGACGCCCGCGTGGTGGATGACGGCCGAGCAGGTGGGCAGCAGCGCCTGCATCGGCACGTAGTTCACCAGCCGGGCGTTGTCGGGCACGTGCGTCAGCTTGCGCTGGGCGGCCTCGCCGACGGCGGCCACCACCTCGATGTCCAGGTCCGCCACCGAGTCGAGGATCTCCGCGAGGTCGATGGGCAGCCCGATGCCGTGGTCGGTGACGGTCAGGCCCAGTGTCAGCGCCACCCGCGGGCGCGTCGGCGGCTCCCACAGCCAGCGCGGGACGCTCGCGGGGCCGCCGTACGGGGTGAAGCGCATCGGCCGGTAGTCGAGGCCGGGGGCGTGCACCTGGAGCGAGGGCGGCAGCAGGTCGATGCTGAACTGGCCGGTGACCAGCTCCTCGGAGAACTCGCCGCCGTAGCTGCGGGCGTACGCGCCGAGCCACTCCCCCAGCGGGTCGCCGCCGCCGTCGCCCGCCTCGGCGGACAGCCGGTTGAAGTGGGCGCGGGTGACGCCGTACACGTCGGCGCCGACCAGCAGCCGGCAGTGCGCGGCGCCGACCGCACGGGCGGCGACGGCGCCCGCGTACGTCATGGGCTCCCACACCACCAGGTCGGGCCGCCACTGCCGGGCGTACTCGACGAGGGCGGCGGTCAGCGGGGCGTTCATCATCTTGTGGGTACTGGCGACCCTGACCCGGTAGCCCTCGCGGAGTTCGTCGAGGTCGAGGTCCTCGGGGTTCTTCTCCACCGCGTCGTACGGGGAGAGCAGGCCGGGCGCGGTGCGCGCGCCGGCGCCGGTGAGCCGGCCGTGGACCTGCCACAGGTCGCGGTCGCTGCCGACCGGGACGGCGGTGAGGCCGGCCTGGTTGACGGCCTCGGTCATCTTCGGCTGGCAGGCCACCCGCACGTCGTGCCCGGCCGAGCGCAGCGCCCAGGCGAGGGGCGCCATCAGCAGGAAGTGCGTGCGTTCCGGATAGCAGGTGAACAGGATGCGCATGAGTGGGTTCCTTCTGCCGGGACCGCCTGGGGCGGGTCCTTCGGGCCGGGCGGGTCCTTCGGGCCGGGCACGGCCCTACGCGGTGGCGGTGCGACCGCGCGAGTGCAGCAGGCGCACCGGGAGGCTCTTGACGCCCCAGGTGAAGTTGGAGGAGTTGTAGACCGCCGGGCCCGTCAGCTCGAAGCCGTCCAGGACGCCGGACAACGCGCGCAGCAGGGAGGCGAGTTCGAAGCGGGCCATGTGGGCGCCGAGGCACAGGTGACGGCCGTGGCCGAAGGCGATGTGCCGGTTGGGCCTGCGGTCCACCCGGAAGGTGTGCGGGTCGGTGAACAGGTCCTCGTCGCGGTTGGCGGAGATGTTCCACAGGGTGACCCGGTCGCCCGCGGCGATCGGCACCCCGTTGATCTCGGTGTCGCGGGTGACGGTGCGCAGCGCGTGCACCCCGGGGGTGGTCCAGCGCAGGATCTCCTCCACCGCCGGGGCCACCAGTTCGTCGCCGCGCTCGCGCAGCAGTCGCCACTGACCGGGGTTCTCGGCGAACTGGTGGACGGCGCCGGCCGCCGAGTAGCGGGTGGTCTCGTTGGCGCCGGAGAGGATGCCGCTCAGGTTGAAGACGATCTCCTCGTCGGTGAGCGGGCGCTGTCCCTCGTCGCCCTCGTCGACCCGGGTGTCGTGGGTGATGTGGCTGATCAGGTCGTCGCCGGGGCGCTTGCGGCGCTCGCTCAGCAGCTCCATGAAGTACAGGAAGATCTCGGAGTTGGCGTTGGCGCGGTCCATCTCGTCCTCGGACTCGAAGGCGTCCGTGGTGAGGTCGCCGATCCAGGACCAGTCCTTGACGGGGATGCCCAGCAGCGCGCAGACCACCCGGTTGGGCAGCTGCTTGGCGATGTCGATGAAGTCGAACTCCTCGCGGTCCAGGGCCTCCCCGGCGAGTTCCGAGACGACCTTCTCGACGAGTTCCTCGATGTACGGCATCCGCTGCGGGCCGACGGCCTGGTGCAGGGCGCGCTTGAGCCGGGTGTGCTGGGGGGCGTCGGAGACGATGAGCATCCGCTGGGAGACGCCCGCGATGACGGAGGGGTGGCTGCCCAGGCGCATGCCGGAGGCCGAGCTGAACGTCTCGGTGTCGGCGTATACGCGGGTGATGTCCCGGTGCCTGGTGAGCGCCCAGAACCCTTCGCCGTCGGGCTCCGGGTGCCGGTGTACGGGGTCGTTCGCGCGCAGCCAGGCGAAGGTGGACCAGAAGTCGTTGCGGGCGAACGGGCCGGGGTCGAGCAGATCTACGTGCATGGGTCAGGCTCCCGTGTGAACGGCGGTGGTGGGAGGAGCGGTGGGTGCGGCGGCGGCGTCCCGCAGGAGCTCCGCGAGCCGGTCCAGCAGGGGTCCGGGGCGGCGCAGGACCGCGTGGTGGCCGCCGGGGACGCGGTGGTGCAGGGGCGGGCCCGAGGTCACCTCGGCCCAGCCTTCGAGCGCGGCCGGCGGGACGACGGTGTCGCCTTCGGCCCCCCACACGTGCACGGGCAGGTGCAGCAGCGGGAGCGGCCGGTGTACGCGGGTGAGGGAGAGCCGGGCGTCCCGCAGGATCATCTCCCGCATGTGCTCCCGGAGCGTCTCGTCCCGCAGGGCGGCGGCCCTGGCGGGGTCGAGGTCCGGGTCGTCGGCGTCGAAGAGCCGGTCCAGCTCGTCGTCGCCGAGGGTGCGGCCGACGATGCGGCCGCCGGCCTCGCGGGCCCCGGCGGGCGGTCTGCTGCTGCTCACCACGAGGGCGTACGGGGAGGTGCGGCGGGCCACCTCGTAGGCGAGGAGGCCGCCGAAGCTGTGGCCGTACAGGACGAAGGGGCGGCCGGGGCCGAGCCGTTCGGGCAGGGCGCCGGTGACGGCGGTGACGGCCTCCTCGAAGGTGTCCGGCATCGGTTCGTGCCAGCGGTCCTCGCGGGCGGGAAGCTGGACCCCGTACACCTCGGCGATCCCTGCCAGGGGCCGCCGCCAGGCGCGGAACTGGCCGCAGCCGGCGCCGGCCGGGGGCACGCAGACCAGGGCGGGGAGCGGTCCGGCGCTCCCGCGGGGGCCGCCGGTGTCGTCCGGTCCGCCCGCGGGGGCGGCGCTCCAGCCGGTGATCCAGTCGCCCATCCGCGCCGCCTTCCCTCGTGGTCCCCCGCCGCACCTGCGCACACGGCACTGCCCGTACCAGCCTGCTGAGGGGATCTACCGAATCTCTATCGGTGCCGTGCAAGACGCCGGTAGGGCAGTGATCGAGGTCCTTCCCACACTTGTGTCTCGTCTGCCGCAGACTCGGCTTCGGCAGCTCCGGAAACGAGGGTTGAGCAACATGAACAGTGGTGACACGCGGATACGGAAGGTCGTCATCCTCGGTGGTGGCACCGCGGGCTGGATGACTGCCGCCTACCTGGGCAAGGCACTCCAGGACACGGTGGAGATCACGGTCCTGGAGGCCCCGAGCATCCCCCGCATCGGCGTGGGCGAGGCCACCGTCCCCAACCTCCAGAAGTCGTTCTTCGACTACCTCGGGATTCCCGAGGAGGAGTGGATGCGGGAGTGCAACGCAAGCTTCAAGATGGCGGTGCGCTTCGTGAACTGGCGCACGCCCGGCAACGGCGAGCCCACTCCCCGCAAGCTGGCGGACGACGGGCCGGACCACTTCTACCACCCGTTCGGGCTGCTGCCCGACCACGACCAGACCCCGCTGTCGCACTACTGGTTCAAGAACAAGTACGAGGGCCAGACGAGCGAGCCGTTCGACTACGCCTGCTTCCGTGAGCCCCCGCTGATGGACGCCAACAAGGCGCCGCGCACCCTGGACGGCGAGGCCGCGACCCGTTACGCCTGGCACTTCGACGCGCAGCTCGTCGCCGACTTCCTCAGCCGGTTCGCCACCCAGAAGCAGGGCGTCAACCACGTCCAGGACGAGATGGTGCGCGTCGAGCAGGACGAGCGGGGCTATGTCACCGCGCTGCACACCAAGGGCGGGAAGGTCCTGGACGCGGACCTGTTCGTGGACTGCTCGGGCTTCCGCGGGCTGCTGATCAACAAGGCGCTCGAAGAGCCCTTCATCGACATGAGCGACCACCTGCTGTGCGACAGCGCGGTCGCCACCCAGGTCCCGCACGACGACGAGAAGGACGGCGTCGAGCCGTACACCTCGGCCATCGCGATGTCCTCCGGCTGGTCGTGGAAGATCCCGATGCTGGGCCGCTTCGGCTCCGGCTACGTCTACTCCAGCAAGTTCACCTCCCAGGAGGAGGCGACCGAGGAGTTCTGCAACCTGTGGGGGCTGGACCCGGAGAAGACGGAGTTCAACCACGTCCGCTTCCGCGTCGGCCGCAACCGCCGCGCCTGGGTCAACAACGTCGTCAGCATCGGTCTGTCGTCCTGCTTCCTGGAGCCGCTGGAGTCGACCGGCATCTACTTCACCAGCGCGTCGATCTACCAGCTCGCGCGGCACTTCCCGGACCGCACCTTCAACCAGGGCCTGGTCGACAGCTTCAACCGCGAGATCGAGTTGATGTTCGACGACACCCGGGACTTCCTCCAGGCGCACTTCTACTACGCGCCGCGCACGGACACCCCGTTCTGGAAGGCCAACAAGGAGCTCCAGCTCACCCAGAACATCAAGGACAAGATCGCCGCCTACAAGGCCGGTCTGCCGATCAACCCGCCGATCTCCGACGAGTCGACGTACTACGGCAACTTCGAGGCGGAGTTCCGTAACTTCTGGACCAACGGCAGCTACTACTGCATCTTCGCCGGGCTCGGCCTGGAGCCGGACGCGCCGCTGCCGGCCCTCGCGCACAAGCCGGAGTCGGTCGCCGGGGCGCAGCCGCTGTTCGCCGAGGTCAAGCGCAAGCAGCAGGACCTCCTGGAGAAGCTGCCGAGCGCCTACGACTACCTGAAGCAGCTGCACCGGTCCTGATGAGGACCCGGGCAGCTCGAAACCCCGGCCACGGGATCCTCCGGCCGGGGGGGGGGGGCGCGGGGCCCCCCCCCCGCCCCCCCCCCCCCCCCGCCCCCCCCCCCCCCCCCCCCCCCCCCCCCGGCGCGCCCCCCCCGCCCCCCCCGCCCCCCCCCGGACCCACC